>NZ_JBTMXA010000007.1:0-231258 GCF_054489545.1 Mesorhizobium sp. A556
TGACGATCTCTTCCGCACTGTGTCTCTTTCTGGCCATTTCTTAAGTCCTCCATCGGCTCAAAAGCCATACATAAGGGAGGACCACTTTTCAGGGGGCAGACCACTCCTGTCCAAGTCTCAGTCGCGGCCCGACGAAGGCGTCTGGAAACTCCTTGCCTCGCACTACGGCAACGCGGCCAGGGTAGCGGCAGCAATGGGCACCGAAAAGCAGGTCAACCAGCAACAGCCGACGCCGTTGCCGAAGATCCATCTCGATTGAACGGAGAACACCAATGACAGAGAAAGTCCCCGAGATGCTCGTCTTTCGTGATCTGATCGCGGAAATGGATGCCTACAGCGATATGGCCGTCGATAGCTTCTTTTCCGATGAGGCAGCAGCCCGTTTCAGGGAGTGCATCAAGGAAGTCGAGGACTGGCAACCGGAAGACGAGCCGTCCTTCGGCGTGCTGACCAATGGCCTGTTCGCGGCCATCATAGCGGCCTACTCCCTGCACAGCGTCACCATGCTGCATGAAGCGAATGGAAACGGGGAAGCTGCCAGCGAAGCCTTCTGGAAGGCGCAAGACCTCCTGCGGAAAGCCGTCGCCACCCTTCAGTTATCCGTGCAGCACGCGGCCGGCATCACACGCGAAGCCGCCGTCTCCCCCAGCACGTCGCATACCATCCAATAGTCAGAGGGGGGTGGCGATGATTATCGATTACGATTTCCGAACCGCTGCCGAGCTAAAGGCATGGCGCTCTGCTGCCGGATGGTCCCAGCGTGATCTGGCTCGTACCGCAGGTGTCCACGTCAACACGGTCAAATACCATGAGGGCTTGTCCGGGGTCATCGGCGGTTGGGCAGTGAACAGATTTCGTTCTGCATTCGAACTGGGCCGCGTCCTGCCGCCTAACACCTCACGGGTGGAACTATTTTTACAGGCAGGTAACAGCCCTCACGGCGAAGACGGCCTTTCTCTGTGCGGAGCCAAGACCAGAAAGGGCGCTCCGTGCCGCGCAAAGGCGCTTCCCGGGCGTAATCGGTGCAAATTCCATGGTGGAATGTCCACGGGGCCGAAAACCATTCAAGGACGCGACCGGATTGCAGAAGCCCAGCGCAGAAGGTGGCGCGAATACCATGCGGCACAGGCATCATCTGCCGGCTGACTTAGCGGTGACGGTCCCGACGAAATGGCCGGCTCCCTACAACCCCATGAGAGAGCCCATTTTTACGGGAGTTAACGCGGACATCGATTGCCTGCCCGATTAATCCGAAGTCACCACGCGAGCGGAGGCCGGACCTATCGACTGGCGTGATTGATTTGACCCCATGGGTGGGACCGTTTCTACGCAATACGCGTGGGATAGGGTGTGCACCTTCCGATACGGCACCTAGCGCCGGCTAACAGCCCCCAGGCAGCATAATTCCTAGAACCACCACGCGCGCGACGATTGCAGCGCTGTAACAGCCTGCAACAGAGGTTGATTTGGAGCGGTTGACGGCCGCCCTATCTCTGCGGGATGTCTAATGCAGCAAGATATCAATGCACCCGCGAAGGTAATGGGACGTGGACCGTGCGGGACAATGCCCTCGGCAAACCCGCTATCCTCGCCGGCCTCGAGCTAACCCACTTACCGCAGCACCGGGCAGAAGCTGCTTGCTCTGTCCTCACCAGAATTGAAGCGGGCGGCCTCCAACGCAACGCTCGGTAACCCGCTTGTCGGTTAGAGTTGTCGGCGAACCTGCAATTCTGCTCATGCTGCATTGCCACGTAATCGTCACACGGTTAGCTTAAAGGCTCCGGTGGGTGGCAGCACGTGTATTCAGCGAGAAATTTGCATGCCAAAACCTACGAGTCCCGGCAACCACTCCCTTGAAGCTATAGCGCGCAATGCCGGCCCTCTCCGCCGGATCGCGGCTCGAATTCCTACCTACCTGACCGACGTGCGAGAAAACCCTGCATGGCTGCCGATGTTCGTACTCGCGCGGACAATGCCAGGGCGACGCATTCATTGGCGGGGCGCAAAGCCGTTCAACCCAACCACCGGTACGACGGAAACCATGTTCACTGGTGCAAACCGGAAGGTCATTGTCGACTCCTTGCGGTCCGATGGACTTTTTTCTGGGCTCTCCCTGCCATCGTCGGTCCAGGACGAAATTGCCCGTTTCGGAAGACAAACTCCATGTTTCGGTAATTTTGACCGCCGGTTTGAATTTCTTCCGGCAGATCACCTTGGTGCTGAAAGCCGTTACGGACGCGCTCTACTCAGTGGGCACTATTTCGAGCGGATCTTGAAATGTGATGCCGCTCTTGCGGTCCAGCAAGATCCTCTTCTGCACGAAGTGGCGGCATATTATCTCGGCGCTCAGGCAAAGCTGATCACGACGCGCGTCTGGTGGAGCTTTCCAACGAAGTCCGTTTCAGATGCTGAAAAGAACCTCGCTTCGCTGGATAAATTCCACTTCGATCTCGATGACTGGCGGATGCTGAAGTTTTTCTTCTATCTATCCGATGTAGACAATGATTGCGGGCCACATATTTATGTTCGTGGCAGTCACAACCGGCGGAAAATCAAGCACCAACTGACGCTTCTCGTAGGACATTCTGCTGAAGAGGTGCTCGACGCTTATGGTGCTGACAACGCTATCACATTGACTGGAGAAGCGGGCTTGGGCTTTGTCGAAGACCCATTTGGCTTTCACATGGGAACAGTGCCAAAACGGGCTCCCCGACTCATGATGGAAATAGGCTTTGGCGTTTCCAGGCCATCCCGCAGGCGGTTTCATGGAGAACCTGTCATTCGGTAGGATGCGACGAGCGATAGCTTTTCGCCCACTGTCGAGTCACCGCTTCACTCGTCGCCAGCAATGCGGATGGCGCGGTGGTGGATGCATGACCGAGACGCCGGTAAAAGCTTGTAGGTGGCACCATTTCCGGAAGCCCTAAAAGAGGGCGCTCGACAACGTCCGAGATGATGACTTCTCGGACCAATACGCGCCCGCGCGCGAGGCCTTTCTGTCGGGCTTCATGGGGTCGCTCTGATCATCGTGGGGCATACATCAATCCGGGAGATGGTGCCCGGTCGCTCATTGCACCGGGAGGGCATGGATTCGACCGGGCTGCTGCTCTTCTGCTTGGGATCGGCAGCGCCCATGAAACTATCCCCTTCGCAGGGGTTTGCAACTGGCTGCCAGAGAGTTGGCCCGGCCACTAACATGCCAGAGAGTGGACCGGGCCTCACCGTGAGACGGCTGGCGGAACAGGTAGTGTACCATCACCACATAGAGAGGCCAATTCATCCGAATTGGGTATGCGGCCGGCACAAGAATGGGCGAGCTACCGGGCTGCTCTATCCTGCTGAATAGGTGAGGAACTACGCCCGTCACGGCACGTTGCCCTGCGTCGAACTGCAGAAAGGACAGTCGCCATGGCGAAAGACCTGCCTCCTCAGGATTTGCGTCGCATCAGAAAGATCATGAAGTGGACCGCCGCAGTCGCAGGTACGTTTTTCGCGGGTCTGTTGATCGCCTCGTTCATCGAAACGATTGGATTGATGCCTTCTCCGACGACAAACTCTGGTGCAAACGCTACAGCGGAAACGCTTCCACCGGCTGATACCGAAAAGTCGAGGTAACCGGCGAAACGAAGCTGGTGGTCGATGATTAATTCGCCGCAAGGCGCTCGGTTCGGCACGCTGCCAGCATCTACCGCGAGACTGGCGACCTCTGAACCTTTTCCGCAATGCCGCGTTCTTGTCCTGCTGCGGGTCGTGTCAACCGGGCCCGACGGTACGGTGAACAGGAGGATTTTCCCGGTTTCCCTTCCTGGCCAACGAAATGGCAGACGAGCACCTCATCCCGTCCGATCCGCAGCATTCGCACGATAAAACGTGATGACGTGACGCGGAACCAACGACCGCACTTCAAATTGTCCTTCATCGCAACGAAGAGGACAACCCAATGAACACTTTCACAAAGATTGCCACTGCCGCAACCACCGCGCTGCTGCTTTCCGGCGGCTTGGCAATGGCAGATTGCGCGGACACGACGACCTCAACCAGCAACTCCGCCGATGCAACCAAGACGCCTCCGATTTCCAAAGACGGCACCAAAGCTCCTTTGGAAGTCCAGCCAAATAAGGACGCCGCTGCCAGCCCTCAGAAGGACGGTAGCAACATGCCGATGGCGGAGGATAAGAACGTCGCGACCTCTCAACAGGATGTTGAAGCACAACAGCATGGCGACCAAACCGCTGCAGCAAAGGCAGAAGATAAAACCGAGCCTTGCGGTAATAAGGGCTGATGCCTTTGGATGCCTAAATGCAAAACCCGCCTCAAGGGCGCGGGACCGTCAATTCATTTCGCAACCGAAACAGTCGGGTGTTAGGCCGTCCGGCTGGGCGCGACCATTACTCAATCGCCTTTTTCTCCTGATCGGCAGAGGGATTTTCTAGCTGGCGAGTTCCTCCGCGCGCAGCGTCAGTCGCCGGTAGGCATCCGCAATGGGATTGCGCACCGGAGCAAACGGAAATGCCGCAAGGCCAAGGAGCGCCTTCAGATGGGCGAGGCCGCCTCCCTCACTGGCTATGGGGGCATAGGGCTTCATAGATCCCAGGCCGTCGGGGTAGAGGCGCTCAAATTCAACGAAGTTAGTGAAATTCTCGTAGTCGCGGTCGCGAAACAAGAAGGTCTCGGCCGGAACGCCCTCGGCCAGGATCGCCTGATGGGTGGCGAGCAGCGGGTTGAAGTACTCGATCACCTCTCGGTCGTCGGGAAAGACAGGGGCAATCGAGGTGCCATTGACTAGGTCCTTGACCCGGATGAAAACCCCATCGATGAACAGGGCGTGCCCGGGCGACAGATAGAGATCCGAATGCGGCGTCTGCTCGGCAAGGGCGCCACGCGCCACGCGGATAGGCATGACCGTCTCTGGCCAGGAGCGGCTGCGCTTCCGGTAGATCTGACGACCCATCCACAGCACCGACAAGGCCTCGCCGTCCAATGTTTCAACGAGATCGCCTCTCCGGAGATCCTCAATGCGCACCGCGCCCGACGGGGTCAGGATCGAGGTGCCGCGAAGGAAACAACGCGGTCCATTGCCACCGCCTTGGTTATTGTTCTTGCCGTGATTATTATTATAATTAGTGCCTCGATTTTTATTATTGCCTCGGTTGTTATTATTGCCCTGGTTGTTCTGAGCATTTGCCAATGACGGCAGGACCGTTACAGCCAGGACACCGACGGCAGCGGCTCTGGCCGTCACCGCTGCCGCAACGCCAAGAAAATGACGCCGTGCTTCGTCAATCCGGCTCAGGGAGTTGCTGGGTGGAAGATTGGGGTCGGGTGTCATGGTTCCTCCCATTGTTGCAATCTTGCATGAGCCCCGAAGCACATATTAGGGTCTTAACCGCACGGCTTCAATTTCCTCATTGGTGGGGTGTTGCGCCGCAGAAGGGCCATCGAATACCTCAATTGATCTCCTCCGGAAGGAAAGATGCACTGAAGGTGTAGCGGATGGATGGCTGCGCTTGACGTGGCAACCTATAGTCTGACGCGCTGCACATGGGTTCGCTGAACGCGGCGCTAGAGAGGATTAGTAGCGCGGGAGATAAGTTGTTTGCGCGACCATATGCAGAGCGTTCCGCATTGGCCAGAATTGCTGGATGATCCGATAGGAGGTGGTATACAAAGGCGCTTATGCTTCTTGCCCAAAGCTTGAGGCATGCCTTGGTATTAGCGACGCCAAATAAGGCGCAGCCAGAAATCACCGTGCCTTTGCTCGGACATGCGGACTCCGGCGCGCGGCTCCCATATCGCGGAAGCGCGTGGCTTCCACCGCATCGCAATTTCCGCGATCAGGCTTTCGGGCGTCGGATAGAACCTTTTCGCGCCAGTCGCCAACGATCCCGTCAAACTCATCATCCGGTATCGCGGCGAACTTGCGGGCGCGATCAGCAAGATTCTTATCAATGCCGGCTTCGGCAAGGGTTATGGGCGCGCTAGCAACTTGGGTTTCAGAAAAACCCAAGTCAGACCGCCTGCCCTGCGCGGTTCCATGCGCTGCCTTTTGCGCTTCCCACAATTCACCAAGACGGCGTTCGGCGCGGAACCGAATTTCCGCCATGTCCATCTCGGCCTCGTTTAGGGCTTCCGGAAATGGTGCCACCTGAGAGCTTTTACTGGCGTACTGCGTACCCGGTCGATCCAGCCACATCGGCCGTCGCGGAAGTGAACGAAGGACGCGGTGGACAAGTTGTCCGCTGCACTATTTTTTGCAACTCGCCAGCTAGAAAGTTCCTCTGCCGATCAGGAGTCGAAGGCCCTGCTCCCTGGAGCGGCGCATTTTTGCGGTCGCATGTGGCTAGCGATCCAGGGGAGCAGTCCACAAGGCAGCAGGCCACGGAGTTTGCAACATATTTGTCCGCTCTTGTGGACCAGCTTTTCCTTCCGTTAGGCTTTGTGACGTGTTCCCCGAGGCGCGTCTTTGAAGTCCGTTTCCTGCGCTTCCTTGGCAAGTACAGCTACGGTCTAGGGGCTTTTTGTTGAGCAGCCTGGTGGGAGGCTGCTCGCTCAAGCTGTGACACTTGCGACGCTTGCGACGCTTGCGACGCTTATTTGGGGGCAAGCTGAGAGGGCATCAAGCCGTTGTAGAAATCTCAGTCATTTCATCCACCATGTCGCTAAAGCGATCACGACACCCAGCCCCATGCCGACTAGCACCCAAGCGATAGGCCAAGGAGGCGGTGTCTTATCCATCGCAAGCGCAGCCCGAACCTTTGTGGCAGGTCTTGTCCCGAGAGATGCAACTATTACCGCAGGCCTTACCCTTTGAGCATGTCTTGCAGCAACCCTCCACCGGGATTGGCCGTTGGCTCCATGGAATATCCGGCTGCGGCAGCGCCAACACAAGCGCGGCCACGAATAGCAGCTTGACCATATTATCCTCCCACCCACGGGCAGAATGCTCCAGGCTTGGAAGGCTGTCGAGTCACCGCTTCGCGCATCGCAAACCCGCCTGCCGCGCTCAGCCTCCGAGCAGAGCCAGCGCTCGCAAGCTAAACATCGCGTTGCGGTGAACATCACCTTGACCAGAAAACCATCTGTTTCATGAACTGGTTCCCAGCATTGCAGCAATCGCCAGCGCCCCGATTAGGGCGATCTGTGCGAATTTTTCAGCAACCGTACGCTGCCCCATGTTTCGGCGAGTATCCCCGAAAATGACAATTGATGTGGCAGCAATTCCGCTGACGACTGTCAGGCAAACGGTGACAATGAAAACAATTTGAGCGGGTATCATGAGAACCTCCATTTCAGTTAGGAGGCATTATCGAGCCATGGCGCGCACCGTGGACAATTCTGGCGTGGAAAGGGGTTAAAACGGCGTGATGGCAGGAGGTAGGGGCGGATACCCTATGGTTTTATCCACGGGTGGGACGAAGAAGCCTGGTGGGGTATCTCCCTGATGTATGGGTGATGATGGCGCGTTGCTAAGCCACGCACCATCACCATTTGTAGTAGGGCGCTGCCTACATTTCACCCCACTCGACGGAGATTTTTCCGTCAAGTTCCTGGATGGCTTTCACAATTCGATTCATGTCTATGCGTCCACGGTTGCCGCGCCAGGATTTGCAGCTGAAATATCCTTTGCTATTCGCGATGACATCGAGGTCCGGCATTGTGATCTTTCGCCGGAAGCATTCGCCGCGCAACTCGTCCAGAAGCCGATCATGAGTGGGCCGATAAGGCTGCTTCGCCCGATACACCCTCATTGCTCTTGCGCGATCCTCCAAACTTCTGCGGGACCTATGAGGAAACGCTGTACGTAGATCTGCCGGCGATGATGTCGGATACATCTTACGAAGCCTCGATTGCTCTTGCCCAGTCCAAAATTGCGATGGACAGGTTAAATTCAATACTCCGCAACGTGTTTTAATGGCGCTCAATGAGCGACGTGGTAGTGCGACCCGAAGAGCTTTGTAATCAGGATGAAGCCGACGACATGCACTGTCTTCGTCTTCGGTCCAAAGGGGATAGCCTTGGCATGTCATACCTCGGTAGCGCACGATAGCGCGCATCCGGGATGCAGAATTTGCGTGTTGAGAGGCGCGGGCAAATGACATTGAGATGGGTCCTCATTGGTTGCTCGATCCGCCCGCGAATAAGCATGCCGAGAGACGCCGCAATGTCGATGGCTTATGCGCAGTCCGTCCCGCTATCCTCGCAGCGAGGGGCCTCTGGAAAAGATACCGGGTATAATGATTTAAGAGTTTGACAGGCTCCGGTGGTGGGGGCCGCAGGAGCTAATCGAGGTCGTCAAGCACTCCAGCCGGGCCAGGTGAAATCATTCATAGGTTTGCTGCTGCAATAATAATCGTAGACGAATCGACCGGAGGCACGGTCTCGGCAACGCCAGATAAGTTGGTAATATTCGTTGTAGAATTGGTCCCAAGCCACTCCGTAGGATGGGCTATATCCGCCACCCCCGTATCCGTTGTTTGCAGCCACAGCGCCCGCAGCAGCTGCCGCACCACCGATTGCTATTCCAGTGGCAAGGGCATTATCGGCAGCGACAAGCCTATTGCACTTATCAAGTGATGCCCCACGTCGGACCAGTAATTTGGCAACCTCAGTCCGATAGGCCTGATCTGGATTGGTGGCGAGTACACGACACAGATTGAGGGTGCTCTCTCCTGTCGGGTCTTTGTGTGTGTTCGAAGAATTGGTCGTACAGCCGCCGAGTATCACGGCAGCGCCTAGTAAAAATGCGCCTGTCTTCATAATTTCCCCTGCCCATCATCAGTGTTGCGCCGAGATGAGCGGTGGAGTCGAGGGTTTTTTCGGCACGGCCAGTTTTGATGCATCTGCCGGCTAGTATGGCATCGGCTCAAACGCGTTCCGTGAAGGTAGCGAATGGCTTAGCCAGAAACGCGTAAACGGTAGTGTCCGGTCACTCCTGCCATGCACAATCCAATCAGCCGTTTTGTACTAGCCCGCACAAGCGGGCGCTCCGATACCGACCGCGCCGCCGAAAGAACGAATTTCCGTACTTTTGAAATCACCCCGAATAGCGTCAGGCGATGAACCAAATTCCGTCATGAATGTCGGGTTCGACGCGAGCGTAATTTTCGTCGCTTTCCGAGAAGAACGCGAGCAAGTCGCCGCGATTGGTGGCGTCATGGTCAAGTTTGTCCACCCAATAGTTGTAGCCCTCTTGATCCGAAACTCGACCGAGGGTGTGATTGTAGAGCAGCTCGACGTATTGCGCATTGCCCACTGTTTCAGGCGTTCCGTAGGTCTGCATAAATTCGGGGGAATGGATGAAGCTGTCGGCCACCGCAGCCAAGTTGGTTGTCCCAGAATCGAGCCGCCCAATCCAGTAGCTCAGCCCTTCCGTATCTGGGACGCGGTCGAATGCGGCTTGGTAGAGCCGGTATGCTTGGCCGGCGTTACCGTCGAGGTCGAAGGCAAGCACACCGTCCGAAAACATCAGTCTTTCGACGGAACCGAGATGGTCAGAAATCATACCAGCGTCTGTGACATCGACCGATCCGTCACTGTTTAGACGGTATTGATAGGATGAGGAAAAGCCGCTGTAGAACGATGTGTCCAAGCCTGGGCCACCGTCTATGTAGTTCGTTCCCGGTCCGCCATCTATAATGTCGTTTCCGTAACCACCGAGAACGATATCGTCTCCATATCCGGCGTCGATGGCATCGTGGCCGCCGTATCCGGCCAATGCGTCGCTATACGCTGACCCCAAAATAAGATCATCGCCGGACAAACCAATTTGGAAAAGCCCAGCCAAATTGTTCTGTTGGATGTAGGCGTAGGCAATCGGAGCGGGGATTGAGAAATCGGATACTTGGCCAACCAGAAGCGAGCCTTGATACGCGTAATACCCAGTCAGTGTCCCGCCCGTGACGGTGTATCCCGAATAGATGAATCCATAGCCCTCGTAGACGCTGCTGTTGAAGCCATCTGAAATGACTATTTGCGTTGAAGTCGCGTCGACAACGGTCCCGTAATAAACATCGGGATTTATCATATCGACTGCTACAGACGCTTCAAATCTAGCCATATTCCCCTCCCTTAGAAAACCCATTTCACCTTAGCGTCGAGTTTGGAAGCGGATCAACCGCTATTCGCCGGGATGGAGCTTGTCATAGACGACCCACACGAAAGCGACAACAGCAACGATCATCGGGAAAGCGTACAGGAAGAAGACGTCGAACGTCATGCGCTCAACCGTCATTCGCTGGGCGTCTGCTTGCCGCAGAAATATCCTCGATCTGATCAAAGGAGAGTACGAAGGGAACAGTCACCTGACGACCATCGACTTCCGCAAGAAGGACAACCTGCGCCCCGTCAGGATGTGGTGACGGCAGAACACCAACCACCCGCATTGCCACACCAGGACGAAGATCATCCCGAGATATGGGGGCCAAGCTTCCTGTTTCGAGTTTCTTCGCCAGTTCGGACAACAACCATAGGGCGGTGGCCTGATCCAGATAGTGGGCATGCAGGGCTCCACCCTGATCCTCGAAAGTCAATCTGACTGTACTATCGGCATTACTAGCAACACCGATGCCCGCCACTAGCGGAAATTCCATAACAACCCCTCCCTCTATCAGAAAACCAGATAGAGAAGGGGGAGTCGAGTCAGTTAATTAAGACGGTTCTTTCGGGGTCACGTCGCTCTTTGTGGATCAGGCTCATTCGGCGGCTTTCATTTCTTCGGTCGACCGTTCGTAGAAATCTCGTTCGCCACCACCTCAAGCCCGCCTGTCACAGCCCATTTCGTGGATAGTACCGATCACCTGATCCGCGAACGCCAGCAACTCGGCATCGATCACGTCGGGATCAAGCTGGGCTGTCACCATCTGCGAGCGCATGCCGCCGATCACCTGCCGCCAATAGTGCTCGGCACCCTTGCCGGACCGCTCGGAAAGCAGTTGGGCCGTGTGGCGGATTTTGCCGATGCGCTTGGCTGCTGGGAACGGGATGATGATGCAGGTCATGCCATGCCTCCTAGGGCCATAGTATATATAGCACTTGGACTTCTCCAAATTCGCAAGTCATTGATTTTACACGATTGGTCATCTGCCGTCGCCTGATTTTAGGCGACGAATTTGGAAATCTCCAAGTGGGGGGATTTGGACATCTCCAAGCGAGGATTTTTTCTTGCGACCTACCTTCGCGCGCATCTCAGCCTTTTGCTTGCGTACGGCTTCGGACCATAGCCGCGCTTCGGCCATCGTGAATTTCTTCCACTCGTTCGAAGCCGACGCTCCGTCATAGATGCCGTCAAAGGTTAGTGTGAACACGGTAGGATGCGCCGTGCCGTTGCCCGCCTTGCCGCGTTCAGCCCTCAGCAAACCCTTGTAAATCATCTCGTCCAAGGCATCCGCGATCAAATCGAGCGTCACGCCGTAATCTATAAACTGTTCGTGGGTGACGGTGAGCCTGCCGTTCTCAAGGCGTCCGTGCCCGATATGCTCAATAAGCAACCGATCGAACGCTCGACGGGCGTTCAGGCTCAATGTTCGATAGGCAGGGCTCTCCAGCAGCGCCAATGAAATACCGAACCAGCCACCTTGATCCTCCGGCGGCCTAGTGTGCTTCTTCACAAGCTGGAACCGTTGCCCGCCTCAGTTCTCGAATTGTCTTTCGGGCTGTAGATGGCCATGATTGGCATCCTCAAGGCTTCGCGAGGCGGACGCCGGCGCCACCGCCGTTTTCAGCGATAAACTCGACGCCGGCCGCCTCGAGGGCGGTGCGGATGGCTGCGAGATTGTTGATACTCGGCACGCGTCTGCCCTTCTCGAAGTCGCGAATAGTGCTTTCCCCCAGATTAGCCTTTTGCGCCAAGTAGGATTGCGACCAGTCGATTAGCCCGCGCGCGGCTCGTGATTGCTCTTTGGTGATCATGCATCCCACTCACTTCAACGATTTTCTTCTATCATAAACGATAACCGTTGACATGAGCTTAATTCAACGATAAGCGTTAATAGTCAACGGATTTCGCTTATCAGGAGCAACCCAATGCCGAACACCCCTGTTCAGGCCGCCGGCGAAGCTATGCCACGACCTCAAGATGGCATGGGCTGAGGCAAAGGATGGACTGACAGTCTCCGAGCGCCGCGCTGCCGCTGTCAGGGCTGAAATCGACGCTCTGCAATACAAGACCCTGCGCTACGACATTGTGACCATGCGGCGGAAACTCGAAACTGAATTGGCAAGCCTCGCAGCCTAGCCCCACCCTTTCGAACCAACGGAGAAGCGATATGAAATCGAACGACGCCACGCGGGCGACCGCTGAAGCTATGCCTGAAATCAACCGCAGACGCTTTCTGCTCAACACGGCAACGGCTGGTGCCGCTCTTGCCGTGGCTGTCCCGGCTGTCCCGGCTGTCGCAGATGAGCCGGAAATGACATCGCGTGAACAAGCCATCTGGCATCTGCGCGAGTTGGAACGGCTCGTTCGGGAGGATGGCGGCTGGGACACAGCCATTATGGCCATTGCAAAGTATGCCAACCATCAAGATTGCCGGATGATCGGCATTCGGCCCAGCGGGTGCTTGACGCGCGACGATAACATGTTCGCCCTGGAAGGGGATGCAGCATGAACACCCCACGGGAACCCCTCGACTATCGCGACCTCGAAAGCGAGCTTGAAGACGCTCTGAGCATGGCGGCAATCGCGTCTGAACAGGTGGAGAAGGCATTCGTACCATTGGCCGATATGGACAGGACGACATATCGGCTGACCGATGGTGAAGTGCGCCTCGTCCATTTCGCCGTCTACCACTCCGAGAATTTGTTGAGGGCGGTCAAGGCGCGGTGGGATGAAATCCACGAAAGCAATATCGTAGACAAGGAAGGCGGTGCAAAATGAGCGCCTTCACCGCTGCCGACTATCTTGGCGAACCCGTCATCATAAACCGTGGCTACCAACTTTGCGCGCTGCTTACCGTCTGTGAACAGGCCGCACGGTCGCTCGACAATGTTGGTGACGGCAAATACCGAGACAACGTCACGTCCAGCCTCGCCAGCGTGATGGAGCTTGCCGAAAGCATCGCAAGCGAAATGACAGTTGCGCTTGAACAGGCTCGGCCTAAGCGCATGACGGGAGGGCAGCGCAATGGCTGACCTCTCTCCGATCATGGCCCTATTCCGCGAATTCGAGGCAAAGTACGAGCAGGCCGCCGACCTGTCTATCGGAGAGGATGTTGCCACCGGCCTGCTCGATGAATGCAGCATCCTCGAAAAACGCATGCTGGCGGCTCCATCGACTAGCGCGCGGGACTTCGCCGCCAAGGTGATAGCGTTTACTCGCTATGGTGATTTTGCGCTGGATTGTGCTGGTGACGGTGGCATCCTAGATGAAGCCTTGGCGTTACTCGCGGTTCGTGAGCGCCCCGACGCGCATCTGATCGAACTCGGCAAGCAGTTCGAACAAGCTAAGGCAGAATGCAGGCCGCTGGAGCGGGAATGGAAAAAGCTTCAACGTGTTTTTGCGACAGCGAGAGAAGATGCCGGGCTAAACAAAGTTGATGTGTTCACGCCGGAAATCAAAAAGGCTTGGCGGGGAATATCCCGACAGACTGGATACGAGCCTGTTCGTAGAGCATTCATGGCCAAGCATGGTGAGGCCGTCAGGCTGATGAAGGCAATCCACAAGGTGAAGGCGGCGACGCTGGAGGGCTTTGCCGTCAAGGTCGCCGCCGTCGCATTCGACCAGTCCGACTTTGAAGTTTTCGATCCGGTTTCGACCGATGTTGCCGAGCGGATGCTTTATCGCGTTGCGAGCGAGATGGCCGAAGTGGTTAAGCGGGGAGGCTTGCGCGGCCAATGAACCCCACCCGAAACCAATCGAGTTCATCACCGTGACACCGGCCATGCGCGGACTGATCGAGAACGTAATTGAAGATTTGCTTCTGTTGCTCGATGAAATCGACGGCGACGAAAACAGGGAGCCGGACCTTGCCGGCTTCGATCATCGGCTCATGGATGACAGAGAGGTTGACGACGATTTCGAGCCCTCTCACGGTAGCCGTGATGATCTGGAAGACGACGCGGCAGAACAGGACGAGCCGGGCTTTATCGAGGGCGGGCAAGGCCTATGACCTATCTCGACCTGCTTTTCGTGGTCACCGTTAGCGCGGGCCTGATCGCCCAACGTCTTAGAGGTGGCCGAACTACCGCTTGGCCCTTCTCCAGCCCGCCGTGCTGGCTTCACCTTCGGAACAGAACCAACGCTCGCCTTTGCTGCTCGAAATCCGGGTTCGATCATAATATTTCTGTCCCGGCACATGATAGATGCGTTCGCCCTTCGCGCTGATGTTGCCTTTGATGCTGCAACCACTCTTGCCCATGAGGGAAATACCAGGACCGGCAGCAACGGCTGCCGGCTCGGACTGCCTTCTCTGTGCGACTCGCCATTCCCATGGCTTTTGAAACTCGCCCTGCCAAACGCCAAGCCGTGAAATTTTCGCAGGTGCCTCCTGCGCCGCAAAAGCCCCATTTGAATATCGAGGCCAATCGAGCGCGTGACCGTTCGCGACAACCCATTCCTGCACCGATCTACCGTCCGCTCTCACACAATTTCCGACGAATCGGCCGTATTGGTCCCACTCGACAAACTGGCAGGTGACCGGGCGGGACACGGCCAGGAACTCATCCAGCGCCTTGGCTGCCTTCCTTCCGCATGCGTAAGCCTTGCCGGCTGCGTTCTGGCAGCGCTGGGAGCTTTCCGGTGCATCGATGCCGTTGAATCGAATCCGCTGCCCGGCAATCTCAATTGTGTCACCATCTATGACCGTGGCGCGGCCTGTCAGCGACGGGCCGCTGGAAATAGGACTTTCCCTCACGGATGAGGGTAAGTCGTGAGCGATTGCGGGAACGATGGTTCGGAGGGCGGTCAGTCCGTCATCGGCCGTATAGCCGACAACCAGTGCGCCAAGCGCAACGCAGAGCGTCAAAAGCTTAAAGCTCGCGTAGGATGACCGGCCCCGTTGCCGCCCACGCCGATATCGTACCACCTTGCCCATGCGGCAGAGATAAGCACCAAGGCCGTAAACATCACCATAAGCCCGATCCGCAAATTGCAGATATCGGCTTAAGCCATTTGGGCTGAAATTGATCCTCGGGGTGCCCTGGGGGTGCCCCAACGGCGCGAATGCCGGCGAAGGAAACCGTCGACTAAAGATAACAACTTGAAATTAAAGGAGAAAAAATGGTGCCGCTTAGGTGACTCGAACACCTGACCCCGTCATTACGAATGACGTGCTCTACCAACTGAGCTAAAGCGGCGCCTGGAAGCTGCTGCCTCCAAGTTGCGGTGGGTGATAGACGGAAGCCCGCGGAAATTCAAGATGGGTTATCGTCAATTCATGCACGGCGTGCGCAGGTGGCTCACTTCCGGGTTTGGCGGCCGGTGCGAGGTCGCGAACAAATCCGCGGAGCCTCGGGCATTTTGGGGCACCGGGTCGCTTCCTTTCGGGCCTGAATGTGCCGGTGAGTGTACGAAACAAGGGGACGCACGCGCCTGTCGCGAAACGAATGCGCCGTTAGGGCGTTGATTGACTGGCCGCCTGCGTTTAACGATCATGGCAACGCGGACGACGCCCGGAGGAACTTTCTTGGACCCGATCGAAAAAGCGATCCGGAATGCCTTCGAAAAGGGAAATGCCGACGATCGCGCCTTTCGTGAAAAGGTCTAC
The DNA here is from genome assembly GCF_054489545.1 of Mesorhizobium sp. A556. Taxonomy (NCBI): domain Bacteria; kingdom Pseudomonadati; phylum Pseudomonadota; class Alphaproteobacteria; order Hyphomicrobiales; family Phyllobacteriaceae; genus Mesorhizobium; species Mesorhizobium sp. A556. The sequence continues at coordinate 15,702 of NZ_JBTMXA010000007.1, forward strand.
CGGTCGGCTTTCGCGGCGCTGGACCGGGCGCTGCAGGCCAATCCGGGGACGACCGTCGAGATTGCGATCAAACGCCGCAAGTCGATGCAGGCGAAGATTGCCGAAATCGAATCGGAATATTTGCCGGCCGTGGCCGTGGTCGCGCCGGAAATAACCGTCGGCCGACAGGCTTCGGCCGTCGAAGCGCCGTCGGTGAGCGTCGGGCCGGAACCGACCGTGGACAAGCCTGTCTCCGACCGGGATCCGGCGTTGGAAGCCGATCGCACGGCTTCGCTCGACATTCCCGCTACGGGCTCGCTGCCGGTGCCCGACATCGCGCTGGAGCCGATCCTTGCAGGTTCCACGGCGTCGGAAGCCGGCGGCAATGGCGGCGTCGAAGTCATGCCCGACAGGGACGAGCGCCGCGCCGCGCGCCGCCGCCTGCCCTCTTTCGGCCTGCTTTTCGGCTTGGCATTGCTTGCCATACTCGGCGCGGGCCTGTGGTGGGCCTTGCAGTCCGGCGCCTTGAAGATGCCGGTGCAGCCGGGCTCCTCGCCCTCGGCGGCCGAAGGCGAACAGCCGGCAGCACCGGGCGTTCCGCTCAAGCCCGGCCAGGCGGACGAGGCGCGCGAATGGATTACGGTCTTTTCGCCAAGCGACCCCACGCTGGTCAGCGCACCGGCCGACGCCGGGGCCGAAGTCATGAAGGACGATACCGGGTCGTTCTTGCGCATCCGCTCGGGCGCCTCCGGATCGGCAATCAGCTTCGACGTCGGCCAAGGCATTCTGGAAAGCCTGGCCGGTAAGCACGCCGTCTTCGACATTCTGGCTCGTGCCGAGGAAGGCAAGGAAACGCAGATGTCGGTCGACTGCAATTTCGGTGATATGGGCGATTGCGGGCGCAAGCGATACGTGGTCGGCAACGAGCGCAACGAATATCTGTTCGACGTGCAGTTCCCCGACAAGCATCCCGGAGCCGCCGGTACCATCGCCGTCAATTCCGATTTCGGCGGGGGTGGCAAATCGGTGGACATTTACCAGATCCGCGTCTCTATCGCTGAATAACAGCAGCTCAATTATCGAGCAGCGCCTTGAGCGTCTCGATACGGTCGGCCTCGGCTACCGGCTTGTCCCAGCGCAACCGCGAGATGCGCGGAAAGCGCATTGCGACGCCCGATTTATGGCGGGTGGAGCGGGCAAGCCCCTCGAACGCCACTTCCAGAACCAGCCCATTGTCGCGGTCGGCGCGCACCGAGCGCACCGGGCCGAAGCGCTCGATCGTGTTGTCACGGACATATTTGTCGATCTGTTTCAGTTCCTCGTCGGTGAAGCCGAAATAGGCTTTTCCCACCGGCACCAGTTCTTGCGCGCCTTCCGGCCCCGACCAGACGCCGAATGTGTAATCGGAATAGAAGCTCGAGCGCTTGCCATGCCCGCGCTGCGCATACATCAGCACGGCATCCACCGTGTGCGGGTCGCGTTTCCATTTGAACCACGGACCCTTCGGCCGCCCTGTGAGATAGGGCGAATCCCAGCGTTTCAGCATCACGCCCTCGATGATCGGATGCGGCGGCGCGCTGCGCAGTTTCTCGAGATCATGCCAATCCTCGAAAGCCACAAAGGGCGACAGGTCGAAGCGGGCCGGATCGAGCGTTTTCACGAAAGCGTCGAGACGGCTGCGCCTTTCGCGAAACGGAAGACCGCGCAAATCCTCGTCGCCCTCTTGCAGCAAATCGTAGCAACGCATGAAGGCCGGATATTGCTGCATGATCTTTGGCGAGACCGCCTTGCGGTTCAGCCGCTGTTGCAGGTCGGAAAAGGTGCCGGTGCTTGACGGCGTGCCGACCAGCAATTCGCCGTCGAGCGTCGCGGAAAAATCCATCGCGTCCGCAAGGTCGGGAAAAGCACCAGATACATCGTCGCCGGTACGCGAATAAAGCCGGCGCACGCCGCCTTCGGCCACAGCCTGTACGCGGATGCCGTCCCATTTCCACTCCGCCGCATAATCGGCAGGATCGAGTTTTTCGAGGTCGTTGTCCCCGACCGGATTGGAAAGCATGACCGGGCGAAACAGCGCCTTGGCCGTCCTTTCCGGCTTGTCCGCTTTGCCCTCCAGCCATGCGAAAAGCTCGGCGTAGGGCGCTGCCAACCCGTGCCACAGTTCCTCGACCTCGGCGACATCGACGGGCCCGAGATTGGCGACCGCCTGCTTGGCAAGCCTGGCCGAAACGCCGATGCGCAAGCCGCCGGTGACCAGCTTGATGATGGCATAACGCGCGTCGATATCCGCGCTGTCGAGCAGCCCGGCCAGCACTTTCGGCCCGTCGGAGCGGCTTGCCGCCTGTAGCTTTTCCACGACTTCGGCCAGCGTCGGTGCGTGGTTCGGAATGGCGGACGGCGATGGCGGCCACACCAGCGACACGGTTTCGGCGAGGTCGCCGACATAGTCGTAGGAATAGCCGAACAGCACCGGGTCCATGCGCTCGGTCACCAGCGCGCGCAGCATGGCCGGCTTGACCGCGGCGATTTTCAAGTCGCCGGTAATCGCCGCCAGCGCCAGCCCGCGATCCGGATCTTCCGTGGTGCGGAAATAGTCGGTCAAAAGCGTAAGCTTGCCGTTGCGCGACGGCGTCAGCACCAGCCGGTCGAGGAGTTCGGCAAAGCGGTTCATCAGTCCCCCTCATCCTCATAGCCGACGAGATGCAGCGGTTTCGCCTCGATGCCTTGCAGTTCGCACCAGCGCACCAGCGCTTCCTCGCGGCCATGCGTAACCCAGACTTCGCCGGCTCCAGTCTCGCGGATCGTCAGGAGCAACTCGTCCCAGTCGGCGTGGTCGGAAATGATCAGCGGCAGTTCGACGCCGCGCTGGCGGGCGCGCTGGCGAATGCGCATCCAGCCCGAGGCGAAGCACGAAACTGGGTCGGGAAAGCGCCGCGCCCAGCGGTCGGCAAAGGCCGACGGCGGACCGATGACGATGGCCCCGGCGAAATCGCCCTTGCCGCCGTTTTCCACCGTGGCCGGCTCCAGCCGGCCCAGGTCGATGCCCTGCCCCTGATAGTATTCGCTAAGCCTTGCCAGCGCGCCATGGATATAGATCGGTCGGTCATAGCCGGCATCGCGCAACAGCCGCATGACCCGCTGCGCCTTGCCCAGCGCATAGGCGCCGACCAGATGCGCCCGCTCGGGAAATTGTTCAGTCGATTTGAGCAGGGTCGCGATCTCGCGCGTGTCCGGCGGATGGCGAAACACCGGCAGCCCGAAGGTCGCCTCGGTGATGAACACGTCGCAGGGCACCACCTCGAACGGCTGGCAGGTTGGGTCCAGCCTGCGCTTGTAGTCACCGGAAGCGACGATGCGCATGCCCTGATGCTCGACTGCGATCTGCGCCGAACCCAGTACATGCCCGGCAGGATGGAAGCTGACGGTGACACCGCCCAGCGCTATCGGCTCTCCGAGTTTCGCGGCCTGCGTGGTTCCGGCAAAACCTTCGCCATAGCGCAGCGCCATGATGTCCAGCGTCTGCCGCGTCGCCAGCACCGAGCGATGACCGGCGCGGGCATGGTCGGAATGGCCGTGCGTGATCAGCGCCCGATCGACCGGCCGGACCGGATCGATGAAAAAATCACCGGGCGGGCAATAAAGGCCTTCGGGACGGGGATGAAGCAGGTCGCTGGCGCGCATGCTGCAAAGATAGGGTTTTATCGCTGGAGGGAAAGCCGGTGTTCCAATACTCCTGCGACACATTCAAGAGGCACAATCAGACCAAGGCCCGTCAGCAGGCCGTCACGTCCGAACTCGACCTACCAGTAAACGCCGATCACTCCCGACATATTTTATTTCAATGCCTTAGGTCGCGCACTGGCGTTCTGTCAGCGACGTCCGGATGGGCAGAAATCATTCCCACTCGATGGTGCCGGGGGGCTTGCTTGTTACGTCGTAGACGACGCGGTTGATGCCCTTTACCTCGTTGATGATGCGGGTGGCGGCGCGGCCGAGGAAGGCCATGTCGTAGGGATAGAAATCCGCCGTCATGCCGTCGACCGAGGTGACGGCGCGTAGCGCGCAGACGAACTCATAAGTGCGCCCGTCGCCCATGACGCCCACCGTCTGCACCGGCAAAAGCACCGCGAAGGCCTGCCAGATGGCGTCGTAGAGGCCGGCCTTGCGGATTTCGTCGAGATAGACGGCATCGGCTTCGCGCAGGATTTCCAGCTTTTCGCGGGTGATGCCGCCGGGGCAGCGGATCGCCAGGCCGGGGCCGGGGAAAGGATGACGGCCGATGAAACTTTCGGGCAGACCGAGCTGCTTGCCGAGCACCCGGACCTCGTCCTTGAACAGTTCGCGCAGCGGCTCGACCAGTTGCATGTTCATCCGGTCGGGCAGGCCGCCGACATTGTGATGCGACTTGATCGTCGACGAGGTCGCACCGGTAAACGACACGCTTTCGATGACATCGGGATAGAGCGTTCCTTGCGCCAGGAATTCGGCGCCGCCCAGTTTTTCGGCCTCTTCCTCGAACACCTCGATGAACAGCCGGCCGATGGTCTTGCGCTTTGTTTCCGGATCGCTCTCGCCTTCCAGAGCGCCGATGAAGCGGTCCGCCGCGTCGACCAGGATAAGCGGCAGATTGTAATGCTGGCGGAACATGGCGACGACGTCGGCCGCCTCGTTCTTGCGCATCAGGCCGTGGTCGACGAGGATGCAGGTAAGCTGGTCGCCAACCGCTTCATGGATCAAAAGGGCGGCCACGGAAGAATCGACGCCGCCCGAAAGCGCGCAGATGACCTTGCCCTTGCCGACCTGCTTGCGGATCGCCTCGACAGCCTGTTCGCGATAGGCGGCCATGGTCCAGCCGGAACGCAAGCCGGCAATGTTATGGACGAAATTGTGCAACAGCTTGGCGCCGTCGGGCGTGTGCACCACCTCGGGGTGGAACTGGACGGCGTAGAAATTTCGTGCCTCGTCGGCGATGGCTGCATAGGGCGCGCCGGTCGAGGTGCCGACTACCTTGAAGCCCGCCGGAAGGGCGGTGACGCGGTCGCCATGGCTCATCCAGACCTGATGGCGCGTGCCTTTTGCCCAGATGCCGTCGAACAGGGCGCAGTCGTCTTCGATCTCGAGAAAGGCGCGGCCGAATTCGCGTTCGTGCCCGGCTTCCACCTTGCCGCCCAGTTGGGCGCACATCGTCTGCTCGCCATAGCAGATGCCAAGCACGGGGATGCCCACCTTGAATATAGCTTCGGGTGCGCGGGGACTGCCGATGTCGACGGTGGAATGCGGGCTGCCCGACAGGATAACGGCCTTGGGCTTGACCCGGTCAAAGGCCTCTTGCGCCGACTGGAACGGCACGACCTCGCTGTAGACGCCGGCCTCGCGGACACGCCTGGCGATCAACTGCGTGACCTGGCTGCCGAAGTCGATGATAAGAACGGTGTCGGAGTGATTGGCTGTCTTCATGGCGGGCGTTTAGAGAAGAAGTTGAGTCGGCGCAATGGGTTTGGCGTGGCCCGAACGTCGCACAAGACGCCTTATGCGCGCATCAACAGCAGATTTCGTCCGGTGAAACCCGTCAGCCGTCGATATCGTCGCGGCCCACCACCGTCATCATCGTGCCGGTCATGGTGGCGATGAGGCGCGCCTCGCCATCGGCGGCGATGGCATAGGCCTGCCCATCGGCAACCAGGATGGTGCGGCCGGGCTTGGTAACGGAGCCGCGAAACAGGAAGCGTTCGCCTCTGCCGGGAGCCAGCAGATTGACCTTGAACTCGATGGTCAGAACGCCAGCATCTTCCGGCATCAGCGAAAAGGCGGCGTAACCGCAGGCCGAATCCAGCGCCGTGGAGATGACGCCGGCGTGCAGGAAACCGTGCTGCTGGGTCAGCGCCGGCGAATAGGGCATCTCGATTTCTATGATGCCGGGCGTCACCAGCGTCAATTCGGCCCCGATGGTCGTCATGACCTGCTGACGTGCGAAGGAGGCGCGAACACGCTCCTCGTAATCCGGGGCCGGTACGATCTTTGCCGCCATAGCCTTATCCTCGCTGCTGCGATAGCCGGCTTATCGCAGAGGACGCCACGGCAGGCAATCGCAGAATGCTGCGATGCAGCAATCAGCCGGATCGGCGCATGGCGCAGAAATAGAAGCCATCGGTGCCGCTGCGGGCCGGCGACAGCGAAATCCCGCCTGCCGGGTCGATCCGCGCCGCGGCCTCATGGCCTGGGAAATGGGCGAGCCACAGCGCAGCATGATCGACCGGCGTAAATTCAGGAGCACGGCTCTGGAAAGCGGCAGTCTGGGCGGCGTTTTCTTCCTCGAAGACCGAGCAGGTAATATAGACGAGCAGCCCGCCGGGTTTCACGAAGGCCTTGGCTGCATCGAGGATCGCCGCCTGCTCGGCCTTGCGCGCGTCGAGTTGCCTTTGCGTCAGCCGCCATTTGGCATCGGGCCGCCTACGCCAGGTGCCGCTGCCGGTGCAGGGCGCATCGACGAGGACGATGTCCATGCGCTCCGTCAGGGGGGCAAGCTCGGACGGCTTGGTGACGACCTGCACGTTGCGGTTTTCCGAGCGGCGCATGCGCTCGAAGATCGGCGCGAGGCGCACCTTCTCGGAATCATGGGCGAAGACCTGACCGTGATTGTCCATCGCGGCCGAAAGCGCCAGCGTCTTGCCGCCGGCTCCGGCGCAATAGTCGAGAACCTGCATGCCGGCTTTCGCGCCCGACAATTCGGCCACTAGTTGCGACCCCTCGTCCTGCACCTCGAACCAGCCCTTCTGGAAAGCCGGCTCCGCCTGGACGTTCGGATGGCGGCCGTCTGCCTCGATGGGCGCGATGCGGATGCCGTGCGGCGCAAGGGCGCTGGCGTGCACGCCTGTCTGCGCCAGTTCGGCCAGCACTTTTTCCCGGTCGGCTCGTAGCGTGTTGACGCGAATGTCCAGCGGCGGACGCGCGGCAAGGGCCGCCCCCTCCTCCACCCAATCCGCGCCAAAAGCCTGCTCGAACAGCGGCACGCACCAGTCGGGAATATCGGCGCGGATTTCCGGTGGCGCGTCGTCGAGCTGCCGGCTTTCGATTGCCTTCAATTCGGCATCGTCAAGCGGCGGCGGCGCGAATTTGTCGCCCTCAAGGGCTGCATTCAGGGATGCCGCCGTGCGGCCTCCTTCCAGCAGCAGCGCGCCGAACGCGAAAGCGCGCGGCGTCTCCTCGCCGACCAGCCAGCCGGCCGAACGCCTGCGCCGCAGCGCGTCATAGACGATGTTGCCGATGGCGGCGCGGTCGCCGCCGCCGGCGAAGCGATGCGACAGGCCCCAATCCTTCAGCGCGTCCGCCACCGGCCGGTGCCGCCGGCCGATGTCTTCCAGCACTTCGATGGCTGCCGCCAGCCTTCCGCCAAGTCGCATGTTGTTTGCCGCCGTTTGTCGATTTCGGTTCTGCTGTAAAGCGCGCGGCCCGCATGCACAAGCGAGCGGGTCCGCACAACAGCCGCGCTTCCCAATGTCACGCGCGAGGCCTAATCTTTCGCGGTGATTCGAAGGTGGGACCCGGACGGATCCATTCCCATACCAGGAGAGGGTACATGAAGCTATTTTTTGCCGAACTGCTCGGCACGTTCTTGCTTGTTTTCATCGGTACTGCCGCAATCGTCACGGGCGGCATGGGCGATGCCTTGCCGCTTGGCAGTATCGGCATCGGTCTTGCTTTCGGCATGGGCCTCGTCGCGGCCGCCTATGCCATCGGCCCGATTTCGGGCGCGCATCTCAACCCGGCGGTGACGTTGGGCTTCTTCCTCGCCGGCCGGCTGCCCGCCAGGGACGTCATAACCTACTGGGTCGCGCAGGTGGTGGGCGCCGTTCTTGCCAGCATCGCTTTGTGGGCCATCGTTGCCGGCAAGGTCGGCGATCCGGTCACGAACCTCGGTGCAACGACATGGGACCCGACGAAGTGGGGGGTCTCGGCGATCTTCCTGATCGAGATGATCGCCACCTTCACCTTTGTCCTCGTCATCCTGGCTTCGACCAGCGCCAAGCACATGACCCCGCTTGCCGGCCTGATTATCGGCCTGACGCTGGCGGTGCTGCACTTCGGCTTCATTCCGGTTTCGGGCAATTCGCTCAACCCGGCACGTTCGATCGGGCCGGCGCTGTTTTCGGGCAGCGTGGCGATCGGCCAGTTGTGGCTCTACATCGTAGCCCCGCTGATCGGCGGCGCCATTGCCGGCGTCGTCGCCAAGTGCGGCGTGTTCGAAAAGGACTGATCGGGCCTTCCAGATCCAGCGAAAAAGGCCCTCACGGGGCCTTTTTTGCTTCAGGCCGTTTTCGCAACCTTCAAGCCGAGTTCCTCGATCATGGCGTCGCGCATGATGAATTTCTGCGGCTTGCCGGTCACCGTCATCGGCAGGCTGTCCTTGAAGCGGATGTAGAGCGGTATCTTGTAGTGGGCGATCTGGCCCTTGCAGTAGGCTTTTATTTCATCTTCCGTTGCGCTCTGGCCGGGGGCCAGCACGATCCAGGCGGCAAGCGCCTCGCCCAGCTTATCGTCGGGCACGCCGAATACCTGCACTTCCTTGACCTTGGGATGGCGGTACAAAAACTCCTCCACCTCGCGCGGATAGACGTTCTCACCGCCGCGGATGACCATGTCCTTCACGCGCCCGACAATGTTGCAGTAGCCTTCGGCATCGAGGGTCGCGAAATCGCCGGTATGCATCCAGCCGTCCTCGTCTATGGCCTCACGGGTCTTTTCCTCGTCCTGCCAGTAGCCCTTCATCACCGAATAGCCGCGCGTGCACAATTCGCCCGGTTCGCCCACGGCCACGGTGACGCCGCCCATGTCGACGATCTTGACTTCGACATGGGGCTGGATGCGCCCGACGGTCGAGACGCGCTTTTCAAGCGGGTCATCGACATTGCTCTGGAACGACACCGGACTGGTTTCCGTCATGCCGTAGGCGATGGTCACTTCGCTCATATGCATCAGCGACACCACCTTCTTCATCACCTCGATCGGGCAAGGCGAACCGGCCATGATGCCGGTGCGCAGGCTGGTCAGATCGAACGACGCGAAATCGGGGTGGTCGAGCATGCCCACGAACATGGTCGGCACGCCGTAAAGGCCGGTGCAGCGTTCGTCGGCGACGGCCTTCAGCACCGCGCCGGGATCGAACCCCTCGCCCGGAAACACCATGGTCGCGCCCTTGGTGACGCAGCCCATGGAGCCCATCGACATGCCGAAACAGTGGTAGAACGGCACCGGGATACAAAGCCGGTCTTCGGCGGTCAGCTTTATCGCCGAGGTGACGAAATTGCCGTTGTTGACGATGTTGCGGTGCGTCAGGGTCGCGCCTTTAGGCGCGCCGGTGGTGCCGGACGTGAACTGGATGTTGATGGCGTCGTCGGGCTTCAACTCCTCCGATATGGCATCCAGTCGCTCGTATTCGTCGAGACCGCCCATGGCCAGCACGTCGCCGAAATTGACCATGCCGGCGGTAATGTCCTCGCCCATGCGCACGACAATGCGCAGGGCCGGCAACGCCGCCGCTTCGAGCTTGCCCGGCTCGGCGGCGCCAAGTTCCGGCGCCAGCGTCTGCAGCATCCCGATATAGTCGGAGGACTTGAACGCGGCAGCCGTGACCAGCGCCTTGCAGCCGACCTTGTTCAACGCATATTTCAGCTCGGTCAGCCGGTAGGCCGGATTGATGTTGACGAGGATCAGCCCGATCCGCGCAGTGGCGAACTGCGTGACCAGCCATTCCCAGCGGTTCGGCGCCCAGATGCCGATACGCTCGCCCTTTTCCAGTCCGAGCGAAAGCAGGCCGGCGGCAAACGCATCCACCGTTTCCGACAGTTCGTTCCAGGTGAACCGCCTTTCCTGGCCGGCGAAAACAGCAGCCTCGCGCTCGCCATAAGCCAGGACGGTCTCGGCAAACAACTCGGGAATGGTCTTGTCCAGCAACGGCACCGTCCGCTCGCCGGAGACGTGCGCGATGCCGTCCAAAGGCGCAACGAAGGTCCCGCTACCGTCTGGACCGCCCTGATGCCGACGGTTCGGGTTCATCAGGACATCAAGATTGATCGCCATCGCCGTCACCTCCATTGGAGGCAAAAGCCTATCAGCCTACGGGCGCAGTGAAAACCGCTACGTATGGGCGGTCTCCGGGGTCGGCCCAGGGCATGGCCTACAGGCCGAGTTCGGCCCGCAATTCGGCGACGCTGTTCAAATTGACGGCGCCCTGCGGGCCATCCATGGGCTTTTCCGGCCAGAAGATCGTCTTCATGCCGGCTGCCAGGCCGGACGAAGCGCCGGTCCAGCTGTCGTCGATCGCCACCGCTTCCGAAGGGTCGACGCCAGCCAGCCACGCGGCGCGCAAGAAGGGTTCGGGATGCGGCTTGCCCTCGCGCACGTCGTTGCGGCTGACCGTTTTCATGCCGGGATAAGCCAGACCTACGGCGTGAAGATTGGCATCGACGATCAGCCGGTCCGAGTTGGAAACGACCGCCTGAGCCACGCCGCGCTTGCGAAGGTCTTCGAATATCTCGATGGCGCCGGGGCGCGGCTTCAGTTGATCGACCAGCGGCAGATAGTGGTCGTATTTGCGCACGATCCACTCGTCGAACGGCAGCGTGAGGCCGTGTTCGTCGCGCAACATCTCATAGACCGGCCAGGCAGAGACGCCAAGCACGCGGTCATGCAGATCGTCCGGCGGGTTGACGCCGGCGCTGCGCAGTGCCGCCACCAGCGCGGCCTCGTGCAAGGGCTCGCTGTCGGTCAGCGTTCCATCCATGTCCCAGAACACCGCTTTGGGTATCATTGCTCAATCCTCGCTTTTCCAGCGCCCGCCAGACTTGTCCGGAACGCTCTACCATTTCGACCGGGCATTGAAACGCCCGGTCGTGCGAAATCCGCTTGCCTGCCCAACGCTCTCAGGCTTTATCAGCCTCGAGTGCCCTTTCCTGAGCCAAGCCATCTTTCAGACAATGAATAATTGACACACTTAACGAGCAATTGCTCTTAAAAAGAAATCCTGCGAAGATGCGGCACGGAGGAAAGCCGGAATGAACGCCCAGCCCGAAAACAGCAGGCTCGATGACGCGGCGCGCGCCGGTTGGCTCTATTACGTTGCAGGCCATACCCAGGACCAGATCGCCACCGCTCTCGGCATCTCGCGCCAGACGGCGCAGCGGCTGGTATCGCTGGCCATGTCGGAGGGCCTGATCAAGGTCCGGGTCGATCATCCGATCGCCAATTGCCTGGAACTCGCCACCCGCCTCAAGTCGCGCTTTGCGCTCGATCTGGTGGAAGTTGCGCCCAGCGCGGCGGACTCCTCCTCCACCACGATCGGCATTGCCGAGGTAGCGGCCAGCCAGATAGAGCGGTGGCTACGCTCGCCCAAGCCCATCGTCATGGGCATCGGCACCGGGCGCACGCTCAAGGCGGCGATCGGGCAATTGCCGCCCATGGAATGCCCGCAGCACAAGATCGTTTCGCTGACCGGCAATATCGCGCCGGACGGCTCCGCCGCCTTCTACAACGTCATCTTCACCATGGCGGACCGGATCAAGGCGCGCTCGTTCCCGATGCCGCTGCCGGTCATCGCCTCATCGCGGGACGAGCGCGAGATGCTGCTCAGCCAGCCGATGATCCAGCCGACGCTGGCGCTTGCCGCACAGGCGGACGTGACCTTCGTCGGCATAGGCGACCTCGGCCCGAAGGCGCCGCTCTATGAAGACGGCTTCATCACCGAGAGCGAATTGAAGGCGTTGCAAAAGGCAGGCGGCGTCGGCGAAATCGTCGGCTGGGTGTTCGACAGCGAAGGCCGGCTGATCGACGGCGTCACCAACGATCGCGTTGCCTCCGCGCCGCTGCCGTCACGCGAAAAATCGCTGGTCGTGGCGCTGGCCATGGGCGATCTGAAGCTGCCGGGCATTCTTGCTGCCGTGAACCGGCGGCTCGTCAACGGCCTGATCACCGACGAACGCACGGCGACGGCGCTGCTGTCGTCCGGCTGACCGCCGAAAAAAATAACACCCAACGGCAACCAAAACGGACACCGTGGCGTTTCATGGTGTCGACCGCGGTCGCGCGTGCTGCGCTGCAGCGACGAATCCCGCTTGACATAGTTCCCATCGGGTGAATAATTGCTCATCACCAAGGCAATTGCTCATTCTTGGTTTTGGGAGGAATTCATGAAACTGCGCACGCTCATCCTGGGCCTGTGTTCGGCAAGCGCGTTCGCGTTCGCCGCACATGCCGAATCCATCACCATCGCCACAGTCAACAATGGCGACATGGTCCGCATGCAGAAGCTGACGGACGATTTCACCACCAAGAACCCCGACATCCAATTGCAGTGGGTTACGCTCGAAGAGAACGTGCTGCGCGAACGCGTCACCACCGACATCGCCACCAAGGGTGGCCAGTATGACGTGGTGACGATCGGCAATTATGAAGTTCCGATCTGGGCCAAGCAGGGCTGGCTGCTCGCACTCGACAATCTGGGTAGCGACTACGACGTGGACGATATCCTGCCGTCCATTCGTGGCGGCCTGTCGGTCGATGGCAAGCTCTATGCGGCGCCGTTCTACGGCGAATCCGCCATGATCATGTACCGCACCGACCTGCTCGAAAAGGCCGGGCTGAAAATGCCGGAAAAACCCACCTGGGAATTCATCGGCGACGCGGCGCGCAAGATGACCGACCGCGCCAATGGCATCAACGGCATCTGCCTGCGCGGCAAGGCCGGCTGGGGCGAGAACATGGCCTTCCTGACGGCCATGGACAATTCCTTCGGCGGAAGCTGGTTCGACGAGAAGTGGCAGCCGCAGTTCGATCAGCCGGAATGGAAGAACACGCTCGACACCTACGTCAAGCTGATGAAGGACGCCGGGCCGGAAGGCGCTTCCTCCAACGGCTTCAACGAGAATTTGACGCTGTTCCAGCAAGGCAAGTGCGGCATGTGGATCGACGCCACGGTGGCGGCTTCCTTCGTGTCGGACCCGAAGAACTCCACCGTCGCCGACAAGGTCGGCTTCGCGATCTTCCCGAACAAGGAAGGCGTCGACAATCACGGCAACTGGCTGTGGTCGTGGAACCTGGCGATCCCGGCATCCACGAAAAAGGCCGAAGCGGCGGAAAAGTTCGTGTCGTGGGCGACCAGCAAGGGCTACACCGAACTCGTCGCCTCCAAGGAAGGCTGGTCCTCGGCCCCTCCCGGAACCCGCACCTCGCTCTATAAGAACCCGGAATATCAGAAGGCCGCTGCCTTCGCCGGCCCGACGCTGGCCGCGATGGATGCCGCCGACATCACCAAGCCAAGCGTGAAGCCGGTTCCCTATACGGGCGGGCAGTTCGTGGCGATCCCCGAATTCCAGGGGCTCGGCACAACAGTTGGCCAGATCTTCTCGGCAGCGCTCGCGGGCCAGTCCAGCGTCGACGATGCGCTGGCGGCCGCGCAAGCGGCCGCGGTGCGCGAAATGACCCGCGCCAAATACATCAAATAAGGCCACCTCCCGGTGCCTTGGCCGTCCGGGTTCCCATCCGGGCGGCCACTTTCCCAATCGATGAAAACCTCAATCTGTTCGATGCAGGGTGATCGCCATGGCTACTCGGCAGACCGGTACGCTCGCGCGCTTCATGATGGCGCCTTCGGTCATTCTCCTCCTGATCTGGATGGTCGTGCCGCTGGCGATGACGCTGTGGTTCTCCTTCCAGAACTATAATCTGCTCGATCCGACCCAGACCGGCTTTGCCGGGCTGTTCAACTACCGGTTCTTCTACAGCGACCCGGCCTTCTTCCAGTCGATCTGGAACACGCTGGTCATCGTGGTGGGCGTGCTGCTCATCACCGTCATCGGCGGGATAGCGCTGGCGCTGCTCATCGACCAGCCGATTTTCGGCCAGGGCATCGTGCGCATCCTGGTCATCTCGCCCTTCTTCGTCATGCCGCCGGTGGCGGCACTGGTGTGGAAGAACATGATCATGCATCCGCAATACGGCGTCTTCGCCGATGTCGCGCACTTCTTCGGCCTGCAGCCGATCGACTGGTTCGGCCAGCATCCGCTGTTGTCCATCGTCATCATCGTCGCCTGGCAATGGCTGCCTTTCGCAACGCTGATCCTGTTGACCGCGCTGCAATCTCTCGACGGCGAACAGAAGGAAGCCGCCGAAATGGACGGCGCCGGCTTCGTCAGCCGCTTCATCCATCTGACGCTGCCGCATATGGCGCGCGCCATCACCGTCGTCATCCTGATCCAGACGATCTTCCTGCTCAGCGTCTATGCCGAAATCCTCGTCACCACCAATGGCGGCCCCGGCTATGCCTCGACCAATCTGCCGTTCCTGATCTACCGCACCGCGCTGCTCGGCTACGACGTGGGTGGCGCATCGGCCGGCGGCATCATCGCGGTTGTTCTGGCCAATGTCGTCGCGCTGTTCCTGATGCGCGCCGTCGGCAAGAACCTCGACAAATAGGAGAGACCAGATGGCACGCGCAGTCTCGACACAGGCCAAGATCGGCTGGACCATCGCCGCATGGGCGGTTGCCCTGCTGATCTTCTTTCCGATCCTCTACACGATCATCACCAGCTTCAAATCGGAGACGGAGGCGATCGCCGGCTTCAGCCTGATCCCGTCGGGAACGCTGGAGAGCTATTCCGAGGTGCAGTCGCAATACAACTACTTCAAGCCGTTCATGAATTCGGTGATCATTTCGGTCGGCTCGACGCTGCTTGCGCTGGCCGTCGCCATACCGGCGGCGTGGTCGATGGCTTTCTCGCCGACCAGGCACACCAAGGACATCCTGATGTGGATGCTGTCCACCAAGATGATGCCGGCCGTAGCCGTCCTGGTGCCGATGTATCTGATCTTTCGCGACTGGAACCTGCTCGACAGCCGCATCGGCCTGACCATCATGCTGATGCTGATCAATTTGCCGATCGTGGTGTGGATGCTCTACACTTATTTCCGCGAAATTCCCGGCGAAATCCTGGAGGCCGCGCGCATGGATGGCGCGTCGCTGTGGGGCGAGATCGTCTATGTGCTGACGCCGATGGCGGTGCCCGGCATCGCCTCGACACTGCTTCTCAACATCATCCTGGCGTGGAACGAATCCTTCTGGACGATCCGGCTGACGACGACGGAAGCAGCACCGCTCACCGCCTTCATCACCTCCTTCTCCAGTCCGCAGGGCCTGTTCTGGGCCAAGCTTTCGGCGGCCTCGACGCTGGCCATCGCGCCGATCCTGATCATGGGCTGGTTCAGCCAGAAGCAACTGGTCCGCGGCCTGACTTTCGGCGCCGTGAAGTAAACGATCCGATTAGCCCTTTGGGGAGGAAATCATGGGAAACATCACGCTCAAGAACGTCTCCAAGTCGTTCGGGTCGACCGTCATCATCCCCGGTCTCGATCTGGTCATCGAGAATGGCGAGTTCGTCGTCTTCGTCGGCCCGTCCGGCTGCGGCAAGTCCACGCTGCTGCGGCTGATCGCAGGCCTTGAGGACACCAGCGGCGGCACCATCAACATCGATGGGCGCGACGTCACCGGCGAGGCTCCGGCCAAGCGCAAGCTGGCCATGGTGTTCCAGTCCTACGCGCTCTATCCGCATATGAGCGTCGCCAAGAACATCGCCTTCCCGCTGAAGATGGCCGGCGAAAGCCAGGCGACCATCGACAAGAAGGTGTCGGATGCAGCACGCGTCTTGAACCTGACCAACTATCTCGAACGCCGGCCCGGCCAGCTTTCCGGTGGCCAGCGCCAGCGTGTCGCCATCGGCCGCGCCATCGTGCGCAACCCCAGCGCCTTCCTGTTCGACGAGCCGCTCTCCAACCTCGATGCAGCCCTGCGCGGCACCATGCGGCTGGAGATTTCCGAACTGCACCAACAGCTCAAGACGACCATGGTCTATGTCACCCACGACCAGGTCGAGGCGATGACCATGGCCGACAAGATCGTCGTCTTGAACGCCGGCAATATCGAGCAGGTCGGCTCGCCGATGGAGCTCTATAAGACGCCCGCCAATCTATTCGTCGCCGGCTTCATCGGCTCGCCGAAGATGAACCTGATCGAGGGCGCGCCAGCCGCCAAACATGGCGCCAAGACCATCGGCATACGGCCCGAGCATCTGAAAATCTCGACCACTGCCGGCGAATGGAAAGCCAAGGTCGGCGTTGCCGAACATCTCGGCTCCGACACTTTCCTCCATGTCCAGACGGACGACGTCGGTCCGCTGACGGTACGCGCCGACGGCGAGATGGCGGCCCATCACGGCGATATCATCTATCTGACGCCGGACCAGACCAAGCTGCACCGCTTCGGTGCGGACGGGAAGGCAATCTGACATGCGGCTGGCGGGCAAATCGGCGCTAATAACAGGCTCCGCGCGCGGCATCGGCCGGGCCTTTGCCGAAGCCTATCTTCGCGAGGGCGCGACCGTCGCCATTGCCGACATCAATCTCGAAGCGGCCCAAAAGACCGCCGCCGAACTGGGCGAGAAGGCGTATGCCGTAAAGCTCGACGTTACCGACCTCGCCTCTATCGAAGCCGCGGTCAAGGCTGTGGAGGAGCGGACCGGCGGGCTGGATATCGTGATCAACAATGCCGCGCTGTTCGATGCCGCCCCCATCGTCGAAATCTCGAAGGCCAGCTACGACAAGCTGTTTGCGGTCAATGTCGCCGGCACGCTGTTCATGATGCAGATGGCCGCGCGCTCCATGATCGCGCGGGGCAAGGGCGGCAAGATCATCAATATGGCGAGCCAGGCCGGGCGGCGCGGCGAACCGCTGGTTGCCGTCTATTGCGCCACCAAGGCGGCCGTCATCTCGCTGACCCAATCGGCGGGGCTCGACCTCATAAAACACCGCATCAACGTCAACGCCATCGCGCCGGGCGTGGTCGACGGCGAGCACTGGGACGGCGTCGACGCGCTGTTTGCAAAGTACGAAAACCGCCCGCGTGGCGAGAAGAAGAAACTCGTCGGCGAGAGCGTTCCCTATGGCCGCATGGGCCAGGCCGAAGACCTGACCGGCATGGCGGTGTTCCTCGCCAGCGCGGAGGCCGAATACATCGTCGCCCAGACCTACAATGTCGACGGCGGCCAATGGATGAGCTGATGGGGATGAGCTGAATTTCCTTCTCCCCTTGTGGGAGAAGGTGGCCGAGCGGAGCGAGGTCGGATGAGGGGTGTTCCAGCCTGGCGCTCCGTCCGTCACCCCTCATCCGTCTCGACGCTACGCGCCGATCCACCTTCTCCCACAAGGGGCGAAGGGGTCGGAGATGCCGCGCAAAACGAGAAAGCGTTGCTGAAATGACCGTAAAACTCTCTTCTTCCAGTCTGGCGAACCTCCCCGCCACCGTCGCCCAGCCCCGCTACGACCGGTCGGCGCTACGGGCCGGCATCGTGCATTTCGGCGTCGGCAATTTCCACCGCGCGCATCAGGCGGTTTATCTGGACGATCTGTTCAATTCCGGCACGGGCCATGACTGGGCGCTGGTCGGCGCGGGTGTCTTCGACGGCGAAAAGATCGGCCGTGGAAAGCTTGAGGAACAGGACTGGCTGACCACCGTGGTCGAGCAGGACGAGGGCCATATGAGCGCCCGCGTCACCGGCGCGATGATCGATTTTCTGACGCCCGGCGATGCCGCCGCCATCATCGAGCGGCTGGCCGATCCGGCGATCAAGATCGTGTCGCTGACCATCACCGAGGGCGGTTATTTCATCGATCCGGCCTCCGGCCAATTCAATCCGACGCATCCGGACATCGTGAGCGACGCCCGCAACCCGGCCGCGCCGAAAACGGTGTTCGGCATCATCCTTGCCGGGCTGACGCGCCGCCGCGCCGATGGCATCGTGCCGTTCACCGTCATGTCCTGCGACAACATCCCCCATAATGGCCGCGTCACCTTCGACGGCGTCGTCGGGCTGGCCCGCCTGATCGACGAGGATCTGGCGGACTGGGTCGGCGAGCATGTCGCCTTCCCCAACTCCATGGTCGACCGCATCACGCCCGCCACCACCGAGCGCGAGCGCAAAATTCTGGCGGACGAATTCGGCGTCGAGGACAATTGGCCGGTATTTTGCGAACCGTTCCGGCAGTGGGTGCTGGAAGACAAGTTCACCGATGGCCGCCCGCCGCTGGAAAAGGTCGGCGTCCAGTTCGTGCCCGATGTCGCGCCCTACGAGTTGATGAAAATCCGCATCCTCAATGGCGGCCATGCGGCGATTGCCTATCCGGCTGGCCTGATGGATATCCATTTCGTCCATGAGGCAATGCAGGAACCACTGGTGCGCGGCTTCCTCGACAAGCTCGAGCATGACGAGATCATCCCGACAGTGCCGCCCGTCCCCGACACCAGCCTCGAAGACTATTACCAGCTCATCGACAAGCGCTTTTCCAATCCGAAGATTGGCGACACGGTGCGCCGGCTTTGCCTCGACGGCTCCAACCGCCAGCCGAAATTCATCATCCCGACCATCGCCGACCGGTTGAAGGCAGGCAAGAGCATTGCCGGCCTGGCGCTGGAATCCGCGCTGTGGTGCCGCTACTGCTTCGGCACCACCGATTCAGGCGCGGTCATCGAGCCGAACGACCCAAGCTGGGATAGGCTGCAAGCGACCGCGAAAGCGGCCAAGGACGCGCCCGCCGCGTGGCTGGCCATGGAAGACATCTATGGCGATGTCGGCCGCTCGGAAGCTTTCACGGTAGCGTTTGCACATGCGCTCGACGAATTGTGGGCAAAGGGCGCGCGCGAGACCCTGACGCGCTATCTGGCCGGCACGCTCTGATCGGGAACTTCCTTTCGGAGCGCGCCGGTCGACCAAGCGGCTTGCGCCGATGCAACGGCCCTTATAGTCTCGCCAGTTGCTGCACTTCAGCCTGAAACGAGAGAAATGCGCCTTGATTAGCGGATTCGTCTGCGCAGTCGATGTCGGGACAGGGAGCGCCCGCGCAGGCATTCTGGATGCACAGGGAACGCTGCTTGGCCGGGCTGAACAGCCGATCCTCATGAACCGCCCCAAGACGGACCACGCCGAGCACGATTCGCAGGATATATGGGTGGCCGTCTGCGCTGCGGTGCGCATGGCTCGTGAAAAAGCCGGCATCGAGCCGGACGCGGTCGTCGGCATTGCCTTCGACGCGACCTGCTCGCTGGTCATGCGAGGCCGCGACGGGGGCCCGCTCAGCGTCTCGACTGGCGGCGATCCGCGCTGGGACACCATAGCCTGGCTCGATCATCGCGCCATCGCGGAAGCCGACGAGTGCACCCATAGCGGCCATGCGGTGCTTGATTCCATCGGCGGCGTCATGTCGCCGGAAATGCAGACGCCGAAACTGATGTGGCTGAAGCGCAAGCTGCCCGATAGCTGGGCAAAGGCCGGGTATTTCTTCGACCTCACCGATTTTCTTACCTGGATGGCGACCGGGTCGCTGGCGCGGTCGCAATGCACGCTAACCGCCAAATGGACATATCTGGCGCATGAGGAGCAAAGCTGGCGGCGCGATTTTTTCGCTTGCGTCGGCCTTTCCGACCTGTTCGAGCGCAGCGCCCTGCCGCAGAAGGCCAGCCCGGTCGGAGCCGATCTTGGGCCGCTTCTGCCGGAGGCCGCAGCGGCATTAGGCCTGACCGAAAAGTGTCGTGTCGGCGCGGGCGTCATCGACGCCTATGCCGGAGCGCTCGGCGTGTTGGCCGGCTTTGCCGGCGACGCCGAAAACATCGGGCGGCATCTGGCGCTGATTGCCGGAACCTCAAGCTGCGTCATGGCGATGTCACCGGAGCCGCAGCCCTTCGCCGGGGTATGGGGGCCGTATTACGGCGCGGCGCTGCCGGGCCTGTGGCTTTCGGAAGGCGGTCAGTCCGTCACCGGCGCGCTGCTCGACCACGTCATCCGCTGGCATGGCGCCGGCGGCGAACCGGATGCGGCTGCCCATGCAAGGATCGGCACGCGGATCATGGAACTGCGCGCCGAAGAAGGGCTCGACCTTGCCGGACGCCTGCATGTGCTGCCCGACTTCCATGGCAACCGCTCGCCGCTGGCCGACCCGCATGCCGTCGGCGTCGTCAGCGGCCTGACGCTGGACGCGTCCTTCGACAGCCTGTGTCGACTTTACTGGCGAACGGCGGTGTCTATTGCGCTCGGCGTGCGCCATGTGCTGGAAGCGCTGAACGAGAACGGCTATCTGATCGATACGCTCCATGTCACCGGTGGCCATACACGGAACCCGTTGCTGATGGAGCTTTATGCCGACGCCACCGGCTGCACCGTCGTCGAGCCTGTGGTGGACGATGCCGTGTTGATCGGCTCCGGCATGATCGCCGCCACGGCCGCCGGCCTTTATCCGGACCTCAACGCTGCCGGCCTGGCCATGCAGCAGGAAACGAAGACGCGCCGGCCCAATCCTTCCGCCGCCAGACGCTTCGACCGCGACTATCGCATATTCCTGGAAATGCACCGGCAAAGACAGGCGCTGGACGCGCTCGTTTAGAGCGTTTCATAGCCCCCGTCCTCTGGCTCAATCGCTGCCGGCCGGCCATGTCTTGCCAAAATGTCGCGGTTCAGTCAAAAGCAATCTCTTAGCGCTGCGGAACCGAAGGTTTTGCCGTTTGAACTGTGGCTTCCGGCTTTGCGCCGACGTGCCGTCTGAAAGTTGCGAAATGTCTATGACCAGAGCCGGCGCGCCAGCGGCGGCAAACCTGTGGCGTTCGGAAATCAGGGCGACGCTGGCGCTGTCCTGGCCGATGGTGCTGACCAATCTTGCCCAGACGGCCATGACCGTGACCGACGTGATGATCCTCGGCCGCGTCAGCGCCGGCACGCTCGCCGCCGGCGCGTTGGGCAGCAATCTCTATTTCGCGCCGATGATATTCGGCCTCGGCCTCATGCTGGCCACCGTGCCGATGATGGCGCGCGAGATCGGGCGCAACCGGCATTCGGTGCGCGACCTGCGCCGGACGGTGCGCCAGGGGCTATGGGCGGCGGTATTCATCGCCATTCCGATCTGGTTCCTGCTGTGGCATGGCGAGGCCATCCTGCTGGCCATGGGCCAGGAACCCCAGCTTGCGGCCGATGCGGGCGCCTATCTGCGCGCGTTGGAGTGGGGCCTCCTGCCCTTCTACTTCTACATCGTGCTGCGCTCCTTCATCACCACGCTGGAGCGTCCGGGATGGGCAACGCTCGTCGCCTTCGTCGCGGTGGGCGTCAATCTGGTTGGAAACTGGGCGCTTGTCTTCGGCCATTTCGGCTTTCCGCGCATGGGCATCGTCGGTTCGGGCATCGCGACCAGCATCGCCAGCCTGACCATGTTTTTGGGCATGGCTCTGGTCGTGACGCTGGATCGCCGTTTCCGGCGCTACCGCCTGTTCGGCCGCTTCTGGCGGGCGGACTGGCCGCGTTTCAGGCAGTTGATGCGGCTTGGCCTGCCCATTGCCGCGATGATGGCGTTCGAAACCACCCTGTTCAATGCGGCTGCGTTCCTGATGGGCATCATCGGGGCGGCGTCGCTGGCCGCCTATGCCATCGTGATCCAGCTTTGCTCGATCTCCTTCATGGTGCCGCTCGGCGTCAACCAGGCAGCAACGGTACGCGTCGGCTTGGCCTACGGCGCCGGCGATCCGGCCGGCGTCACCCGCGCCGGCTGGGTCGGCTACGGCGTCGGCGTCGGGTTCATGGCGCTGGCCGCGCTGGTCATGATTTCGGTGCCGCACCTGCTCATCAGCATGTTCATCGATGTCGACAACGTCGCCAACGCCGAAGTCGTCGCGATCTCGGCCACTTTTCTGGTTTTCGCGGCATTGTTCCAGATCGTCGACGGCGCGCAGGCGGTGGGTGCCGGCATGCTGCGCGGCCTGCATGACACCAGCGTGCCGATGATGATTGCCGCGTTCGGTTATTGGGGCGTCGGCATGCCGCTCGGCACCGTGCTGGCCTTCCATTTCGGCTTCGCCGGCGTCGGCATCTGGATCGGCCTGTCGGCTGGGCTGGCCGTGGTCGCCGTGCTTTTGCTGCTGCGCTGGCTGCGCCGCGGCCGGCTGCCGATGCTGACCTACCGGTCGACCGCCCTGCCGGACGGCCAAGCCTGAGATTGGGGGCCTGAGATTGGGGGCCTGAGATTGGGGCGGTCGCGGGACTTTTTGTCGGGCCAGAAGGCAAAGCGGGAAGCGTTTTGCGAATTTCGATGCTAAGAGCCTTGCCGTGGACCGTCACCGGACAATGAAGGCGACAATTCTATGGCAAAAACCGATATTGCGCGCCGCGTCTACAACCACACCTGGAAGCTCGATCCGATCGTGCGCAGCCTGCTCGACACGGATTTCTACAAGCTTTTGATGCTGCAGATGATCTGGGGCATGTACCCCACGGTCGATACCACCTTCTCGCTGATTAACCGCACCACCTCGGTTCGGCTCGCCGACGAGATCGACGAAGGGGAACTGCGCGAACAGCTCGACCATGCGCGCACACTGCGCTTTTCCAAGAAGGAAATGATCTGGCTGGGCGGTAACAATTTCTACGGCCGCAAGCAGATATTCGAGCCCGAATTCCTGGCGTGGCTCGAGAAATTCCGATTGCCGGAATATCATCTGGCAAAGCGCGACGGCCAGTACGAGCTGACCTTCTCCGGCCCTTGGATGTACACGACATTGTGGGAAATCCCGGCGCTCGCCATCATCAACGAACTGCGCTCCCGTGCCGCGATGCGGCTTTACGGGCCATTTGCGCTCGACGTTCTCTATGCCCGCGCCAAGGCCAAAATGTGGGCCAAGACCGACCTGCTGAAAGTGCTGCCCGACATCAATATTTCAGATTTCGGCACCCGCCGCCGCCATTCCTTCCTGTGGCAGCGCTGGTGCGTCGAGGCGCTGAAGGAAGGCATCGGCAAAGCTTTCACCGGCACGTCGAACGTGCTTCTGGCCATGGACAACGACCTGGAAGCGCTTGGCACTAATGCGCACGAACTGCCGATGGTGTTCGCGGCTCTTGCCAATTCCGAAGCGGAGCTGAAGCAGACGCCCTACAAGGTGTTGCAGGACTGGCAGCGCTATTATGGCGGCAACCTGCTGATCGTCCTGCCCGACGCTTTCGGTACCGCCGCCTTCCTGCGCGACGCGCCCGACTGGGTCGCCGACTGGACCGGCTTTCGCCCGGACAGCGCGCCACCCATCGAAGCCGGCGAAAGGATCATCGCCTGGTGGCGCGAAAAGGGCCGTGATCCGAAGCAGAAGCTGCTGGTCTTTTCCGATGGGCTCGAGGTCGAGACGATCGTCGAGACGTACCGGCATTTCGACGGCAGGGTGCGCATGGCCTTCGGCTGGGGAACCAATTTGACCAACGACTTCGAGGATTGCGCCCCGGTCCCGACGAACCGGCTCGACGCCATATCGCTGGTCTGCAAGGTCACCGAGGCCAATGGCCGCCCAGCGGTGAAGCTTTCCGACAATCCGGAAAAGGCTACCGGCGATCCGGCCGAGATCGAGCGCTATTTGCGCATTTTCGGCAAGAAGGATCGCGCAAGGCACCTCGTCAAGGTTTGAAATTCCATTCCGCTTCGGTGAGCGCGCAGCGCTTGCCAGTAACCTCGAACGGCGCGCGATAAGCTGCCTTGCCATCATCCGGCATTGGTGATTGTGTGCCGTTCGTTTCGCCCCGTGGGGGGTCGGTCAGCACCAGAAGAGGACGTTCGATGCCTGACAAGAAGGGTTTTTTCGATCTTGGCCAAGCCACGCCAAGCCGCCGCACGGCGCTGAAAGGCATCGCCGCAGCCGCCGGATTGATCGCGGCTCCGGGCTTCGTGCGCTATTCTCAGGCGCAGAATTCCGCCCCGATCAAGATCGGCTTCCAGTCGCACCGCACCGGTATCGGCGCCGCCTATGGCCACTGGTATGAAAGAACCACGGCTGCCGCGATCAAGGCCATCAACGCCGCCGGCGGCATCAACGGCCGACCGGTCGAGGTCATCATCGAGGACGACGGCACGGATGCGGGCCGGGGCTCGGAAGTGGTGGCGAAATTCGCCAAGCAGCACAAGACCGACATCGTCTGTGGCACGCTGTTTTCCAATGTCGTCGTCGGCTCGGCGCCGACCGCGGGCGAACTCAAGATACCCTACTACGTGGTCAGTGAAGGCTATCACGTCGCCTCCGGCAAGTTGAACCGCTGGTGCCTGCAGCCCGGCATTACCGACGTGCGCGCGCAGGTGACGTCGATGGCGCCGTGGATTTCCGCCAATGCGGGCAAGAAAGTCACCATGATCTACCCGGATTATGCCTTCGGCTACGATCACCGCGACTACCTGCCGCCCGCGCTTGAAAAGGCCGGCGCGCAGGTGATCGCCCAGATTGCCATTCCGCCGACGGAATCGTCCTTCACCAAATACTTTCCGCAGATCCCCAACGATACCGACGTGATCTATCACGTCATGGTCGGCCCGGCGGTGCTGACCTTCGTCAAGGAACTGGGCGAATTCTACGGCAACAGCGGCCCAAAGCTGTTCGGCTTTATCGATTCGCTGGAAGCCGTCGACATCAACAGCCCCGGTCTCGAATATCTCGAAGGCAGCCATTTCTGGGAGGGCTCGCCGCGGTTTGCACAGGCCAATGATACCGATGCGCAGAAAGCCTATCGCGCGGCCGTCGGCATCGACGACAATGGCGCTGCCGTTGAAAACCCGAAGGACGTTTCCACGGCCGGCCATATGTTCGGATGCTGGGAAACGCTCTACGTCATCAAGAAGGCGATGGAGGATTGCGCCTACAAGGGACCGGAGGACCGCGCCAGGCTGGTCGAGGCGACGGAAGCGCTGACCGACTTCGCCGAAGGCCCGGAACACCCGCAGGGGCCGAAAATCTTCAACGGCAAGATCCACCAGGTGTTCGGCGTCCAGTATATTTCCAAGCTGGAAAACGGCAGGCTGAACGTGATCCACAGAACGTCGATCGAGGACGGGATGTACGAGCCGGAAGCGGACTACACGACGCAACCGCTTTAGGCCGCTTGCTTGCCGGATTGGTACTAACGGCGTATATACATCGTCAGTACCAATCCGGAGATGAGCCATGGCCAAGGAAGCCGTCTTCACCCTGAAGCTGGAACCGGAACTGCGCGACGCTTTCATGAACGCCGCCGCAGCGGCCGACAGGCCGGCTTCGCAGATCGTGCGCGAATTCATGCGCGACTACGTCCAGCAGGACAAGGACTATGTCGAATTCCTGCGCCGCAAGGTCGAGAAAGCGAGACAGTCCATTGCCGAGGGCAAATGGTCCAGCAACGAGGAAGTCGAAGCCAGAGCCGCTGCCCGGCGTGCCGAGCTTCAGCGTCGCATCGACGGAACTGATTCGTGAAAGTCGGGTGGTCATCCGACGCGGAGGATGACCGCGCTGACATCAGAAACTATATCGCGACCGACAACCCACGCGCGGCGTTGCGCGTCGACCAGGCCCTTGGAGCAACCGCCGAGCGGTTGGGCACGTTTCTTTTGTCCGGACATGCCGGGATGCTGCCGGATACACGGGAAACACTGGCCCACGAGCATTATCGCCTGGTTTACGAGGTGCGTGACGATGCCGTCTGGATATTGGCCATAGTCCATACCTCCCGCCAATGGCCTCCGGCCGAGGCTGCCACCTGAATGGCCTTCGGACCCCATCTCCTGCTTGCCGTCCTTGAAGGGCTTGTCACCAGCTCCGTGCTGGCGCTGACGGCGCTTGGCCTGTCGCTGGTGTTCGGCGTCATGCGCATCGTCAACATCGCGCATGGCGAATTGTTCATGCTGGGCGCGGTGCTGGCCTGGGCGATCACCGATATGATCGGCGGCCCGCCGGCGCTTGGCTTTGTGGCCGCGCTGGTGATCGCGCCGCTGATCGTCGGCGCGGTCGCCCTTGTCGCCGAACAACTGGTGCTGCGCCGGCTGAACTACAACCCGGAAGCCACCATCGTTGCCACCATCGGCATGCTCTACATCATCCAGCAGATGGCGCTGACCTTCTACGGACCCGAGGCGCGCCCGGTGCCGCCGCCCTTCAATTTCCGCATCGCTCTGCCCTGGTTCGGCTATTCCGGCTACAAGCTGTCGATCATCGCCGCATCGGCGCTGATCCTGATTGCGACGTGGCTGGTGCTGACCCGCACGAAAATCGGCCTCGTCATGCGCGCTACGCAGTACGACCGCGAGATCGCGCAGGCCTTCGGCATTCCGGTCGACCGCGTCTATGCCGGCGTCTTCGCGCTTGGCGCGATGCTGGCGGCGATCGCGGCGGTGCTGATCGTGCCAATCAGCCAGGCGCATTATCTGATGGGGCAGGACCCGCTGCTGTTGTCCTTCATCGTCGTCATCATCGGCGGCCTCGGCTCACTGCGCGGCACGGTCGTCGCCGCCGTGCTGATCGGGCTGTCGGACGGCATCGTCTCGATGTTCTTCTCGCCAACCTTGGCCAAGATCATCGCCACCCTGCTGGTCGCCATGGTGTTGGTGTTCCGGCCGCAGGGCTTGTTCGGGACGACCGCACGATGAGGGAAGAGGGTTCCGCCAAGGTCCATGCGCTGCATCTCGGCGTCATTGCCGTGCTGTTTGCGCTGAACTTCATCCTGCCCGATTATCACCAGAGCCTGCTTGCCCGCATCATGGTGCTGGCGGTGTTCGCCATGGGCTACAATGTTCTGTTCGGCTATGTCGGGCTGCTCAGCCTGGGCCATGCGATGTTCTTCTCAGTCGGGCTTTATGGCGCGGGCCTTGCCGTCGCGCATCTCGGTTGGGGCGTGCCGGAAGCGTTCGCCGCCGGACTTTTCTGCGGCACGGCGCTGGCGATGGCCGTCGGCGTGCTGGCGCTGCGCACCACCGGCGTCGCCTTCATGATCGTGACCATGATGTTCGCGCAGGCGTTTTTCCTCGCCATCCTCTATTTCGCGCCATGGACCGGCGGCGATCAGGGCGTGGTGGTGCCGCAGGCGGCGCGCGTGCTTCATCTCGGCTCGGCAACGCTCAACCTTATCCACCCGACCGTGCGCTATATGGCGGCGCTTGGCCTGTTTGCCGTCTGCCTCCTTGGCACGTCAGCCCTGGTCCGCTCCCGCCATGGCCGCGTTCTGGTGGCCATCCGCGAGAACGAGGAGCGCACGAAAATGCTGGGCTACGACACCTTCTCCACCAAGCTTGCGGCGGTCGTTTTGTCCGGCACCATCTGCGCCGCCGCAGGTGCCGCCTATGCGCTGCTGTTCGGCTATGTCGGCTCCAATTTCGCCTCGGTGCAATATTCGATCCTGCCGCTTTTATGGGTGCTGCTCGGCGGCGCGGCCACCACGCTCGGACCGCTGGTCGGCACGCTGTTCATGTACTACGTTATCGACTTCACAAGCTTTTATACCTCGGCCTATCTGCTCGTCGTCGGCGTGGCGCTGATCCTTCTGGTGCTGTTTTTTCCGAAGGGCGTGTTGGGCACCATCCGCCAACGTTGGCTTGGGTGGTTGCCGTGACGCCGCTTCTGACTACGAAAAAACTATCCCGCGATTTCGGCGGCCTGCGCGCCGTCGATGCAGTCGATTTTTCACTGATGCCGGGTGAAATCCGCGCCATCATCGGCCCGAACGGGGCCGGCAAGACCACTTTCGTCAGCCTGGTCTGCGGCCGTATCGAGCCTTTGGGTGGAAAGATAACCTTCGATGGCGTCGATATCACCGACCTGCCAGCACATCGCAGGGTGCGGCTCGGCATCGCCTATACGTTCCAGATCACCAGCGTTTTTTCCAACCTGACCGTCTATGACAATGTCGCCCTGCCGGTGCAGCGGACGCTGGAGGATGGGCGCGGCAGGGGTGCTGTCCGGACAGCCGTGATGGAGGCGCTGGCGCGGGTCGGGCTTGCCGACCGTGTGGATACGCCCGCCGGCCAACTCGCTTACGGCCACCAGCGGCTGCTGGAAGTGGCGATGGGGCTGGCGCTGAAGCCGCGCCTGCTTATCCTCGACGAGCCGACGCAAGGGCTGGCCGATGCCGAGATCGATGTTTTCATCCCGCTGGTGCGCGAGATCGCCAAGGAGGCGACGGTGCTCATCATCGAGCACAATATGCGAGTGGTGATGGAACTGGCCCATCGCATCACCGTCATGAACGCTGGAAAGATACTGGCCGAGGGCACGCCGGAGCAGATCCGCGACGATGAAGCCGTACAGGAAGCCTATCTGGGGACCGCCCATGGCTGAGGCGCTGACCATTGCCGGGCTCGACTGTTTTTATGGTGAAGTGCAGGTGCTGCACGGCTTCGATCTCGCGCTGCACAAGGGCGAGGTGCTGTGCCTGCTCGGCCGCAATGGCGCCGGCAAGACAACCACGCTGAAGGCGATCATGGGGCTGGTGCCGGCAGCAAGCGGTTCGATAAAGCTCGACGGGAAGGAACTGACCAAGCTACCCGCGCATGAAGTGCCGAAGGCGGGTGTCGCCTATGTGCCGCAGGGCCGGCGACTGTTTGCGGAAATGACGGTGGCGGAAAATCTGGAAATCGGCCTGATGGCGCGCGGCAAAGGCAAGCAGACGCGCGAAGCCGTGCTCGACCTGTTTCCGCTATTGCGTGAACGCCTGAAGCAGCGCTCCGGCACGCTGTCCGGCGGCGAGCAGCAGATGCTGGCGATGGCGCGGGCGCTGTGCCTCGAGCCGCAGGTCCTGCTGCTCGACGAGCCGACCGAAGGGCTGATGCCATCGATGATCGCCAAAATCCGTGAAACGGTGACACGGCTGCGCGAGCTTGGCGTTTCCACCATCCTGGTCGAGCAGCGGGTCGACGCCGTGCTGTCGCTCGCCGACCGCGTTACCTTCATCGAGAACGGCCGCAACCGCGAGACGCTCGCTGTTGCGGAATTGCGCGCCGATCCTGCGGCGATCAAGCGCTATGTTGGCGTAAGTTGACCTTCCTCATCCGAAGAAAAGAAAACTCGACAGGATAAACACCGGGATCAGCACGACGCCCGACCACAGCATGTAGCCGAAGAAACTCGGCATCTTCACGCCCTGCCGCCGGGCGATGGCGTAGACCATGAAGTTTGGCGCATTGCCGATATAGGTGTTGGCGCCCATGAACACCGCGCCCGCCGAAATCGCGGCCAGCGTCGAGGCGAACTCCGTCATCAAGTGCTGCGGATCGCCGCCGGCAAGCTCAAAAAACACCAGATAGGTCGGCGCGTTGTCGAGGAAGGATGACAGCAAGCCGGTCAGCCAGAAATAAGCCATGTCGTTGGGCTGGCCGCCGGGCAGCGTAACAAGCGCCACCAGTGGCGACAGCGCGCCTTCATGGCCGGCCTTGAGGATGGCGACCACCGGCACGATACAGACGAAGATGGCGGCGAACAGTTTTGCCACCTCGGCGATCGGCCCCCACTCGAAGCCGTTGGCCTCGCGGTATTCCTTGCGCGATACGGCCAGCGAGACGAAAGCCAGCGCGAGAATGATCACGTCGCGAACGAGGTTCTGTAACTCGACCTCGACGCCCTGAACGGTGAAGACAATGCCCGGCTTCCACGAAGCCGACATCAGGATGGCGGCGATGACACCGGCCAGCAGAGGCAGATTGGCGAGGCCGCGCAGGCGCACCTTCTTGTCCGGCGTCGGGTCCTTGACCTTCGGCGCGCCCTGTTCCCGGCGATGCAGGATCATGTCGAGCACGAAAAATACCACCAGCACGATGCCGCCGACGAACAGCGTGTCGGGCAGGATGTGGATCGTCGTCCAGAAGAAATCGACGCCGCGCAGGAAGCCGATGAACAGCGGCGGATCGCCGAGCGGGGTCAGCGAACCGCCGATATTGGCGACGAGGAAAATGAAGAAGATGACGACATGGGCGTTGAAGCGCCGGTTGTCATTGGCGCGGATGATGGGTCGGATCAGGATCATGGCCGCCCCCGTCGTGCCGATGATCGAGGCCAGGATCGAGCCGACCAGCAACAGCCCGGTATTGACCAGGGGCGTGCCGTGGATGTTGCCGGCGATCAGGATGCCACCCGAAATCGTGAACAGCGCAAACAGCAGGATGATGAAGGACATGTACTCCAGCAGCATGGCGTGGAGCACAGCTTCGGTGGCGGCGGAAGCGCCGAAGGACACCGCCATGGGGATGATCACCAGCGCCGCCCAGAAGGCGGCGATCTTGCCGTAATGGTGCTCCCAGACATGATGGAACAGCAACGGGCCGGTGGCGATGCACAGCAGTAGCCCGGCAAAGGGCAAAGCCCACCACAGCGCCATGGATGCACCGGGCAGGCCGTGCCCCTCGGCGGCCATCGCCGCGCCCGAGCACAAGGCGGAGATGGCGAACGTCGCCGTTGCCGTCACCAGTCTTGAAAATCGCATAAAAATCCCTCGTCCGATATTTTGTGCCCGGTATTGCCCGGTAAACCGCCGTTTCAAACCAGCGTTACGCCCGCCTCGCGCATGCGCGCCACCATCGCATCCACCGATCCATTGAGATCGACGCCGCGGCAGGCATCCAGCCTGACCGTCACGCCAAACCCCTGCTTTACCGCGTCCAGAGCCGAGAAGGCGACGCAGAAATCGGTGGCCAGGCCCACAAGTGTGATGGCGGAAATACCGCGCTCGCGCAGATAGCCCGAAAGGCCGGTCGGGGTGACATGATCGTTCTCGAAAAAGGCCGAATAGCTGTCGATTTCAGGGCGAAAGCCCTTGCGGATCACCAGTTCGGCCTTGCTCCAGGCGAGGCCGGAATGGAAATCAGAACCCAGGCTGCCCTGGATGCAGTGGTCGGGCCACAGCGTCTGCTCGCCATAGGGCATGGTGATCGTCTGGTAAGGCTGGCTGCCGGGATGGCTGGACGCAAAACTCGAATGGCCGGCCGGGTGCCAGTCCTGCGTCAGCACGACATGCTCGGCATCGCGGATCATGGCGTTGACCAATGGCACGATCTCGTCGCCGCCGCTGACGCCAAGCGCGCCGCCAGGGCAAAAGTCGTTTTGCAGGTCTATGACAATCAGCGCTTCGCCGGCCATGAAGCCAAACCTCCGGTTTCGTGTGCGCCGCGAAGCGGCCGGCGCAGAAACTTGACCAGATAGGGCGTCAGGTCAACCTGCAACCGTCCATGACGCTGGAACGTATACCAGCGTCAGCCCGGTCTACGCTGTCGGTATGCGGATGTTTCCGGCTTGAGGCCGGTCGTGCCGTCGCCGCTAGAGGGCAGGCTCGACCGGTTTTCTGATGGAAGGTGCAGCTTCCAGGACCAGAGGGTCGAACCCCTTACCGCCGGCGTCGATCATCTCGAAGGACTGGCGGCGCATGCGCCGCTCCCAGAACTTGTTGACGTGATCCGCCACCCCGGCGACGCCCTCGGCGTGCGGCTTCGACTTGAAGAACGTCGCGATCTGGTTGACCTGATAGATGAGTTTGTCAGGCGACATTTCTGGCAGCTCCGGAAACGATGCGGTCGGGATGGGTGAAGATGTCGAACTCGTCGCCGCGCACCAGCGCAACCAGCGTCATGCCGGCCTCTTCAGCGGTACGGATGGCAAGCGCGGTCGGGGCAGAGACGGCAATGATAAAGGGCGAACCGATCGCCGCCGTCTTCTGCACCATCTCGACGGAGACGCGAGACGTGATGACTACCGCGCCGGAACCGCCATCGATGCCGGCTTTGGCCATCGCGCCCGCCAGCTTGTCGAGCGCGTTGTGGCGGCCGACATCCTCGCGGACCATCACGATTTCGCCCGACAGGCCGTTGCCGAGCAGGAAATAACCGGCGGCGTGCACCGCACCCGTCTCGGCGTGCAAAGGCTGGACTTTCGACAGCAGCTTCACCGAGCGGACGATGTCGGCGGCGTCAAGCGTAAGTTTGGACGCACCGACGGTATCGACAGAGCGCATCGCTTCCTCGATGGATTCGATGCCACATAGCCCGCACCCAACAGGCCCGGCCAGCCGGCGTCGCCGCGCCTCAAAGCGCGTGTTGGCGCTGTCCTTCAGCCTTATCTGGATATCGATGCCGCCGCCGTGATCCTCGACATCGATCGCCTCGACCTCCTCCGGCGAGGAGATGACGCCCTCGGTCAGGGAAAAGCCAAGGGCGAAATCCTCGAAATCGGCGGGGCTGGCCATCATCACCGCATGGGTGGTGCCGGCATAGGAAAACGCAATCGGCGTCTCCTCCGGCACCATGCGATTGGCCCGTGCGGTCCCGCTGGCGCGATGCGCCAGGCGGGATATTTGCACCAGAGCAGGGCGAGGCGAGGCCACCTGCCTACTCCGCCGCTTCCACCGATTCGATGAGCCGGGTCTGGCGGGACAGTTCGTCATACTCGACCTGCCACTCGCTCGGGCCGTTGGAGGGCGCTACCTGCACTGCTGTCACCTTGTATTCCGGACACCCGGTCGCCCAGTCGGTAAAGTCGGTGGTGATGACGTTCGCCTCCGTTTCCGGGTGATGGAAGGTGGTGTAGACCACACCAGGTGCTACCCGGTCGGTGACGAGCGCGCGCAGCGTCGTGTCGCTGGAACGGCTGGACAGCCGCACCAGATCGCCGTCGCGAATGCCGCGATCCTCGGCATCGTGCGGGTGGATTTCCAGCCGATCCTCGTCGTGCCAGGCGACGTTGTCGGTGCGCCTTGTCTGAGCGCCGACATTGTACTGGCTGAGAATGCGGCCGGTGGTGAGCAGCAGCGGGAAGCGCGGCCCGACCTTCTCGTCGGTCGCGACATATTCGGTCCGCACGAAATTGCCCTTGCCGCGAATGATGCCGTCCATGTGCATCACCGGCGTGCCCAGCGGCGCCTTCTCGTTGCACGGCCACTGGACCGAGCCTTCGCGTTCGAGCAGTCCGAAGGATACGCCGGCGAAAGTCGGCGTCGTTGCCGCGATTTCGTCCATGACCTGCGACGGATGCGTGTAGTTCCAGTCGAGGCCCAGCGCGCGGGCCAGTTCCTGGGTCGCTTCCCAGTCGGCATAGCGCGCCTTCGGCTCGATTACCTTGCGGACAAGGTTGATGCGCCGCTCGGCGTTGATGAAGGTGCCGTCCTTTTCCAGGAATGTGGACCCGGGCAGGAACACATGCGCATAGCGCGCCGTCTCGTTGAGGAACAAATCGTGGACGACCACGCATTCCATCGCGGCCAGGCCGGCGGCGACATGCTTGGTGTCGGGATCGGACTGGAGAATGTCCTCGCCCTGCACGTAAAGGCCCTTGAACGTGCCCTCAACGGCGGCGTCGAGCATGTTGGGAATGCGCAGGCCCGGCTCGTTGTCGAGTTTCACGCCCCACAGATCCTCGTAGATCTTGCGCACCGTATCGATGGCGACATGCCGATAGCCCGGAAACTCGTGCGGGAAGGATCCCATGTCGCACGAACCCTGCACATTGTGCTGGCCGCGCAGCGGGTTAACGCCGACGCCGTTGCGCCCGATGTTGCCGGTCGCCATGGCGAGGTTGGCGATAGCCATGACGGCGGTCGAGCCCTGGCTATGCTCGGTGACGCCGAGACCGTAATAGATGGCACCGTTGCCGCCGGTGGCGTAGAGGCGCGCGGCCTGTCGGATCGTATCGGCATCGATGCGGCAGACCTTGGCCGTCTCTTCAGGGCTGTAGCGCGCGTCGGAGACGAATTCCGCCCAGTCCTCGAACGCACTCCAGTCGCAGCGCGTAAGGATATAGGTTTCGTCAAAGAGTTTTTCGGTGACGACGACATGGGCAAGACCGGTCAGGATGGCGACGTTGGTGCCCGGCTTGATCGGCAGGTGATAGGCTGCCTCGACATGCGGCGTCTTGACGAGATCGATGCGGCGCGGGTCGATGACGATGATCTTGGCGCCTTCGCGCAACCGCTTCTTCATACGCGAGGCAAAGACCGGGGCGCGGCCACGAGGCCGACCGTATGGCTGGCATCGGGGTCGACGATGGGAATGGCGCGAATAGGCTCGGCAAAGCCGAAGGTTTCCGCGAGGTTAAGCGACATGATCGACGACCACCTGCCGGTCGCTATGTGGGAAAACAGCACCAGCATCGAATTCGATTCCAGCGTCGGCCGCGACTGTTCGCCCGTCTCGGCCAGATGCTGGTCGATGATGCGCCGGTTCTGCATGTCCGGCGTCAGCAGGCATAGCGGCAGCTCGCTCACCTGCGCCCACGTCACGTCACGGCTGTCGGAATAGGGGTTTCCAATCGCCGTGATCAGTTGATAGCGTTCTTCGTAGAGCGGCACGCTGGTCACGCGGCCAAGCGGTTCATTGTCAGATAGGTAATGCCCGCGTCGACCTCGAAATTACCCAGCAAAGAGAGGATTTCGATCGATGTGTGCGACAGGATCGAAAACGTCACGCCGGGATGCTTTTCGCGAAACGGCGTCGTCAGCCGGGGCAGCATGGCCAAGACGGTCGGGATGGCCGCGATGCGGATGCGCCCCGAAAGGCCGTGCTTCGCCGCCTGCATCTCCTCGCGCATCGAGCGCGCATCGCCGACGATGCGGCGCGCCCAGGTCAGCACCTGCGTGCCCTCCTGCGTCAGCCCCTGGAACCGCGAGCCCCGCTTGACCAGCATGACGCCGAGCTGGCTTTCCAGTTGCTTGATGCCGGCCGACAGGGTCGGCTGTGTCACGCTGCACATCTCGGCGGCGCGCCCGAAATGCTTTTCGCGGGCCAGCGCGATGAAGTATTTCAGCTTTTCGATCATTCCAGCCGTCCTGTTTCAGCCCAAGCTGGGGAATTCGCCTGCGACCGCAAGCAGACCCGCGCCGGCCCGCCCACATCTTTTTCAAGATTGCCTGTTTCCCCGGCTGTGGCTCGGGGCTATGGGAACGCATCGTCAGCGCTGCGAGGTTGGACATGCTGAACTGGTTCCGGAAATTGCTGCCACGCGAGGATCGCTTCTTCGACCTGTTCGAGCGGCATTCCCGGACGGTGGTTGGCGGCGCAGAGGCGTTGCAGCAGATGCTGGCCGGCGGCCCGGATGTCGAGCGATGGTGCCGGCAGATCGTCGATCTCGAAAACGAGGCCGACGCCATTACCGCCGAAGTGATGCTTGCGGTGCGCCGCTCTTTCATCACGCCGTTCGACCGCAGCGATATCCAGGACCTGATCCAGTCGATGGACGACGCCATCGACATGATGAACAAGACCGTAAAAACGGTGCGGCTGTTCGAAAAGACGGAATTCGATCCGCTGATGCAGGAAATGGGCAGCGTCATCGTCGAGGCTTCCCACCTGGTGGCGGAGGCGATCCCGCTGCTTGCCAAGCTCGGCGCGAACGTTCCGCGTCTTACCGCCATCGCCGAGGAGATCACCCGCCTCGAGGACCGCTCCGACGATCTGCACGAACAGGGGCTGAAGGATCTTTTCCATCGCCACACCGGCGACGATGCGATGGGGTTCATCGTCGGCAAGGAAATCTACGGCCAGTTGGAAAAGGTGGTCGACCGCTTCGAGGACGTCGCTGACGAAATCAGCGGCATCGTCGTCGAGAACGTCTGATCTTCATGGAAACCCTCGCCTTTCCGCTGCTCTTCGGCCTGATCGCCATCGCCCTGGTCTTCGATTTTCTGAACGGCCTGCACGATGCGGCCAATTCTATTGCCACCATCGTCTCGACCCGGGTTCTGCGGCCGCAATATGCGGTGTTCTGGGCGGCGTTCTTCAATTTCATCGCCTTCCTGTTCTTCGGCCTTCACGTCGCCGAGACGCTCGGCACCGGCATCATCGATGCCAACACCGTCACGCCGGCGGTCATCTTCGCCGCCCTTGTCGGGGCCATCGTCTGGAACGTCCTGACCTGGATCGTCGGCATTCCCTCCAGCAGTTCGCATGCGCTGATCGGCGGACTGGTCGGAGCCGGCGTCGCCAAGGCGGGAACGGGAGCCATCGTCGTGGGCGGCCT
Organism: Mesorhizobium sp. A556; assembly: GCF_054489545.1. NCBI lineage: Bacteria > Pseudomonadati > Pseudomonadota > Alphaproteobacteria > Hyphomicrobiales > Phyllobacteriaceae > Mesorhizobium > Mesorhizobium sp. A556. Next base: position 51,514 of record NZ_JBTMXA010000007.1, read on the forward strand.
GTTCAAGACGGTTTCGGCAATCGTCTTGTCGCCATTGACCGGCTTCCTGCTGGCGCTCGTGCTGGTGCTGGCGGTCGCCTGGATATTCGTGCGCCAGTCGCCCTTTGCCGTCGACCGCACCTTTCGCGTCCTGCAATTCATTTCGGCCTCGGCCTATTCGCTCGGCCATGGCGGCAACGACGCGCAAAAGACCATGGGCATCATCGCCGTGCTGCTCTATTCGCAAGGCATGCTGGGCGACACTTTCTACGTACCGCTCTGGGTGGTGCTGACCTGCCAGTCGGCGCTTGCGCTGGGTACGCTGTTCGGCGGCTGGCGCATCGTCCACACCATGGGGTCGAAGATTACGCGGCTGAACCCGATGCAGGGCTTTTGCGCCGAAACAGGCGGCGCGATAACGCTGTTTGCCGCCACCTGGCTTGGCGTCCCCGTTTCGACGACGCACACCATTACCGGCGCGATTATCGGCGTCGGTGCTGCGCGCCGCGTTTCGGCCGTGCGCTGGGGCGTCGCCAAAAGCATCGTCGTTGCCTGGGTCGTCACGCTGCCGGCCACGGCGGCGATTTCAGCTGCTACCTATCTCGTAATCAGCCTGGCAGGGTGAGAGCGGCAATGTGGCGCTTGGTATGCGCGCCCAATTACCCTATCTCAGCGGCAGCACCGCATTGAGGAAAGCGTCGTCATGTCCGTCACCAATGAAATCGTTCTCGAACGCCTGAAGACGGTCAGCGGGCCGGATTTCTCCGGCAACATCGTCGAACTCGGCATGGTTTCCGAGATTTTCATCGCCGACGGCAAGGTCTTTTTCTCCATTACCGTTCCGGCCGCGCGCGCCAAGGAAATGGAACCGTTGCGCGCCGCAGCCGAGCGCGTCGTCAAGGCGATCCCTGGCGTTGCCAGCGCCATCGTCGCCCTGACCGCGGAGAAAAAGGGCGGCGGCATGGAAAGTGCTGTCCCGGCGCGCGCAGCACCTCCCCGGCCTGCCGCCCCACCCCATGCGCCGGCGGCCCGCCCCGCTCCGCACGCGCCCGCTTCGCACAGCCATGGCAAGCGCGGGGTGCCCGGCATCGAGGCGATCATCGCGGTCGCCTCCGGCAAGGGCGGCGTCGGCAAATCCACCACCGCCGTCAATATCGCGCTTGGCCTTGCCGCCAACGGGTTGAAGGTGGGCGTGCTCGACGCCGATATCTACGGGCCTTCCATGCCGCGCCTGCTCGGCATCAGCGGCCGGCCGCAGACCGTCGACGGCAAGGTGCTCAAGCCGATGGAGAATTACGGCCTGAAGGTCATGTCGATGGGTTTCCTCGTCGATGAAGAAACGCCGATGATCTGGCGTGGGCCGATGGTCATTTCGGCGCTGACGCAGATGCTGCGCGAGGTGGAGTGGGGGCCGCTCGACGTGCTGGTGGTCGACATGCCGCCCGGCACCGGCGACGCGCAACTGACCATGGCCCAGCAGGTGCCGCTGGCCGGTGCCGTTATAGTCTCGACCCCGCAGGACCTTGCCCTCATCGATGCGCGCAAGGGGCTGAACATGTTCAAGAAGGTCGACGTGCCGTTGCTCGGCATCGTCGAGAACATGAGCTATTTCATCGCCCCCGACACCGGCGCGCGCTACGACATTTTCGGCCATGGCGGAGCGAGGCGCGAGGCGGAACGGCTTGGCGTCACCTTCCTCGGCGAAGTACCGCTGGAAATGGGCATCCGCGAAAGCTCGGATGAAGGCCGGCCCGTCGTCGCCTCGAAACCGGACGGAGCCGAAGCCAAGATTTACCGCGCTATCGCCTCAAAAGTCTGGGAGCGGCTGCAGGAAGAAAAAGGCGCTGCCGACGCGGCGGTGCCCAGCATCGTGTTCGAGTAGTTTTTCTCGCCTTGAGCGACCCCCACCCCGGCCCTCCCCGCAAGGGGGAGGGGAAAGGGAGTCAGCCGGCGCTCACCTTCTCGTTGAACGACGAAAAAAACTGGCCGGCCAGCTTCTTCGAGGTCGATTCGATCAATCGGCTGCCTAGTTGAGCGATCTTGCCGCCGACATCGGCCTTCGCCGCATATTTCAGGATGGTCGCATCCGCGCCGTCGGCGGCCAGCGTCACGTCCGCGCCGCCCTTGGCGAAGCCGGCGATGCCGCCCTTGCCCTCGCCCTGGATGGTATAGCTGTTCGGGGGGTTGAGATTCTTCAGCGTCACCTCGCCGTTGAACGTCGCCTTGATGGGTCCAATTTTCAACACCACTGTCGCCGCCATCTCGGTTGGCGACTCCATTTCGAGGCTCTGGCAGCCGGGAATCGTCGCCTGGAGTATCGCCGGATCGTTGAGCGCTTCCCATACTTTTTGTATGGGTGCTGCGATGCGTTCTTCGCCCTCGATCACCAAAGCCATCTCGATCCTCCCTGAAAAAAATCAGCTTGTGCTAGCCGTAACGCAGCCTTCTATTCTTGTCTATCGCACCGAAGTCGGTGCAGGGCTTGTCTATCCGTCCGTGCCGTGGCGAGCACCCTTGCCTCTGCCTGCACGTTGGCATATCCATTTGTCGTACAAATACGGAGACCAGAATGGCCGGCGCACCCCTCAAGAAAAAACTCCGCTCGCAGGAGTGGTTCGACAATCCCGACAATCCCGGCATGACGGCGCTCTATCTCGAACGATACCTGAATTACGGGCTGACCCGCGCCGAACTGCAATCGGGCAAGCCGCTGATCGGCATCGCGCAGACCGGCTCCGACCTGTCGCCGTGCAACCGCCATCATCTGGAACTGGCCAAGCGGGTGCGCGACGGCATCGTGTCGATGGGCGGCATTCCATTCGAATTTCCCTGCCACCCGATCCAGGAGACGGGCAAGCGCCCAACCGCCTCGCTGGACCGCAATCTTGCCTATCTTTCGCTGGTCGAAGTGCTTTACGGCTATCCGCTCGACGGCGTTGTGCTGACCGTCGGCTGCGACAAGACGACGCCGGCCATGCTGATGGCGGCCGCCACGGTCAACATTCCGGCCATTGCCCTTTCGGTCGGGCCGATGCTGAATGGCTGGCACAAGGGCAAGCGCACCGGCTCCGGAACCATCGTCTGGGAATCGCGCCAGCGGCTTTCGGCGGGCGAGATCGGCTATGACGAATTCATGGACATCGTCGCCTCCTCGGCGCCCTCGGTCGGCTACTGCAACACGATGGGCACCGCCACCACCATGAATTCGCTGGCCGAAGCGCTCGGCATGCAGTTGCCGGGTTCTGCCGCCATTCCCGCACCCTACCGCGAACGCGGCCAGATTTCCTACGAGACCGGCCGGCGGATCGTCGAAATGGTGCATGAAGATTTGAAGCCGTCCGACATCATGACGCGCGAGGCATTCGAGAACGCCATCGTCGTCAATTCGGCCATTGGCGGCTCGACCAACGCGCCGATCCACCTCAACGCCATCGCCCGCCATCTCGGCGTCAAACTCGACAATGACGACTGGCAGAAGATCGGCCATCATGTGCCGCTGCTGGTCAATCTGCAGCCAGCCGGTGAGTATCTGGGCGAAGATTATCACCATGCGGGCGGCGTTCCGGCGGTCATCGCCGAGCTGATCCGGGGCGGCCTGCTGCCGCATCCGCAAGCGATTACCGCCAACGGCAAGACCATGAGCGAAAACTGCGCAGCGGTCGAAAACCTCGATCTGAAAGTCATTTTCACGGTCGCCGCGCCGCTGAAAAAAGACGCCGGCTTCATCAATCTGAAGGGCAACCTGTTCGATAGCGCCATCATGAAGACCAGCGTGATTTCGAAGGAATTCCGCGACCGCTATCTGTCCAATCCGCGTGACCCGGAAGCCTTCGAGGGCAAGGCGGTCGTGTTCGACGGGCCGGAAGACTACCACGCCCGCATCGACAATCCGGCCGAGGGTATCGACGAATTCACGATCCTGTTCATGCGCGGCGCTGGCCCGGTCGGTTATCCAGGCGGCGCGGAAGTGGTCAACATGCAGCCGCCGGCCTATCTCATCAAGCGCGGCATCCATTCGCTGCCCTGCATCGGCGACGGCCGCCAGTCGGGCACGTCGGGAACGCCATCGATCCTCAATGCCTCGCCAGAAGCGGCGGTCGGCGGCGGGCTGGCACTCTTGAAAGCCGGCGACCGCGTGCGTGTCGATCTGCGCAAAGGCACCGCCGACATCCTCGTCACCGACGACGAGATGACGCGCCGCCGCGCCGAACTGCAAAACAATGGCGGCTACGCCTACCCGGCGCACCAGACGCCATGGCAGGAAATCCAACGCAGCATGGTCGACCAGTTCGATGGCGGGATGGTGCTGAAGCCGGCAGTCAAATACCAGGATGTCGCGCACAAGTCAGGCGTGCCGCGCGACAACCACTGACGCTTCAAAAAAGCGCGCGCAATTCCGGCAGCTTGTCGTTGACCAGCCAGCCGTAATAATTTTCCTCGGGCAGCTTTTCAGGCTCGCCCGCGGCGCGGCGCCTGTCGTTTTCCGCCTTCAGCGCATAGGCGCGCTGTTCGGGATTGCCGACATTGTAGAGTGTCGCGGTGATCCCCGGATTGCCGGAAATATCGAAGCCGGCAATGTTCCTGTAGGCGTCGATAGACTTCTTCAGCGTCGCGGCGACATAAGCGAGCGTCAGGTCCGGATCCATGATCGTCTTGTAAACGGTATTCGGGTCGCTCACGTCGAGCTTCGGCAGCCCGGAGACCTTGTGGACAAGGTCGCTCATCTGCAAGGCGGTCAGCGGGTTGAGCTGGCCGAGCCCGAAGGTCTGGCCGGCGTAATAGGGCTGGAAGAAGGTGGCGCCGAAGCGGTTGTCGGGAAAGCTCGTGCCGCCGACCGTCTTGCCGCGAAAGGAACGGTTCCAGACCTGCTCGCGGCATTCCCACAAATCGTAGCTGCCGGACTGGCTCGCGCATTTGGCAAATTCCGGCCGTTGCAGAAAAGCCGAGATGTCTTCGCCGTCATGGGCGAAGGTCAGCTTGCTTGCCAAATAGGAGATCGCCTTGACGTAGTAGGTCTGCAAGCGGTCATAGGCATCGACATTATAGGTATGCTCGCCCACGATGGCGCCGACGATATGGATCGGGTCGATGCCGTAGGCGCTAGCCGCCTGCCTGATCTTGTCGCGAAGCTTGGCGTCGTTTTGCAGCAGCGCATAAACCTTGCGGTACTTCGCCTGAAAGGTGGTGTTGGTGGCCTGGGTGCGCCGGCTGGAAGCGCCGGGGATCGAGGGCTGCTCCACATGGCGATTGCCGGGCGGGACACGCGTTGCCGCCGCAGCCGGCAAGGCTCCGGCCGCCAGGACCAGGGCAAGGATGACAAAGATCAGCTTCTTCATGCGCCGCCGTCTGCAAATGTTGCCACGCAACCTAGAAAAAGCGCCGAACCAAGTCGAGCCTTCTATCGTTGCGAGCGCCTAAAGGCGGGCATATGCTTCCATTTGGCCACAGTCGGGCGTACCCGCGGTTGTGCTGGAGGATACCCCCACCCCGCAAGGGGGAGGGAAATCAGGCTGCGGCTTCTTCAACAGCGCCAGGGTTTCGCTCGAGTTGTCCGGAAGTCCCCTTCCCCTTGTGGGGAGGGGTTAGCGAGATTTCCGCTCGCAAGACCCAACCAAGGCCCTACAGGATAAACCGCGACAAATCCGTGTTGCGCGACAGGTCGCCGACATGCTTCTGCACATAGGCGGCGTCGATGGTGACCGCCGTGCCGTTGCGGTCGGGCGCATCGTAGGAAATCTCGTCCAGCACCCGTTCCATCACCGTCTGCAGCCGCCGCGCGCCGATGTTCTCGACGGTGGCGTTGAGATCGACGGCAATGCCGGCCAGCGAATCGATGGCGTCGTCGGTAAAGATCAGATCGACGCCTTCGGTCTTCATCAGCGCGATATACTGCTTGATCAGAGCGGCCTCGGTTTCGGTGAGGATGCGTACGAAATCGTCCTTCTCCAGCGCACGAAGCTCCACGCGGATCGGCAAGCGGCCCTGCAATTCCGGCAACAGGTCGGACGGCTTGGCGACATGGAACGCGCCCGAGGCGATGAACAGGATGTGATCGGTCTTTACCGGCCCGTATTTGGTCGCCACCGTGGTGCCCTCGACCAGCGGTAAGAGGTCACGCTGCACGCCCTCGCGCGAAACGCCAGCGCCCATGCCGCCTTCGCGGTTGGCGATCTTGTCGATCTCGTCGAGGAAGACGATGCCGTCTTCCTGCGTCGCTTCCAGCGCCCGGCGCACCACCTCGTCCTGGTCGAGCAGCTTGTCGGACTCGTCTTCGATCAACAGCCCGTAGGAATCCTTGACCGTGGTCTTGCGCATCTTGGTGCGCTTGCCGCCCATGGCCTTCGACAGCATGTCGTTGATGTTCATGACGCCGATATTCGCGCCCGGCATGCCGGGAATCTCGAAACCGGGCATGCCGCCGGTGCCGGTATCGGCCACCTCGACCTCGATTTCCCTGTCGTCCATTTCGCCGTCGCGCAGCTTCTTGCGGAAACTGTCGCGGGTAGCGGGGCTGGCCGTCTTGCCGACCAGCGCCTCCAGCACGCGTTCCTCGGCGTTGATGTGGGCGCGCGCCTTGACGTCCTCGCGCATCTTTTCGCGCACGAGGCCGATGGCGATCTCGACCAGGTCGCGGATGATCTGCTCGACGTCGCGGCCGACATAGCCGACCTCGGTGAACTTGGTTGCCTCGACCTTGACGAAGGGCGCACCCGCCAGCTTGGCCAGGCGGCGAGAAATCTCGGTCTTGCCGACGCCGGTCGGTCCGATCATCAGGATGTTCTTCGGCATCACCTCTTCGCGCATCTGGCCTTCCAACTGCTGGCGGCGCCAGCGGTTGCGCAAGGCGATGGCGACGGCGCGCTTGGCGTCCTTCTGGCCGATGATGAAACGGTCGAGTTCCGAAACGATTTCACGGGGGGAAAATGTGCTCATGACTCGCTACTCTGCTTTCAATTGTTATCCGTGGGAGGGAAGCCAGCGGGAAAAGCCGGCGGGCAACAAGCCCAGAAAGAACCCGCGCAGCGCGCGCCAGCCGGCGCTGAGCAGCAGCACGAGCGCGCCCAGCACCAGCATGGTGAGCGGCACCACGCTGTCGATAAGGCCGGAGCCGCCGACCAGCGTGCCGAACGCTATGCCGGCATAAGACAGGCCCGACACCAGGATCGCGCGTCGGTCGACCAGGATAGCCACCAGCGCCAGCACGACAAAGATGCCGAGGATGCCCCACGCGGAGGCGGCATCCGCCCCGCCGGGGCGGATAGTGAAGCCGCTCACCAGTGGGTGCACGATCAAAGGTGCAGCCAGCATATGCAGCCAGAAGGCGATATCGGTGCGTCGGGTTTGCCGCTTCGGATCGCTGAGGTCGAACCGCATGGCGATCGCGAACACCAGAAGGCCACAGACCAGCAATGATGGCGTCAGATACGCGCTGAAAGCCTCGGGAGACGTGGTCCGCAAGGTCCCCGCGACCGCCACGACAACCGCGCCGGCCGCTGCCGCGACCGTGATCGGCACGTGGAAGCGCCGGTAGTGAACAAACGCGGCCGCAACCGTCACGAGCGCCGCCCCCACCAATGAGGCCGGATCATTGCTGCTGGTATTTGCCGTGAGGGCGTCGATCCATGCCGCCACGGTGACGAATGTCGACGCCGAAAAAGCCAGCAGCAAGGCGATGCTCGGCAGCGCCATGCGCCGCCGGCGCGTAAAATATTCAGCCAGCAGCCAGCTTGCGACAGCCACGATCAGCATACCGCCCTGTCCGGCAAGTCGATAGCCGAAATAGGCGGCCGCGCCGAGGAACAGGCCAAGCCCAATGGCAACGAAAATGTCGCTGAACCCGTTGATGAAGCGGAACTGCTCGTCGTCGCGCGTCGCGGAGGCCGACCGGCTGCATTCGAGATCGCGAAGCGTCTGCGCCTGCTCGCCCGTCAGCAGGTCGCCCTCGACCGCCGCCGACAGCGTGTCCGCGCTGATCGCCGATATCATCGATTGGACCTTGTCGCCGGTCATGTCACATCAATCCCGATTGCCACTGCTTGATGGACTCGAACGGATGCAGCAGCATGATCACGTTGAGTGTCAGATTGTCCCGGATGATATAGCCGACGGCGAGTTCGAAAAGGACGGCGAGCGCCACGACCACCAATATAGGAAGCCGCCGCGCCATCACAAATCCCAGCACCATCGCCAGCGTGTCGGACACCGAGTTGAGGATGGAATCGCCGTAATAGTCGAGCGAAATGGTGCCTTCGCGATAGCGGTTGATGATGAAGGGGCTGTTTTCGACGATCTCCCACGCGCCTTCCACGGTCATGGCCAGCACCAGCCAAAACCATATCGACGATTTCGGGAACAACAGCCACGCCGCCCCATAGAACAGGAAGCCGTGGATGATGTGCGAGAAGGTGTACCAGTCGGTAATGTGCTGGGAATTCTCCGAACTGTTGACGACGCCGTGCCAGAATTTGACGTAACCGCAGGTGCAGATCGCCGGATGGCCCTGCATGGCAAGCGCGACGATCTGGATGGCAATCAGGCCGGCGGCGATGGCGAGCCCTGCCCGCCACGACATCTGGGTGGCGGTCAGGCCGCCCTTGTTGGCTGCTTCGGTCATTGTTCGCCCTCATCCGCATCGATGGCCATCAGCAGCGCCCGCCCATATTCCGACGTTCGTTCGCCGAGCGGCCGAAACCCCGCCTTTTCGTAAGCCCTTATCGCCCTGCCATTATCCGGGTGAGGGTCGATGACGACGCGCAGCACACCTTCCTCGAAAAGCATTTCGGTGAACTGCGCGACGATGGCCGAGCCATGGCCGATACCGACCAATTCCGGCACGCCTATGGAAATGTCGATGCCGAGCGTGCCGAAAGGCTGGTCCGCATAGGGATGCCCGTCTTCCAGATGCGGATCGTAGCTTTGCAGATAGGCGATGGCGCGGCCGTCCAGTTCGACGATGAGCGGCTCGACCTCGTCGCTGTCGATATGCTCGCGGATGGAAGCGATTTCCGCTGCCGGGTCGCCCCACCATTTTGCCATATGCGGCAGGGCCAGCCAGCCGGCGATTATCGGCAGATCGGCCTCCGTCACCGCGCGGAAGTCGTAGACCGGCGCAGTCTTACTCGGCATCCCAGCCTTATTCGGCATCAATGACTTCGACGACGAAATTGTTGTTGGTGTAGACGCAAATCTCGGAAGCGATCTTCATCGCCCTGCGAGCGATTTCTTCCGCGTCCTTGTCGCTGTCGATCAGGGCGCGGGCGGCGGCCAGCGCGTAATTGCCGCCCGAACCGATGGCCATGACGCCGTCTTCCGGCTCCAGCACGTCGCCATTGCCGGTCAGCGCGAGCGAGACGGATTTGTCGGCCACCAGCATCATCGCTTCCAGCCGGCGCAGATAGCGGTCGGTGCGCCAGTCCTTGGCCAGTTCGACGCAGGCGCGGGTCAACTGGTCTGGATATTGCTCGAGCTTGGCCTCCAGCCGCTCCAGAAGCGTAAAGGCGTCGGCGGTAGCGCCCGCGAACCCGGCAATGACCTTGCCGTCCTTGCCGATGCGGCGCACCTTCTTGGCGTTGCCCTTCATGATGGTCTGGCCGAGGCTGACCTGGCCGTCGCCGGCGATGACCACCTTGCCGCCCTTGCGCACGGTGATGATGGTGGTGGCGTGCATGCTCAGTTCATTCGACATATTTTGGCTCCGATGCCGCGCGGTCCCGATAAGGCGACCAGCGCGTTACGAGTGATTTGATCGGCCATATGTATGCAAGCGAAGGGCGATTGCAAACCGGCTTGTTCGCGCTTTGGCAACTGGCAATCGCATGATCGTGCTGCTAGAAGGCTCTCGTTTTCAAGCTTGGAATTTCCAGCACAGGGATGAGGCCATGACCGCCCGATCCGCCGAAGTGAGCCGCAAGACCAAGGAAACCGATATTTCGGTTTCGCTCCATGTCGACGGCACCGGCAAGGCCGATATCGAAACCGGTGTCGGCTTCTTCGACCATATGCTCGACCAGCTTTCGCGCCATTCGCTGATCGACATGACGGTTCGGGCCAAGGGCGACCTGCATATCGACGACCACCACACAGTCGAGGACACCGGCATCGTCATTGGCCAGGCCCTGTCGAAGGCGCTCGGCGAACGGCGCGGCATCATGCGCTATGCCTCCATCGACCTCGCCATGGACGAGACGCTCACGCGGGCGGCCATCGACGTGTCGGGACGGCCGTTCCTGGTCTGGGACGTTTCTTTCTCGGCGCCCAAGATCGGCTCGTTCGATACCGAACTGGTGCGCGAATTCTTCCAGGCGCTGGCGCAGAACGCCGGCGTCACGCTGCATGTCACCAACCATTACGGCGCCAACAACCACCATATCGCCGAAACCTGCTTCAAGGCGGTGGCGCGAGCGTTGCGCGCGGCCCTTGAAACCGATCCGCGCCAGCCGCAAGCTGTCCCTTCCACCAAGGGTTCGCTGAAGGGATAGGCATGGCCATCTATGTCGTAATGGAGCCGCCGGGCCGTGCCCCTGATGCCGCCGCGACGGTTTTCGTTCGCGACGGGTTTTCGTGGGTGGCGTTTCTCGTGCCGCCGCTGTGGCTGCTCTGGCATCGGCTGTGGATCGAAGCGGTTCTCGCCTTTGTCGCCCTCGGTTTCCTGTCCGCATTGGGCGAAGCGTCCGGCTTTATGCTGGCGGGCTCGCTTCTGAGTTTTCTTGTCATGCTCTTTATCGGGCTTGAAGGACAGGCGCTGCGAATTTCCGCACTGATCCGGCGCGGCTGGAAGCAATGGGGCGTCGTCGTGGCGGACAATCTTGACGACGCCGATGCGCGCTATGCGCTCGACAAGGGCACGACGCTTCGCGAGCACGCCCCGGAGCCATCCATCGTGCCCGATCCGACCTTTGCCCGGCCCGCGCAGCAAGCTTCGCTCGGGCTGGTCCCTTTCTCCGGAAGACACTGAATGCGCGTCGCCATCATCGACTACGGCTCGGGCAATCTGCGCTCAGTGACCAAGGCTTTCGAGCGTGCCGCGCGCGAAGCCGGCATTTCCGCTCAGATTGAACTGACCGCCGATGCCGAGCGGGTACGCTCCGCCGACCGCATCGTGCTGCCTGGCGTCGGCGCCTACGCCGACTGCGCCGCCGGCCTGCACGCGATCGAGGGCATGTGGGAAGCGGTCGAGGAGGCCGCGATTGGGCGCGGAAAACCCTTCCTGGGCATCTGCGTCGGCATGCAGTTGATGTCTGAGCGCGGGCTGGAAAATACGGTCACCAACGGCTTCGGCTGGATTGCCGGCGATGTGAAGGAAATCGCGCCCGCCGATCCTGCCCTAAAGATCCCGCAGATCGGCTGGAACACGGTTCAACTGAAGCGTGACCACCCGGTTTTTACTGGCATTCCGACCGGACCGGACGGGCTGCACGCCTATTTCGTCCACTCTTACCATCTCGACGCGCAGAAGCCGGATCAAGTGCTGGCCGTCGCCGATTATGGCGGGCCGGTGACTGCGGCGGTCGTGCGGGATAACCTTGTCGGCACGCAGTTCCATCCCGAAAAAAGCCAGGCACTTGGCCAGGCGCTGATCGCCAATTTTCTCGCGTGGAAGCCATGATTCTTTTCCCTGCCATCGACCTCAAGGACGGCCAGTGCGTTCGCCTCAAGCTCGGCGACATGGCGACCGCTACTGTCTACAATGACGACCCGGCTGCACAGGCGAAAGCCTTTGAGGATCAGGGTTTTTCGTGGCTGCATGTCGTCGATCTCAATGGCGCGTTTCAGGGACGCAGTGTCAATGGCGAGGCCGTGGACGCCATCCTCAAGGCGACGAAGAACCCGGTGCAGCTTGGCGGGGGCATCCGCACGCTGGCCCATATCGAAAGCTGGCTGGCGCGCGGCCTTGCCCGCGTCATCCTCGGCACCATCGCCGTGCGCGATCCCGAACTGGTGAAGCAGGCCTGCAAGGCCTTTCCGGGAAAGATCGCCGTCGGCATCGACGCCAAGGGCGGCAAGGTGGCGGTCGAGGGCTGGGCGGAAGCGTCGTCGCTGGGCGTCATCGAACTGGCGCAACAATTCGAGGGTGCCGGCGTTGCCGCCATCATCTACACCGACATCGACCGCGACGGCGTGCTCGCCGGCATCAACTGGGATTCCACCATCGACCTAGCCAATGCGGTGTCCATTCCGGTCATCGCATCGGGCGGGCTTGCCTCCATAGCCGACATCGTGCGCATGACCATGCCCGACGCGCAAAAGCTCGAAGGCGCGATCTCGGGCCGCGCGCTCTATGACGGCCGTATCGATCCCGCCGAGGCGCTTTCGATCCTGCGCGGCGAGACCAACCCGCCGGCAGCCCTGTTCGAGGAGCGGTCATGACGCTTAAATTCCGTGTTATCCCCTGCCTCGACGTAAAGGACGGCCGCGTCGTCAAAGGCGTCAACTTCGTCGATCTCATCGACGCCGGCGATCCCGTCGAGATCGCGAAAGCCTATGATGCGGCGGGCGCGGACGAGCTTTGCTTTCTCGACATCACCGCGACATCGGAAAGACGCGAAACCATTTTCGACATCGTTGCCCGCACCGCCGAGCAATGCTTCATGCCGCTGACGGTCGGGGGGGGCGTGCGCGAGGTGGCGGATATCCGCAAGCTTTTGCTGGCCGGCGCCGACAAGGTGTCGATCAATACGGCAGCGGTGAAAAATCCTGATTTCGTCGCCGAGGCGGCGCAGAAATTCGGTAATCAGTGCATCGTCGTCGCCATCGACGCCAAGAAGATTTCGGGAGAAGGCGAGACCGACCGCTGGGAAATTTTCACCCATGGCGGCCGTGAAAAAACCGGCATCGATGCGGTCGAATTCGCGCAAAAGATGGTCGGCCTGGGCGCGGGCGAAATCCTGCTGACCTCGATGGACCGCGACGGCACCAAGGCCGGCTACGACATTGCCCTTACGCGTGCCGTGGCGGATGCCGTGCGCGTGCCGGTCATCGCGTCGGGCGGTGTCGGCAACCTCGATCACATGGTGGAAGGCATTCGCGACGGCCATGCGACGGCGGTGCTGGCCGCTTCGATCTTCCATTTCGGCACCTATTCGATCGCCCAGGCGAAGCAGCATATGGCCAAGGCCGGCCTGCCCATGCGACTCGACAGCGCCGCGGTTCGGCCTTAAACGGCGGCATGGTCGATTTTTCGCTTTCCGATCTTGAGAAAATCATTTACGAGCGCGCCCATTCCGGCGATCCGGAATCGTGGACGGCGAAGCTTTATGCGCGCGGCATCGACAAGGCGGCGCAAAAGCTTGGCGAAGAGGCGGTCGAGACGGTGATCGCGGCCGTCAAGGGCGACAAGGACGGCCTCGTTTCCGAGAGCGCCGACCTGCTCTATCATTGGATGGTCGTGCTGGGCATCGCCGGCGTGCCGCTGAATGCGGTGCTTGACGAACTGGGGCAGCGTACCAGCCGCTCGGGTATTGCCGAGAAGGCTTCCCGGCAAAAGCCGGACTGAGTGCAAAGGGGGGCAGGAGACGCGATGGACCAGCTCGCTCCTACCGAGAAATATTCGCCCTATCTTTTCTTTTCCGCCGAGGAATGGGCAAAATTCCGCGCCGATACGCCGCTGACGCTGACCGAGGAAGAAATCCGCCGGCTGCGGTCGCTGAACGACCCTGTCGACCTGGAAGAGGTCAAGCGCATCTACCTGTCGATGTCGCGCTTGTTGTCGGCGCATGTCGAGGCAAGCCAGCTCTTGTTTCGCCAGCGCCGCGATTTCTTCAATGTCGGCGATGTCGCCAAGACGCCGTTCATCATCGGCATTGCCGGTTCCGTCGCCGTCGGAAAATCGACCACCGCACGCGTGCTGAAGGAACTGCTGGCGCGCTGGCCATCCAGCCCCAAGGTCGATCTCGTCACCACCGACGGCTTTCTTTTGCCCAATGAAATCCTGCGCCGCGAAAACCTGATGGAGCGCAAGGGCTTTCCCGACAGCTACGATGTCGGGGCGCTGCTTCGGTTCCTGTCGGGCATCAAATCCGGCCAGCGCGCCATCCAGGCGCCGCTCTATTCGCACCTGACCTACGATGTCATGCCCGGCGCGTTTGCGACCATCGATCGGCCGGACATCCTGATCTTCGAAGGCATCAACGTACTGCAACCGGGCAAGCTGCCCCGCGACGGCAAGATCGTGCCGTTCCTGTCGGACTTCTTCGACTTCTCCATCTATATCGACGCTGACGAAGACCGCATCCACGACTGGTACATTGCGCGGTTCATGCGGTTGCGCGAAACCGCCTTCCGCAACCCGGACTCCTTCTTCCACCGCTATTCCCAGCTTTCGCAAGGGGCCGCCCAGGCCATTGCCGAGGGCTTGTGGTCCAACATCAACCTGAAGAATTTGCGCGAGAACATTTTGCCGACGCGCGCCCGCGCCGACCTCATCTTGCGCAAGGGCGCCGATCATCTGATCGAAGAAGTGGCGCTCAGGAAGCTGTGAGAGGACAAACTTGCCGCGCGAGACGCCGTTCAGTTTCTTAAAACGCTGGAAAGCCATGACAAGAAGCGAGCGCCATGAAGGGCACGAGCCTGTCGGCAAGCCGGCCGATGAACATCGTTTCCTGCTGGTACTGGTCATCCTGACAGCAGCTAATCTGATTTTCTTTGTCGCCGGCTTCGCAAGAGAGTTGGCGAACCGCAACGGGCTGCAGATCGACCCCGTCTCGCCGTTAGGGGGCGATTTCATCAATCTCTGGACTGCCGGCAAGCTGCTCGTGGCAGGAGCCGTCGGGACCATCTACGATCCGGCAGCCTTCAAGGCGTTTCAGCAGGGTTTCGTTCACGCCGATATTGGCGCTCGCCTTGGGCCTATCCTCCACACTCGCTTCTTCTCACCTGGCCGTTCGGCCTTGTCGGCTATCTGACCGGTTTTGTGGCCTGGAGCGTCTTCGGCGTTGGCTTCCTGGCAGTGTGCGCGCGGCGGTTCGGTTTTGGCTGGCGAGAAGTGTTCGTTCTCGTTTGTTCCCCGGCGGCTCTTTCCTGCATTTACTACGGCCAGACGGGCAATTTCTTTACCGGGTTGATGCTACTGGCGCTCGCTCCACGCTCCCGGACCGATCCGTATTCGATCGTCGGCGCGGTCCTGCTGACCATCAAGCCGCAGACGGGCTTTCTCCTGCCCCTCATCTGGGGCTTCCAGCGGCGGTGGATGCTCATCCTCATCACGGCGGCAGTCGCCTGCTTCGTCCTGATCTTATCCGTCCTCGTTTTCGGCACGCAGGCATGGTCCGACTACCTCCATCTGACGATGCCGGAGCTTTCGAAACTGGAGCGGCACGGCAGGGGCCTCTTCATGGCCATGATCCCCTCCCTGTTCATGTCGCTTCGCTTGCTCGGCATGTCCGGCGACAGCGCATTGGCGGTGCATGGAGTGTTTGCGTTATTTGTGCTCGTCACCCTTGCATGGCGCCTTTCGCGGACGACGGACCACCAGGTTCAAAGCGCCCTGGTGCTGGTCGGGACCTGCCTTATCACCCCCTACATGCACGTTTACGACCTGTCGCTGCTATTGGCTGGCGGGCTCTTGATCCTTCGCGCCGGGCGAGCGCAATCCGGGGGCCGTTTCTATCTTGCAGCCGGCGCGGCCTTCATAAGCTGGTTCGCGCCGAATTTGCCGTTGCCGCTTGCCGAGAGCGGCTTTCCCATCATGCCCTTGCTTCTTCTCATCGTATTTTTCACGATTAGAGAAGCTGACCAGCCGGCTCTGTCACCCGCCGCAGCGTCAAATTGATGCGACCACCGTTCTTCAGCAGCGGTGATGTCTGCGGATAAATCTTGTCGACGCCGTGGAAAACCAGCCGGCTTTCACCGCCCAGTATCACGACATCGCCGCTCTGCAGCCTGAAGGCTACCGTCTTGCCACCGCGCATTGTCTGGCCGACCCGAAACAGGCAATCGTCGCCCAGCGAGATCGAAACGACGGGCGCTGCGAATTCGGTCTCGTCGCGATCCTGATGCAGGCCCATTTTCGCCTCGCCGCCGTAGAAATTGACAAGGCAGGCCTGCGGCGGATGCGGATAGGCCGCCACATCGCGCCACAGTCGCATCAGCGCTTCCGGGATCGGCGGCCACGCCTCGCCGGTAACCGGATGGGTCGGCTGGTAGCGGTAGCCGCGCTCCTTGTCCGTCACCCAGCCGAGAGCGCCGCAATTGGTCATGCGCACGCTCATTTCCTTGCCGGTCCGGGGCATGGCGGGCGTGTAAAGCGGCGCTTGGCGGACCACGTCGCGGGTCGCCTCCAGCAACTGCCGCTGTGCGTCGAGCGCCAGATAGCCCGGCATGTGGCGGACGCCCGCCGGCAATAAAAGCATGATCCCCATCCTGAACCGCGTGGCGCGGCACGATGGCAGCCGCCGGCAAAATTCGCCACCCGAAACCGTCAGTCCTCGCCGACGCGGCCACGCAGCTTTTTCACGGTGGAACGCCCGGCCTTGCTCTTCAACCGCCGCTCGACCGACCCTTTCGTCGGCCGTGTCTTCTTGCGCGGCGGCGGCGGCGGTTCGGCAGCCTTGGCGACGAGTTCCGTAAGCCGGGCGCGGGCGTCGGCACGGTTCTGTTCCTGCGTGCGGAAGCGTCCGGCCTCGATGACGATGACGCCGTCCTTGGTGGCGCGCTGCCCGGCAAGTTTTATGGTGCGTTCGCGCACGCGCTCCGACAGGCCCTGCGCATGCGCCGCGTCGAAACGCAATTGCACCGCCGTCGCGACCTTGTTGACGTTCTGGCCGCCAGGCCCCGACGAGCGGATGAAATCCTCGTGCAAATCATCCGGGCGGATGACCGCCCCTTCGGCAATGACGATGTCTTCGTCGGCACTCATATCTGACGCCACATGCTGGACTGTGTGGGCCAAGCCCTTAGCGTTTTCCGCCGGCCTTGACGATCCCCGAACAGTGGTTCCAACTTTCGGGAGATATGCGTCAGGCGATCTTGGTCGAGGCGATGTCCGCTTCGCGGCCGCGATTGGCTTCGGCCTCATGGTCGATCGTATTGCGCATGAGCATCAAATTGCCCATGAACTCCACGCCGCTGGCCATCGAATCCATGACGACCCGCGCGGTCTCGTTGACGCCGACCGCATTCCCGACCAGCGCCGTCTCCGGCGGCAATTCGATGATGCCGAGCGTCGTCATGGTCTTGTAGGCCTGGCTGAGATGCAGGCATGACCACTTCATCGACATGGTGAGCGGGCATTTCATGTAGAGCGTCGGCTGCGTGTGCCAGATCTTCAGGCCGTTCTCACCCTCCAGCGTGAAGTGTAGGTCAACCTGGTTGTTGAGGCGAAATTCCTGATGGAAGATCGTCTGCGCGACTGCTTCGCAGCCGGCCAAAAGCCCGTCGATATCGACCGATGCAAGCGCCTGGCTGATTTCAACAGGGTCGCGCCGTCCCTGATAGCGGACGACCAGTTGCGGCTGGTCGCCTTGCAAGACCTTGGTGTCGAGGATCGACAAACTGTAAGAACTGGCGGTTCCAGGCATCGGCTTCTCCGGAGTCGAAAACAGCCCTGACTCCCTTGCAGCAATCATACAGCATCCGGCCACGGCGGCAATGCGACCCATCCGCCTGACAGCGCCGGCTCAATCAGTCGTTGAAGAAGCGGCCTTCCTTGACCTCGGCCGCGTAGCCGGCGCGGATGGCGAAATCGCCGAAATGCTCGCCCGGCAAACGCTCGCCGGCGAAATGCGCGATTACTTTTTCGAGATATTCGAGAATGACCTTCTCGCCGACATTCTCCAGCACCATCTTGTTCAGGCGCTGGCCGTGGAAGCCGCCGCCCAGATAGAGATTGTATTTTCCGGGCGCCCGCCCGGTCAGCGCGATCTCGGCGATGTAGGGCCGCGAGCAGCCATTGGGGCAGCCGGTCATGCGGATGGTGATCGGCTCCTCGGACAGTTTATGCGCGGCCAGGATGACATCGATCCTGGTGATGAGATCCGGCAAATAGCGTTCGCTCTCCGCCATCGCCAGCCCGCAGGTCGGAAAGGCGACGCAGGCCATGGAATTGAGCCGCAGCCCGCTGCCGGCGTTGAGACCGTCGAGCCGATATTCCTTCAAGAGCGCTTCGATGGCTGGCCTATCCTCGGCCGCCACGTCGGCAATGATGAGGTTCTGGTTCGGCGTAACCCGGAACATGCCCTTGTGGGTTTTCGCGACGGCGCGCAAGCCGTCGAGCAAAGGCTTATCCGGGAAATTGCTGACGCGCCCGTTCTGGATGAACAGCGTATGATGCCAACGCCCATCCTCGCCTTGCGTCCAGCCGATTGGGTCGCCGTTCGAGGTGAAGGCGTAGGGCCGCGCCGGCGCCAGCGCAAACCCTAGCTGCGCCTCGATCTCCGCCTTGATGAAATCGAGGCCCTTGTCGTCGATGGTGTATTTGAAACGAGCGCGGGCGCGATCGAGCCGGTCGCCATAGTCGCGCTGCACCTTCATGGTGGCGTCGCACATTTCCAGCACCTTGTCGGCCGGCAAAAAGCCGATGACGCTGGCGAGCCTTGGATACGTCTTGGGCGCCTGGTCGGTCCGGCCCATGCCGCCGCCGATGGCGACGTTGAAACCTGCAATCTTGCCATCCTCGATAATGGCGATGAAGCCCAGATCCTGCGCATAGACGTCGATGTCGTTGATCGGCGGAATGACGAAGCCGATCTTGAACTTTCGCGGCATGTAGGTCTTGCCGTAGAGCGGCTCCTCGGGGCCGCTGACGGGCTTGCGTTCCTCGCCGTACCAGATTTCGTCGTAGGCGCGGGTCTTGGGAATGGCGTGGTCGCTGGCCTTTTGCGCCAGCGCGTGGATTTGCGCATGCAGCGCCGAAAGCTGCGGGTTGATCGACGCCATGACGCCGCGCGAATCGTCGCCGCAGGCGGCCCTGGTATCGAGCAGCACGTCGTGCAGGCCCCGAATGAGGGAGCGCAAATTCTTCTTGTGGACGTAGTGGAACTGGAAGGTCTGGCGCGTGGTCAGCCGAAGCGAATTGCCGCCATAGGCGCGGCCCAGTTCGTCCAGTTTCAGCCATTGGCCCGGCGAAAGCACGCCGCCCGGCAGGCGCACGCGCGCCATGAAGCGATAGGCCGGCTCCAGCTTCTGGCGGCGGCGCTCGTCGCGGATGTCGCGGTCGTCCTGCTGGTAGACGCCATGGAATTTCATCAGCTTGATGTCGGTGCCGGGAACTGCCGCCGTCAGTTCGGCGTCAAGCCCGGCCGCGATGGTGCCGCGCAACTGGTCGCTGTTGGCCTTCAACGTCTCGTCCGGCCCTAGCTTGTCCAAGGGCTGCGAAACGTCACGGCTGCGATCTACTTCAAGCACGCTCATAAGAACCTCAATAGACGTCGATCTGGTAGCGATGGTCGTTCTTCAGCGTGGCGAGATAATCGCCGGCGGCAGCGCTGCTGCGCGCGCCCTGCTGTTCCACGATGGCGGCCAGCGCCGAATGCACGTCCGGAGCCAGCCTGGCGCCGTCGCCGCAGACATAGACATGCGCGCCCTCTTCCAGCCAGGCATAGACGTCGCGCGCCTGTTCGGCGAGGCGGTGCTGGATGTAGGTTTTCGTCGTGGCGTCGCGGGAGAAGGCGACGCTCATGCGCGAAAGAACACCGTCCTTCAGCAGTTCCTGCCATTCGGTCTGGTAGAGGAAATCGCTGTCGAAGTTGCGTTCGCCGAAGAACAGCCAGGATTTTCCGGAAGCGCCCCTCGCCTCCCGCTCCTGCAAAAATGCGCGGTAGGGTGCGACGCCGGTGCCGGCACCGATCATGATGATCGGCTTGTCGTCGTCGGGCAGGCGGAAATGGCTGTTGGCCTGGATATAGACCGGAATTGCGGCGTCCGGCGCGGCGCGCTTGGCAAAGTGGCCGGAGGCGACGCCTTCGCGCGGCTCGCCATGCAGATCATAGCGGACCGTGCTGACGGTCAGATGCGCCTCATCGGGCGCGGTGCTGAGGCTTGAGGCAATCGAGTAAAGGCGTGGCTGCAAGGGGCGCAGACCGGCGGCAAATGCCTGAGGCTCGATGCCGGCGACGGGGTAGCGCCGGACGACATCGATGATGTGATGGTCGCGGAGAAAGGTTCTATGCGCTTCGGCATTTTCCGCGCCGCGCAAGGCTTGCAGTTCCCCGGCTTCGCTCAGGCCCGCCCAATGGTCGAGGAAGCGAGGCGTGGCCGCCGTGATTTCAAGCGTATCGACCAGCGCCTCGCCCAGCGTGGTTGCCCGTTCCTTGATCGACAAAGGCGCATCCGCAGCAAGGGACAGCGCATCCAGCAAGGCCTCGACCAGCGCCGGATCGTTGCGCGGCATCATGCCCAGCGCATCGCCCGGCTCGTAGGTCAGGCCGGAACCAGCCAGCGACAGTTCGATATGCCGCGTCTCCTTGCTGGAGCCGCTGCCAGTCAGCACGAGATTGTCGATAACGGTCGCGGCGAACGGGTTTTTCTTGTTGAACGCAGACGGGGTAATGGAAGGCGCGGCACTACCAACGGCCTGTGCCGGTACGCTTGCCTGTATGGTTTTCGGCGCGAGCAGTTCCAGCGCTGTCTTGGTCCATGCCGCAGCCGGCTCGTCATAATCGACATCGCAATCGATGCGCTCGGCAAGGCGTTCCGCGCCCAGTTCCTCCAAGCGGGCGTCGAGCCGTTTGCCGGCACCGCAATAATGCTCGTAGGTGGAATCGCCCAGCGCCAGAACGGCGAAGCGTACACCTTCAAGGCGCGGTGCCTTGCGTCCCTCGACGAATTCGAAGAAGCCGACGGCCGAAAGCGGCGCATCGCCCTCGCCATGGGTGCTGGTGACGACCAGCAAATCCTGCTCATCCTTGAGCTTTCGCGGCTTGTAGTCGACCACATCGACCACGGTCGGCGACCCGCCCTGCGCGCGGAAAGCTTCGGCAAGAGCCTTGGCGACACCGGCGCTGTTGCCCGTTTCGCCGGCATAAAGGATGGTCAGCGTGCGCGATGCCACCGCAACGGGCGCACTCACCGCCGGCTCGCTCAAGCGCAGCGGGATCGCGGTTTCGCCGTGCAGCGCACGCGCATGATCGATGCCGGCGAAATAGCCGCTGATCCACAGTGCCTGCCCCGGTTTCAGCGTGGTCGCCAACCCGTTCAGGCGCTCCCACTGTTCTGCGGAAAACCCAGGTCCGGGAAATTCTAGTGCCGTCATCTGATCGCTTCCTCCGGCCACAAAGCGCGGTGCGTTTCATCTGGTTAGGCAGGTTTTTCAATTGCTTGGAAGGCGCGCTCTAACCGCTGCAGCGCGACCTTTGCATCGCCGGTTCGAGCGTTTCAAATGAATGATATTGCTAGATACCAACAATAAATTTGCACTGAGAAAATGTTGAAACGCCCATCCTAAAGGTTGGCGAAAGCACGAAACGATCCTTCCAGGAATGGCTGAGACCGTGGTTGAAACGTGCGATTTTCCGAATGCATTTTTTTGTCGGAGTGGCGGCCGAATCGACCGATGTCATACGCGGACAACGAAGACAGAGCGGCAGGTGCGCGCGAAATTCGGGCTATCGGCCGAGAATGAATGCTCGACGAAGGCGGCTCAGCCCCTCACTCCGGCAAGCCTAGCCGAGCGAGAACGGCCACCGTGAGGCGCTCGCAACGCTTGCCGGCGAAGGGAAACGCATCGAGCATGACCGGGCCGATCTGTTCGTCCAGACATTTGCGGATAAGCTTGCGGGCGCGGTGCAATCGGGTCTTCACCGTCTCGGGCTTGATGCCCAGCAAATCGGCCGTCTCGTCTATGCTCAAGCCTTCGATGACGCGGGCCACGAACACCGTTCGGTAGAGGTCGGGAAGACCATCGGTTGCGCGCTCCACGATTTCCAGGATTTGCCTTTGCGCCATCGTCCGCTCCGGATCGTTGGTGTTTGCATTAAGGGGGAATTGAATGATCTTGGCCTGCAGCACGGGATCATCGGACATCGACACTTCGACGGCCCGGCGCTTCTTGCGCAGCCGTCCGAGCGCCTCGTTGATGACGATGCGCGAAAGCCAGGTGGAGAGCGTGGAATCGCCGCGAAAACTGCCCAGATGCGTGAATGCCTTGACATAGCCTTCCTGGACGATGTCTTCGGCCTCGCTGTCGTTGCGCACCACGCCGCGCGCCAGCCGGTAGAGCCGCTGGTTATGCGCCTTCATGATCGCGCGAAATGCACCGCCGTCGCGCGCCAGCGCCCGGCGCACGAGGTCCGCTTCGCCCTGAGGCAGGGCAATCGCGGTGGCACTGTTTGCAGCATCGACCATATCATTTCTCCCTGGGGTCAGGATCTACACCCACGATAGGATGCCGACCAAGATTAAAGGTTCCCGAAAGCGAGAAGAAAGAGCGTAGGTTCGACGCCACCAGATGGAACCTTTTCGAACCTGGCGCATCAGATTGGGCAACAGGCCTTGACCTGCGAGGATCGCCAACCAACCCAGGGAGAGCATGGATGGCCACGCATGACACCGAGGATACCGGCCCCGACCTGACCGGCGGCATTCCCGTTTCCGCTTTCGGCGACCGAAACCTGCTTCTGGGCCATGTCGGCGACGAACCGGTCGTGCTGGCGCGCGTGGGCGACGAGATTTTGGCGGTGGCAGCCACCTGCACGCATTACAGCGGGCCGCTGGCACAGGGCCTCGTCGTCGGTGATACAATCCGCTGCCCGTGGCACCACGCCTGTTTCAGCCTGCGCACCGGCGAGGCGCTCGGCGCGCCGGCTTTCGACCCCTTGGCGAAATGGAAGGTGGAGCACAGGGACGGAAAGGTCTTCGTCACCGGCAAGGCGGAAAAACAGGACGCAACCGCCTCAAGACGCGACACCGCAAACGACCCCAAAAAGATCGTCATTATCGGGGGTGGCGCTGCCGGCTTTGCGGCAGCCGAAATGCTGCGGCGGCGCGGCTTTGACGGCGAACTGACCATGTTCAGTTCGGACGAGGATGCGCCCTACGACCGCCCCAACCTGTCCAAGGACTATCTGGCGGGTACTGCCGAAGAAGCCTGGATGCCCCTGCGTTCGCCCGATTTTTATGCCGACAACAGGATCGACCTGCACCTGCGCACCACCGTCTCCGGCATCGATGCCAAGGCCGGAAGCGTCGCCACCGACGACGGGCGCTCCGTTTCCTTCGACCGCCTTCTTCTGGCGACCGGCGCCGAACCGGTGCGCCTTAAAATTCCGGGGGCCGAGCGCGGCCATGTGTTTACCCTGCGGTCGATGGCGGACAGCCGCGCCATCATCGAGCGGGCGAAGGACGCGAAAACGGCGGTCGTGCTGGGCGCCGGCTTCATCGGCCTCGAAGTCGCGGCATCGTTGCGCGAACGAGGCATCCGCGTGCATGTCGTGACGCAGGATGCCCGCCCTTTCGAGACGGTTCTCGGCCCCGACCTCGGCGACTTCATCCGTTCCGTCCACGAAGAACACGGCGTCGAATTCCA
This sequence comes from Mesorhizobium sp. A556, assembly GCF_054489545.1. Classification (NCBI taxonomy): domain Bacteria; kingdom Pseudomonadati; phylum Pseudomonadota; class Alphaproteobacteria; order Hyphomicrobiales; family Phyllobacteriaceae; genus Mesorhizobium; species Mesorhizobium sp. A556. Next base: position 74,948 of record NZ_JBTMXA010000007.1, read on the forward strand.
CCTGAACACCACCATTGCCACCGTCCATGACGACAAGGTGCTGCTGGCCAATGGCCGCGAACTCGACGCCGACCTCGTCGTCATCGGCGTCGGGGTACGCCCGCGCGTGGTGCTTGCAGAGCAGGCGGGCCTCGCCACCGATCGTGGCATCGTCGTCGACGAATATCTGGAAACGAGCGTGCCAGGCATCTTTGCCGCCGGCGACGCCGCCCGCTGGCACGATCGCAACAGCGGCGAACGCCGGCGCGTCGAGCACTGGGTCGTGGCCGAGCGACAGGGGCAGGCGGCGGCCGACAACATGCTCGGCATGCGCCGGGCTTTCCTCGATACCCCGTTCTTCTGGAGCGCGCATTACGACACGACCATCCGCTATGTCGGCCATGCACAGGCATGGGATGCGATCGAGATCGACGGCAGCCTCGCCGCCCGCGATTGCGCGGTGACTTACAAAAAGGGCGGCAAAACCGTCGCGGTCGCCACGATAGGGCGCGATGTGCAGGCGCTCGGCTGCGCCGCCTCGCTGGAGGCCGCGCATCGGGGATAGGCCTTTGCCACATACCCATCCCGGCGCGCGGATGAGAGCGCACGTCACCCGGTCGGCGTTGCAGCGTTGCGACATCGGTTGACGCCTCGCGCCCTTTTCCATGTCCTTATTTCGTGCATTGTGCCGCAAACGAACGACTGCCTGCGAGGTGGCGTGCCAATTTGCAGAGGAAATTGCCGTGACGATTGGCTGGAACGACCTGACGAAAGACGAACAGACCGCGCTCAAGCGCATGAACCGCGGTCCCTATCCCGAGCTTGATGCCGAGATGGCGCAGCGGCTGATTGAGCTTGGCCTGGCTGAAGACCGGCCTCGCGGTGTCGGCATCAACCGCACCGGGCGCGACCTCGTCATCACGACGCTGCTTGCCGCGCGCGACAATGTGAGCGGCTAGACCACCACTTCCTTCAAGCCGCGCAGAGCGTGCATGACGTCCGGCCGCGCGCTGCTTGCCTCCGGATAGATCGCATAGGCTGGATAGGTGAACTCAGGCGCGCCTTCCACGATCTCCAACTCGCCGCTTGCGATATGAGGTGCGACCGCGCCGCGCCGGAAATAGCCCATGCCGCCCGCCCGCAGAATATAGCTCAGGCCGAGCGGCCCCAGCCCAACCAGCAGCCCCGGCTCGCCGAAGGCGGCGGAACTGACATCATGCTGCGCGGCAAACAGCGGCCCCCAGTCGACATAGACATAGTCGTCGGCGTCCGCCGTCTCGGTCTCGCTACGCCGGGTTTTCACCAGAACCAGTAGCTCTTCCTGAAGCAGTTCCACCCTGAAGCCGGGCAGCAGCTTGGGCGCATAAAGCACCGCGACGTCGAGCACGCCGGTCCTCAATTGGTCGATCAGCTGGTCCGGCACGCCGACATGCGCGTGGATGGCGATTTCGGGCTGGGCTTTCTTCATCCAGACCAGCCAGTCCAGCAGCAGCGGATTCCACAGGCTCAGTTCGCCGCCGAGCGCCACCACGCTTGTTCGGCCGGCGGGAATTGCCAGTTGATGCCGCGCGCGCTCCCATATCTGCACGAGGGATTGCGCGAAGCGCTCGAACTCCCGGCCTGCCGGCGTCAGATGGGCGCCATTGCGGTTGCGCACGAACAACTGGCGGCCCAACTCGTCCTCCAGCGTGCGGATGCGGGCGCTGACCGTGGTCTGGGTAACATGCAGGCGGTCCGCTGCGCGCATGAAACTGCCGGAATGAACGATTTCAAGAAACGTGCGGGCGCGGTCGATGTCCAAGGCTGCCTCCTGGTTTAATGCAATAATATTGCACCAATAGAGCATTTAATTCCGTTTGCCTTCTGCTTTCAAGCGGGTCACCCTTTGCGGCACACAAAGCAATGGCCGCACAAGCCGCAGGACAGCGCAAGCGATGTCTGACGAGAACGATTCACAACCAAAACCGCAGGAATACGCGTCGCCGCCCTGCTTCATGCACGAACTCGATGCCGGCGTCATGGCCAAGCCCAGCCTGCAGGACGGCTGGGCCGACGTTGCCCGCTGGCGCAAGGCGGAACGGAAGCGGTTGCTCGGCGCGCGGCTTGCGATGACCCCACAGGCCCGCCAAGCGAGTTCCGAGCGCATCGCCGCAACCCTCGACCGCACCATAGGCAAGGTCAGCGGCCGCATCGTCGGGAGTTATTGGCCCTTTCGCGGCGAGCCGGACCTGCGCAACTGGTCGATCCGCGTCGTCGAACGCGGCGGCCGGATAGCGCTACCCGTCGTCATCCGGAAAGGCTGGCCGCTCGAATTCAGGGTGTGGTCGCCGGGCGAACCGCTGGAGCGTGGGATCTGGGACATTCTTGTCCCCTCGCGCGGCCCCTCCGTCCAGCCCGACGTGGTGATCGCGCCGCTGGTGGGCTTCGATGAGGCGAATTACCGCCTCGGTTATGGCGGCGGCTTTTTCGACCGAACCCTTGCGGTGCTGCCGAGACGAGCCTTCGTCGTGGGCGTGGGCTTTGCCGCCGCACAGGTCCAAACCATCTACCCGCAACCCCACGACATCCCGATGGACGTAATCGTCACGGACAAATGAAGATCCCATAGGCAAGGCCGCGTTCCCCCTTGCAACGACAATCGGCCGTTCAGCACCGGAACCGTAGCACACCTAAAACAAGAGGCAGGGCACGACATGTCGATTTCCACAACCGTCCCGGTAGATCACAAGCCAAGTTTCATCAACCGCTGGATGCTCTCGACCAATCACAAGGATATCGGAACGCTTTATCTGATCTTTTCGATGATGGCCGGCATCCTGGGCACCGCGTTGTCAGTGCTGATCCGGATGGAGCTTCAGGAACCCGGGCTGCAGCTGTTCGGCGACCCCGCCGTCTACAACGTCGTGCTCACCTCGCACGGCCTGGTGATGATCTTCTACGTCATCATGCCGGCGATGATCGGCGGCTTCGGCAACTGGTTCGTGCCGATCATGATCGGCGCGCCCGACATGGCCTTCCCGCGCCTGAACAACATCTCGTTCTGGCTGCTGGTGGTGTCGTTCGTGCTGTTTATCACCTCGCTGTTCGTGCCGGGCGCGCCTGGCGTGAACGGTCACGGCGGCGGCTGGACCATGTATCCGCCTTTCTCGGAATCCGGCCAGCCCGGCCCGGCGGTCGATCTCGTCATCTTCGCCATTCACCTGTCCGGCGCTTCGTCCATTCTCGGCGCGATCAATTTCATCACCACGATCTTCAACATGCGCGCGCCCGGCATGACGATGCACAAGATGCCGCTGTTTGCGTGGTCGATGCTGGTCACGGCCTTCATGCTCTTGATGGCGCTGCCGGTGCTTGCAGGCGCCATCACCATGGTGCTGACGGACCGCAATTTCGGCACCACCTTCTTCATCCCCGACGGCGGCGGCGATCCGATCCTCTACCAGCATCTGTTCTGGTTCTTCGGCCATCCGGAGGTCTACATCATGATCCTGCCGGGCTTCGGCATCGTCAGCCACGTCATCTCGACCTTCTCCAAGAAGCCGATCTTCGGCTATCTGGGCATGGCCTATGCCATGGTGGCGATCGGCCTGATCGGCTTCGTGGTGTGGGCGCACCATATGTTCACGGTCGGCCTGACGGTCGATACGCAACGCTATTTCGCCTTTGCCTCGATGGTCATCGCGGTGCCGACCGGCGTGAAAGTGTTCTCCTGGCTCGCCACGATGTGGGGCGGGTCGATCACCTTCAAGACGCCGATGCTGTGGGCGACGGGTTTCGTGCTTCTGTTCACCATCGGCGGCGTCACCGGCGTCGTCATCGCCAATCCTGGCGTCGACCGCATGATGCACGACACCTACTATGTTGTCGCCCACTTCCACTACGTGCTGTCGCTGGGCGCGGCTTTCGCCATCTTCGCCGGTTTCTACTACTGGTTCCCGAAGATGACCGGCTACATGTACAATGAAGCGCTGGGCAAGCTGCATTTCTGGCTAATGTTCGTCGGGGTGAATCTCGTTTTCTTCCCGCAGCACTTCCTCGGCATGGCCGGCATGCCGCGCCGTTACGCGGACTATCCCGATGCCTTTGCCGGCTGGAACTTCGTCTCCTCGATCGGTTCCTACATTTCCACCGTCGGCCTGCTCGTCTTCTTCATCATGATAGCGGAGGCGTTCGCTCGCAAGCGCGTGGCCGGGGCCAATCCCTGGGGCGTCGGGGCAACGACGCTGGAATGGACGCTCCCGTCGCCGCCGCCCTACCACCAGTTCTCTTCGTTGCCGCGTATCCCGTAACGCGTTTCATGGTGAATAAAAAAGCCCGGCGACAACCGGGCTTTTTTGTTGCTCCTCGCGCGACCAAGAACAGGCTCAGTCGAAGCGATCTCCGATCAAGCGGGACCAGGACTCGCCCGCATAACCGTTGAAGAAGGCCCTGCCGCTCACGAACGGCTCCACCAACGCCGGGTCCTGCGCATGGACGGCGGTCGAGCAGGTGTGGAGAAACATGAAGCCGCGGCCGAGCATGGCTTCCAGCAGGGCAGGCATCGTGCGGCCGCGCAACGCCACCATGCCGCGCTCGCCGACATGTGCGAGCAGGCTGTCGATTACCGCGCCGGCCTGTCCGGGCGCCGCCAATATCTGCATGACGCGGCCGATCCGGCCTGGGTCGCCATGATAGACGAACATCCCGACCGGATGGCCGTCGCGCCCCGTTACCATCCGGCGCACCATGGTTCCGTAAAGCGACTTCTGCCCCGACTCGATCACCCTGTAGCGAAGGCCGGCGGCGCTCCACAATGGCCTGGTCGTGAAATTTTCCGTCAATTGCGCGATCAGCGCGGCTGCCGCATCGTCGTCTATAGCCTCGCTTGCAAGCGCCCTCGCGGGCAGTTTGTGGCCGACATTGAACCATCGCGGCTCAGCAGTGCTGCGCCGGATCAACGCATCGACGGGCCGGGCCAGCGGTGCAAGCAGGCGCGCCGGACCGGCCGCATAGGCGGCCAGTTCCACCGTCAGGCCAACCGGCCTGATGATACGAAGCCATTCGAGGCTGTAGGACGGTAAAATGACAGCGTTAAGCTTGCGCAGCATGGCCGTCGAAACGTGATTGGCGGTTTCGGTCAGCGAGATGTCCTGCGGGCCGGCAAGAAAGGCCCGCATCAGCCGCGCACCGGCAAAGGGATCGTCGGCACGGTCCGCCATCAGCGCCACGGCGATGGCGCCGCGCACCCGCCTGCCCTCGATCAGCATCGGCAAGGGCAGCGCGCCGATGAACCCGGAAACGGCACCGCTTTTTCCGACATGGACCTGGGAATTTATCTCAGAGTCGTGGTCCGGCCCATCGAGAAAGAGGCTTGAAAGATAGGTCTCAAGTGCTGGCGTGGCTGGTCGGCGCGAGTTCCGCAAAAGCCGCTGAAACAGGCTGGCTACGGCCGCAATATCCGCTTTTTCAAACTGCCGAATTTCACCCATGCCTGATTGCCGGGTTCCCCGGCAGTTCTCCCCCCGTGCTTTCCAGAGCCCGACAAGCCGTCGCCGGCCTGACCGTACCCGTGCAGAAAGCCTGCTTCTCCCTCCTCGCTGATACCGTATTTGCGCGGAGGTTGCATCGAATTTCAGCCTTAACCTTACTCACCCGTTCCTGGCTCCAGGTGGCGGGTTCAGTTCGGCGGCGTGCCGTTCTCCGCCAGGACCAGACCGGCCAGATAGAGCGAGCCGCAGATCAGGATGCGTGGCGGCGCTTCCCTGTCGTCCCACGTATCGTGCAGCAGCATGAGCGCGCTGGCGACAGAACTTACCGGCTCCGCCGATAGCCCGGCTTCGACCGCACGCACCGCCAGTTCGTCATTGGATACACCGGCATCGCTGAAGCTGCCCGGCACAGTGTAGACATGGCGCGCCAGTCCCTTGAAGGCGCTGAAATAGCCGCTCTGGTCCTTGGTATTGATCATGCCGGAAATGAGAAACAGCGGCCTTGGATTTTTCTCCTCCTGCTCGGCCATCGCCTCGGCGACGACCACACCCGCACCGGGGTTGTGGCCGCCATCGAGCCAGATTTCGGCGCCCTCCGGGGCAAGATCGACCAGCCTGCCCTGCGTCAACTTCTGCATGCGGCCCGGCCAGGTCACATCGGCCATCGCCTTTTCCGCCGCACGCGCGTCAATGTTGAACCCCGCCGCCTTGACTGCCGCAATCGCCGCCGCCGCATTGGCGAACTGGTGGCGGCCGGGCAGGCGTGGCGGCTGCAAATCCATCAGTCCGTCCTCGTCCTGATAGACCAGGCGGCCATTTTCCCCGTAAGCAAGGAAATCCTGTCCATAGACCGATACCGGGCAGTCCAGCCGCTCGGCTGTCTCGACCAGGACAGCGAGTGCCGTCTCGCTCTCCTGCGCGCCGACGACGACCGGGCAGCCGCGCTTGATGATCCCGGCCTTTTCCGTGGCAATCAGTTCCACGCGGTCGCCAAGATAGGCCTGATGATCGAGCGACACCGGCATGATTACCGATACGGCCGGATTGGAGACGACGTTTGTAGCATCGAAGCGCCCGCCGAGCCCGACCTCGATGACGGCTGCATCGGCGGGATGTTCGAAAAACAGGAGAAAGGATACCGCCGTGAGGATTTCAAAGACGGTGATCGTCTCGCCGCCATTGGCCCTGGCGACCCGCGCGATGGCGTCGGCGAACACTGCGTCCTCGACGAAACGGCCGCCGCCATCGGCCGCAAGCCTGTAGCGCTCATGCCAGTGGACCAGATGCGGCGACGTGTGGACATGTACGCGGTAGCCGGCTGCTTCCAGAAGCGCGCGCGAGAAGGTGGCGCAGGAACCCTTCCCGTTGGTGCCCGCAATGTGGATGACCGGCGGCAACCGGTCTTGCGGATTGCCCAGCCTGTCGAGCAGGCGTGAAATCCGGTCAAGCGACAGGTCGAAGCCCTTCGGATGCAGGGTCAGCAGATTTTCGATCTCGCGGTCGGCGGCAAGCGTTGTCATGATGCAGTCCTATGCGCGCCGCGTCGCGCGCAACGCGGTTCCAACCGCGCCGTTTCGTGTCAGGCTTGCGGCCGGCTTTCGGGAGCGGCAGCGGCCGGGGGCAGGATTTCCGGCGCCAGCGGCTTTTCTTCTTCTGGCAGCTTGAGCAGGATTTTCAGCAGCCGCGCGATGGTTGCGCGCAGTTCCAGCCGCGACACCACCATGTCGACCATGCCGTGCTCCATCAGATATTCGGAGCGCTGGAAGCCGTCCGGGAGCTTTTCGCGGATGGTCTGCTCGATGACGCGCGGTCCGGCAAAGCCGATCAGTGCGCCGGGCTCGGCAATGTGCACATCGCCCAGCATGGCATAGGAAGCGGTAACGCCGCCCGTGGTCGGATTGGTCAGGACCACGATATAGGGCAGGCCCGCTTCCTTCAGGCGGTCGACGCCGACCGTGGTGCGCGGAAGCTGCATCAGCGACAGGATGCCTTCCTGCATGCGCGCGCCGCCGGAGGCCGCGAACAGGATCAGCGGCCGCTTGCGCTGGCGCGCCACCTCGAAGGCATGGACGATGGCCTCGCCGGCAGCCATGCCCAGCGAGCCGCCCATGAAGGCGAAATCCTGCACGGTCGCCACCACCGGCAAGCCCTCGACGGAACCCAGCGCGTTGAGGATGGCGTCTTCCATACCGGTCTTGGACTTGGCGTCCTTCAGCCGGTCGACATAGCGCTTTTCGTCGCGGAATTTCAGCGGGTCCTGCACGACCTTGGGGTTTTCCAGCGTCTCGTATTTGCCGTCGTCGAAGAAGAATTTCAGCCGCTCCTTGGCCGAAATCTTCATGTGATGGCCGGAAGCCGGAATGACATACTGGTTTTCTTCCAGATCCTTGTGGAAGACCATCTCACCGCTCTCGGGATCCTTGATCCAGAGATTTTCGGGCATGTCGCGCCGACCCAGCATCGAATTGATCTTGGGGCGGACGTAGTTGGTGATCCAGTTCATGACTTCGCTTCCCGTTTGTACGGAAGATGGGGAATTTATTCGACGCCAGCAAGGCGGGCGGCGCGGACGCCTTGCGCCAGCCCGGTGACCAGCGTGGCGACGGCCTCCGCCGGGTCGGCGGTGCGCTCTCCGTTCGGGCCCAGCACATTGGCGACGGCGTTGACGATGGCCGTGCCGACGACCACGCCATCGGCGGACGCCCCGATGACCCGCGCCTGCTCGGCGGTCTTGACGCCGAAGCCGACGCAGACCGGCAGGTCGGTATGACCCTTGATGCGCTTCACAGCGTCGGCCACCTTGCCGGTGTCCACCAAGGCCGAACCGGTAATGCCCGTCATCGACACGTAATAGACGAAGCCGGAGGTATTCTGCAGCACCTTGGGCAGCCGCTTGTCGTCGGTGGTCGGCGTGGCGAGACGGATGAAGTTGATGCCCGCCTTGACGGCCGGGATGCACAGTTCCTCGTCCATTTCCGGCGGCAGATCGACGACGATCAGCCCGTCAATGCCGGAAGCGACGGCATCCTTCAGGAAGCGGCCGACGCCGTAGATGTAGATCGGGTTGTAGTATCCCATCAGCACGATCGGCGTCTCGTTGTCGCCCTGGCGGAAATCGGCCGCCATCTGCAAGGTCTTTACCAGCGTCTGACCGGCTTTCAGCGAGCGCAAGCCAGCCGCCTGGATTGCCGGGCCATCGGCCATCGGATCGGAAAACGGCATGCCTAGTTCGATGACGTCTGCGCCCGAGCGGGCCAAGGCCTTCATGATCGACAACGAGGTGTCGTAATCCGGGTCGCCGCCCATGAAATAGGTGACAAGCGCCGGACGGCCCTCTGATTTAAGCTTCGCCATGCGGCGGTCGATGCGGGTGTCGGTCATGTCAGATCTCCATGCCCATCATCGAGGCCACGGTATGCACGTCCTTGTCGCCACGGCCGGACAGGTTGACGATGATGACCTTGTCCTTGCCCATGGTCGGCGCGATCTTCATCACGTGCGCGATGGCGTGCGCCGATTCCAGCGCCGGGATGATGCCTTCGACGCGGGTGGTCAACTGGAAGGCTTCCAGCGCCTCGTCGTCGAGGATCGGCACATATTCGACGCGGCCGGTATCGCGCAGCCAGGAATGCTCCGGTCCGACGCCGGGATAGTCGAGGCCGGCCGAGATCGAGTGGCCGTCCATGATCTGGCCGTCATCGTTTTGCAGCAGATAGGTGCGGTTGCCGTGCAGCACGCCCGGCTTGCCGGCATTCATCGAGGCGCAATGCTCGATGCCGTCCAGCCCGCGCCCGCCCGCTTCGATGCCGATGATCTGGACACCCTTGTCGTCAAGGAAGGGATGGAACAGGCCGATGGCGTTGGAGCCGCCACCGACGGCGGCGATGATCGTATCCGGCAGGCGGCCTTCCTGCTCGAGGATCTGCGCGCGCGCCTCGATGCCGATTACCGACTGGAAGTCGCGAACCATCTCCGGATAGGGATGCGGGCCGGCGGCGGTGCCGATCAGATAATAGGTGTCTTCAACGTTGGTGACCCAATCGCGAAGGGCTTCGTTCATGGCGTCCTTCAGCGTGCCGTGGCCGGCGCTGACCGGCTTCACTTCCGCGCCAAGCAGCTTCATGCGGAAGACGTTGGGGCTTTGGCGGGCGACGTCGGTCGCGCCCATATAGACCACGCAAGGCAGGCCGAAGCGCGCCGCGACGGTGGCCGAGGCAACGCCGTGCTGGCCGGCGCCGGTTTCGGCGATGATGCGCTTCTTGCCCATACGCCTGGCCAGCAGGATCTGGCCGAGGCAGTTGTTGATCTTGTGCGAACCAGTGTGGTTCAAATCCTCGCGCTTGAAATAGATTTTCGCGCCGCCCAAATGCTTCGTCAGGCCTTCGGCGAAATACAGCTTGGACGGCCGCCCGGCATAATGGGTCGACAGGTTCTGCAATTCGGCCTTGAAGGCCGGATCGTCCTTGACCTCGCTCCAGTTCTTTTCCAGTTCGAGGATCAGCGGCATCAGCGTTTCGGCAACGAAACGACCGCCGAAAATGCCGAACATGCCCTGCTCGTCGGGACCGGTGCGGAAGGAATTTGGCATCGCCGGCTGGTTCATCGCCGATCTCCTAAAAAAGCCGAAAGTCAGGCGGCACGGTTGTCGGTTGCTGCGGCAACGGCCCGGAAGAATTGTTCGATCAACGCCTTGTCCTTGACACCCGGCGCGCTTTCCACGCCCGACGAGATGTCGATGCCGCGCGGGTTGGCAAGCCGGAGAGCCTCGCCGATATTGGCGGCGTTGAGCCCCCCGGAAAGCATGTAATCCAGCGTAGCGTCAAGGCCCGCCAGAATGCGCCAGTCGAATGCGACGCCGTTGCCGCCGGGAAGCGTGGCGTCTTTCGGCGGTTTTGCATCGAACAGGAAGCGGTCGGCAATGCCGACGAATGGCTGGATATGCTCCAGATCGGCGGCCTCGCTGATTGCCAGCGCCTTGATCGCCGGCAGGCCGTAGCGCGCCTTGACCTCGGCCACGCGCTGCGGCGTTTCAGCTCCATGAAGCTGCAGCATGTCGGGCTGCATTTTTTCGACGATTTCGTCCAGCGCTTCATCGGTGGCGTTGACGGTTACCGCAACCGCGCTGGCCTTGCCGCGCGCCGCCTGGCGCAAGCGGCCTGCCTCGGCCGGAGCAATGTTGCGGGGGCTTTTCGGGAAGAAAATAAAGCCGACATGGCTGGCGCCGCCGGAAAGGGCAGCGGCCACGGCCGCATCGGTTTTCAACCCGCATATTTTTATGTCGAGAGCCATGCGGCGGGATTGGCATGAAACGGCAAAAGAGTCGAGGAAAAGCATGTCGTTGCCGTTGTCGCCAAAGGCGCTATCTGTATCCTTCAACAAGGAAGAGGCACCCATGGCTGAAGAAACCGCCGACCAACTCAGGAAGAAGCTCGAGCAGGCCCATCAGGTCATCGCGCAGCTCATGGACAAGGCTTCCTGCAGCGGCGCGGAGGCGCACCGCGCGCTGGGCTATTTTGCCGGTAGCGACTTCGATGAAAATTTCCTGCCCTGGCCACGCGGGGACGACGAAGGTTTGCGGCCGGATGAATTGAGTGCCGCAAACGACGGTTGAATATGTAGATCACTCGAAGGCAATGGCCTGCAACGCGCTGCCGTTGCGTTTCAGCCAGGCCTTGCACCGCTCGGTATCCGGGCAGAGTTCCCCGCACAGCTTCCAGAATCCCGGACCGTGGTTCATCTCCTTGAGATGCGCCACCTCATGCGCGACGAGATAATTGATCACCGCCGGCGGCGCCATCATGATGCGCCAGGAAAACGAGAGCGTCCCGTCCGACGTGCACGAACCCCAGCGGCTCGACGTATCGCGGAAGCGGATCGCCTTGGCATTCCTCCCCACCGTCGCGGTATGGCGGGCGACGAGCGCCTCGATCTCGCGCCGCGCCTCGCGCTTGAGGAAATCGGCGACGCGGCGCGGCAGATGCAGGCGGTCGCCATGGACGGCCAGAAACGGGCCGGAACCGTCGTGCCCGACCGAAACCATACCGCGCCTGCCCGGTTCGTGAACGATCAGGTGGGGCAGACCCCGGAACGGGATTTTGATGCCGGGGCGCACCTGCGGCCGCTCAGGCACCTTGGCCAGCCGCTGCTCCAGCCAGCCCCGATGCCGGTCGAGAAACTTTTCCACCTCGCCCCGGCGCAGGCCCGGCGGCACGGTGATGCGCAAGCCCTGCCCACCGGCGTCGATGCGCAGCGTGAGCCGGCGCGCGCGCTCGTTCTCGACGATCCGCAACGGCAGCGTGCGCCCCGCGACCGTGTGTTCGCGCGCTTCGACAGGCGACGGCGCAGGTTTTTGAAGGGTGCGGAAGAAGCCGAAGGACATGGCCGCAAGATACGCGATTCGAGGGGTTTAAGAAGAACAAAAAAGAAACGGCGCCGCTTGGTGCGGCGCCGTCTCTCTTGCCGGGATGGCCCGGATCAGTCGTCCAGCAGGCCTTCGGACGGCTTGTCGCCCTTCGGCTTACGGGTGGTAGCCGGCGCGGTCGGCTTGTGGCGGTTGGCCATGAAGCGGTCGAACTCGTCCTGGTCCTTGGCGCGGCGCAGTTCGCGGGCGTACTCGTCGAACTGGTCGAGCATTTCGTCCAGCTTGCGGCGTTCCTCGTTGAGGCGCTCAAGTTCCTTTTCGCGCCAGTCGTCGAAGGCGACGTTGCCGGTGCGGGCCGAGCCGCGATTGCCCCAGCGGGCAGCCTTGTCCGAGCCACGACGGCAGCCGGCGAAGATGCCGTCGGTGGCGCGGTTCACGTCACGCTTGAAGCCGTCGAGGCGGTCGCCCCAGATGATGTAGGCGAGCATGGCGAAACCCAGCGGCCAGAACACCATGAAACCAACCACCATCAGCGCAATGGTCGCCGGGGTCCATGCCGGGCGGATCAATGCAGAAGTGTTCATTTCTACCGTTCCTTCAATTGGAGGCAGCCACGCTGGCTGCTTGGATTCGAGATGGGAACGCAAAAACGGCGATTCAAGACAGCGGCCGCCAAAACTCGACAAGCCCCTGAAAGTGCTATCGCTTTTTGAAGCCATCGAGCAAAAGGACGAGCAGGCCGCCGACAAGGCCCCAGAAGGCAGAGCCGATGCCGAACAGCGTCAGGCCCGATGCGGTGACCGCAAAGGTGATGGTCGCGGCCATGCGCTCGTCCGCATCCTTGAGCGCTATCGACAAGGCATTGGAAAGCGACGCGATCAGCGCCAGGCCCGCCACCAGCACGATCAGGCTTTGCGGCAGGACGGCGAAGATCGCCACCAGCGAGGCTCCGAAAATCGCGAAGATCAGATAGGCAAGCGCGTAGAACGGCCCGGTCTTCCAGCGCTGCGCCGGGTCCGGGTGCACGTCCGGGCCGGTGCAGATCGCCGCCGAGATCGCGGCGAGGTTCGTGGTGGATGCCCCGAAAGGCGCGCTCAGCACCGAGAAAAGGCCGGTGACGCCAATCAGCGGACCGGGTGCCGGATCGTAGCCGTCCGCCTTGAGCACGGCCAGGCCCGACAGGTTCTGCGACGCCATGGTGACGAGATAAAGCGGGATCGCCAGGCCGATGATTGCCGTGACGGAAAATTCCGGCGCAATCAGGGTCAGCGTCGACAGTTCCGGCGTCGGCAGGCCGCCGACCCGGCCCGTCAGGAAGGCCGCCACGCCACCGCCGATCAGCACCACCAGCACCGAAAGCGCCGGGTTGAACAGGCGGATGACGAAGAATGCGGCGATCAGCGGCAGGATCAGCCGCGGGTCGGCGGGAATGGTCTTCACCGCGCCGATGGCGAAGGTGACGACGATGCCGGCCAGCATGCCCGACGCCACCGATCCCGGTATTTTCGCAATCAGGCGCGTCAGCGGATTGAACAGGCCGGTGATCACAAGAAGCACGCCGGTGACGAGGAAGGCGCCCACCGCCTCGCCCATGGAAAAGCCGGTGCTGGCGGCGATCAGGGCCGCGCCCGGCGTCGACCATGCGGTGATGACCGGCATTTTCGTGCGCCACGACAGCCAAGCGGTTTCGATGGCCATGGCGAGGCAGATCGCCGTTACCCAGCTTGCCGTCTGAAGCTGCGTGGCGCCGACGGCATCGGCGGCAGCAATGATGATGGCCAGCGTGCCGCCAAAGCCGACGATGGCGGCGACAAAGGCGGATACGGGTATGGAAAGGCGCATGCTATGCCCCTTGCCGTACCAGGGCCTCGACCGTGCGCACCAGCATGTCGAGATCCTGCGGCCGCGAAAGACGGTGATCGCCCTCGGGAATGAGCGACAAGGTCACGTCATTGGGAGGCAGCAGGCTCGCTAGCTTTTGCGCATGGCTTGGCGGAACGTCCGGATCGGCCAGTCCCTGCATGATATGGACGGGGCAGCGCGGATCGATCGGTCCGGACATGACGCGGTTTGCCCGCCCATCCTCGATCAGCGCGCGCGTATAGACATAAGGCTCGCCGGAATATTCGGACGGCTCCTCGAAATAGCCGTTTTCGGCCAGACAGCGCTTTTGCGCGTCGGTCAAAGCCGGTTCGACCAGTTCGCTGGTGAAATCCGGGGCCGGCGCCAGCAGCACCAGCCCCGCGATCCGGCTTTCGCCGGACTTGAGCAACTCCTGCACCATGCGCAGCGCAATCCATGCCCCCATGGACGAACCGACCAGCACCTGCGGACCGTTGGTGAACTTCCGAAACACCGCAAGGCTTTCGCCCAGCCACCGGGAGATGGTGCCGTCGGCGAAAGCGCCGCCCGACTCACCATGGCCGGAATAATCGTGCCGCAGATATTCGCGGCCCTGCGCCTGCGCCCAAACGGCCAGCGTTTCAGCCTTGGTGCCCAGCATGTCGGACTTGTAGCCGCCCAACCAGACGACACCTGGGGCTGGGTCTGCGCCGGGGCCGGGACCGACGCCCGGTTGATGCCGGACCGCTATTTTGCATCCGTCGACGTCCATAAACTCGGCTTGCGTGGCGGCCATGACAGCTTTTTCTCCGTGCCGGACCCTTTTGACACAGGCCCGCGCGCGACAAAAGTACCCGGCCAGGTCACATTCTTGGCCCAGATAGGTATCGGCGAGTGGTGATTTTCGGTTAGGCTTGTGCTATTGACATCGACCGCGCGCCCACCACATTTGCGCGTCCGCATTCCTTAACTTCAAAACACTGAACGAAACGGCCAAGGAGACCACGACCATTCGCAGACCTTTCAAAGCCGCCGCGCCTACCAAGGACGGGCCGCGCGCCAATACCGACATTCGAGTTCCCCGTGTCCAGCTCATCGGCGTCGACGGTGAAAATCTGGGCGAAGCCTCCATCAACGATGCATTGCTGCTCGCCGAAGAGGCCGGGCTCGACCTCGTCGAGATTTCACCCAACGCCAACCCGCCCGTCGCCAAGATTCTCGACCTCGGCAAGCTGAAATACGCCAGCCAGAAAAAGGCCGCCGAGGCCCGCAAAAACCAGAAGGTCGTCGAGATCAAGGAGATCAAGATGCGCCCGAACATCGACGATCATGATTACGAGACCAAGATGAAGGCGGTCCGGCGCTTCTTCGACGAAGGCGACAAGGTCAAGCTGACCCTGCGTTTCCGAGGCCGCGAGATGGCGCATATGGAGTTGGGCATGCAACTTCTGAACAAGGTGCGCGAAGAAACCGCCACCATCGCCAAAGTCGAGGCGGAGCCGAAGCTGGAAGGACGCCAGATGATGATGGTCCTGGCACCGCGCTGACCCTTCCCATCCCTGTAAAACAGGCGCCGGCGAGGCGCCTGTTTTTTTATCAACCAAGCGGCTGTCGCCAGGCGCTCCGCGAAAGCTTCCGACGATCGGATCCGCAATGGATGACAAGGCCAAGGAATCGCTCGGCACCTACCAGCGCATGCGACGCCTGGTGCTGGCCGTGGTCATCGTGGCCATGGTTGCCGCGCTGCTGTTTGGCCAGTCGGCCTTCGCGCCGGAGACCCCGGCTCACGAATCCATCGAAATGGTCGGCGTGCTGCTGATCTTCCTCGGCATCGTCGGTCGCTTGTGGTCGACGCTCTATATCGGTGGGCGCAAGTCCGCGGAGGTCGTCACCAGCGGGCCCTACTCCATCACCCGCAATCCGCTCTATCTGTTCTCATCGATCGCTGCCGCGGGCGTCGGTGCACAGATGGGGTCGATCCTTGCCACCGTCGGTTTCGGCGTGTTTTGCGCGCTGGCCTTTCATTTCGTCATCCTGCGCGAGGAAAAATACCTGAAAGTGGCGCTTGGCGAAGACTACCGCGCCTATCTGGCCAAGGTGCCGCGCTTCTTTCCGAAGCTCTCGCTCTACCGGGAAGGCGACACCGGCAGTTTCAAGCCGCGCCTGCTGCTGCAGACGCTGCTCGACGGGCTGATCTTCCTGGTCGCCATGCCGGTGTTCGAAACGATCGACGCCGCCCAGACGTCGGGTCGCTTGCCGGTTCTGTTTCATCTGTTCTGAAAGACGGCAACAGGCAGGAACGGGTGTTGCACGCCACGCCTTTGTGCCGTATAGACCCCGCGTTCCTAAAAAACCGCCCGGCAGGGCATGCCGTGGCGGTTTCATTTGCTTTTCGGGCTTTGGTCGGCCTGGAGACAATTTCGGCGTAATCGTGCGCCCACCGTATAAGGATAAGCAAAATGCCCAAGATGAAGACCAAGTCAGCCGCTAAAAAGCGGTTCAAGATCACCGGTACCGGGAAAGTCCTGTCGGCAGCCGCCGGCAAGCGCCACGGCATGATCAAGCGTTCCAACAAGTTCATTCGCGATGCACGCGGCACCATGGTTCTGGCTGAACCCGATGCCAAGAAGATCATCAAGAATTTTCTGCCTAACGGCGGCGGCATCTGAGCCGGTTGAGAGCGATATTAAGGAGATCATGACATGCGCGTAAAAAGAGGCACTACCGGCCACGCCAAGCACAAGAAGGTCCTAAAGGCCGCCAAGGGCTTTTACGGTCGTCGCAAGAACACCATCCGCATCGCCAAGCAGGCGGTCGAGAAGTCGCTGCAGTACGCCTATCGCGACCGCAAGAACCGCAAGCGCAATTTCCGCGCTCTGTGGGTCCAGCGCATCAACGCGGCGACCCGCGAGCACGGCCTGACCTATGGCCGCTTCATCGACGGCCTCAACAAGTCGGGCATCGAGATTGACCGCAAGGTCCTGTCCGACATGGCCATCCACGAGCCGCAGGCATTCGCAGCGCTGGTGGCAAAGGCCAAGGTCGCGCTCGAATATTTGAAAGATACGACGCCGAACGCTTTTGAAAGCGCTGTCGCTTAAAGACCAGCGCTTCCCAAGCATTCTTGGATACTTGATTTGGGGAACCCGCGCTGGCACGGCTGGCGCGGGTTTCTCTTTGTCACCAATGTAACCAAATTGGTTCCAATCTATAACCAAAACGGCACCAGTCGCCGGAACGAGAGAATTAGCCGTGGACGCCAACGTTGGAAATCTTGAAGCTCTGGAAAGCTCTTTGCTGGCAGAGATCGCATCGGCTGGCGACGAGCCGGCCATCGAGGCTGTGCGGGTCGCCGCACTCGGCAAGAAAGGCTCGATCTCCGAGCTTTTGAAGACGCTGGGCGCGATGACGCCGGAGGAACGCCAGACCAAAGGGCCGGCGATCAACGGCCTGAAAATCAGAGTCACCGAGGCGTTGACCGCGCGCAAGGCGGAACTGAAAGACGTCGCCATCACCGCGCGGCTTGCCGCCGAAAAGGTCGATGTAACGCTGCCGGTGCGCCAGTCGCCGGCCGAGCGCGGCCGTATCCATCCGATCAGCCAGGTCATCGACGAGATCGCCGCCATCTTCGGCGATATGGGGTTCTCGATTGCCGAAGGGCCGGATATCGAGACCGACCATTACAATTTCACCGCGCTGAATTTTCCCGAAGGCCACCCGGCGCGCGAAATGCACGACACCTTCTTCTTCCAGCCGGACGCCAATGGCGAGCGCAAAGTGCTGCGCACCCACACCTCACCGGTGCAGATCCGCACCATGGAGACGCAAAAGCCGCCGATCCGCATCGTCATTCCGGGAAAAACCTACCGGCAGGATTCGGACGCCACCCACTCGCCGATGTTCCATCAGGTCGAGGGGCTGGTGGTCGATAAAACCGCCAATGTCGCCAACATGAAGTGGGTGCTGGAAGAGTTCTGCAAGGCGTTCTTCGAAGTGCCGAGCGTCAACATGCGGTTCCGGCCGTCCTATTTCCCGTTCACCGAGCCGAGCCTCGAGGTCGACATCCAGTGCGACCGCTCGCGCCCCGGCGAAGTGCGCTTCGGCGAAGGCTCGGACTGGATGGAAATCCTGGGCTGCGGCATGGTGCATCCCAATGTGCTGCGCGCCGGCGGGCTCGACCCCGACGAGTATCAGGGCTTTGCCTGGGGCATGGGCATCGACCGCATCGCCATGCTGAAATACGGCATGCCGGATTTGCGCGCCTTTTTCGACGCCGACGTGCGCTGGCTGTCGCATTACGGATTCCGCCCGCTCGACATGCCGACGCTGTTCGGCGGGTTGAGCAGCTAGGGATAACGGTTATGGCTAAGCAACTCACTCATACGTATACACCTGAGCGCCTAGAAGTACTCGACAAAGCAAAGCTCGAAACCCTTAGAGCAAATGCCGAACGTCTCGATGCGCAGGATTTGGTTGCAATGTGCGACTTCGAGCTGAACTCTCGGAAACCCGCCCCGCGAAGGTCTGCGACTGTCCATAGCGCTCGCCACGAAGGGGATGTTGTATTGGGCTATCACTTTGTTTGTGGGCGAGACCTTGGGGTTTCCGTGGTTGGGGACGGAAATTTCTGGAGCGGATCATGGGTTGTTGCTGAGAGAAATGTGGAAATGAGCATTAGCGCCGGTGCGTATTTGGCGCTCCACGAGTCGAAAGCCGAGCCGTCATATCGTCAGGGGAAGATTATCGGCTATCGCAAGGCCCCACGAGATATGGTGGCTAAACGAAACGAAGGTATCGAATTCCTGGTCGAAACATTTGCTCAACCCATGAACTGGGTTGGAGATGGTGCCGGTGAGAAAGGGTACCACTGGGCAAGTTTGAAGGCAGGAGAAAAAACATGAAATTCACCCTCTCCTGGCTCAAGGATCACCTTGAAACCGACGCTTCGCTGGATGAAATCGTCGCGCGGCTGACCTCGATCGGCCTCGAAGTCGAATCGGTCGACGACAAGGCCAGCCTCAAACCCTTCGTCATCGCCAAGGTGCTGACGGCGGTGCAGCACCCCGATGCGGATCGGCTCAGGGTGCTGACCGTCGATACCGGTGACGGCCGCCCGCCGGTACAGGTCGTGTGCGGTGCACCCAATGCGCGGGCGGGCCTGATCGGCGCGTTCGCCGCGCCCGGCGCCTATGTGCCCGGCATCGACGTGACGCTTTCCATCGGCAAGATCAGGGGCGTGGAAAGCCACGGCATGATGTGCTCGGAGCGCGAGCTTGAGCTTTCCGACGAGCATGACGGCATCATCGACCTGCCCGCCGACGCGCCTGTCGGCGCGAGCTATGCCGCGTACGCGCATCTCGACGATCCGGTCATCGACATCAATCTGACGCCGAACCACCCGGATGCAACGGGCGTTCACGGCATCGCCCGCGATCTGGCGGCTTCGGGGTTGGGCACGCTCAAGGCGGCGCCTGTCGAGCCTATTGCCGGCCAGGGCGAATGCCCGGTCAAGGTGGTGATCGAAGCGCCGGAGCTTTGTCCCGGCTTCGCGCTGCGGCTTGTGCGGGGCGTCAAGAACGGCCCGTCGCCGAAATGGATGCAGCAAAGGCTGATCGCCATCGGCCTGCGCCCTATCAGCGCGCTGGTCGATATCACCAACTACGTCACCTTCGACCGCGGCCGGCCGCTGCATGTCTTCGATACCAAGAAGGTCGCCGGAAATCTGACCGTTCGTCACGCGAGGGACGGCGAGAAAGTGCTGGCGCTGGATGGCCGCGAATACACGCTGACGCCTGAAATGTGCGCCATAGCCGACGAGAACGGCGTCGAATCCATCGCCGGAATCATGGGCGGCGAGCATTCGGGTTGCGACGAAAACACCACCGACGTGTTGATCGAATCCGCGCTGTGGGACCCGATCGCCACCGCCCGCACCGGCCGTTCGCTCGGCATCATCACCGATGCGCGCTACCGCTTCGAGCGCGGCGTCGATCCGGAATTCATGGTGCCGGGACTGGAACTGGCAACCAAACTGGTGCTCGACTTGTGCGGCGGCGAGCCAAGCGAGAAAGAAATCGTCGGCTATGCCGGCCATACGCCGAAAATCGTCTCGTTCCAGCTGGCGGAAGTGAAGCGGCTGACCGGCCTCGACGTGCCGGCTGCGACCAGCCTCGACATTCTTTCCGGCCTCGGCTTCCAGCCGAAAGGGTCAGGCGAAGTGGTCGACGTGGCTGTGCCTTCGTGGCGGCCCGATGTCGACGGCAAGGCCGATCTGGTCGAGGAGGTGATGCGCATCCACGGTGTGGATGCCATCCTGCCTGCGCCGCTGGCCAGCCACGACGCGGTCAACGGCAAAATCCTGACCGTGCTGCAAATCCGTACCCGCGCGGCGCGCCGGGCGCTTGCCGTTCGCGGCATGATGGAGGCCATCACCTGGTCGTTCATCCCGGCCAAGCACGCCGAACTGTTCGGCGGGGGTCAGAGCGCGCTGAAACTTGCCAACCCGATTGCCGCCGACATGTCCGACATGCGGCCCTCGCTGCTGCCGGGACTGATCGCCGCCGCCCAGCGCAATGCCGACAAGGGTATCGGCGATGTCGCGCTGTTCGAAGTGTCGGGCACCTATGAAGGCGATACGCCCGAAAACCAGCGCCGCGTGGCGGCGGGCGTGCGGCGCGGCACCGCCAGGCTTGAAGGCTCTGGCCGCAACTGGTCCGGCAATGCGCAACCTGTCGGCGTGTTCGACGCCAAGGCGGATGCGCTGGCAGCACTGGAAGCCTGCGGCGCGCCAGTGGACCGGCTGCAGATCGAGACCGGCGCACCCGCATGGTATCATCCGGGCCGTTCCGGCGTGATCAAGCTCGGCCCGAAAGTCGTGCTCGGGCATTTTGGCGAATTCCATCCGAAGACGCTGGAAGGGCTGGACGTTTCCGGCCCGCTCTGCGGCTTCGAGGTGTTCGTCGATGCCGTGCCGGAGCCGAAGGCCAAGCCGACGCGGACCAAGCCGAGACTGGAACTTTCCGCCTTCCAGGCGGTGAAGCGCGATTTCGCCTTCGTCGTCGGCAAGGAGATCGAGGCCGGTACGCTGACCAAGGCAGCGCTTGCCGCCGACAGGAAGCTGATCAACGGCGTCAACGTCTTCGACGTGTTCGAGGGCGCTTCGCTTGGCGCGGACAAGAAGTCCGTCGCCATCGAAGTGTCGATCCAGCCGGTCGAAAAGACGCTGACCGACGAGGATTTCGAGGCGCTGGCCAAGCGCATCGTCGACAATGTGCAAAAACAGACCGGCGGCGTGCTGCGGGGCTAAACCCGCAGCACCAACATTTACCGGTTCGTCTGTGCCATCATGGCTGCGCCATAACGCGAGCCGGCGATCTGGTCCGGCGTGATAAGGCCGCCGATTTCGGCCAGTTCCGCCGCGTTCAGTGAAATTCCGGCAGCGGCCACGTTCTGCTCCAGATTGGCGATTTTGCGCGAACCGGGGATCGGCACGATGAAATCGCCCTGATGCAGCACCCAGGCCAGCGCCAGTTGCGCGGCGCTGGCATTCTTTTCCGATGCAAGCTTCTCCAGCCGGGCGACGGCGGCAAGGTTCTTCTCGATGTTTTCCGCCTCGAAACGCGGCAGGCCACGGCGGAAATCGCCTTCGCCGAGTTGATCCGCAGAGCGGATCGCGCCCGCGAGAAAACCGCGCCCGAGCGGGCTGAACGGCACGAAGCCGATGCCGAGTTCGCGGCAGGTTTCCAGCACGCCGTCCTCCGGGTCGCGCGTCCATAGCGAATATTCGCTCTGTAATGCTGCAATCGGATGCACCGCATGCGCCTTGCGCAGCGTGGCGACGCCAACCTCTGACAGACCAAGCGCGCGTACCTTGCCTTCGCGCACCAGCTCGGCCATTTCGCCGACCGTCTCCTCGATGGGAATCTCGGGATCGGGCCGGTGCTGGTAGAACAGGTCGATCACCTCGATGCCGAGCCGCTTCAGCGACGCTTCGGCAACAGCGCGTGCATGGCCGGGCTTGCTGTTCAGGCCGGGCAATGTCTTCGGCCCTTCCGGCGTCTCAATGACGTTGAAGCCGAATTTGGTGGCGATGTTCACCTTGTCGCGCAGCGGGCGCAACGCCTTTCCGACCAGAATCTCGTTGGTGAGGGGGCCATAGACCTCCGCCGTGTCGAAGAAATTCACGCCGAGTTCGACGGCGCGGTGCAGGGTACGGATCGCCTCGCTTTCCTCCTGCCCGCCATAGGCGTGGCTCATCCCCATGCAGCCAAGCCCGACGGGAAAGAGGGACAGTTCGGTTCCAAGCTTGCGCTCTTTCATGGTGTTTCCTTTTTGGAATTGGGCAATGTCGTTGCCGGTGCGGTGCACGGCCTGCCCGATGCGACCTTGGCATAATCCGCCTTTTAGGGCAAAGCTTCGCGCCATCACGATGCAGGGAGAAAGCCGGATGTTTCGCTGGGGTGTTTTGTCGACCGCCAAGATCGCGCGCGATCATCTTATCCCGGCTCTGGTCGATACCGAGAATGGCGTGCTCGCCGCCATTGCCAGCCGCGATCTCGGCAAGGCGCAGGCGCTTGGCCAGCGTTTTGGTGCACGCCATGCCTTCGGCTCCTATGAGGAACTTCTGGCCTCGCCTGAGGTGGACGGCGTCTATATCCCGCTGCCGACCGCGCAGCATGTCGAATGGGCGGCCAAGGCCATGGAAGCCGGCAAGCATGTGCTGGTGGAAAAGCCGCTGGCGCTGTCAGCCTCGGATATTCTGCCGCTGATCAAGCTGCGCGACGCGAAGAAGCTGCTGGTCTGCGAAGCCTTCATGGTCACCTATCATCCGCAATGGATCAAGCTGCGCGAGCTGATCGCCGATGGCGCCATCGGACGCCTGCGCCACGTGCAGGGCGCGTTTTGCTACTACAATGTCGATCCGGACAATATGCGCAACAAGCTCGAACTCGGCGGCGGCGCCTTGCCCGATATCGGCGTTTATCCAACCGTTTCGACACGCTTCGCCACGGGCAAGGAGCCGCTGCGCGTCCAGGCCACGATCGAGCGCGACAAGACCTTCGGCACCGACATCAATTCCTCGGTGCGCGCCGATTTCGGCGATTTCGAGCTTTCCTTCTATGTCTCGACGCAGATGGCGTTGCGGCAATCGATGGTGTTCCACGGCGACCGGGGTTTCATCGAGGTGGCGTCGCCCTTCAATGCCGGGCTTTACGACCATGCCCGCATCGAACTGCACGACCAGAAGCATACGGAAGCGCAAGTCTTCCGCTTTCCCGGTGCGTCGCAATACCGGCTGCAGTTCGAAGCATTCGCGCGGGCTGCAATGGGCGGCAAGGACCGCGTCTTCACGCTGGAAGAGTCCGTGCTCAACCAGAAGGTCATAGACGCCATTTACCGCGCCGGCGAAAAGGACGGCTGGGAGGCGGTGTAAAGCATGTCTCCCGAAAGTGGAAACCGGTTTCGGGGCAAAGACATGCGAAAAAACAAAGACCTAAAGCACGGCAAGCGAACCTGAAAGATCGCGACGTGCTTTAGCGCGCAGTCTATGCTTGATAGAGCAGTCCCTGCGGATCGATCTCCGGCTTGCGCCCGGCAACCAGATCGGCCAGGAATTTCCCGGAACCGCAGGCTAGGGTCCAGCCAAGGTGGCCGTGGCCGGTATCGAGATAGAGGTTCTTGAAGCGCGCCTGCCCCAGCACCGGAACGGAATTGGGCATCATCGGCCGCAAACCCGCCCAAAGCTCGGCCTTTTTCTCATCGAACGCGCCGGGGAAAAGCTCGTGCGCCGCCCTGAACAGGGAGGCGAAGTCGCGCGGCTTGAAGCTGCGGTCGAAACCGGTGAGTTCGGCCGTCGAGCCGATCCGCAGCCGATTTCCCAGCCGCGAATAGGCGACGTACCGATCCTCGTCGACGCCGCCCATGGTCGGGCCTTTGCTTTCGTCTTCCAGCGTCACCGTCGCCGTATAACCCTTGACCGGATAGATCGGCAGGTCAATGCCGTAGCGGCGGCCAAACGGGCCGCTTTCAGGCCCCATCGCGAGAACCACGGCATCGCCGCTCAGTGGGCCGGCGGAGGTCATCACGGACCGCACCCTGTCGCCCTCGATGTCGAGGCTTTCGACCGTGGTGTCGTACAGAAATTTTACGCCGAGCTTTTCCACCGCATAGGCGGCAAGCGCCTCGACCAGTTGCCGCGAATCGCCGGTCTGGTCCATCGACGAATAGACGCCGCCGGCAATGTCGGCCCTGGAGGCGGCCAGGCCGGGCTCCAGTTGAACCAGCCGGTCGCGGTCGACGACCTGGACGTCCAGCCCGCGCTCGCCCAGGTACAGGTAACTTTGCGCACCCGCATCAAAGGACTGTTGCGTGCGGAAAAAATAGACGATGCCCTTCTTGCGTTCGTCGTAGGCGATGCCGGTTTCGGTTGAGAGCGCGTTGATGCATTCGCGCGAATAAAGCGCCATGCGCAGCTTGACGTTGGTATTGGCGCGGACGCGGCCCGACGTGCATTGGCGCAGGAAGCGCAGGCTCCAGGCGAGGAGATACGGATCGGACAAAAGCCTGACCTTGACGCCGAGCTCATGATTGAAAATGCCGCGTACGAAAGTCTTCAGCGCCGCCGGCGAGGCCCATGCGGTGGCGTCTCCCGGCGAAACCAGCCCCGCATTGGAATAGCTGGTGCCGCGCGCAGCCATGGCGTGCCGTTCGACGACGGTGACTTCATGGCCGTCTTTCGCCAGATAGAAGGCGGCAGCCGTGCCGACCACGCCGGCACCCAAAACGAGTATCTTCATGCTACATCCCCTGCCCGCCGGAGTGGCGCCGACGACTCAACACGCCGTGCGTCGAAGCTGCCTCCATAGCGCTTACGCAACAGCGCTTCGACCCCTCAAACCCATCCAGCTTTAGGGCCAGTCAGCCGCGCGCGAAGAATTCTTGGCCGTCAGGATACGCTCCCACGCCAGCGCGTCCGTCACGATCCGGGTCAGGTCGTCGTGCTTAGGCACCCAGCCAAGTTCGCTGCGGGCGCGATCGGAATTGGCGACGACGGCGGCGGCGTCGCCGGCACGGCGGCCACCCATGACGACCGGAAAGTCGTGACCGAAGACGCGGCGCACGCTGTCGATCACCTCGATCACCGAATAGCCGTGGCTATAGCCGCAATTGGCGATCATGCTCGCGCCGCCGGCACGCAGCCGCTGCAAGGCCAGCCTGTGGGCCGCCGCCAGGTCGCTGACATGGATATAGTCGCGGATGCAGGTGCCGTCCGGCGTTTCATAATCGGTGCCGAACACCTGCATCGAGGCGCGTTTTCCAAGGGCTGTTTCGCAGGCGACCTTGATGAGATGGGTAGCGCCCGGCGTCGATTGACCGGTGCGGCCTTTCGGATCGGCGCCGGCGACATTGAAATAGCGCAGCGCCGTATAGCGAAGACCGTGCGCGGCCGCCGCATCGCGCAGCATCCATTCGCTCATCAGCTTGGACAGGCCATAGGGCGATTCCGGGGAAAGTTGCGCGTCTTCGCGAACCGGCTCCAGCCCGGCCCCGCCATAAACGGCGGCGGTGGAGGAAAAAATGAAATTGGCCACGCCTTCGCGCACCGCCGTCTCGATCAGCGCGCGCGTCTTGCAGGTGTTGTTCTCGTAATAGCCGAGCGGATCGGCGACCGATTCCGGCACCACGATGGAACCGGCGAAGTGGATGATGGCGTCGACGCCATGATCGCGAATGATCTGGCCGACCAGTTCCTTGTCCGCCACGTCACCGACGACGAGTTTCGCCTCGGGGGCCACCGCCCATTCGAAGCCGGTCGACAGCCGGTCGAGGACAACGACGCTTTCGCCGGCATCCAGCAACTCCCAGACCATGTGGCTGCCGATATAGCCGGCACCCCCCGTTACCAGAACCGTCATGCGATACCCTCTGTTACGCTGGAAACAGCTTGAACTTTAGGATTGGTGCACTGTCCGCCGCAAGCGGTTAAAATCCCACGCAGGGACCGGCGGCAAACAACCTATTTGAGACTGGATTGTTTCAAAACAAAGACCAGGTCCTTTGAACGTGGTTGTTCACTGTTAGGAAAAGGCGTGGCATTTTGACCAAACGGGTCCGGTGGACGCGGAAACAGCCAGTGGTTATGATCCGTGCAAAATGTGGGACGCAAGCATGAACTACCAGCGGTTCTTCGAGGATGCCATCGACCAGCTCCACGCAGAGCGGCGATACCGGGTCTTCGCCGATCTCGAGCGCATCGTCGGAAAATTCCCGCGCGCCATCTGGCGCGCCAACGGGCGCGAGCAGGAAATTACCGTCTGGTGCTCGAACGACTATCTCGGCATGGGGCAGCACGCCGACGTGATCGCTGCATTCCAGAACACGGCCGGCCGCATGGGTTCGGGCGCGGGCGGCACCCGCAACATTTCCGGCACCAGCAACCCGCTGGTCGAACTGGAGCTTGAACTGGCCGATTTGCATGGCAAGGAGGCCGGGCTCGTCTTCACCTCCGGCTTCATCTCGAACGAGGCGTCGATCTCGACCATCGCGCGGCTTTTGCCCAACTGCCTGGTCATTTCCGACGAACTGAACCATGCCTCGATGATCGAGGGCGTGCGTCGCTCCGGCGCGGAAAAGAAGATTTTTCGCCATAACGATGTCGCGCATCTGGAAAGCCTGCTGCAGGCGGCCGGCCGCGAGCGCGCCAAGCTGATCGTTTTCGAGAGCGTCTATTCGATGGACGGCGACATTTCGCCGATCAAGGAAATCGCCGACCTGGCGGAAAAATACAACGCCCTGACCTATATCGACGAGGTCCATGCCGTGGGCATGTACGGGCCGCGCGGCGGCGGCATCACCGAGCGCGAGGGGCTGGCCGACCGCATCGACGTCATCGAAGGCACGCTGGCCAAGGCATTCGGCACGTTGGGCGGCTACATCACCGGCACCAGCGCCATCATCGACGCCGTGCGCTCCTATGCGCCGGGCTTCATCTTCACCACGGCACTGCCGCCGGCAATCGCAGCCGCTGCGACAGCCTCCATCCGGCACCTCAAGACCTCGCAGACCGAGCGTGACGCGCAGCAACGCCAGGCGGAGCGCACCAAGCACATCCTGGCCGCCGCCGGTCTACCGGTGATGGCCTCGAACACCCATATCGTGCCGATCCTGGTGGGCGACCCCGAGCTTTGCAAAATGGCCACGGACCGCCTGCTTGGCGTACACGGCATCTACATCCAGCCGATCAACTATCCGACCGTGCCGCGCGGCACCGAACGCCTGCGTATCACGCCAACGCCTTACCACTCGGACGAACTGATCCTGGAACTGCAAGGCGCGCTGGTCGAGACGTGGGACGCGCTGGGCATTGCCTATGGCGGGGCCGGACGCCCGGCCGTTGCGGAAAGCGAACGCGTCATACCGCTGCTCGTGCCCAAGTCTGGCGGCTGAACCAGCCTTTCAGGCTTCCCCGCTATTTTTATCGTCTTGCTCGACCGGGACGGCGGAACGGATCGCTTCCTGTTCGGCATCGTCGCGCTGGACACGGCCGGTGGTAAGCAACACGATCGGGCCGCGACATTTTTGTAAGACGTTTGCCGCCGTGTCCCCGAAGAACAATTCGTCTCCCGGCCGCTGGGTGACGCCCATCACGATCAGCGCAATGCCCCTCGCCGCTTCCTTACGGATGGCTTCGCCGGCCCCGCCCTGCATCCGCATCGCCGTCAGCACGGATACGCCATAGCGCTCGCCCAGTTGGGCGATGTCCTTGAGGACGGCTTCCTCATGCTGATGCGAAATCGAGGTTTTCCGGCTCGATTTTCCTTCCTGCGATACATAGAGCGCCTTGACGCGGGCGCGGTTGGGACGCGCCATCGCCAACGCCAGTTCGGCGGCGTGGCGTGAGGCATCGGTGCCGTTGACCGGGACGAGGATGGTCTCGCCCGCCTGCAGGGTAGGCATCCTGCCGGTTGCGCCGAACCCCTTCACGACGATGCAAAGGGGACCGTCGAAACCGCTGGCCAGGTCGTTCAGGCGCGCGGTGAAGTCGCCCTTCTGGGTCAGGCTGTTGTTGAGGCCGACAAGCAGCATGTCATAGCCCTTGCGCGCTTCCTCCCTGATCGTCTTGCCGGTGGCGCCGCTTTCGCTGCGCATGCTGAGATGAACTTTCTCGACCGGGCTGTCGTCGCTTTCCTTGGCCGCCGTGGCGCTGGCCTTGGCCCCCTTCCGGATCGTGTCCATGTGCTTTTGCGGGCCCTTCCCGGTGGCAGCGCCGGCCGAGGCCGTGCCTGTTGTCAGATGCAGGAAGGTTGTCGGCGTCCCCCTGCCGCCGCCGATCAAACCCGCAAGGTGGGCGCTGAACTTGCCGATCGCGCTGTCGTCGGCGGCCAGAAGCAGGCGCTGGAGTTTCGACACGAAACCGCGCTGGTCGAGTTCCTCGCGCTCGACGCGCTCCTTTTCCTTTTCGCCCATGGGCAGCCGCGCCAGCGCCCAGCGCAGCATCGGCGGCATGGCCAGCGTGGTCAGCACGGCCATGGTGACGATCATGGTGAACAGGTTCTGCGACAGGATGCCCATCGACAGGCCGATGCTGGCGACGATGACCTCCGTGGAGCCCCGCGCATTCATGCCGCAGCCGATGGCGGTCGCTTCCTTCCAGGACAGGCCGGCGAATTTGCCGCCCATGAATGCGCCGCTAAATTTGCCGACGCTGGCGATGACGACGAGGCCAAGGGTAAGCAGGGCCAGTGTCGGGTCGACGAGCACGGTAAGATCCGCCGACAGGCCGGCCACGCCGAAGAAGATGGGCATGAACAAGGCCGTGATGATGCCGCGCAACTGGGTTTCGATGTGATCCGAAAGAATCGGCGATTCGCCGACCAGAATGCCGGCGATGAACGCGCCAAGCACCGTGTGCACGCCGATCAGGTCGGTGATCAGCGCCATGACGCCCATGATGATGAGGATCATGGTGATGACCGCATATTCGCTGCGGAAAACGTCGTTGGTCCAGCGAATAAGGGTGAAGACGATGCGCCGGCCCAGCGTGAAGCTGAACACCATGAACGCCGCCACCGCCGTGATGGTGCCCAGCAGCGACAGCACCTC
Organism: Mesorhizobium sp. A556; assembly: GCF_054489545.1. Classification (NCBI taxonomy): domain Bacteria; kingdom Pseudomonadati; phylum Pseudomonadota; class Alphaproteobacteria; order Hyphomicrobiales; family Phyllobacteriaceae; genus Mesorhizobium; species Mesorhizobium sp. A556. The sequence goes on from NZ_JBTMXA010000007.1 coordinate 103,700, forward strand.
GACCTTGCCATGGGTGGCGATGCCGAAGGTGACGGCGATAATCAGCCAGCCTACCGTGTCCTCGATGATGGCGGAGGAGACGATGATCTGGCCGATGTCGCGGCGCATGAAGTTCATTTCGCGCACGACCATGGCGACGATCTTGACCGACGAAATCGACAGGGCGGTGCCGAGGAAAAGGCCGGCGACGATGCGCTCGTCCGGTTCGGGCAGCAGTTCTCCGGGCAGGAACTGCGCCAGCGCGAAGCCACAGGCGAACGGCACCAATACGCCGGTGGTCGAGATCGAAACGCAGGCCGCGCGCACGCGGCGCACCAGTTTCAAATCGGTCTCCATGCCGGTCAAAAGCAGGAGCATGAGAATGCCAAGCTGCGAAACGGCGTCGATCATGCTTTTCTGGACGGGATCGCTGGAAAACACGAAATGCTGTGCCGAGGGCCATAGCCAGCCGAACAGGGACGGTCCGAGCGCGATGCCGCCGATCAACTGGCCCATGACGGCGGGCTGCCCCAGGCGCTGCAGGATTTCGCCAAGCCCGCGCCCGACGATCAAAAGAAGGACGATACCGGCGACGAAGGCGGTTTCGCTCGATCCGGAAAGGCTGGGACCGTCGGCCCCGCCAGTTTCCGCCCAGGCGCGCCCCGAAGCCACGAGCAACAGTGCAAAACCCAGCCCAAGAATGAAAACAGAGACCAGCCGTCCGTTGCCTGCACGATACATTGAGCCTCTTATCCCCCGCAATTCTATCGACTGAAACGCCCGGAAGTGGATTTACGTTGCGTTGAACCCTATTCTTTTCCGATGATGCAAGCATCCCCCGCCACATGCGCCTGCCCGCTGTTTGTCCGGCCGAATCTCGGAACCCTTGGGCGTCATGTCCGTTAACAGCGGCGCCCGGCATATCAGCCAATCCCCTTCCCGCGCAAAACCGGACCGTATGCTCGACCGTTCGCAGACCCTTCCCCATTCGCTCGCCAGCGCGCTTCGCCGGAAGGCGCCGGGCTTCATCGATTTCGAAAGCGACGCGGCCTGCACGACGATTGCTTCCTACAACGTCCACAAATGCGTCGGCACGGATGGCAAATTCGATCCGGCCCGGATCGCCCGAGTCCTTGGCGAACTCGACGCCGACATTGTCGCGCTGCAGGAGGCCGACGAGCGGACCGGCGCGCGGCTGGGCCTGCTCGACCTGAACGCGCTGCAACGCGATACCGATCTCGTCCCCACACATACGCCTGAACACCATGGCAGCCACGGCTGGCACGGCAATCTCATCCTGGCGCGCCGCGGCATCGTACAGGGCGTGCGCCAGGTCCGGCTGCCGGGATTCGAGCCGCGCGGCGCCATTATCGTCGATCTGGAACTGAAGGGTGTCGCTCTGCGCGTCGTAGCAGCGCATTTCGGCCTGTTGCGGCGCTCGCGCTCGCAGCAGGCAAGCGCGCTGGTGGAGGCGACGCAGTCGGTGCTGCGGCCGACCATCCTGCTTGGCGACCTCAACGAATGGCGCGTGCGCAACCGCTCTTCCCTGCTGGCGCTGTTGCCGCATTTCGGCCCGGTCCACGCCGTGCTGCCGAGCTTTCCGTCACGCTTTCCGCTTTTGGCGCTGGATCGCATCCTGGCCCGGCCAGCCAGCCTCATCACCCGCATCGAGGTTCATCAATCGCCTCTCGCCCGGCTCGCGTCCGACCATTTGCCGATCAAGGCGCGGCTGAACCTCGACAGCATAAGGCAGGCGGCCACGCAACCAGACCGCGCCTGAACAGTTCTTACTCCAGCCTGGATGCGCCCAACCTGAATGCGCAACGCGCGGGCTGCGGTGAAGGGAAGAGAATGGACCTGGCGGTTTCGCGGCTGGCAAAGGACAAGATCAGGGCGGGCAATACCGGCCTGCTTCTGATCGCGGACAATTATGACGCCTTCGCCGCGCGTATCCTGGCCACGCGAAGCGCTACGCGCACGCTCGACTTGATGTATTACCTCTGGCACGACGACCATACCGGGCGCCTGCTGATGCAGGAGGTCGTACGGGCGGCGGAGCGCGGCGTGCGGGTGCGCATTCTGCTCGACGACATCAATTCTCCCAACAGCGACAGCGCCTATCAGGCGCTTGATGCGCACCCCAACGTCGAACTGAAGCTGTTCAATCCGAGTGGCATGAGGAACGGCAGCCTGCTGCGCGGGCTTGAGCTGGTCTTCCGCCTGTTCGCGATGACGCGACGGATGCACAACAAGGCATGGATTGCCGACGATACCATCGCCATCGTCGGCGGGCGCAATATCGGTGACGCCTATTTCGACGCGGCGGAGACGAATTTCCGCGACCTCGATCTGCTGCTGGTGGGGCCGGCCGTTTCGCAGGCTACGCGGATATTCGAAGCCTTCTGGAACTCATCCGCCGTCATGGGCATCGGCGCGCTGCATCCGGGTGAGCCTGCCGAAGTGGCGGGCTTCGTCTCGCAAATCGACCGCACCGAGGATACCGCATTGCTGGAGGGCCTGCGCAGCCTCAACTCGATCACCGAGTTCATCGCGGCGGGCGGCGGCTTCCACTGGACCCCGGCGGCCCGCGTCATCTCCGATCCGCCGGAAAAGGTTCGCGGCGAGAAAACGCGAAGCTGGCTGATGCGGGAATTGCTGCCGATCCTGCAATCCAGCGCTAAAAATCTGGAAATCGTCTCGCCCTATTTCATCCCCGGCAGGAAGGGCACGGCCATCTTTTCGCAACTGGTGGCAAAGGGTTCGACTGTCACCGTGCTGACCAACTCGCTCGCCGCCACCGATGTCGCAACCGTGCACGGCGCCTATGCCAACTACCGCAAGCGCCTGCTGAAAGCCGGCATCCGGCTATTCGAACTGCAGCCGTTCAGCCGGCAGGCGAATATCTCGGTCTTCGGCTCCAAGGGCGCCAGCCTCCACACCAAGGCCTTTACGGTCGACGGGAAAATCGGCTTCGTCGGTTCCTTCAACTTCGACCCGCGCTCTATATCGCTGAATGCGGAGATGGGCGTGCTGTTCGAGGACGAGTGGCTGGCGGCGGAATTGCGCCGGCGCTTCCGCCACGAGATCCTGCCGCAGACAAGCTATGCCGTGACCCTGCGCGACGGCAGGCTGGTCTGGACCGGCATCGACCAGGGCCAGATGCACCAATATACCACCGAACCGGAAGCCAGCCTGTCCCGGCGCGTCCTGGCTAAGCTGGTCCGCTGGCTGCCGATCGAGTCGCAGCTGTAATTGACGGGCCGGCCTTGCGGGGATACCCGTTGCTTTGCTGTGAGCGCGTGCGCCGATCCGGCCTACGCCCGGTTACCCGTTGCCGTCGAGGGATTCTTCCCTGCGCTGCACGTCGTTGGAGATCGCCCTTGGCCCTTCCCCTTTTCCTGCAGCTTAGCCATCGGGATGTCATCTCCGAGAAGGAGAAAACGGAACTCTTCGCGCTGTTTGCGCGGGAGAAATCCTATCTGGCCGGCGAAGAGATCGTGCGTGAAGGCGCCCGCCCGAAGGTGAGCCTGCTTCTTGTCGACGGCCTGTGCGGCCGCTTCAAGGTACTGGAAGACGGCGGCCGCCAGATCGTGGCGTTTCACGTTCCAGGCGACTTCCTCGACCTGCATGGCTTCCTGCTGAAGGTGCTGGCGCATGGCGTCGTTGCCCTGTCGGACTGCACGCTGGTTCAGGTCGAACACGAGGCGCTGAAGAAGCTTACGGAAACGTCCCCTCATCTTGCACGGATGCTCTGGCTCGATACGCTGATCGACGCATCGGTACACCGCGAATGGCTGGTTGCCATGGGGCGCAGGCCTGCAATCGGCCAGCTGGCGCACCTCATGTGTGAACTTTATACGCGCCTGAAGATCGTGGACCAGACCAAAGGGTTGAGTTTCAAGCTGCCATTGACGCAGAACCAATTGGCGGATGCGCTCGGGCTTTCCCTCGTCCACGTCAACCGCACGCTGCGAGACCTGCGGCAACGCGGCGTCATCACCTGGGAAGGCGACCGTGTGCAGATCGATGATTGGGACGGTCTGGTGGAGATCGCGGAATTCGATCCCACCTATCTCAGCCTGCAGAAGGAGCCGCGCTGAGCGCTATATTCGGCCGAGCACGACGAGAACGATGACGATAATCAAGATTAGGCCAAGTCCGCCGCCGCCGTAATAGCCGGTGCCGTAGAAAGGTCCGCCGCCAAAGCCGCTGAAGCCGCCAAGCAGCGCCAGAACCAGAATGATGATAAGTATGGTGCCCAAGCCCATGATGCGGCCTCCTCGACTGTCGGCGCCACTGCGGCGTCGATTGCGTCAGGAGAGAACGCGCAGAGCCGTCTCGCGTTCCATGGGGCGCTTGAGACCGGCAGCGTGGCGTTAAAGGCTGTCTTCGAGGATAGGCTCGATGGCGACCGAGTTTTCGCCACGGCTGAAGGCGACCGCCAGGCGAAAGCTGTGCGCGATGCGCAGCGCGCGATCCATGAACAGCGCCGCCACATCGGGCGGGCAAAGGCGCCGCACGGTTGCGCGAAACAATGTCAGCCAACGCCGGAAATGCGCCTCGCCAAGTCCCGGAATGGCCAGATGCGGCGGCAATGGCCGCCCGTCATAGCGGCCCGTGCGCAAAAGCATCGATGACCAGAAGTCGCACATTTTTGCCAGATGAACGGGCCAGGCCTCCGGCGCGATACGGCTGTTGAAGACCGGACCCAGCAGAGCGTCGCGGCGAATCTCGTCATAGAATCCGTGAACGACGGCATGGACCATCGCCTCGTCGAGAACCTCCGGCAACGGAACACCGTCGATGATGATCGTCTCCCGACCTTTTCGAATTTGCGTCATGCTTCCTGTTCCGTCTTCATTCCACGTCCTGGAGACTGTTTGGAAATTCTACCCTGCCGGTCATCTGGCGTGGTTTTCCGCGCTTCCGGTGCTTACATACGCGAATTATCAAACCGTCTCTCATGACCGTCATAGAGCAGGCAGGTAATTCGTATTTGCGATAAAGCAAGCTGGCGCTCCGACAAAGCCCGCCGTTCCCGGCAAAGCCTGCTGTTAATGTCTCGTGTAGAGCGCTTGCGTGCCGCCAAGCCTGTTCTTATATACCCGGCAAGCCGTTCGCTGCCCGGACATGAGCCGGTTGTAGCGACGGAAATTCTTGTGAACAGGGGTTTTCCACGGAACGCCTGATGGGTCCGGAAAACCTGCTTAGCGGAGAGAACGAAAAAAAATGGCAAAAGTAATCGGTATCGACCTCGGAACGACCAACTCCTGCATCGCCATCATGGACGGCAAGGAGCCGAAGGTCATCGAGAATGCGGAAGGCGCGCGCACGACGCCTTCGATCGTCGCTTTTTCCAGCGACGGCGAGCGTCTCGTCGGCCAGCCGGCCAAGCGCCAGGCGGTCACCAATCCTGAAAACACCGTCTTCGCGGTCAAGCGCCTCATCGGCCGCCGCTACGACGACCCCGTCACCTCCAAGGACAAGGATCTCGTCCCCTACACGATCGTCAAGGGCGACAATGGCGACGCATGGGTGGAAGCCGGCGGAGCCAAGCAGTCGCCCTCGCAGATTTCGGCCATGATCCTGCAGAAGATGAAGGAAACGGCGGAAGCCTATCTCGGCGAGAAGGTCGAGAAGGCGGTCATCACCGTTCCGGCCTATTTCAACGACGCCCAGCGCCAGGCCACCAAGGACGCCGGCAAGATCGCCGGCCTTGAAGTGCTGCGCATCATCAATGAGCCGACTGCGGCAGCGCTCGCCTACGGCCTCGACAAAAGGGAAGGCAAGACCATCGCCGTTTATGACCTTGGCGGCGGTACTTTCGATATTTCCGTGCTGGAAATCGGCGACGGCGTGTTCGAGGTCAAGTCGACCAATGGCGACACCTTCCTCGGCGGCGAGGATTTCGACATGCGCCTGGTCGAGTACCTGGCGGCCGAGTTCAAGAAGGAACAGGGCATCGACCTGAAAACCGACAAGCTGGCCCTGCAGCGCCTCAAGGAAGCTGCGGAGAAGGCCAAGATCGAACTGTCGTCGACCACACAGACCGAGATCAACCTGCCCTTCATCACCGCCGACCAGACCGGCCCGAAGCACCTGACGCTGAAGCTTACCCGCGCCAAGCTCGAGCAGCTGGTGGACGATCTCGTCCAGCGCACCATCGAGCCCTGCAAGGCGGCGCTCAAGGACGCGGGCCTCAAGGCCGGCGAGATCGACGAAGTGGTTCTGGTCGGCGGCATGACGCGCATGCCCAAGATCCAGGAAATCGTGAAGCAGTTCTTCGGCAAGGAGCCGCACAAGGGCGTCAACCCGGATGAAGTGGTGGCGCTTGGTGCGGCCATCCAGGCCGGCGTGCTGCAGGGCGACGTCAAGGACGTGCTGTTGCTCGACGTGACGCCGCTGTCGCTCGGCATCGAGACGCTGGGCGGCGTGTTCACGCGCCTGATCGAGCGCAACACGACGATCCCGACCAAGAAGAGCCAGGTGTTCTCCACCGCCGAGGATTCGCAGAGCGCGGTGACCATCCGCGTCTTCCAGGGCGAGCGCGAGATGGCGCAGGACAACAAGGCGCTCGGCCAGTTCGACCTGGTCGGCATTCCGCCGGCGCCGCGCGGCGTGCCGCAGATCGAGGTCACCTTCGACATCGACGCCAACGGCATCGTCAACGTCTCCGCCAAGGACAAGGGCACCGGCAAGGAGCACCAGATCCGCATCCAGGCCTCGGGCGGCCTTTCCGACGCCGACATCGACAAGATGGTCAAGGATGCCGAGGCCAATGCCGAGACCGACAAGAAGCGGCGCGGGCTGGTCGAAGCACGTAACCAGGCCGAAGCGCTGGCGCATTCTTCGGAGAAGTCGCTGAAGGAGTATGGCGAGAAGGTTTCGGAGGAAGACCGCAAGGCGATCTCCGATGCGATCGCAGCGCTCAAGACTGCCGCGGAAGGCGATGACGCCGCCGAGATCGAGGCAAAGAGCCAGGCGCTGGCCGAAGTTTCGATGAAGCTGGGCCAAGCCATGTACGAGGCCAGCCAGAAAGAAGCCGCCGAAGCCGACGCCCAGGCGGATGCCGCCAAGGACGACGATGTGGTCGACGCCGATTTCGAGGAAATCGACGAGGACGACGACAAGAAGAAGTCGGCGTAAGCGGCCTGATTGCAGGTAAAACGGAAAGCCCGGCGCAAAGGCCGGGCTTTTTTGCAACCAATTCCGGAAATGTGCGATGAACGCCGCGGCAGCTATGGCGCCCCGGCCTTTCAATTCCTAAATCGAACGCATGGAGCCGGCAAATGACGCAACAATGCTTCAAGACATTGAACATCCGGGCAGCGGGACAAAATGAAGGCTGATTTCTACGAAACGCTGGGCGTGCAAAAAGGCGCCGACGAGAAGGAACTGAAAGGCGCTTTCCGCAAGCTTGCCATGCAGTTCCATCCGGACCGGAATCCGGGCGACGACGCCTGCGAGCACAAGTTCAAGGAAATCAACGAAGCCTATGAGACGCTGAAAGACCCGCAGAAGCGGGCCGCCTACGACCGCTTCGGCCACGCGGCTTTCGAACAGGGCGGCATGAACGGCGGCGGCCAGGGCTTCGCCAGCGGCGGCTTCGCCGACATCTTCGAGGACATTTTCGGCGACATGATGGGCGGCGGCAGGCGTCGCTCTTCGGGCGGGCGCGAACGCGGCGCCGACCTGCGCTACAATATGGAAATCACGCTGGAAGAAGCGTTTGCCGGTAAAACCGCGCAGATTCGCGTGCCTGCTCCCATTTCCTGCATCGAATGCTCGGGTACCGGCGCCAAGCCCGGCACCCAGCCGGTCACCTGCTCGATGTGCAACGGCCACGGCAAGGTGCGCGCCAGCCAGGGCTTCTTCTCCATCGAGCGCACCTGCCCGCAATGCCAGGGTCGCGGCCAGACGATCAAGGACCCATGCCCGAAATGCGCCGGCCAGGGCCGCGTCATCGAGGAGCGTTCGCTATCGGTCAATATCCCGGCCGGCATCGAGGACGGCACCCGCATTCGCCTCGCCAACGAAGGCGAAGCCGGGCAGCGCGGCGGGCCTTCAGGCGATCTCTATATTTTCCTGGCGGTAAAGCCGCACGAATTCTTCCAGCGCGACGGTGCCGACCTCTATTGCAAGGTGCCGATCTCGATGACCACGGCAGCGCTCGGCGGCCAGTTCGAGGTGACGACGCTGGATGGCACCCAGACCCGCGTGAAAGTGCCGGAGGGCACGCAGAACGGCCGTCAGTTCCGCCTGAAGGGCAAGGGCATGCCGGTGCTGCGCCAGCCGAATATCGGCGATCTCTACATCCAGACCGCTGTGGAAACGCCGCAAAACCTGTCGCGCCGCCAACGCGAATTGCTGGAAGAGTTCGAAAAGCTCTCGTCCACGGACAATTCTCCACAGTCGAGCGGCTTTTTCTCTCGCATGAAGGATTTCTTCGAGTCGTTCGGAGAGCAGTGAGTGCGACTTTTTTTGTTTCGATAACGACATTTTCGCGTGATTTTTGGTTGATGCCCCGCCGGTAGATGCTACATAGCGCGCGGGGGACGCACGGGAGATGCTTGCATGATACGTGGTTCCGAATTGCGCAAAGCGCTCGCGGAAAAATTCAGCGACGAAGTCAGCTTTTTCAAAGGCTGGATGGACAAGCCCAAGGCCGTCGGTGCTATCGTGCCTACCAGCTCCGTGACGGCGCGGCGGATGGCGTCTGTCATCGATACCGGTTCGAACCTGCCGGTGCTGGAGGTCGGCCCCGGAACCGGCGTCATAACGAAGGCGATCCTGGCGCGCGGGGTAAGGCCAGAAAGCCTCTACGCTATCGAATATTCCGCGAACTTCGTTCGCCATTTGCGCCGGCTCTACCCAAGCGTCAACATCATCGAGGGCGACGCTTTCAATATCGATCATACGCTCGGCGACAAGCGCGACACGATCTTCGATTGCGCGATCTCGGCCGTCCCGCTGCTCAACTTCCCGGTGGAGCGCCGCGTTGCCTATCTGAACGATCTTCTGGCGCGCATTCCGGCCGGGCGGCCGGTGATCCAGATCACCTATGGGCCGATGTCGCCTATCCCCGCCGGCAAGGGCGACTACACGGTGAAGCATTTCGATTTCATCATCCGCAACATCCCGCCGGCCCATCTGTGGATTTACCGGCGTCCTGCTCATTGATCCCGACTGTACGATTGATTTGGCCCGCGCTTTGCCTATAGCTGCGGTCTGACCGAGTACCGGAACAGACCGAATCCGTTCCGTGGTCGATCCGATGCCCGAACAGGAGCGCCGTGTGCCCGTCACCCCGAGAATTCTCGTCTTCGCCGGATCGGTTCGCGTCGGCGCCTATAGCGGCAAGACCGCCGACGTGGCGCAAAAGGAACTGGCGATCCAGGGTGCCGAAGTGACGCGCATTTCACTTGGGGACTATCCGCTTCCGATCATCGACGAGGATCTGGAGAAAGAGCATGGCGTTCCCGAAAACGCGGTCCGGCTGGCGCGCCAGATCGCCGCTCATGACGGACTTCTGATCGCCACGCCCGAATATAACGGCTCCATCCCGCCGCTCCTGAAAAACGCCATCGATTGGGTAAGCCGGGTGCGCACCGACGCCGGCCGGCCGGTCCGGCCGCTATCCGGCAAGCCCGTTGCGCTGTGTTCGTCCTCCAGCAGCCCGTTCGCCGGCATCCGCTGCATCAACCATCTGCGCGCGGTTCTGGTACGCTGCCAGATGGAGGTGATTTCGCCGGAATGCTCCGTGCCGGCGGGGGCGGAAGCCTTCGACGAGGCGGGCGAATTCAGGAACCGGCGGCAGCACCGCGCCATGGAAACGGTTGCAACGGCGCTCATCGAGCGCGCCCGGATGCTCTCGGAAAGGATCGAACCATGAGTGACGAAATGATGGGGATGCAGCAGCGGCTGATCGTCGGCCTCGACGTGCCGAGCGTCGCGGACGCCGAGACCGTGGTGCGCGAACTGGAGGGCATGGTTTCCTTCTACAAGATCGGCTACCAGCTTGCCTTTGCCGGAGGGCTCGACTTCGCCCGCGAACTGGCGTCGGGCGGCACAAAAGTATTCCTCGACATGAAACTGCTCGACATCGACAACACCGTCGCCAAGGGTGTCGAGAATATCGTGCGCATGGGCATGACCATGCTGACCCTGCACGCCTACCCGAAGACGATGCGCGCGGCGGTGGAAGCCGCCAGAGGCAGCGACCTATGCCTGCTCGGCGTCACCGTGCTGACCTCGATGGACGAGCAGGACGTGATCGACGCAGGCTACGAATACGACCCGCACACGCTGGTGTTGCGGCGCGCCGAACAGGCGCTGCATGCGGGCATGGGCGGCATCGTCTGCTCGGCCAGCGAAGCGGAAGCGGTGCGCCGCATCGTCGGGCCGGGCATGGCGGTGGTGACGCCCGGCATCCGGCCCGCAGGCGCTGACCATGGAGACCAGAAGCGCGTGGTCACGCCCGGCCAGGCGATCCGCAACGGCTCCAGCCATCTCGTCGTTGGCCGGCCCATCGTCGGCGCGGTTGACAGGCGGGGGGCGGCGCACGCTATTCTCGACGAGATGCGCGCCGCGTAACTCGTGCGCTTGGGAGAGAAAAGATGGCCAAGGGATACTGGATCGCCCGTGTCGATGTTCGCGACCCCGAGCACTACAAGGATTATGTTTCGACCGCCAAGCCGGCCTTCGAGCGCTTCGGTGCGAAGTTTCTGGCGCGTGGCGGCGAACACGAAAACGTGGAAGGGCCGGGGCGCGCGCGCAACGTCATCATCGAATTCGAATCGCTGGCGGTCGCGAAGGACTGCTACAACTCGCCCGAATACCAGGCTGCCAAGGCGATCCGCCAAAAGGTGGCCGATGGCGAGATCGTGCTGATCGAAGGCGCCTGAGGCATGTCGCCCGAAAGTGGGAACCGGTTTCGGGGCAACGACATGCATCAAAACAAGGACTTGAAGCGCACCGCGTAAATCCATCCAGGCGCGAAGCGCCGGGGGGCGCCCGATCACAGCCGCCAGAGTTTCCTTGCATTGCCCGAAAGCAGCTTTGCCCGGTCGTCGTCGCTGACGCCGGCCAGCAGCGCATGCGTCGCCGCAATCCAGGGCGCAAGCCCGCCACCCAGCGTGCAGACCGGCCAGTCGCTGCCCCACACGACGCGATCCCAGCCGAACGCGCCGATCGTATGCTCGACATAGGGTTTTAAGGTTTCCACCGCCCATGTGCCGGGGTCGGCATAGGCGACCACGCCGGAAATCTTGGCGGTAACGTTAGGCCGCCGGGCAATCTCCGCCATGTGCTCGCGCCATGGATGCTCGTTTGCGCCCTTGATGTCGGGCGCGCCGCAATGGTCGAGCACGAAAGAAACGTCGGGTGCGAGGTCGGCCAACGCGATGGCCTTGGGTATCTGGTGCGGCTGTACGACCAGATCGAAGGTCAGGTGCTGCCCTGCCATGCGGGCGATGTTTTCGCGAAACAGCGCGCCTTCGGAGAGGTCGTCGGGCACCACATGCAGAACGCGACGAAATCCCTTCACGAAGGGATCGGCCTGCTGGCGTTCGAGATGGGCGGCAAAACCTTTTTCCTCGGGGCGGCAGGAGGCGATCGCGCCCACCAGCAAGCTGCCCACCCGCGAGGCCAGCGCCTTGACACGCTCCGTCTCGGCATCGATGTCGGTGGGATCCACATCGACTTCCATGTGGAGAGCGGCCGCTATGCCGGCACGCTTGGCCTGAACCGCGTATTCCTCGTACAGGAAATCACGGTCCAGCGCCGGGACGCCGGCAAGCCAGGGGTAACGCAGGGCGGAGCGGTCGATCAGATGCAGATGGGTATCGACGATCATCCGTTCTGCTCCCCCTGCGCCTTGTTGGCCCTATGCCGCCTTCTTCGCCTCGCCTTTCGCGTAAGGGTCAAAGCGCTGGTAGAAGCTTTCGCCCTTTTCGGCCATGTCGAGAAGCAGCTTCGGCGCCTTGAACTCCGCCCCGTATTTCTTCTGCAACCGCTTGGCAATCTGGACAAATTCCTTCGCGCCGATGCCGTCGATGTAGGACAGCGTGCCGCCCGTATAGGGTGCGAAGCCGAAGGCGAGGATCGAGCCGACATCGGCCTCGCGCGGGTCGATGACGATCTTTTCCTCCATGACACGCACCGCCTCCAGCGCGATGGTGACGAGGAGTCGTTGCTGCAATTCCTCGAAATCGACGTCGTCGGCCTTCTTTTGCGGGTACAGATCTTTCAGGCCCGGCCACAGCTTTTTCTTGGCCGGCTTTGCCGGGTAATCGTAAAAGCCCTTGCCGTTCTTGCGGCCGAAACGCTGATGCGTATCGACCAGCGTGTCGATGAGCTTCATCTGCTCAGGGTCGACGGCCTTGTCGCCCAGGTCGCGGACGGTCTGGTGCATGATCTTTTGGGCCAGATCGACCGCCGTTTCGTCGGTCAAAGCCAGCGGCCCGACCGGCATGCCGGCGGCGCGCGCGGCGTTTTCGATCATGGCTGCCGGCACGCCTTCGATCAGCATCTTGTAGGCTTCCGACATGTAGCGCAGCACGCAACGGTTGACGTAGAAGCCGCGCGTATCGTTGACGACGATCGGCGTTTTCTTGATGGCGCGCACGAAATCGATCGCGGTCGCCAGCGCCTTGTCGCCGGTCTTCTTGCCCAGAATGATCTCGACCAGCAGCATCTTGTCGACCGGCGAGAAGAAGTGGATGCCGACAAAATTCTTCGGGCGCGCCGAATTCTTCGCCAGCGACGTGATCGGGATGGTCGAGGTGTTCGACGCAAACACGGCCGACGATTTGAGCACCGCCTCGGCCTGTTCGGTGGCGGCCTTCTTGACACCTGAATCCTCGAACACCGCTTCGACCACCAGTTCGCAGCCGGCAAGCAGCGCATAGTCGGCCGTGGGCGTTATCAGGCCGAGAAGCTTTTCCTTGTCCTCTAGCGTAGCGCGGCCCTTCTTGATCAGGCCGTCCATCAAGCCTTCCGAATGCGCCTTGCCCTTTTCGGCCGATGCCGTGTCGCGGTCGAGCAGCACCACCGGGATGCCCGCCTTGGCAGTGACGTAGGCGATGCCCGCGCCCATGAAGCCCGCGCCAAGCACGCCGATCTTCTTGAACTTCGTTTCCGGAACGTCGGCGGGGCGGCGCGCGCCCTTGTTCAGTTCCTGCAGCGAAATGAACAGCGAGCGGATCATCGCCGCTGCTTCCCTCGTCTGCATGATTTCCGTGAAATAGCGCAGTTCTATGCGCAGGCCGGTGTCGAACGGCACCAGCAGCCCCTCATAAACGCATTTCAGGATGGCGTTCGCGGCCGGATAATTGCCGTAGGTTTCACGGCGAAGAATGGCGATCGCCGGCGGCCACAGATTAGCGCCCGCCGCCGAATAGATCGGGCCGCCGGGAAGCCGAAACCCCTTTTCGTCCCAGGGCTGAACCGGCTTCAAGCCGCCCTTGATCATCGCCTTGGCGGTCTCGACCAGCTTTGCTGGCTCGGCGATCTCGTGGATCAACCCCATCGCCTTGGCCTTCTTCGGCGTCAGCGTCTGGCCGGAGGTCAGCATCTGCAAAGCCTGCTGCTGGTCGGTCAGGCGCGGCACGCGCTGGGTGCCGCCGGCACCCGGAAAGATGCCGATTTTTACCTCGGGCAGCGCCATCTTCACCTTGTCCGAATCCGCGGCTATGCGGCCGTGGCAGGCGAGCGACATCTCGAACGCGCCGCCCATGCAGGTGCCGTTGATGGCCGAGACGAACGGCTTGCCGCAGGTTTCCAGCTTGCGGAACAGGCCGCTCATGAAGCCGGCCGTATCGAACAGTTTTTGGGTCGCTTTTTCGAGATTGCCCGCCTTTTCCTTGGCGAAGGTCTTCAACATCTTTTGCAGCATGGCGATGTCCGCGCCGCCGGAGAAAGTCTCCTTTCCGGAGGTGATGACCGCGCCCTTGATGGCCGCGTTCGAGGCGACGTGATCGACGATGGCGTCCAGTTCGCTTATCACCCCCTCGGTGAAGACGTTCATCGAACGGTCGGGCATGTCCCAGGTAATCAGCGCAATGCCGTCGGCATCGGTTTCGAAAGTGAAATTGGTGTAGGTCATTTTCCAGGCCCCCTTATACGCGCTCGATGATCGTGGCGGTGCCCATGCCGGCGCCGATGCACAGCGTCACCAGAGCGGTGTTGAGGTCGCGCCGTTCGAGTTCGTCCAGCACCGTGCCCAAAATCATCGCGCCGGTGGCACCCAGCGGGTGGCCCATGGCGATCGCGCCGCCATTGACGTTGATCTTGTCGTGCGGGATGTCGAAAGCCTGCATGTAGCGCAGCACCACGGCGGCGAACGCTTCGTTCAACTCGAACAGATCGATATCGGACAGCTTCATCTTGGCGCGATTGAGCAGTTTTTCGGTCACGTCGACCGGGCCGGTCAGCATCAGCACCGGCTCGGAGCCGATGTTGGCGAAGGTGCGGATGCGGGCGCGCGGCTTCAGCCCCATCGCCTTGCCGGCTTTCTTGGAGCCGAGCAGCACAGCGGCGGCACCATCGACGATGCCGGAGGAATTGCCGGCATGGTGGACGTGGATCACTTCTTCCACTTCCGGGTGTTTCTGCACGGCGACCGCGTCGAAGCCGCCCATTTCGCCGGGCATGACGAAGGACGGGTTGAGGGCCGCCAGCGACTGCATGTCGGTGGACGGGCGCATGTGCTCGTCATGGTCGAGGATGGTCAATCCGTTCTGGTCCTTGATCGGAATGACCGAATTCTTGAACCAGCCCTTTTCCCAGGCGTGCGCGGCGCGCTTCTGGCTTTCCACGGCATAGGCGTCGACGTCGTCGCGCGAAAAACCGTATTTGGTGGCGATCAGGTCGGCCGAAATGCCCTGCGGCACGAACCAGCCGGGAAAGCCGACGGAGGGGTCCATGTACCAGGCCCCGCCCGACGCGCCCATGCCGACGCGGCTCATGGATTCGACGCCGCCGGCGATGACGATGTCGTCCGCCCCCTGTGCGATCTTGGCGGCAGCGAGATTGACGGCGTCGAGTCCGCTAGCGCAGAAGCGCGAAATCTGCATGCCGGGGGCCTTGTCGTCATAGCCGGCCTCGAAGGCGGCCGAGCGCGGAATGACCGCGCCCGCCTCGCCGACCGGATCGACGCAGCCGAAGATGATGTCGTCCACCGTCGAAGTGTCGAGCCCGTTACGGTCGCGGATGGCTTCCAGCGTCCTGGCCGCCAGCCGCACCGCCGGCACCTCATGCAGCGCACCATCCTTCTTGCCGCGTCCGCGCGGCGTGCGCACCGCGTCATAGATGTAAGCATCAGCCATTTTTCGACTCCTCGGTTTGCGGATCGACGCTAGAGCGAGCGGCCGATCAGCAATTTCATGATCTCGTTGGTGCCGCCATAGATGCGCTGGACGCGGGCGTCGCGGTACATGCGGGCAATGGGATACTCATTCATGTAGCCATAGCCGCCATGCAATTGAAGGCATTCGTCGACAACTTTTCCCTGCAGGTCGGAAAGCCAGTATTTCGCCATCGAGGCCGTCACAGGATCGAGCCCGCCGGCAAGGTGGCGCTGGACGCAATCATTGTAGAAAACACGGCCGATAGTGATCTCGGTCTTCAGTTCGGCAAGCCTGAACTGGGTATTCTGGAAATCGAGGATCGCCTTGCCGAACGCCTTGCGTTCCTTGACGTAGTCTATGGTAAGCGCCAACGCACGCTCGGCCATGGCAATCGCCGTGGTGCCGATCATCAGCCGTTCCTGCGGCAATTGCTGCATGAGTTGAACGAAGCCCTGCCCTTCCTCGGACCCGAGCAGATTGGCGGTCGGCACGCGCATGTCGGTGAAGAACAGTTCCGATGTGTCGTTGGCCTTCAGCCCGATCTTGTCGAGGTTGCGGCCGCGCTCAAAGCCTTCTTGCCCGTCTGTTTCGATGACGATCAGCGACGTGCCCTTCGCGCCCTTCTCCGGGTCGGTCTTGACGACGACGACGATCAAATTGGCAAGCTGGCCGTTGGTGATGAAGGTTTTCGAGCCGTTGATACGGTAGTGGTTGCCGTCCTTCTCCGCTCGCGTTTTCACGCCCTGCAGGTCGGAGCCGGCACCCGGTTCGGTCATGGCAATCGCGCCGATCAGTTCGCCGGTGGCAAGCTTCGGCAGCCACTTTTTCTTCTGCTCCTCCGAGCCGTAATGGAGGATGTAGGGCGCGACGATGGCGTTGTGCAGGCCGATGCCGAAGCCGTCGACGCCGACATGGCCGATGGCTTCGATGATCGCGCTTTCATGGGCAAACGTGCCGCCCGAGCCGCCATATTCCTCCGGCATCGAGGCGCACAATAGGCCGGCGCTGCCCGCTTTTTCCCAGGCCGAACGGTCGACCATCTCCGCTTTTTCGAACGCGTCGTAGCGCGGCGCGATTTCCTCCGACATGAACCGGTGCGCCATATCATAGAGCATGGCGACGTCTTCGCTGACCCAGCCGGGCTTGGGGAGGGAGAGGATTTCCGAGGGGTTGTTGGCCATGCCTTTGCTCCGTCAGAACGCCTCCGCCGGCAGCGCCATCATCGTATCCGCGCCACTGGATAGACGCGCCAGATGGGCCGAAGTTTCCGGCATCACACGCTCCATGAAGAAACGCGCCGTGACAAGCTTGTTCCCGTAGAATGCCTCGCCGGCCTTTGCCTGCGCGACCTTGGCCATCTGTCCCCACATGTAGCCGAGCGCGACGAGGCCGAAGAGGTGCATGTAGTCGGTGGAAGCGGCTCCGGCATTGTCGGGGTTCTTCACGCCGTTCTCCATCAGCCACAACGTGGCCGCCTGCAGATCGTTGAGGCCCTTCTTCAGCGCCTTGGTGAAGGGCGCCATCTGCTCGTCGGCGCGGCTTTCTTCGCAGAACTCGCCGACTTCCTTAAAGAAGGCCTGTACGGCACGGCCCCCATTCAGCCCCAGCTTGCGGCCGACGAGGTCGAGCGCCTGGATGCCGTTCGCACCCTCATAGATCATGGCGATGCGGGCATCGCGCACGAACTGGCTCATGCCGTGTTCTTCGATATAACCGTGGCCGCCGAACACCTGTTGCGCCATCACCGCGTGGTCGAAACCCTTGTCGGTCAGCACGCCCTTGACGATGGGCGTCATCAGGCCGAGCAGGTCGTCCGACGCCTGCCGGTCGGCGGCGTCACCTGAGCGGTGCGCCACGTCGGATTTGAGTGCGGTCCACAGCACCAGCGCGCGGCCGGCCTCGTTAAAGGCCTTCATGGTCATCAGCGCACGGCGGATGTCGGGATGGACGATGATCGGATCGGCCTTGCCGTCCTTATTCTTCGGGCCGGTTAGCGAGCGGCCTTGCAGGCGGTCTTTCGCATAGGCGACAGCGTTCTGGTAGGCGATTTCCGACAGGGATTGCCCTTGCAGGCCGACGCCCAGGCGCGCCTCGTTCATCATCGTGAACATGGCTTTGAGGCCGCCATTTTCCTCGCCGAGCAGCGCGCCTTCAGCTTCGTCGTAATTCATGACGCAGGTGGCATTGCCGTGGATGCCCATCTTCTCCTCGATGGAACCGCAGGAAACCTTGTTACGCTCGCCGCTTTTACCATCGAGCTTAAATTTGGGCACGATGAAAAGGGAAATGCCCTTGGTGCCTTCCGGCGCGCCCTCGATGCGGGCCAGCACCAGATGAACGATGTTGTCGGCCATGTCGTGCTCGCCGGCCGAGATGAATATCTTCTGGCCGGAAATCTTGTAGGTGCCGTCGCCATTCGGCACGGCCCTGGTGCGCAACAGGCCGAGATCGGTGCCGCAATGTGGTTCGGTCAGGTTCATGGTGCCGGTCCACGAACCCTCGATCATTTTGGGCAGAAAGGTAGTCTTCTGCTCGTCGCTGCCGTGGGTGACGATGGCCGCAATGGCTCCCTGCGTCAGGCCCGGATACATCATCAGCGCCATGTTGGCCGAGATCATGTATTCGCTAACCGCCGAATACACCGCATAGGGCAGGCCCTGCCCGCCATGCTCCACGGGCGCCGCCAATCCCATCCAGCCACCTTCTCGGTATTGATCGTAGGCTTCGCGAAACCCATTCGGTGTCGTCACCGAGCCGTCGTCGTGGCGGACGCAGCCCTCCATGTCGCCGACGCGGTTGAGCGGCAGCATGACGTGTTCGGCAAGCTTGGCGCCCTCTGCGAGGATCGCCTCGAGCACGTCGGGCGTGGCATCGGAAAAGCCGGGAAGGTTCGAATAGCGCTCGTACCCCAGGACTTCCTTCAGCACGAACAGGGTATCGCGCACTGGCGCCGTATAAATCGGCATGTCTTTCTCCACCTTGCAGTATTGGCGACAGGCACCCGAAAGCGTCGCGGATCGACGCCCATCCATTATCAAAAAGTGACGTTTGCGTAAACGTCACTAGCCACGAAGACCTATCGGGCCGCGCGCGCAGCAGCAGCCGTGCGCTCGGTCAGCATGATGCGGACCACCGACATCGATTCGCCAAGCTCGGCGATAGCTTCCTCGATGGCGGCACGCTGCTTCAACAGGCGGGCCATCTGCTTTTCCGACTTGTCGAGCGCCACCTTGAGCTGTTTCGTATTGGCGCTCGCCGGATCGTAGAGATCGATCATCTGCTTGACGTCGCGCAACGAGAAGCCAACCTTGCGGCCCAGCAGGATAAGCTTCAGCCGCGCCTTGTCGCGCCTGGTATAGAGCCGGGTCGCGCCCTCCCTCTGTGGATGGAGCAGGCCCTTGTCCTCGTAGAAACGCAACGTCCGTAGGGTCACGTCAAAGGCTTTCGCCATCTCGCCGATGCGGGTCAGGCCGTCATCGCCCTTCGAGCCGGCGGCGCGAATTTCAGTTTGGCTGTCGACGTTCAATTCCATGGTCACCCTCCCCGTATCCACGGCGCAGTCTGGATTGCCTTGCCCGTGCAGACCGCTTCCGGCTCGCCCTTCCGGATCGTGGACAGGGCAAATAGCGAGATTTGCGTGTCTGCTTCTTACGTTTACGTAAACGGTATACGAAATTCGACCCCGGGTTGCAAGAGGCATCGCATCGCCTGACGCGCGAAGGGGAAACCGGTTTTAAGACGACGCGATCATATCAAACGAGGCTGAGGCGCGCGTACCGCTCCAGCGACGCAGCTCCTTCTCCGGCTGCTTCCGGTGGCCCGTTCCTGAACAAATCTTGAAGGTTCTTAAGTTTGGTTAACGCGTTGTTTACCATGTCGGGGGAAATGTGCGCATGTCGGTCACCGTGGTCACCCCTGTATCGAGTTTTTCACGGACTTCGAAGCGCTGAGCAGAACGGGCCATCAGGTCGCCTTTTTGTGAAGCCGCTGCGATCGCGACAGGAGTTGAGGGGAAACCGGCCTTCGCCGGTCATTTCGAAAACGGGCGTCCCGATGAACAGCAAGCGGTCCTATCTCGATACACTCAACGCCGGCCGGCAACGCAGGCCGCTCGGCTCGCTGGATCAACTCAACCAGTCGCTGGAGGCGCTGGAACGGCAGATCGCCCGGCCGCGCGACGCGGAGCCGCGCTATCCCGGCACGCAGCCTTACGCGCAGCGGCCGCTCGAAGAGCTTCGTGCGCAAAGCCGCGAACGGCCGATACCCTACCCGCAGCCCCGTTCTTATCAGGAGCCCCACCGTTACCCGGAACAACGTCCGGCGCCGCAGGCCGCGCCGCGTTTCGAGCAGAACTACCAGGCGCTTGCCCGCGACATCGACCGCGCTCGCAGCCAGGAAGACGGCATCGCGACGGTCGGCAAGATCGCCAGCGAACTGAGCAGCCTGCGCGAAGAACTTCGCCACCAGATGACGGCCGGCCTGCACCGTGAATTCGAATCGCTGCGCAACGATATCGGGCGCGCCTACAAATCGGCGCCGTCTTCCAAGGAAAGCGCGGAGCTTGGGCGCGAATTCGAGCGGCTTTCAGGCGCGATCCAGACGCTCGCCGACAAGGGCGACGACCGCAGCATCAACATGCTTCGGCTGGAAATGGAACAGATCAAGGGCGCGCTCGATCTTCTGGCGCGCGAGGAAAGCGTCCAGTCGGTCGACCGCCGCTTCGACGATTTCGACCGGCGCTGGAGCGCCTTCGAAAACCGGGTCGACGCCGCCGCAGGCTCGCGGGCGGACGGCCCCGGCATCGCCATGCTGGCCGAACGGCTGGAGCAGATCGGCAGCGCCGTCAACAATTTGCCCGAATCGCTGTCGCTTCGATCGCTGGAAGAGAAACTGCGCACGCTGGCCAGCGCCGTCGATCATTTTGCCAGCCGCGAGAACGATTTCGGCCCCGATACGCTGGGCATGATCGACGAGCGGCTGGACGAGATTTCACGCGCCATCGTCGCCTCGAGCGTCGCCGCGCAGTCCAGCAATCTGGACCCGGAACTGTTCGAGCGCATCGAACACCGCATCGCCGCCCTTGCGCAGCAGATCGAGGAAGTGGCGGCCGAGCGGCCGGGCGGCGAGACGATCGACCGCCTCAACATGCTGTCGGCCCGCGTCGACGATCTGGTAGCCAACGCCAATCTGCCGGAGCAGGCGATGGAGCGCCTCGGGCAACAGATCGCGATGATTGCCGACAAGATCGAACATGCGCCGGCCACGCCGGATGCCGACTATATCTTCCAGGGGCTGGAGCAGCGCTTCGATGCGCTTTCCGGCATGATGGAACGCCGCCAGGACGATGCGCTGGAACAAGGCAACATGCTGTTTCGCGATCTGGAGCGGCGGCTGAGCGAGGTTGCCGGCAGGCTGGACGAGCGTGCCTCGGGCGTGGACATCGACAGCGGCGGCATCATGGATGCCATCGACGCCCGCTTCAACTCGCTGGCGCAGCGGCTGGAGACACGTGCGCCGGATCCGGCAGGCCAGGCGGCGCTGCGCGGGCTGGAAAGCCGGCTCGAAGACATTTCGGCGCGGCTGGATGCTTCCGCGGCCCAGGTCGCCAATATCGATCCGGAACTGATCCGCAGCCTGGAAGCGCAGGTCACCGGCCTGTCCGCCCATCTTTCCCGCCCCGGCACGCCGCTGCCGGAGTTCGAGGACATCAGCCCCCGGCTGAGCGAGATCGAGCGCTCGCTGACCGGAGCGCATGACACGATCATCAGCGCGGCGCGCGAGGCGGCGGAGAACGCCGTGCGCTCGCTGGCCGGGTCGAGCGCCAACACGCAGGCCGTTTCCGGCCTTGCCGATGACCTGAAAACCCTGGAGAAGCTGACGCGGCGTTCGGACGAGCGCAACTCGAAGACCTTCGAGGCCATCCACGACACGCTGCTGAAGATCGTCGAGCGGCTCGGCTCGCTCGAGCACCGCGAGGCAGCCGAGCCGATCCCGGCGGCAAAGATCGCGATCCACGACGCGCCCTCCATGGATATCGACCAGCCCGCATCGCTGGCGGATGCCATGAGCACAGCCGACACGATGTCCGCCGTCGATGACGTCGAGCCGGTGACGCGCACGCCGGCGCAGGCGGCCGCAGCTGCGGCGCTTGCAGCGCTCGGCTCGGACACCATCGTCGACCAGCCGGAGCGGACCGGGCGCAGAAAGTCCATGCTGGGCGGCCTCGCCCGCGCCTTCGCGAAGAAGGATGTCGACGCTGACGCGCCTGCCGGTTCCGCGCCGACAGTGGATGCGCCAAGCGTCGACCTTGACGAGCCGCTCGATCCCAAGCTTGCCAACCGGCCGCTGGAACCGGGTTCTGGCGCGCCGGACCTGAACGCCATCATGAGGCGGGTGCGCGACGAGCGTGCGCAACCGACCCGCCAAGGCGAGGTCGACGCCTCCAAGTCGGACTTCATCGCCGCCGCCAGGCGCGCCGCGCAAGCCGCCGCAGCCGAGGCCGATACGCTGAAGCGCCAGTCGAGCCTTGCCGGCACGACCGGCTCGCGCAAGCTGGGCGACCTGCTCAGGGCGCGCCGCAAGCCGATCATGATGGCCGCCGCCGCCATCATGCTGGCGCTTGCCGGCATGCAGCTCGGCAAGGCCTTCCTGTCCAATCCCGACCAGGCCGCCAGCAACGACGCGCCGCCTGCCGTGGTCGAACAGAAGACGGAAATCGCTTCGGCCGCTCCGACGCCTGTTGCTGTCGAAGACATGGGGGCCGCCGAAAATATCGGGGCCGTCGAAAAGGCGCAGAACACCGCCGGCACCGAACCGGTACGCGTCGTCGGCAGGCCGGATGCTTCCGATGCAACGACCGGCAGTGGCGCCGAAGAGCCACCCGCCATGACCGCCGGGTCGCATGACGAGGTATCGCCGGTCCATGCCGATCTGACCGGCACCGAGACGGCGACGCCCGAGATCGAACACGCATCCATCGGACAAGCGCCAGCAACGATCGCAGCCGACACCACCGGCGCGGTGATCCCCGCATCGGCCAAGCTTGCCGCAGCCGACCCTGCGCCGACCGCCATCGACATTCCGGCCGGGGCCGGCCCGGAGGCTTTGCGCCAGGCCGCATCGGAAGGCGACGCCAAGGCACTGTTCGAAATCGGCTCTCGCTATGCCGAAGCGCGCGGCGTCAAGGAAGATATGGCTTCCGCCGCCAAATGGTACGAAAAATCGGCTGAACTCGGTTTCGCGCCGGCCGAATACCGTATCGGAAATTTCTACGAAAAGGGCCTCGGCGTTGCCCGCGACATCCAGAAGGCCAAGACCTGGTATCAACTCGCAGCCGGACAGGGCAATGCCAGCGCCATGCACAATCTTGCCGTGCTGTTTGCGATGGCGGCCGACGGCGTGACCGACAATGAGTCGGCCGCGCGCTGGTTCCAGGCGGCGGCGGATCTGGGGGTCAAGGACAGCCAGTTCAACCTCGGCATCCTTGCGGCTAAGGGCGTCGGCATGCCGCAGAATCTCGAGGACGCCTATAAATGGTTCGCGCTCGTGGCCAAGACCGGCGACAAGGACGCCGCCTCCAAGCGCGACGAGATCGCCAAGGCGCTGCGCCCCGAGCAGCTTGAGCGCGCCCGCGCCACGACGGAGCTTTGGAAGGCCAAACCCCTCGACCAGGCGGCCAACTCGGTCGACATTCCCGAATCCTGGCACGAGGGAACGCCTGCCGTGACGGCCAGCATCGACATGAAGAAGGCCGTGCAGAACATCCAGCGCATCCTGAACAAGAACGGCTACGATGCCGGCGGCGCCGACGGCGTGATGGGGCAGAAGACGAAGACCGCCATCATGGCCTTCCAGGGCGACAACGACATGAAGCCGACCGGCGAAGTCGACGAAAAGCTGGTCAAGGCGCTGCTTGCGCACAAATAACGGCGTCGGCGTCGTTTCCACGACGCCACGCCACAAATTTGCCTGTTAACCGCTTGAGATGTCTTTCGTTTCGACATCTGACCCGCATTGAGCCGTCACGGCAAGATCGGGTTAGCTTTTCGGTGTTATAGACAAGCAGCGGCCATGTCGGCCGACAGGCAAATTGGTTGAGACAGACGGGTGGGCATTTATCTCCCGATCGCGGAAATTTCCGTCAATGTCTTCGTACTGCTGGCAATGGGCACAGCGGTCGGCTTTCTGTCGGGTATGTTCGGCGTGGGTGGCGGCTTCCTCATCACCCCGCTGCTGATCTTCTATAACATCCCGCCGGCCATAGCGGTCGCCACCGGCGCCAACCAGGTCATCGCCTCATCCTTTTCCGGCGCGCTGTCGCACATGAAACGCGGAACCCTCGACTTCAAGCTCGGCGGGGTGTTGCTGGCTGGCGGCGTCGTCGGCTCGACCGGGGGCATTTTCGTCTTCGGGATACTGCGCCGGCTGGGCCAGCTCGACCTGTTCATTTCGCTGCTCTATGTCGTGCTGCTCGGGACCGTGGGCGGCCTGATGCTGGTCGAAAGCGTCAATGCGCTGCGCAAGACCCGCAGCGGGGCTGCGCCCGTGCTGAAGAAGCCCGGCCAGCACAACTGGATCCACCGCCTGCCCCTGAAGATGCGCTTCCGCGCCTCGAAACTGTTCGTCAGCGTCATCCCGGTGCTGGGCCTTGGCGCGGCCATCGGCTTCCTGTCTTCCATCATGGGCGTTGGCGGCGGTTTCATCATGGTGCCGGCGCTGATCTACCTCCTGAAGGTTCCCACCAACGTCGTCATCGGCACTTCGCTGTTCCAGATCATCTTCACTTCGGCCTATACGACGCTGATCCATTCGGCGACCAACCAGACCGTCGATATCATCCTCGCCTTCATCCTGATGGCGGGCGGCGTCGCCGGCGCGCAATACGGCGCCAAGGTCGGGCAGAAGCTGCGCGGCGAGCAGCTGCGGGCGCTGCTGGCGCTGCTGGTGCTGGCGGTCGCCATCCGCCTTGCCATCGACCTGTTCGCCCGGCCGCCCAACCTCTATTCGCTGTCAACCGTAGGCCTCAGTTGATGAGGGTCTTGCACAAATTCCTCTGTATGCTCGCGGCGCAAGGCACGCTAGCATTCGCTTTGGCCGCAGCAGCACAGGCGCAGCCACAGGCGCCGCGCGTGCAGACCCCCGCGCATCACGAAGGCATCCAGATCGGCCTGTCCACGGACAATGTGTCGATCACGGCGGGCTTTTCGGGCGCCGATCTCACCATTTTCGGTTCGCTGGAGGACGCTGACCCGCAGGTCGCAAGGCAGGGGCGCTACGACGTCATCGTGGTGCTGGAAGGGCCGGGGCAGCCAATCGTGGTCCGCCGCAAGGACAAGGTGTTGGGCGTGTGGGTCAATCTCGAATCGGAAACCTTCGACAACGTGCCGGTTTCCTATTCGATGGCCAGCACAAGGCCGCTTCAGGACATTACCGAACCCAACAGCTACAGGCAATTGTCGCTCGGCCCTAGCAACATCTACATGCAGCCAGCGGAAGGCGACGACAGCAGCCCCTCAACCATCAAGGAATTCACCCAGGCGCTGCGCGACCGCAAGGCGGCCGCCGGGCTCTACAGCGAGAATGTCGGCGGTGTGCAGTTCCTGTCGCAAAACCTGTTTCGCGCCACGGTGCGGCTGGCGCCCGACGTGCAGATCGGCACCCACAAGGCGCGCGCCTTTCTGTTCAAGAACGGCCTCTTCATCAAGGAAAACTCCGCGCAACTCGAGATCCGCAAGTCCGGCTTCGAGCAGATGATTTTCCGCCTCGCCCATAACCATTCGGTCTTCTACGGCCTCTTCGCCGTCTTCCTGGCGATCGTGACCGGCTGGCTGGGCCGTGTCCTGTTCCGCAAGGACTGATGCGGCGCTAAGTCAAGGCGAGGTAGACAATCCGCCCCAGCGCGCCGAGGAGCAGCACAAATGTCGCGATGGCCTGGATGAAGAATCCAGGATATCGCTTTTTCGGCTCCGAGATGTATCCGACGAAATACGCCACGCGGCCGATAAGCCACAGGACGCCGAAGCCGGCTGCCCAGCCGGCGCTCCAATAAATCGCGAACAGCCACATCGCGGGAAGGAAGATCAGCAACCATTCGAGCGTGTTCGTGTGGGCCCGAACGGCTCTTTCGAGCAGCGGATCGCCGGTCATGGTCGGGGCGAGGATACCGGTCTTGCCATGGGTTCTCGCCACGGTCAGGGCCATTGCGAATATCACGAGCCCGCAAAGCAGGGTCACGATAGCGACCGAGTAGTACCTTTCCATGTCAGCTCCCTTCTGCCTCCGCCCCAGATAGCCGCAACCCTCACCCCGGCCGCAGCATCGAGTGTGGCAGCGCGAAGATACGCTGCGCGCCGAGCATGTAGGCCATCAGGCTTTCGCGGCGAAACAGCCCGGCATAGGCGCGGTCGAGCACGTTGAGCGAGCCGGTATAGGCGCCGAAGGCCGGCATGATCATGCGCCCGCCATCGCCGGCAAAGCAGCGCCGCCGTACCGAGCGGCCCCGCTGCACGATGCGCGCGCACGGATGCAGATGGCCTGAAATCTCGCCCTCGATCCTTTCCGCAGAAGGCTCGTGCCTGAACGAAAGCGCGCCAATGGCGATCTCGCGCACCGTCTTGCCGGACAGGCCGGCAGGCGCATCGGGATCGTGGTTGCCGGCGACCCAGAACCAATCGCGCCCTGCCATCAGGGCTTCAAGCTGTTCGCGAAAGGCCGGGTGCATGCGCGCAGCCCCGCCGCCGTCATGAAAGCTGTCGCCAAGGCTGATGACGATGACCGGCTGGTAATCCGCGATCACTGCTTGAAGCCGCAGGAGGGTCGCTGCCGTATCATAGGGCGGGATCAGCGCACCGCGCCTGGCCAACGACGAACCTTTTTCCAGATGCAGATCGGACACCACCAGAAGCTGGTATTCTGGGAAATAAAGCACGCCGCGCCTGTCGCAGACAGCAAACTCGCCGGCGATGCCGACAAGGTCGCCCCGAACAGGGTCACCGTGGATCGGCGGGGCGCTGGCGGCAGCGAAATTCATCCTTTGCCCATGGCCTCCTCGACCAGATCGGCGGCATCCATCAGAAGCGTTTCGTCGGCCTCGCCATTGACCGGCATCTTGCCGACTTCCAGCATGATCGGCACGGCCAGCGGCGAGATGTGTTCAAGGTGCTTATGCACGATTCGCCCGTGGATGCGCGAGAGCATGTCGGCCAGTCTCCTGACATCGAGCAGCCCGGCGGCAGCATCCGCCCGCGTCGCCTGCAGCAGGATATGGTCCGGCTCGTGGCTGCGCAGCACGTCGTAGATGAGATCGGTCGACACCGTCACCTGCCGCCCACTCTTTTCCTGACCGGGATGGCGCTTTTCGATCAACCCCGAAATCAGCGCACAGGCGCGGAAGGTACGCTTCAAAAGCCATGAATCGGCCAGCCAAGCCTCGAGATCGTCACCCAGCATGTCCTCATCGAACAGTTCACTGAGCGACGGCTTTTTCGCCCGGAACATCTGTCCCATGTCGCCCAGCGACCAGACGGCAAGCGCGTAGTCGGTGGCGACGAAACCGAGCGGCCGCGCGCCAGCCCGCTCCAGCCTGCGTGTCAGCAACATGCCGAGCGTCTGGTGCGCCAGCCTGCCCTCGAACGGATAGGCGACCAGATAGTGCCGGTTGCCGCGTGGAAAAGTTTCGATCAAAAGATCTGCGCGCTTCGGCAGCACCGACTTTTCCGCCTGGATGCGCAGCCAGTCGGCGACCTGCTCCGGCAGGTTTTTCCAGCGCGCCGGGTCGTCCAGCATGACGCGTACCTGTTCGGCCAGATAGGTCGAAAGC
Organism: Mesorhizobium sp. A556; assembly: GCF_054489545.1. Classification (NCBI taxonomy): domain Bacteria; kingdom Pseudomonadati; phylum Pseudomonadota; class Alphaproteobacteria; order Hyphomicrobiales; family Phyllobacteriaceae; genus Mesorhizobium; species Mesorhizobium sp. A556. Next base: position 130,844 of record NZ_JBTMXA010000007.1, read on the forward strand.
GGAAATTTGCCGCCGCCATAATAAGGCACCTTGGCGTCGCTGCCCGGCGCGTTCGAGACGAAACATTCGCTCTCGCGGATGCCCTCGAAGCGCAGAACTTTTCCGGCAAACAGAAACGTGTCGCCATGCGTCAGCGTTTCGAGAAACGCTTCCTCGATCTTGCCCAATGTCATGCCGCCGCGTGACGTCGACGCTTTCGAGCCCGCCTTTACATAGCGCACGTTGAGCGCCGGCACCTCGATGATGGTGCCGACATTGAGCCGGTATTGCTGGGCGAAGCGCGGATGCGAGACGCGCCAGAAGCCGTCCTTGTTCTGACGGATGCGGGCATAGCGCTCATAGGCTTTCAGCGCATAGCCACCGGTGGCGACGAAATCGACGACGCGGTCGAATGTTTCGCGGTCGAGATCGGCATAGGGGGCTGCCGTGCGGATTTCCGCGAACAGGTCGTCGGCCAGAAACGGTGCACCGCAAGCGCAACCCAGCACATGCTGCGCCAGCACGTCGAGCCCGCCGGCAGTCAGCGGCGGCGTGTCCTGCGCGCCAAGATAGTTGGCGTCGAGGGCTGCCCGGCACTCCAGCACCTCGAAACGGTTGGCCGGGATCAGGATTGCCTTCGACGGCTCATCCATGCGGTGATTGGAACGGCCGATGCGCTGTGCCAGCCGGCTCGCCCCCTTCGGCGCGCCGACATGCACCACCAGATCGACATCGCCCCAGTCGATGCCGAGATCGAGCGTCGAGGTAGCGACGATGGCGCGTAGCGCATTGTCGCCCATCGCCTTTTCGACGCGCCGGCGCTGGCCGACATCGAGCGAGCCGTGATGCAGCGCGATCGGCAACGTATCCTCATTGACCCGCCACAGTTCCCGAAACAGCAGTTCCGCCTGGCTGCGCGTGTTGACGAACAAAAGCGTTGTCCTGTGCCGTTTGATGGCGTCGTAAATCTCTGGCGTCGCATAGCGCGCCGAATGCCCCGCCCACGGCACGTGTTCTTCTGAATCGAGGATGGTAATATCCGGCTTTGCGCCGCCTTCGACGGTGATGAGGCTGGCCATTTCGCCGGGCGGATTCTGGCTGACCAGCCAGCGCCGCAATTCGTCCGGCTCGGCTACCGTCGCCGACAGGCCGATGGTCTGCATGGCGGGCACGAATTTGCGCAGCCGCGCCAGTCCCAGCGCCAGCAGATGGCCGCGCTTCGATGTTACCAGCGAATGCAACTCGTCGAGCACGACGTAGCGCAAATCCTCGAAGAAGCGCACGGCGTCGGCAGACGCGATCAGCAGCGCCAGTTGTTCAGGCGTCGTCAGCAAAATGTCCGGTGGCACCAGTTTCTGCCGCGCGCGCTTGTGCTGCGGCGTGTCGCCGGTGCGGGTTTCTATCGTGATGGACAAGCCGATTTCCGCCACCGGCTTGCCGAGATTGCGCTCGATATCGACGGCCAGCGCCTTGAGCGGCGAGATGTAGAGCGTGTGGATGCCGCGCCGGGCAGCGCCGGGTTTTCGCTTGGGCCGATGCGCCAGTTCGGTCAGCGTCGGCAAGAACCCGGCCAGCGTCTTGCCGGCCCCGGTCGGCGCGATAAGCAGCACCGATTGCCCGGCTTGAGCGCGGGAAAGCAGTTCGATCTGATGCGCGCGCGGAGTCCACCCCTTTGCCGCGAACCATTTTACGAACGGTTCGGGAAAACGGACAGCGGTATTTTCGTCGGCAAGGGGCTGCTCGATGGTCACCCGGCAGAGGTAGCGCGGCGGCGGGCAATCGCCAAGGAAATTCTGGAACAAAAGGTGATCGGAGCCGGTGACGCTCCCGGCCTACTCTGCCGCGACGCCCTGCTGGAAGGCGGCAAGGGCAGCCTTCAGCCCGTCAGGACCGGCTGCCACCGTTTCCGGCAACGGTGAAAAGCCAGCGCCCAGCATCTTGCGGCCAAGCATGTGGTCGCCGGGACGGTTGACGGATTCAATGCCGAGCAGTCGGTCGCCAGCATAGTGGTAGAGGGAAAACCGGTTCTCGTCGAAATCGCCCAGCACCACATTGCTGTCGCTGCCGGCGGTGAGGCCAACCATCTGCAACTTCATGTCGCCGATGTCCGACCAGAACCACGGCACCGCGGCAAAGGCATCCGCATGGCCGGTGATGGTGCGCGCCGCGAGACGCGCCTGGTCGGTGGCGTTCTGCACCGATTCCAGCCGCACGTCGCCGCCGGTGAACCAGTGGCGGTAGCTGGCGGCGTCGCCGATCGCCAGCACCTGCGGCGTCGAGCTTCGCATCTGCTGGTCGACGCTGATACCATTGCCGATGGCGAGGCCGGCGGCTCCAGCCAATTCCATGTTGGGCACCACGCCGATGCCGATGATGACCATTTTCGCCGGCAGCCGCTCGCCGGCGCACGTAACCGCCGCCACGACATGGCCGTTTTCGCCCTCCAGCCGCTGGACCGTCGTGGCGGTCAGGATGCGCACGCCCAGCGCCTCCAGCCGCTTGTGCACATGGCTGGCGACGACCGGCGCAACGGCGCGGCCGAGCAGACGCGGCGCCGCCTCGACCACCGTGACCTTGCGGCCACCCGCCGTCAGTGTCGCGGCGATTTCCAGGCCTATGAAGCCACCGCCGAGGATAACGACTTCCTCGCTTTGGCCGCTCTGGTCGCGGATCAGGCGCGCATCACTAATCGAGCGCAGAGACAGCACGCCGGCAAGATCCGAGCCGGACAGCGGCAGCAGGCGCGGGCGCGAACCTGTGGCTAGGACCAGGCGGTCGAAGGCCAGCGTATCGCCGCCGGCGATCTTCAGCCGCTGGCCGCCAAGGTCGATGCGCTCGACCGTGACGCCGGGGCGGAAATCGATGGCATTTCCGGTATAGAAGGGCTCTCCGCGGAGCGGCTGTGGCTTGGCCTCGGTATCCTTGATGAAGGTCTTGGACAGCGGCGGCTTGTGGTAGGGAAGTTCGTTCTCGTCGCCGAGCAGGATGACCGGACTATCATAGCCCTCCTCGCGCAGGCTGGCCGCCGCCTGCACCCCCGCGTGACCCGCACCGACAATGACGACGCCGTTCTTCATGCTGCACCTATCCGTTCGGCATCCTAGCCAGGCCGCGAAACCGGCGATTGTCCAGTTCCGCCGCGAATGCCGCACTCCGGGTCGCACCCGGAATGCCCTTTTGTCAATCTCCCACCCATGGAGCGCCTGAAATAGCTGGCCTGCGTAAAACATGAGCCATTTAGTTTAGAATTATTCTAAACTATTGTTTCGATTGTCTTTTCTTGACAAAGACGGTTGACTTTACGGACGAGCATCGTTTTATGTGAGGCAGCGCTACAGCGCATCCCTTTGATGTCTGGGCCTTGAACCCGTTCGATTGGAGGCATTTCGGTGTCTTGTTATCCGGACCGCGCGACGCGGCCATTTTTCGACTTGCCGTCCGCGCAGCAAAGCCTGCGCCTTGATCGTCATTCGCACATTCCGCAACTGGCTCCCGGCCATGCCCATGGCACGGCCGCTGCCCTTCCATGCTGACAGTTCCCAGGAGACGACAATGCTGAAAATCGTCAAGACCCGATATGCCGGCAGGCTTGCTGCCCTTGCCGCCACGGTCGCGCTGACGGCCGCCGTCTTCGTGTTGCCGGCAAAGGCGGAAACCGACGCCAAGACGGTCATCAAGACCTATTCCGATATCGCTCTGGCCAAATACGAGGATTCGCTGACCACCGCGCAGGCGCTCGACAAGGCGGTCGCTGCGCTGATCGCCAAGCCCTCGACTGAGGCGCTGAATGCGGCGCGCGAAGCCTGGAAGGCGGCGCGCATTCCCTACCAGCAGACGGAAGTCTATCGTTTCGGCAACCCCATCGTCGACGAATGGGAAGGCCGGGTGAATGCCTGGCCGCTGGATGAAGGCCTGATCGACTATGTCGACAAGGGCTACGGCACCGAATCGGACGGGAACTCGCTCTACACGGCCAATGTCATCGCCAACAAGACGATCAAGATCGACGGCAAGGAAATCGACGCCTCGAACCTGACACCGGAATTCCTCTCCGGCACGCTGCAGGAGGCGGGCGATATCGAGGCCAATGTGGCTATCGGTTATCACGCCGTCGAATTCCTTCTATGGGGGCAGGATTTGCACGGCACCGGCCCAGGCGCCGGCGAGCGCGCCTATAGCGACTACGACACCGCCAACTGCACCAACGGCAATTGCGACCGCCGCGGCCAGTACCTGAAGTCGGCAAGCGACCTTTTGGTCTCGGACCTGGAGGAGATGGTCGGCAACTGGAAAGACGGCGGCGCGGCGCGCAAGAACCTCGAGGAGGGCGAGCCGAATGCCGGCATTTCGGCCATCCTGACCGGCATGGGTTCGCTGTCCTATGGCGAACTGGCGGGCGAGCGCATGAAACTCGGCCTGTTGCTGCACGACCCGGAGGAAGAGCATGACTGCTTCTCCGACAATACCCATATCTCGCACCTTGAGGATGCGGTCGGCATCCGCGACGCCTATCATGCCAGCTACAAGCGCATCGACGGCTCAGTCGTATCCGGTCCTTCGGTGTCCGACATGGTCAAGGCTGCCGATCCGGCACTGGACAAGGAATTGTCCGACAAGCTCGGCCTGACCGTCGCCAAAATGGAGGCGATCAAGGCGCGCGCCGAGGCCGGCGAGGCCTACGACCAGCAGATCGGCGAAGGCAATACCGAGGGTAACGCCACCGTGCAGGCGGCAATCGACGGACTGGTCGACCAGACCAAGTCGATCGAGCGCGTCGTGTCGGCGTTGAAGCTCGACGCCATCGCTTTCGAAAGCTCGGACAGCCTCGACGCACCGGACAAGGTGTTTCAGTAAGTCGGGGTTTTCCAGTAAGTCGGGGTTTCTCCGGAAGCGGGAGCGAAACCCGCTTCACAGGAACGATTAGCCAGATGGAGGTGCGCTCCATCAGCCAAAGAGACGAAAATGCTGATCTGTCAGTGCAATGTCATCACGCAAAAGGAAGTCGAGCAGGCAATCATCGCCCTGCTCGACCAGGACCGGTGGCAGCTTATCGTCCCGGCCAAGGTCTATCATTCGATGCACAAGCGCGGGCGCTGTTGCGGCTGCTTTCCAAATGTGGTGGAAACGATCATTCGGGTAACCGAGGCGTATCACGCCAAATCCGCGACGGACGGCGTGGATATCGTTACACACCTGGACCGTGTCAGGGAACTGCGCGTCCAATACGGGAGTACGACCCATGAAAGGCGAACCGCAAATCATCGAGCGGCTTAACGAAGCCCTTTTTCTGGAACTCGGAGCCGTCAATCAGTACTGGGTGCATTTCCGTCTGCTGGAGGACTGGGGCTACACCAAGCTCGCCAAGAAGGAGCGGGCAGAATCGATCGAAGAGATGCACCATGCAGACCGCCTTGTCGCCCGCATCATCTTTCTCGAAGGCCATCCGAACCTGCAGTCCGTCGCGCCGTTGCGCATCGGGCAGAACGTGAAGGAAGTGCTGGAATCCGATCTCGCGGGCGAATACGAGGCCCGTACCGCCTACAAGCGCTCGCGCGAGATTTGCAATGAACTGGGCGACTACGTGACCATGAAGCTGTTCGAGGAATTGCTGGCGGACGAGGAAGGGCACATCGACTTCCTCGAGACGCAGCTCGACCTGCTCGCTTCCATCGGCGACGAAAAGTACGGCCTGCTCAACGCCGACGCCGCCAACGAGGCGGAATAAGGACATGCGGGAATGCGGCGCATACTAGATTTTCTGCGCCGCGCGCGAGGTTCTTCCTTCTCTCCGTTTACGGGGAGAGGGTGTCACGAAGTGACAGATGAGGGGCAGCGCGTGCCACGCTCGCGTCGCCCCTCATCTGCCTGCCGGCATCTTCTCTCCGTTTACGGGGAGAAGCCCGCTATCTTCAGTCTTGCTGCCTTGTTTGGCACTGTTTTCCTATTTGCGGCATGGCCGGCCTTCGCCGACGGCCTTGCCACTACCCGATCCGACCTGACGCCGAAGGATCTGGCGCGGGTCGAGACGGTCACCAAGCCGACCCGCGATTTTTCCAAGGCCGAGCAGTTCGAGCTGATGCAGGGCGGCGCCGGCACCTCGAAGAAGCGCGTCAACGCCGACGCCTTCTCGCACTCCTCGGCCAACATCACCTTCGAGGAAGAAGGCACGTTCAAGCTCGGCAATGCGCTTTTCCGCAAGAACTGGGTGTCGTCGCCATCCTCGACGCAGGCATCCGATGGGCTTGGGCCGCTGTTCAACGCGCGCGCCTGCCAGTCCTGCCACCTGAAGGACGGGCGCGGTCACCCGCCGGAAGCCAGTCTCGACGCCACCTCCATGTTCCTGCGGCTGGCGCGCACGGCAGAGACGGCGCAGGAAAAGGCGGCGGTCGCCAATCACGAAGCGCTCAATTTCCCCGACCCTATCTATGGCACGCAGTTGCAGGACTTGGCGGTACCGGGCCTGTCCGGCGAAGGCCGCATGCGCATAGACTATCAGGAAATGCCGGTGACACTGGGCGACGGCACGACACTGTCGCTGCGCAAGCCGAGTTATTCGGTTGACGACCTCGCCTACGGCCCGCTGGACCCGCGCACGATGCTGTCGCCGCGCATCGCCAACCCAATGATCGGGCTAGGGCTGGTCGAGCAGATCCATCCCGCCGACATACTGGCGCGGGCCGACCCGGACGACGGCGACGGCGACGGTATTTCCGGCAAGGCGGCCATCGTGCGCGATCCTGTCAGCGGCGATCTTACGCTCGGCCGCTTCGGCTGGAAGGCGCAGCAGTCGAGCGTGCGCGCGCAGTCGGCGGACGCGCTGGCAGGCGACATCGGCATTTCATCTCCGGAAGCGCCGCGCCACTGGGGCGACTGCACGGCAGCGCAGGTCAACTGCCTCGCCATGCCGAACGGTGTCCAGCAACGTCTTGGCGATACCGAAGCGCCGGTGCCGGTGATGGACCTCATCACCTTCTATTCGCAGAACCTGGCCGTGCCGGCCCGCCGCGCCATCGAAAAGCCGGACGTATTGGCCGGCAAGCAGGCGTTTTACGCCATGGGCTGCGTTTCGTGCCATACGCCGAAATTCGTCACGCGGCGCGATACGCCGAACAAGGCGCAGGCTTTCCAGCTGATATGGCCATATTCGGACTTCCTGCTGCACGATCTGGGCGACGGTCTGGCCGACGGACAACAGGTGGGCGATGCCACCGGCAGCGAATGGCGCACGCCGCCGCTATGGGGCATCGGCCTGACGAAAAAGGTCAACGGCCATACTTTCTTCCTGCATGACGGACGCGCCCGCAACCTTACCGAGGCAATCCTGTGGCATGGCGGCGAGGCGCAAAAGGCCCGCGACCGCTTCGCTGCCGCCCCTGCCACCGAGCGCGATGCGCTGATCAAATTCCTGGAGTCGTTGTGATGTCGAAGCGGTTTTTCGCTCCGCGGCCCCTTGGGCTGGCTTTTGCGCTGGCCGCGCCGTTGCTGTTGCCGATGGTTCAGCCTGCCGCGGCCGCGGTGAAAGCAGCCGACGTCATCGGTGCGGCCATCGACGGCTTCATTCGGCCCGCTTATGCCAGCCTGCACGATCATGCAGCGACCTTGACGACGACCATGCGGGCGCTTTGCGAAGCCCCCTCGCCGGGCAACCTCGTGAAAGCTCGCGCCGAATTTTCCGGCGCTGTCGAGGCATGGTCGACGGTCGAGATCATAACCTTCGGGCCGATCCGCGAGAATAACAGGCTCGAGCGGATGTTGTTTTGGCCCGACCGCAAATCGATAGGTCTCAAACAGGTGCAGGCAGCCTTGGCCGACAAGGATGCGACGGCGACCGATCCTGCCCGGCTTTCCGGCAAAAGCGTTGCCATGCAGGGGTTCGGGGCACTGGAATTCGTGCTCTACGGCACCGGCGCGGAAGCGCTGGCGACCAGCGACGATCCGTATCGCTGCGCCTATGGCGCGGCGGTCGCCGGCAATATCGAGACGATGGCCGGCGATGTCGCGGCGGACTGGGACAAGAAGGACGGGTTTGCCGAGCTGTGGGCCAATCCGGGCCCGGACAATCCGCTCTATCGCGACGGCAACGAGGCCGTCACGGAATTGATGGGCGTTTTCATCAACGAACTCGAGATGGTGCGCGACGTGCGCCTGAATGGCTTTTTCGGCGCCAACCCCGAGGCCGACAAGCCGAAGCAGGCGATCTACTGGCGCTCCGGCAACACGGCCGCTTCGCTCGCCGCCAATCTGGACGGCATGGACCGGTTGTTTACGGTTTCGCATGTCGGCGATGCGCTTTCGCCCGAGGCGCACTGGATGGCGGATTCGACCCATATCCTGCTCGCCAACGGCGCGGCGGACGCGCGTGCCGTTACCGGGCCGATCGGCGAGGCGCTGGCCGACCCGGCGCGCCGGGCAAAACTCGATCATTTCGCGCTGGTGACGAGTACGCTTTCCGGCCTGATCGGCACCCGCATGACCGCCGAGTTCGGCCTTACCGCCGGCTTTTCCTCGCTCGACGGGGATTGAGGGTGCGCACGCCGTTGATCGATCGGCGCGATTTCCTGAAGGCCGCCGGCGCGGGCTTCGCGGCAGCCCTTGCGCCGTCCGCATGGGCTGCGACGCTCGACGCGGACGCCATATTCGCCACCGCCTTCGTCAAGCGCGACGGCAGCTACGGCGCGGGCATTCTTTCCGAGGCCGGCAAGCTCATCTATGCGGTCGAATTACCGGACCGAGGCCATGATGTAACCTTCGACCCGGTCACGCGGCGCTCGGTGGTTTTTCCGCGCAAGCCGGGCACCATCGCCGTCGTCTTCGACCACACCGGGCATGCCCAGCCGCTGACCATCGCCAGCATTACCGGCCGCCACTTCTACGGGCATGGGGTGTTCTCGAGCGACGGCGCGTTGCTCTACGCGACCGAGAACGATTTCGACAATGCCGCCGGCATGATCGGCATCTACGATGCGCGCGACGGGTTTTCGCGCATCGGCGAATTTCCGACCCACGGCGTCGGCCCGCACGAATTGCTGCTGATGGGCGACGACCGGACGCTCGCCATCGCCAATGGCGGCATCGAAACGCATCCCGACTTCGGCAAGGCCAAGCTCAATCTGGCGACGATGCAGCCGTCCTATGTGCTGATCGACCGCCTGTCCGGCGATCTCATCGAAAAGCACCAGTTGCCGCCGGACCTGAACCGGCTTTCCATCCGCCACATGGACGCCGACCATGCCGGCACGATCTGGTTCAGTTGCCAGTATGAGGGAGCGACCATGGACAGGCCGTCGCTGGTCGGGCGCGCCGCGCGCGGCAAGGATTTGGAACTATTGGAGATGCCGGAAAAGGTGCTGAACGGCCTGCACAATTATATCGGCGCCATGGCCGCCAACCGTGAGGCAGGGACGATGGCGGTGTCGTCGCCCGCCGGCAACAGCTATGTCGTCTTCGACACGAAAAGCGGCAGGGTGGTTTCAGCCACCGGCCTGACGGAAGTTTGCGGCATCGCGCCGGACCGCAAAGGCTTCATCGCCACCAGCGGCGCTGGCATGATCGTTCCAGCAAACAGCGCCGGCATCTCCAAGCCGGATTATGTCTGGGACAACCACATGCACCGCATCGCACAGGCGCGATAGCGCCTTACGCCTAAGCGGCTCTCTTGCCGGCCAGCCGCGCCTTGATGCTGGCGATGTCGGCGCGGGGCGTGGCGGCAAACAGCGTCTTGGTATAGCTGTGCTTGGGGTCGGAAAAAACCTCGTCGCGAGAACCGTATTCCACCGCTTCGCCGAAATACATCACCATGACGTCGTCGGCGATGTAGCGCACGACGGACAAATCGTGGCTGATGAACACATAGGTCAGTTGGAACTCGTCCTGCAAATCGGCCAGCAGGTTCAACACCTGCGCCTGCACGGAAAGGTCGAGCGCCGACACCGGCTCGTCCAGCACCAACAGCGACGGGTTCAGCATGAGTGCGCGGGCGATGGCGATACGCTGGCGCTGGCCGCCGGAAAACATGTGCGGATAGCGGTTGTAGTGTTCGGTTCCCAGCCCAACCTTTTTCAGCATGGCCATGGCAAGGTCGCGCCGTTCAGCGGCCGGCTTGCCAGTATTGATCTTGAGCGGCTCGCCCAGAATATCGCCGATCTTCTGGCGGGGGTTGAGCGATCCGTAAGGGTTCTGGAAAACGATCTGCACCTTGCGGCGCATTTCCCTGGACAGGCTTTCCTTGGCGATGTCGACCTTGTGCCCGTCGATCAGCAGGTCGCCTGCGGTTGCGGGGTCGATCAGCGTGATGATGCGCGCCAGGGTGGACTTGCCGCAACCAGATTCGCCGACGATGGCCAGCGTCTTGCCCTTTTCCACGCTGAAGGAGACGCCCTTGACCGCGTGCACCGTGCGCGCGGCGCGAAACACGCTGCCGGCGACATGGTAGTCGCGCACGATGTTCCTGCCTTCGAGGACCGGCGTCATGATGCAGCTCCCGTGGCATTGGCGGCCGGTTCGAACAGCATGTCGGAGATGGTCGGCAGGCGATCGCCCGTAGCATTGTCCGGCAGCGCCGACAAAAGTGCACGCGTGTAATTGCTCTGCGGGTTTTCGAACAGCGACAGAACGTCGGCCTCTTCCATCTTGCGGCCCTTGTACTGGACGATCACGCGGTCGGCCGTCTCGGCCACCACGCCCATATTGTGGGTGATCATGATCAGGCCCATGCCGTATTCGGCCTGCAGCGAAACCAGCAGGTCGAGAATCTGCTTCTGGATGGTGACGTCGAGCGCGGTGGTCGGCTCGTCGGCAATCAGAAGTTTCGGGTTGCAGGCGATGGCGATGGCGATCATGACCCGCTGGCACTGGCCGCCCGACATCTGATGCGGGAAAGAATTCAGCCGCTCGGCCGGTTCTGCAATACCCACCAGCGTCATCAGTTCGATGGCGCGGGCGCGGCGCTGGGCACGGTCCATGCCCATGTGGAAGCGCAGCACTTCCTCGATCTGGAAGCCGGCCGTGAAGCACGGGTTGAGGCTCGCCATCGGCTCCTGGAAGATCATCGAAATGTCCTTGCCGACGATCTTGCGCCGCTGCTCGGGCGTCAGCGCCAGAAGATCGATGCCATCGAAAGCCATGCGGTCGGCCTTGACCGTCGCCGAACTTGGCAGCAGCCCCATGACGCCAAGCATCGATACCGACTTGCCGGAGCCGCTTTCGCCGACGATGGCCAGCACTTCGCGCGGCTCGACCGACAGGTCGATGCCCTGAACCGCCATGAACGGACCGGTCGAGGTGTCGAACGAGACGGTGAGGTTTTTGATGTCGAGAAGGGGCATGGTCACGACCTCTTCAGCTTGGGGTCGAGCGCGTCGCGCAGGCCGTCGCCGATCAGGTTGATGGCCAGCACCGTAATCAGGATGGCGAGTCCGGGATAGGTGACCACCCAGGGTGCGCGCAGGATGAACTCGCGCGCGTTGGCCAGCATGGTGCCCCATTCGGGCGTCGGCGGCTGTGCGCCCATGCCGAGGAAGCCGAGGGCTGCCGCTTCCAGAATGGCGTTGGAGAACGACAAGGTCGCCTGCACGATGAGCGGGGCGACGCAATTGGGCAGGATGGTCACCAGCATCATGCGCAGATGGCTCGCGCCGGCCACCTTGGCCGATACCACATATTCGCGGTTCTTTTCCGCCATCACGGCGGCACGGGTCAGGCGCGCGAAGTGCGGCTGTAAGACCAGCGCGATGGCCAGCATGGCGTTGAACAGGCCAGGCCCGAGGATCGCCACCAGCACCAGCGCCAGCAGCAGCGAGGGGAAGGACAGGATGATGTCCATGATACGCATGATCAGCGCGTCGACCCAGCCGCGGAAATAGCCGGCGAGCACGCCGAGGATGATGCCGCTGGAGAGAGAGAACACCACCACCATAAGGCCGATGAACAGCGAATAGCGCGCGCCGAAGATGAGGCGTGAAAGCATGTCGCGGCCAACGGCGTCGGTGCCCAGGATGAAGGTCGACTTGCCGCCTTCGCTCCACATGGGCGGCGTCAGCAGCGAATCGCGGAACTGTTCGTCGGGCAGATGCGGCGCGATCAGCGGCGCGAAGATCGCCGCAAGCACCAGCAGCGTGAACACCACGAGGCCGATGACGGCGCCGGTGTTCATCGAAAAATAGTGCCAGAATTCGGCAAAAGCGCGCTGGCGCGGGCCGGTCGGGACGGCGGCGGTAGCTTCGCCTGCGGACTGGTCGGTCATCTACTGCACCCTGATGCGCGGGTTGATGACGGCGTAGAGCACGTCGACGAGCAGGTTCACCGACATGACGATCAGCGCGATGATGAGAAGACCGCTCTGGACGACGACATAGTCGCGCTTGCCGATGGCATCGATCATCCACTTGCCGATGCCGGGCCAGGAGAAGATCGTTTCGGTCAGGATTGCGCCCGCCATCAGCGTTCCGACCTGCAGGCCGATGGTGGTGACCACCGGGATAAGCGCATTGCGGAAGGCATGCAGGCCGATGACGCGGCGGGGCGCCAGGCCCTTGGCGCGGGCGGTGCGCACATAATCCTCGCCCAGCACCTCGAGCATGGCGGACCGCGTCTGGCGCGCGATGACGGCAAGCGGAATGGTCGCCAGCACGATGGAAGGCAAGATGAGATGGCTGACGGCCGAGCCGAACGCACCGGGCCTGCCCGAGATCAGGCTGTCGATCAGCATGAAGCCGGTGACCGGCTTGAAGAAATATTGCAGGCCGATGCGGCCGGAAACAGGCGTCCAGCCAAGATAACCGGAAAAGAAGATGATGAGCAGCAGGCCCCACCAGAAAATCGGCATCGAATAGCCGGTCAGCGCCACGCCCATGGTTGCCTGATCGAACCACGAACCACGCTTGACGGCGGCGAAAATGCCAGCCGGGATGCCGATGGCAACGGCCAGGATAAGCGCGATGGTCGCCAGTTCGAGGGTTGCCGGAAACAGTACCAGGAACTCGCCCAGCACCGGGCGCTTGGTGGCGATGGAGATGCCGAAATCGCCGGTCAGCACGTTGCCGATATAGTTCAGGTATTGCACCACATACGGCTTGTCATAGCCAAAGCGGACGATCAGCTCGGCATAGCGTTCCGGCGAGACGCCGCGCTCGCCCGCCATTGCGAGGATCGGGTCGCCGGGCAAAAGCCGCACGAAAGCGAACGCCGCCAGCGAAATGCCGAACACGGTCGGAATGATGAGGGCCAGCTTCTGGAGAAGGTATCGGAGCATGTTCTTTAATAAAACGGCGGCGCCAGATGTCCAGCGCCGCCGTTCCTTATTTTGATTTCACGATCCTATTCGGTGACATCAACGCCGTCGAAGCGGTGAATGCCGAGCGGATCCATGACGAAGCCGACCACCTTCTTGTTCATGGGCATGAACACCTTGGAATGGGCGATCGTCAGCCACGGAGCCTCACGCTTGAAAACGACCTGAGCCTCTTCGTAGATCTTGGTGCGTTCGGCGACATCCGTGGTGGCCTTGCCCTTCAAGAGCAGGTCCTGGAACTCCTTGTTGCACCAGATCGCGTAGTTGGACTGGCCGATGGCGTCGCAGCCGAGCAGGAACAGGAAGTTGTCCGGATCGCCATTGTCACCCGTCCAGCCAAGCTGGAAGGCGCCGTCGCGATCCTTGGCCTTGCCGCGTTCGCGGTATTCCGTCCACTCGTAGCTGACAATCTCGGCCTTGACGCCAATCTTGGCATAATCGGCCTGTATCAGTTCAGCCACGCGCTTGGCGTTCGGGTTGTATGGACGGCTGACCGGCATCGCCCAGATCTTCATGTTCAGATCCTTGACCCCGGCATCGGCCAGCATCTTCTTGGCCGCTTCCGGATCGTAGGGATCGTCCTTGACGTCCTTGTTGTAGGACCACATCGTCGGCGGGATCGGGTTGATGGCAACCTGGCCGGCGCCCTGATAGACCGCGTCGATGATCGCCTGCTTGTTGACGGCCATGTTGAGGGCCTTGCGGACCTCGACCTTGTCGAAGGGCGGCATGGTCGTGTTGTAGGCCATGTAGCCGATGTTCAGGCCTTCCTGCTCCTCGACATTGAGCTTCGTGTCTGCCTGCAGGCCCTTGATGTCGGCAGGTGCCGGATAGGACATGATATCGCATTCGCCGGCCATCAGCTTTTGCGCGCGCACCGCCGGATCGGGGGTGATGGCGAAGATCAGGTCGTCGATCTTCTGGCGGCCGCCGAAATAGCCGTCCCATGCCTGATAGCGGATGACCGCATCGACCTGGTAGTCCACGAACTGGAAGGGGCCGGTGCCTATCGGCTTTTGCGTGAACTGGTCCTTGGTGCCGGCCTTTTCGAGCTGGTCGGCATACTCCTTGGAGACGATGGAAGCGAAGTCCATGCCAAGGTCGGGCAGGAAGGCGACTTCCGGCTTGTTGAGGACGAACTTCACGGTCAGATCATCAACCTTGACGATCTCCTTGAGAAGGTCCGGGAAGCCCATGCCTGCGAAATACTCCCAGCCGGTGCCGGGCAGGTATTCGAACCACGGATTGTCCTTCTTCCACTGACGCTCGAACGAAAAGATGACGTCGGCGGCGGTGAGATCGCGCGTCGGCGTGAAATAGTCGGTGGTCTGGAACTTTACGCCGGGACGCAGCTTGAAGGTGTATTCCAGCCCGTCATCGGACACGGTCCAGCTTTCGGCGAGGCCGGGTGCAATGGTGGTCTTGCCATGCTCGAACTCGACAAGGCGCGAATAGATGGTGCGCGAGGATGCGTCGAAATCGTTGCCGCCGCTCCAGGGCGACGGATCGAAGCCGGCGGGCGAAGCCTCCGAGCAATAAACCAATTGCTTGGCCTCGGCCATGCCGCCCATGACGGTTGCAGCCAGCAAGGCGGCCGCAAAAGCCAGTTTCTTTTTCATTGAAGACTCCCTGATTTGTTTCAAGCCCTTTTTGGCAAGGCTTTCGAAGGCCGCATATAAGCACCATTCTTTTTGGAGTGGAACACCCTGCTTGCATTCCGCCCACAAAGCGAAAAATGATTTACTGGCACCGCGTGACGCAGGATATTTTTCTAATTCCTGTCGTTTTGTCATATATCAATGGTCTTTTTTTCGCCATTTTCGCCTTGACCGTGCGTCGCCTCGGCAACCCTTGCAAGGATCGGGATAGTCCGCGATAGATAGGTGTCCGGCAAGGGAGGAGCGTGTGGCCAAGACGACAGCAAGGATCGGCTCGGCGAAAGACGAGGCACGAACCGCGCCTGCTCCCACAAAGCACGCAGAAAAGGGCGCTTCGTCTAAAAAAGCACCCGAAAAAACGGCCGTCGCCGGAACGAAGGCGACAACGGCTAAGGCGGCTGCAAAGCCCGCTGTAAAAGCAATCCCACAGGCAGCCCGATCCAAAACGCAGACCGCCGCCGGGCGCGAAAAACCGTGGCTTGCCAGCTACCCGAAAAACATGCCGGCCGAGATCGGCGCGTTGCCGAGCGCTTCCATCGGCGAGTTGCTGGTGCGGGCTTGCAAGCAGTTTGCCGGCCAGCCCGCCTTCACCTGCATGGGCAAGAGCCTGACCTATGCCGAGCTTGAGCAGCAATCCCGCGCCTTTGCCGCATGGCTGCAATCGCGCGGCATCCAGAAGGGCGCGCGCGTCGCGCTGATGATGCCGAACGTGTTGCAGTATCCCGTCGCCATGATGGCCTGCCTACATGCCGGCTACGTGGTGGTAAACGTCAATCCGCTCTACACGCGGCGCGAACTGGAGCACCAACTCAAGGATTCCGGCGCAGAGGCGATCGTCATTCTCGAAAATTTTGCGACCACCTTGCAGGCGGTCATCGCGCATACGGCGGTCAAGCATGTGGTTGTCGCCTCGATGGGCGACATGCTGGGTACGCTCAAGGGCGCGCTCGTCAACCTGGTGGTGCGGCGCGTCAAGAAGCTGGTGCCGTCATGGTCGCTGCCCGGCCATGTCAAGTTCAATGCCGCGCTGAAGTCAGGTAGCGCGATGAGCTTCAAGCCGGTGAAGACTGCAGCCGACGACATCGCCTTCCTGCAATATACCGGCGGTACGACGGGCGTCTCCAAGGGCGCGACGCTGCTGCACCGCAACGTACTCGCCAATGTCGCGCAACTGGCTCTGTGGGTGGAGGATGCCTACACGGTCAAGCCGAGGCCGGCGCATCTCACCTATGTCTGCGCGCTGCCGCTCTATCATATCTTCGCCCTGACGGTGAACGCACTGATGGGGATGCAGCAGGGCGCGCAGAACATTCTCATTCCCAACCCGCGCGATATTCCTGGCTTCGTCAAGGAGCTGCAAAAATATCCGGTCCATATATTCCCCGGCCTCAACACGCTGTTCAACGCGCTATTGAACAATGACGACTTTCGCAAACTGGATTTTAGCGCGCTGCGCCTCAGCCTGGGCGGCGGCATGGCCGTGCAGAAGGCCGTCGCCGACCGCTGGAAGGAACTCACCAAGAGCCACATCACCGAAGGCTACGGACTTTCCGAAACGTCGCCGGTGGCCACCGCCAATAAATGCTCGTCGCCCGATTTCACCGGCACCATCGGCCTGCCGCTGCCCTCGACCGAGATCGCCATCCGCGACGACGAGGGCAACGACCTGCCGCTGGGCGAGGTCGGCGAGATCTGCATCAAGGGTCCGCAGGTCATGGGCGGCTACTGGAACCGACCGGACGAGACCGCCAGGGCGATGACCGGCGACGGCTTCTTCAAGTCGGGCGACATGGGCTTCATGGACGCTCAAGGTTTTACCAAGATCGTCGATCGCAAGAAGGACATGATCCTCGTCTCCGGCTTCAACGTCTATCCGAACGAACTGGAGGAAGTAGTCGCCCAGCATCCCGGCGTGCTCGAAGTGGCCGCCATCGGCGTGCCCGACGAGCATTCGGGCGAGGTGCCGAAACTGTTCGTGGTCAAGAAGGACCCGAACCTGACGGAAGCCATGCTGATCGCCTATTGCCGCGAGAACCTGACCGGCTACAAGCGGCCTCGCTCTATCGAGTTCCGGACCGAATTGCCGAAGTCGCCGGTCGGCAAGATTCTGCGCCGAGCGCTGCGGGATAAGACCACAACCTGAAGCTGTGCGATGTAGGCCGAAGTGCCAAGGTCGCGGGTTCTAAGAACAATCGACATGCAGCGATCGGAGCGCGATATGCGCGCAAATCGTTCGGTTCCAGGAACACGATCGAAGGTGGAGGTGGCCTCCATCGAGGTCTTGCGACGACGAACCGGGCGATGCACCATATCCCTATAGGACGCGGCGGATTTTCGCGTTCAAGTTTGTTGAAAGGCCCTTGTGGTGGCCGACACCACTGCTGCCTTTTCGCCGCCTTGAACACAAAAACCGACTCGCGCCACGCCCGATCCATGAATGTCGGTTGATCCTACGGCAAGTCTCCGTAAAGGGGCGCCGGTTTCAGACTGTATGCCCGAAGGCTCCTTGAGCGATAGCCGATCGGCCCCTGCTGCATTGGCGCGTCGTTCCTGTCGACAATGACCGGCCGCCGTGTTCGACAAACCCGCTTCGGCTTTGTCCTTGGGGCCAGGGGTCATTTCCCATTTCCCCCGTTGAAGCCTTGCGAAGCTTCCGCTAAGAAGCTGCGACCGTTCGGTTCGCCGACCGGTTCGTTTTCTGGATCTTATCCGCCGATCCCGAAGGCACCCGTAGCTCAGCTGGATAGAGCGCTGCCCTCCGAAGGCAGAGGTCACAGGTTCGAATCCTGTCGGGTGCGCCAAAAAATCAACCACTTACGAGCACCTCAGACAGCGCTCACCGGTTCAAATGAACCGGCTTGGATCAATATTCGAGCGCTGAAGCCGCTTTTCGTAGGTAATTGGGCGAAAAGCGGGCGTAGACCCTGAACGTGACGCCGGGGTCCGTGTGGCCCAAAAACTGGGCGATCTCGTCCATGCTGATGCCTGCCTCGGCCATCCAGACGGCCGCGCTGTGTCGTAGATCGTGAGGAACGGTGCCCGGAAGCTTGGCGCGCGTGACGGCCGCCGCGACCCCCTTCTTCACGTCCAAGACTTTCTCGCCGCCATACTCGATCACATAGGGCGACTGTGCTGCCTTCTTGGCGGTCAGCAGTTCGGCGCGAGCGCGATCGGTCATCGGCACCACTGCCCTGCCCTTCCGGTTTTTCTCGCCGACCACGGCCAGATGGATAAGCCCGCGCTCGAAATCGATCCGATCCCACGTCAACTGCAGGATGGCCGTCTTTCGGCCGGCAGTCGTCAGCGCCAGGACGCAGAACAGGCGGACATGAGGCTGTATGCATGAGGCGAGCAGTTTGTTGTATTCCGCCTTGGTCAAATGGTTGTCACGCGGCGGTGGGGCGCTCGGCGCTTCGAAGGCGGCACCAGTCACTTTCCGCCAGTTCAGCGCCTGCCGAATGATGTTTATCTCTTTCAGGATGGTCGCATCTTGCCGGCCAGCCAAGCGCCGCATGTCGATGTAATCTCGGCAGGGTTCGCGTGTAATCTGGTCGGGACGCAGATGGGCGAAAGTCGCCTTGGCCTGCTTCCAGCCGAAGACAAGCCGGTCGTGCGCGGCGATCCGGTCTTTCTTCTCGTCGAGGTAGGCTTGAACGATATCGCCGACGAGCGATCCCGGCGGCGCGGCCATGTCCCTTCGAAAGTCGATCAGCCGACGTTCGGCCTCTTCACTATCCTTGGTGCGGAGGGAGCGACGTTGAGTTTCACCGGAATCATCGGACCAGACAGCATACCATGAGCCCCGAAAGAGTTTCGATCTGATCTCTGGCATTCCAACTCCTGCACGCTCTCGACGGAAATCCTGATTAAACGGCCAACGCGGAAAGAAGGCAACTCGCCCTTGGCCACCAGGTCACGGATATGCTGGGCAGAACATTGCCATCTCGCGGCGAGCGTCTCAGGCGTGAAGGACTGAGCATGTCCGACGACGTTGTCGTTCGCGCTCATCACGACTCCCTCCCCAACGATTTCAGCGCATCAGGAACCAATCCGACCGAATCGCAGTTGGTAGCCCGAAAGGGAGACAGAGCCATGCCCGACCCGCGCAAGCCAAATCCAGACCCAGATGTACCGCCAGTACCTGGTCGTGAACCCAGGCCGATTGATGAGCCGGACCCGGATCGACTGCCGGACGAGGAACCAAATCCGAACCCGGACGAGACGAGAAATCCACCGCTGCACGGAATGGCGACCCAGCCGCATCCGATACCCGATCCACAGCCGCCGATGCCTCCGGGGCCAATGCCTGATCCCGGGCCGGACCCTGCGCCGATACCGACAAGGTGAAAGGCCGCGTTCATCGGCCCGCCCTCGCGCTGATCCATATCCACAAGGTGCAGATGGCAAGGCCTATGATAGAGCCGAGCAGCATGCGCTCGACGGGGCGATACCGGGTCGCAAACGGACCCGGTTTATCGGCCAGCAGGCCACCGGCGCGGTCGAGTAGCCAGAATCCGGCCTTGAGCAAGGCAAGGGCTGTCAGGGAGCGGATCAGCCGCATGATCTGCCCTCCATTATCTTGCAGGTGTCATCAAGACGGTTGGTGACTCCGTTCACTGCCTCGCGAACATCGCAAAGGTAGTCCTCGGCGATGTCGGTCGTGTTCCCGAGCGCCAGCCAGATCGTGCGGAGTTCGTTTTCGATCTGGCGAAGCTGGTCAATGCAGTCGACCGGGATATTGCGCTCAGCGCTCATACTGCACCGCCTTTCCGGTCAGCAAGGACCGCGACCGCCTCGTCGAGCAGTCCGCCCGTTCCGGTATTGGCCAGTGCAAAGCGGCGTGAACGATGCCTTTCCCACCGCCCCCCCCCCTCGATTTCAGGACGGTCAGTTGGCGGCTTTCGAGGCCTACAGGGCGGCGAAGCTACTGGCCGACAACGAGCCGACATTCGAGAACGCCATGGCCGCTAAGCGCACGTGGTGGCTTTTTCTCAACATTGTCGACGATGAAGCCACGGCCAACGTCGTGATGTTTCCTCCCGTCAACCCAACCTTTGGAGGCGGCGCTTGACCACCCAAATCACCATCCTTCCAGTTGAACTATTACACCGCCGCGCCGACGCCCGGCCTCTAAACGATGCCGTCCTTGCCGGTCTGTCTGAAAGCATCGAGACGATTGGCCTTGTCAATCCGATCCGCGTCCGCAAGTCGGGAACTGGCTACGAGGTGATCGCCGGAAGTCATCGCTTTGCCGCCTGCGATCTGGCCAGTATGCGGGAAATCCCCTGCATCATCGTGAAGGACGACGATCTTCACGCCGAATTGGCAATGATCGACGAAAACCTCTGCCGGGCGGAACTTTCGCCGGTGGACCGGACGAAGCAAACCGCGCGCCGCAAGGCGATCTACGAGGAATTGCACCCCGAGACTAAGCGGGAATCGACGCTCAAACGGGGCGATGAACTCCCGAGTCGCCAAGTTGGCGAAACGGGACCAGTGGACCGCTTCACGGCGGAAACAGCCGCCGCAACCGGTCGTTCCGAGCGAGCCGTCCAGCGAGACGCGGAGCGGGGCGAAAAGGTCATCGATGAGGCCGCAAACCTCATCCGAGGAACCAAGCTCGACACCGGGGCCTACCTCGACAAGATCAAGCGCCTGCTTCCCAACGAACAGGTCCACGCGGTCAAGCGCGACCTAGCCTATGAGCGCCAGAAGGACAAGGAGCCTCGCCATGGCGGGATAGCCGGACGATACGCCGCCACAGCCTCGAATGGCCAAAGCGAAGGCGGCTCCAAAATGTTCGAGGCCTTCATCGCGATGACGGACAGCATCGTGACAGTTCCAATCGATGATCTGATCCGCTCTGCCGGCCGGCAACGTGCAGTTCTTGGCCAGAGGGCATCAGGCCTTGCCGATCGCATGAGCGCGATTATGGAGGCGCTCGACAAATGAGCGTTCACGCGATGGCATGGGCAAAGAAGCAGAAAACGGGCAGCGCCACGCGCAAGCTCGTCCTTCTGACGATTGCCGACTATGCGAACGATGACGGGGTTGCTTGGCCCAGCCAGCAGACAATCGCGGCTGAGTCGGAGCTTACTGATCGTTCAATTCGGCGCGCGCTTGCCGAACTGGAAAAGCGCGATTTGCTTCGCCGGGAAAAGCGTCCGTCGCTGCCGTCTGGTCAGCTTCAATCGGACAAAATCCACCTAAATTTGGCTGCCATAGGACAACTTGTCCGCAGGTCGCCAAAGCCGAAATCACCAGCGGACTTTCACGCCCGACCAGCGGACACAGAGTCCGGTAAACCACCAAGGAACTATCTTACCCAAGGCGGGGCACTAACCTCTCAAGGTAGAGCACTGACCTACAAGGGTGGGATGCCGGCTTCGGAGGATGCCCTTTGAAGTTCACCCTGCACGATCATCAGGACCACGCGCTCGAATTGCTCCGGCACTCGCTGGCGACGGGCCACAAGCGCCCGATGCTCCAAGCTCCGACCGGTGCCGGCAAGACGGTCATCGGAGCGGCGATCGTTGAAGGTGCTATGGCCAAGGGCAACCCAGTCCTGTTCGTGGTGCCGTTCCTGTCGCTCGTGGACCAGACGGTCGAACGCCTGAACGAGCAGGGCATCACGTCCATCGGCATCATGCAGGCGGACCATCCCGGCACCGACCCGGATCAGCCCATACAGGTGGCCACGATCCAAACATTGATACACCGGCGTATCCCCCGCGCTGGCGTGGTGCTCGTCGATGAGGCCCATAAGTGGTTCGATTTCTACGGTACGTGGATGGCCAAGGACGAATGGCAGAAAGTGCCGTTCATCGGGCTACGGCCTCGCCTTGGACCAAGGGGCTGGGCAAGCACTACGACGATCTGCTTATCCCGACCACGACCAAGCAACTGATCAACACCGTCAACCCGGTCACGGGTCGGACGTACCTTTCGCCCTACAAGGTTTTCGCGCCGTCGCACCCCGACCTGTCGAAGGTTCACACCGTGGCCGGAGACTATCACGAGGGTGAACTGTCCGACGTGATGAGCCAACCGATGCTGATCGCCGATGCGGTGTCGACATGGCTCAAACTTGGCGAGGATCGTCCGACGCTTTGCTTTGGGGTCGACCGCGCCCATGCCCGGAAGCTGGCCGACGAGTTCGAAGCCGCTGGAGTGTCGACCGGCTACATCGACATGGACACGCCTCCCGACGAGAGGAATCTGATCGGCGATAGGCTTCGCAATGGCCAGATCAAGGTTGTCTGCAACGTCTACACCCTCACGACCGGCGTCGATTGGGACGTGCGCTGCATTATCCTGACAAGGCCGACGAAATCGGAAATCCTGTTCACGCAGATAATCGGGCGCGGCTTGCGTTCAACCGAGGGAAAGGCCGATTGCCTGATCCTCGACCATAGCGACACAACGATCCGTCTCGGCTTCGTCGACGATATCCACCACGAGGCGCTGGACACCGGGAAGCACCAGAAGAGTGTCGGGAGCAAGAGGGAACGCCAACTGTCGCTGCCGAAGGAATGCCCGTCCTGTTCGCGTCTCAAGCCGGCTGGCGTTCGGAAATGTCCGTCCTGCGGGTTCGAACCTCAACGGCAGTCGGCAATCGAAGAACGCCAGGGCGAATTGATCGCGCTCAAGGGCAAGAAGAAATCGAAGGAGGACGTCACCCCGCATTCCAAGCAGGAGGTTTGGTCGATGCTGCTCTGGATCCAGCAGGATCGTGACTACAGCTCGAACTACGCGAAAGCAAAATACATGGCCCGCTACGGCACTTGGCCGAACGGTTTGCATCGTGAGCCGAAAGCCCCCGACGCGGCTTTCTTGAATTGGATACGGTCGCAGAACATTCGCTACGCCAAGGGTCGGGCGAAGTCGGAGACGCAACATGCAGCGTGAGCCGATAGCCGACCGCGCGCACGGCAAATGGCGCCATGTACTCGAATGCGTCGGCGTTCCGGTGAAGGCGCTGAGTGGCAAGCATGGCCCGTGCCCGTTTGCCGGCTGTGGCGGCAAGGATCGGTTCCGCTTCGACGACAAGGCCGGAAGCGGGTCGTTCTACTGCTCGCAATGCGGTGCCGGCAAAGGTGTTGAGTTCGCCAAGCGGTTCATGGGCGTGGAATTCAAGGAAGCGGTCAGGGAGATCGAAAAACATCTTGGCGGTGCAGTCGTTATGCCCACGA
The DNA here is from genome assembly GCF_054489545.1 of Mesorhizobium sp. A556. Lineage (NCBI taxonomy): Bacteria > Pseudomonadati > Pseudomonadota > Alphaproteobacteria > Hyphomicrobiales > Phyllobacteriaceae > Mesorhizobium > Mesorhizobium sp. A556. The sequence continues at coordinate 153,961 of NZ_JBTMXA010000007.1, forward strand.
AGGCCGGGCAGCGCGACGACGACCAAAAAAGCGCGACGACATGAGCGCGTTGTGGAAACGGGCAAAGCCGATCACGCTAGACGATGCCGCCGGTCGATATCTGAACCGGCGTGTTGGGATCGCGACTTTCCCAACTGGACTTCGCCAAGTCGCAGATGAACGCTATTTCGAAGACGGTCAGAGAGCGTCTTGGCACCCCGCCATGATTGCTCGCGTCGATCCTTCCGACGCTGCTCGGAACGCTGGCGAGCGCGCCGCGCTTCACCGCATCTATCTCAGCAAGGAAGGCGACAAGGCCGGGGTGTCTTCGCCGCGCCGGATGCTCGGATTCATGCCAACCGGAGCCGCTGTCCGGCTTATGCCGCACGAAGGCACGCTCGGCATAGCCGAGGGCATCGAAACCGCACTGTCGGCCTCGCTGCTGTTTGGGGTGCCGGTATGGGCAGCGCTCACCGCTGATCTGCTCGCGGCATGGGAACCGCCGGCAAACGTCGAAACCGTCATGGTGTTTGGCGACAACGACGCGAGCTTTACTGGACAGGCCGTGGCCTACGGGCTGGCGAGGCGATTGAAGGCCAAGAAGCTGACGGTCACGGTCGAGTTGCCTCAACGAGCCGGCATCGACTGGAACGACATCCTCCGCGAAAGGAGCGCGGCGGCATGAGCAGGCAATTCACCCACTCCGAAATGGCCGATGAGATCGCCAAGCTGGTCTGGAGCAAACAGACCTGGCTCGACACGTTTTCAACCGGGGCAAAGCGCCGGCCGGAACATGACCTCGAAACGAGGCAACGCGAACTGGGTGTCTTGCAACAGGCCGAGGCCGGCTATCGCAACGCAGCAGAGAGGAAGTCGGCATAATGGTGCAACACGAGAAAGCACCGATGGTCGGCATCCGCATCGACGGTGCCAAGCGCCGCGATCTGAATAAGGAGCGAGTGGCTGGGCGCATGGCGGGTGTCGTCAAGCCTCCACGGACCGACGTGCAAATCCGAGCGACCAACAAGGCGCGACACCAGGCCGACGAACGTGCGCGCCGGCAAACGGCGAAACTTCAGCGCGACGATGGCGGCAAAGAAAGTTCGCAGCTTTCCAAGGTCAAGGTGAAAATCTCAATCGATCGGACAGCACGCCGCACCATTCGTTGTCGGCCCGGCACCTTGGAATGGCGGTACGGCCGCAACAAGCAGAATGCGCTTTTCCACGCTGGCAACCAGTTCGCAATGCTTTGGGAGCGCGCCGGCATTGCTGTGGCGAGTTCCGCCGACTTCCTTCGTGGAACAGCGTCAGGCTATGCGACGGGGATCAGCGACGGGCGCGTGGCCGCAATCGACGACTTGCACGGCGCGGTCGCCAAACTTGGCCATTTCTCGTTTGAAAGGCTGATGATGTACTGCGTCGAGGGCATGACCGCATCCGAGATCGGCAGGCTGGAAATGCGAGGCGAACGGGAGATCGCGATCGTGCTGGCCAATGATCTTCGCCAATGTGCAATCCATTTCCAATTCCTGGGGAATGCGAACAGGTCAATTCGTTCCGCACCCGAAACGAGTTGACCTTTCGTCACGAAACCCCTATACGGATAGTCATGGTGCAAAGTTGCGCCGGTGACCCGCCCCGATTGAGCTGCGGGTTTTGCGTTTTAGGGTACCGCTGACCTGTCTCGGCTCAATCTTTACACGCTTCGTCATCAGTCTTGGCAGCGGCGGTCTTGTCTCCCTGCTGCTGCGCCTCAACATCCTGCTGAGATGTGGCCAAGTTCTTGTCGCCACCGCCTTCCTCAGTTGCGAGCGGCATAGTGTTACCGTCCTTTTTGACGGCATTATTGGCATCGTTTTCCGCTTTCGGCTTCTCGAGCGGAGCGTGTGTGCCGTCCTTGGAAATACCGGCGGTTTGCTCAGTCCCGCTATTTGGTGCCGACTTATCAGGACAGGCAGCAAATGCGGACCCAGCGGTCATCGAAATCGCTGCGACTAGTATCAACAAGCGGTTTTTCATCTAACACGTCCTTCTGTTTAAGTGCCCAATAAACAGAACAGAAGCGCGCATCCTTTTGTTCCAACGACGCCGTCTTTTCAGCAGGACGGAGCAGCCCGGTAGCTCACTGATCTCCAAATCCAGAGTTCGTCCGTTCAAATCGGACCTGCGCAACCAGTTGCCCGCCAAGTGCCCCACACCCCAGGAGCTAGATGTTCAGCGGTTAGCCAGCGCGGGCAAGGCAATTCCTCCCGCCAGAGTGCGGGAACGCCATTTGCGAGGCGGCCGCGTTTGCCGGTTGCCCTTCCTTTGCCTAAAACGGAGGTTACATGACGGTTCCGTGACGATGCTGTTACGGGAGATGATCGTGTCGCAAATAATGCATCCGACAGATAGCAGCGGGGTAACGCAAGGCGATACCATCGAGAATCGCCTAAGCCCGTCAAGCCAATTCCATGTTCGGATTTGCGCTTTAGTCACGGTCGGAATTGTTACCGTCTCTGCCGCGCTGGTCGCTATTCTCTCACCTGACATCCGGCCTTTGCTGTTGCAGGAAGACGGTATCATCGAAATGGGCAGCGTCGTCTTCCTGATCGCAGCAGTGCTCGGGGCAGCAGTTTTGGTTGGGACTTTGGGGCTGCGGATACCGCTTCTGCTGGCGGGCTTGATCGGGTTCGCCGAGCTAATGGATGAAACCAGCTTCGGATCAAGGCTATTCGGATTTGAGCCTCTTCCGCTTTATGGTGGCGGGCAGTTGGACGGCTTTCACGACCTGCTGATCCTTGCATACCGGCTATTGCGCGGCTTCAACCAGGATATCGCCTGGCTGTGGCTGGGCCTGATGCTTGTGGTGTCGATGGGACTGATGACATTCGCCCTGATGAAGGGTATCGGTGGTACTGCGACCCAGCTATCCGGCCATGCTCTGCTCTTCCTGCATGTCGGATTCATCGGCTTGGCGCAGATCATCGACGCCGGCACATCGGCGCGCGTTCTCTCCGCCATGGAAGAAGTCTTCGAGCTTAACGCGGCCATTTTACTGACCTTCTACATTTTACAGCAGGCCCTTTTAATTTCGCACCAGCGAGAGGCGCGGCGGAAGGCGGCTTAGATCAGAGGCGGCCCGATCAGGGATGGGGTCGATCTATTGCGGCAGTTGATTTCTGTCGCTGTCGGGTGGTAAAGGCGCCCCGATGCAGTGTCCTTCATCCAGGGCGCCCGCCGGATCAGTCGATGATGTGTACGACCTTGCGGGTTTCCGGCTCGATCAGAACGGTGCGGCCGTCCATGACGACATACTGATACTTGGTATCCAGCGTGTTTTCGGCAAGCTCACCCGGCTTGAGGATATCCGGGATGATAGCCCCGACTGCCAGTTCAAAGTTGGATGGACGGTCAACGACTACCGGGTTGGTTTTCACGTATTCACGGACCACGATCTCCTGTTCGGGGGAGACTATGACCGTTTGGGCAGCCGCGAATGCGGTTCCCGCGAGAAGGATGGTGATAGCAAGCGTGTTGCGTAACATCATTTCAATATCTCCTGGGTTTACGTGCACCAACCGTTCGCGAGCGAAACGGTTCCGTACACGTGGCACCTCGCTCGGCTTAATGTTTCCGCGTTACCCTTCCGACAGTGCGCGGTGCGAGTAGGCGACGGCCGCCGAAGATAGCCGCAGTCGGTTAATGGTGGCTGGAAAGTCTCGTGAGCGCCTCGCCCGAAAGGGTCCGACTAGGGCAAATATCAGGAGTGGCCATGGGCCAAGTCATCAGTCTCGCCCGAGGCAGGCAGAAACTCGGCAAGGCAATCCCTAAACCCGTCAAGTGCGTGGACTGCGGCGACGACATCGAGACGGCCCGCCTTCAGTCCATGCCGCTGGCTAAACGCTGCATCTCATGTGAGAAGGCCCGCGAGCGTAGGCACAAACGAATGCTGGATTCGATGCGCGACAACGATATCGCGATCATCCGGCGTTGAGATCAGAACTGCGGACGGGAGCTCATCTCTTTGAACGGGGAGCGCATGGAAAGTAGACGGCCAGAAAACCTCATCAGATAGAGGTCGTCCAATATCTCGGGGCACTGATCCGTTGGAGTCTCGACCGTCAGGCTGAATGAACCTTCGAACTTGGACCATTCTTCTGCCGTTCCACCATTTGACAGCCATGACGTATGTACGTGAGCCTCGTCCTCGCTAAAGACCTTCCGCATATCGATGCCGACCGCTGGTTCATGCGTGAGACAGTTGAGAGCGTCCGCTTTCTCCGTTCCATACAGCGCCACGGTCGCTAGTGCCTGTTCACGAACTTGGCTGCTTATTTCGCCAGCCATCGCGTTGACCAGCATCCATCCGAGCGCGGCACCTGACAGGACGGCTGCCGCCAACGTGTGTCGGATAAACATAGCGATCCTCCGCTTTTGAAACAGGAAACCACACATGGCGCTGACCGACAAGCAGCAGGGTCAGGCGCTTAGCCTTCCCCATTCCCGAGCAACGTTGCTAGCAGCTCGATCGAGAGCCTCTTCTGAAAGAATGCCCCTGTTATGGGCAAAGCGTTCAAGCGCCTCACACGCATCTTCAGCCGTTCTCTCACCATTGAGTGCCTTGCGACAAACCTCAAGCGCACCGTGGTAATCCATGTCCGAAATGCCATTCCATTCCAGCAACAGGTCGTAGGCGCCCGAGACGGTTCCCACATCACGGGGAAAGCCGAGGCCTATGAAAACTGATACGGGCTTAGCGAAGGTGAGATTGGTCATTGGTGCCGCTCCATTGTGATGAGGTTCATCCAGCAGCAGAAATAGTCCGAACCGAGATTCGCTCCGTCACAAATGGAGAAAGAGGCAGGCGTTTACGTGAGGATGTACAGGACCGTCATGCCTAGCAAGCCACCAGGCCACCACCCACCAGGCACAGGCGTCAGGAAGCAGCAGAACCTTACGAAAAAGGCCGAGCACGATGCCCGGCCAAGTTCAGAGGGGGAACGCGCCGACCACAGTGGGAGGAGAATGATCAGCGCACGACTGACATAAGGTCGCGCCCTGCCGTTTCAATGATCTGGCTTGGTCCATGTGCTGAGTTCGATGGAGCCAACCTCCCATGCCCAGCAAGCCACCGCAAAGCCCCACCGAGCGAGGCTACGGCAGGCAATGGCAGAAGCTTCGGCTCGAACCTACCCGGCTACTGGAGATCAGTTCTGGGGAACCTTACACTCCAGCATAGGCTTTTCACTTTCGTCATCGGTCAGGTCTCGGAGAAATGCATCGTCGCCTTTCGTCCACCATTCATACCTGCCTGATGTGTATCGCGCACCCGATCCTGAAATGGCTGAGGCGAAAATGATCGACTTGCCCTCGACCGGAACGATAGCGAGAAAGTTTGGGTCTGCGTTCACATAGCTGACGGATAATGATACTCCGTCGCCGCATCCGTATGTCACGGAATTGACGACCGCTTCGGCTGGCATGTCGATTGAGATTGTGACGTTGGGCTGGGTCTGCTGTGCATAGCTGGCGCTAGACGCCAAGCCAGCAGCAATTGCGGTAGCGATTTTGTGAATACGTTTCATGAAGATCCATCGGTTTGTTGGGTCCTGTCGCTGGGAGCAACCAGCTTGAAAGCACATAAGGTAACCGCAGATGGCGCTGGTCGACAAGCAGCGGCGCCGGCATCACCGAACCGCCGAGGCCGAGGCATACCGCAAGCTCTACCGCGATAAGCGCTGGTGCGGTCCACACGGCGTCAGGCAGCAGGCGTTACTGCGCGACCTCTACACCTGCCAGCGCTGCACCTGCCTGCTGGTCGCCGGCAACCGACACCATCCCCGTGCTGCGGTGGTCAACCACAAGACGCCTCACAAGGGAGACCCTGCCTTGTTCTTCGACCTGGAGAACACGGAAGCTGTCTGCAAGTCCTGCCATGACACGCTGATCCAGAAGGAGGAAGCGCGCGGCTACACGATCGGGTGCGATGAGGCAGGCAGGCCAGTGGACCCACAGCATCCATGGAACCTTGAGTGATCTCACATTTCGTCGTTGTAAGGCTCCTTCACCTGACCAACCATACGAGTTAGCTTCGAAAATGAGGGCATGTCCGCCTCTGGCTGACACTGGTTAGCAAGTTGCAGTAGCCTTATCGGAAAGTTGATGGCGTCTCGATTGGACGAGGACATACCCTCAGCCCGCTCCTGGTCAGTCTCGCCTGCCTCAGCCTTGCGTAAGGCGATGTCTAATTCCTCCGCTGAGACGATCCCCTTCCGAACGAGGACGTGATTAAGCGATGCGATGGCCATCAAGAGGCCTTCTAGTTGGAGGTTGGCAACGTTCATGGCTCTGGCTCCCATTTTGTGGGTTCACAACGCACGAACGGCGAAGCCGATCCCAGGTGGGGGTGGGTCAAAGTCTGGAACCGATCCAGATGGAGACCCGCGTCCCCCCTCCGAATTCACCGAGACCAAAATCAAACATAAAAGTTGGGGCCATCCCGTAGGGATGATGTGCATCGAAGGCATAAGCTGGCGCTCCCGAAGGAGCATTGCCGAGACCCCAGCCCGCTTGCTCGCCCGAGGGTCCGCCGCTTGGTGGTTGTAGGCAAGGCACTTCGATTCGGTCGACCAACGATTTGTGACAGGTTCGAAACATGAACGTAATTGAAGGCACCGGCTCCATCGTTGTCGAGCCGGATTGGGAAAGCCTGTTCTCCGATGTGCTGGAGATAGCGGCGGCCAAGGAACACTGGCGCATCGCGACCACGGAATTGAAGGATCGGCAGTTGCTGGCAGCTGCCAATGGTCATTCGATCCAGCGCCTGGTGTGCGCGTATCTGATGTTCGACCGTATGTATCGAGAAGTCGCGGAGAGCGGCGTGGTCTCCAAGCCCCGTCGCGGAAACAACAAAGCTATAGGCCGCACCCGCCGCCATTTTCCAGGCAAACAACCTTCTTCCATCGAGTGTGCCAACGGTACTGTCGGCGCGCCGGGCGAGGTTCAGGATAACAGCATGGGTGTGAAGCTGCGGATCAGCGAAGACACGGCCATCGGCATGTTCAGTCGGCCGCGCCTCGCCATGCAGGAACGCGGCAACGCTCAGACCAACCACCTCGCTTCTCAGCCCGTTCCTGCCGCGCCGGCTGAAGGTGGCATTTTTCTCCAGAATGCCGATCGAAGCCTCTACCGCTGCCGCCTGCACCTGTTCTATTTTCTGCCGCAGTTCCGGGTCGCCCAAGGCCCACAGTACTGAAACGGATTTGGGCGCCGAAAAGGTCACGTCGTAGCCGGGAACGCGGTCAATGCGACCGCCGCCATTGCTGAGCAGCGTGTGACCATCAAGGCCGGTGGCGGCATGCAGCCGCTCGACTGTCCCGCCCCTCACGATGCCGAAGGCGGCGCCGGCAGATATCCACGTTCCCGGCGGCTCGCTGCCGCCGAGATAATATTCGGATTGTGCGAGATAATATCCGGCGCTCGTGCCCGCCGCGATCGTTGCCACCATCGGAAGAGTCTCCACTGATCAATGCCGTCGATGATCACTGGAATTGGGCGCGCGAGATCGGGAACAAATGGAAGAAAGCCGGCCACTTCGGGAAACCTAGGGATCGATAATACGAGCTTGCGAACCAAATGGAGGCTGCGTTCCGCAATATTGAAACCGGACCATGCTGAGATCGTCAGACGCGCTCGTGCCTCGGCCGCCAGCCTCTACCCGTGCCCTTGGTCATCAAGGTGGCGGCGACGTGGAGATGGTCCCGCAGGAAGTCGGCGTCTTCGAGCAGGTCCCGGATCGGGGCGCGCGGCGTTGCCGTGGTGGTGGCCAAGGATCGTGTCGACGAGATCGATGACGGATGTGGGAGTTTAGGACTCGATGAAACCGATCAGGCACAACTGGGTTGCGGCCATGACGGTCTTCGTAGGTGGCTAGAATCTTCTCCGGTCAACGGAATGTGCTCTCGCTTTGTTCCCTTTTTGAGGATGGAACCAAGACGCAGCGTTTACGAGTGGTGGCCAGTTGATTCTTAAATCTTAACACGTAGGTTGTCTTTCCGATCTCTGAACTCAAAGCAATGGCCGACGAACCCGAAGTCTGGAAGCCTGGAAGTTTTACGAAGAATTTTAGCTGGGGCGACAACGCCGCCGGGATGCGCGAGCTATACGACATCATCAAGCTCGGTTTCGAGAACCGGATGGAAGATGTATCTCGCGCTGACTTTCGTGCGCGGATCCATGGTTCGGGCCGACCGGACTATATCCCCATCAACTCCGCCTTTCCGACCAGATTGTCGAGGTGCTCAGCGCCGATATCAACAGCGGCGCGATCCAGCCCCAGGAGTGCCTTCCCTCCGAGGCGGAACTGGCAGACAGCTTTGAGGTCAGCCGCTCGGTCATCCGCGAAGCGATTTCGCGCATGAAGGCGGACGGTCTGGTCATCAGCAAGCAGGGGCTGGGAGTGTTCGTGACCGCAGCGGACGACATCGCAAGACCGTTTCGAATCGAAGACACGCAGAACCCTGAGATCGTGCGCGAGATATTCGAGCTGCGCGTCGGCGTGGAGGCCGAGGCCGCCGCCCTCGCCGCACTGCGCCGGACCAAGACTGACCTGCGAACGTTCAAGGACGTTTTCAAGAGCCTGGTGGCAGGAACGTCAGACCTTGAATTGGGCGTTGCGGCCGACCTGGAGTTCCACCTGGCAATTTCGAAGATGTCCAAGAACAGCCAGATCACCAGATTCACCAGTTATCTCGAGAAGGTCCTGCGAGAGAACATCAGCGTAGCGCGGCACAATTCAGCCAAAACCGCCGGATATGCAGAGTTGGTTCTCAATGAGCATCGCGTCATCTATGACGCCATCTGCGGAGGCGATGCCGAGGCTGCCAGACGCGGCCTGCGCGCGCATTTGGAAAGCGCTCAGAAGCGTCTGGGTATTCGCTAGAAAGCCGGTGCTATCAATCGTAGAGATGGAAAATACGTGCGGTAGCGACCAACATCCCGGGTCAACACAGGAAGTTGGCTGACCGCCGCATGGGCGCCAATGAAAAAGTCCGGCAATACGCCAGTACGCGATCCGACCGCATGGCGATATTTTGTGAGCACCTTTCCGGCTAGAAACAGGGCTGCCCGGGGCATCGGCACCATCTCCAACCCGGCCTCGTCGAGAAACCTGTCAAGATCTTCGACCCTGTCGTAGCGGACAGCGAGTTCTGCATAGACGACATCGTTGATAACCAGCGGCCCATCAAGGCTGGCCGCCTCAAGCTGCGCGATCGACCAATCCGCCCAACGTTGGTCAGGCAGAAGCAGCTTCGATCGCTGCCAGTGCGATACGCTCGTCATTATCTGAAGACTCGCCCGACACGCCGACAGCGCCGATGACAGCGCCAGACGCATCCCGCACGAACACACCTCCAGCCGTTGGAACCATTCCCCCGACTATATGCGCGATACCTGCGAGGAAGTGTGGCGGTTTTGCTGCCAGTTCCCGGGTGGTTTCTCCCATCGCAAGTGCGGCATTGGCCTTGGCGATGGCGATTTCGGCCCGCCGAATACTGCAACCGTCATCGACCAGAACGGCACGAACCGAGCCTCTCGCATCGAGTACGGCCGCTGCAACCGGCTTGAACCCGCCGGACCGCGCCTGCTCGATCATGGTAGTACACAACGCTTGGGCATAGGCGAGCTTCATCGATTATCTCCTAGTGACGAATTAGTCTTCCTTGAAGACGATTTCGCGTTTCCGGGTAACGCTTGGCAGGGCAACGATCAGGATCAGGATTGCTGCAACAGCCAGCATGGCGGCACTGATCGGGCTGGTGACGAAAACGCTCAAGTCACCGCGTGATATGAGCAGCGCGCGCCGGAAATACTCTTCCAGCATCGGCCCAAGAATGAAGGCTAGCAGCAATGGTGCCGGTTCCGCGCCAAGACGCTTGAGCGCATAGCCAAAAAGACCAAAGCCAGCCATCAGGAAGATGCCGAAATTGTTGTTCTCCAGACTGTAAACGCCAACGCAGCAGAACATCAGGATCGCCGGGAATAGAAAATGATAGGGAATGCTGGCCAGCTTGGCCCACATGCCTACCAGCGGCAGGTTCAGGACCACCAGCATCAGGTTGCCGATCCACATCGAGACAATGAGCCCCCAGAACAAGGTCGGGTTCTCCGTGATCACGGACGGTCCGGGCTGTATGCCTTGCAGGATCAGCGCGCCAACCATCATCGCCATGACCGCATTGGAGGGAATGCCAAGCGTCAGCATGGGGATGAAGGATGTCTGCGCACCGGCATTGTTGGCGGATTCCGGCGCCGCGATCCCCTCGATGGCGCCATGGCCAAATTCCGCACTGTTGGGCGAGCATCTTTTCTCGATGGCGTAAGCGGCAAAGGCCGACATGAGCGCGCCCCCGCCGGGCAGCACGCCCAGCACCGAACCAATGGCGGTCCCGCGCAGAATCGGCTTCCACATCCGTGAATAATCAGCGCGTGTCGGCCAAAGGGACGTAACCTTTTGCGTGGTGATACGCTTCGACTGCTCATGAATGTTGGCCATGATCTCGCCAAGCCCGAACACGCCCATCGCGATCACCACGAAGTCGATGCCATCGGACAACTGCATGCTGCCGAAACTGTAGCGCGCCAGCCCGGAATTCACGTCGATCCCGACAAAGCCCAGAAGAATGCCTATCAGGATCATCGCGAGCGCATGAAACAGCGAGCCGCTGGCCAGAACAACGGATGCAATCAGCCCCAACACCATGAGAGCGAAATACTCCGCCGCCCCGAACTGGATCGCGAGGCCGGCAAGGATTGGCGCGAAGACCACGATCACGCCCGTGGCAATTGTGCCTGCAACGAAGGACCCGATCGCAGCGGTGGCCAGCGCCACGCCGGCACGCCCATTGCGCGCCATCTGATGACCGTCGAGCGTCGCCACGACAGCCGAGGATTCGCCGGGAAGATTGATCAGGATCGCGGTCGTCGAGCCGCCATACTGAGCACCGTAATAGATGCCTGCAAGCATGATGAGCGCGGTGGTGGGATCGAGACCGTAGGTAATCGGCAGCAGCATGGCGATGGTGGCGACCGGACCGAGGCCGGGCAGGACGCCGACAGCGGTTCCAAGGAAGACGCCAATAAAGCAATAGGTTACATTACCTAGGCTGAGCGCTGTCGAGAAGCCGAGGGAAAGATTATCAAGATAGGACATAATTAATTACCCAGGCAGATTTATATAAGGGATCGGCAGGCCCAGGAATCTCACGAATATATAAGAAAATCCTCCCGTCAGGACGATGGCGCCGGCAATCGGGATTGGCTTCAACCTGAATTCGGGACTCGCGGTGGCAGCCATCAGAATGAGCAGCAGCGTCGATGGGAACAGGCCTATCCGATCGCAGACAATTGCAAATGTCACGACCGACACGACCACGATCATGATCGGCAGAGCACCCTTGGATATTAAACGAATGGAGGAAAATTTCGGCCGGCCGGCGGCAATGGCCCGACCAATACTGATGGCCGCAAAAACGAGCAGAAGAGAAGAGATCACGATCGGCAGGAATCCCGGCCCCATGCGCGAGATGCTGCCCAGCGGATAATTCAGGCCGATGAATAGACCCAACGCACCCAGCGTCAGATAGATCAGACCGAGACCAAGAGCACTTTGGTTCAAGACATCGCCCCCATATTTTTCTTGAATGGAAAAAGGCGGATGAGATCGCTTGCCCCATCCGGCCCTGCTCTTGATCAGTTGACCGTGGCGCCCGAGATCTTGATGACCTCACCCCACTTTTCGAGATCGGCCTTGATCTTTGCGCGGAACTCGTCACGGGTGGCGATCAGTGTGTCGCCTCCTTCGTTTTGGAGTTTTGCGCGGACTGCATCGTCCGTGATGGCCTTCTGAGCAGCCTCGAACAGCCTGTCGATGACTGCCGAGTCTGTTCCAGCCGGTGCGAACAATCCATACCAGGTTCCGGCATTGAAGCCCGGATAACCCTGCTCCGCGATTGTCGGAATGTCAGGCAGCGTCGGGCTGCGCTTGTCTGCGGAAACCGCAATCGGCCGCAGTCCGCCCGCCCGGATCTGACCGAGTGCCGTCGGAATGGACGACAGCATGAAGTCGATGCGTCCGCCGACCACATCGACGATGGCGGGTGCTGCGCCCTTGTAGGGAATTTGATTGAACGTCACGCCAGCCGTCGTCTCAAGAAGTTCGCCCGTCAGATGAGAGACGGTTCCGTTGCTTGCCACGGCAAGGCTCAGGGCCCCGTCCGCCTTGCGTGCGGCCTCGATCAGATCCGTCATATTCTTGAGCGGCGAATCTTTCGGCACCACCACGACATTGGGCGCGTCCGCGAGCAGCGAGATCGGAATGAAGCTCTCGATCGGATCGTATGGCAGGGAAGAATACAGACCTGGATTGATCGCAAAATGCGACGTCTGCCCCATGAAGATCGTATAACCATCCGGTTGTGAATGGGCGACGTATTCGGCGCCGATGCTTCCGGCAGCACCTGGCTTGTTCTCGACCACGATGGGCTGGCCAAGCTCTTTGCTCATGTACTCGGCGACGACGCGCGTGACGACGTCCATGCCGCCCCCGGGCGAACCTGGGACGATGAAGGTGATCGGCTTGGACGGATAAGTTTCCGCGTGAAGAGGTGCTCCCATCAGCATGGTGGCACCAACGGCACCGACGATCATAAGTGACCGGCGAGACATTTTTGAAATATTCATATGCGTTCCTCCCTGTTGCTTTAGTTCACGTAGTATTCGTCGGGCCGGTTTCTGTTCCGCTTTCTGGAACTGAACTTCCATAAAGCAGCCCGGCCTTGATTTTCGGAAAAGTCGTCGCCGGATCCGTGATCGGCAGCCCGTGCGCGGGCGCAATGAAGCGCGCGTCCAACTTTCTCACAAGATATTCCAGGCGATTGGCGTAGTGGTTCATGTCGGTGAATTTAGTCCAGAACAGAGCCCGGTCGGCGAAAACGGCCGATACTTCCGGTATGTCCAGCGAGATGGCCTCCTCCGCAAACAGGCCGCAATGTCCGTCTTCGTGGTAATGGCTGTAAGCAAAGCCATCTCCCGGAAACAGGACTTTTGCCTTGTCGTCAAAGCCCCACCAGGTCGTGCGCAGATCGCGGATCACCGGCTCGACCAGGTGAAATCCGCGCCCGCCGAGATCGATGGTGTCGCCGCCCCCCATGGATGTCATGCGGTGGGCGAATTGTGGGAAGGCCAGGTGGTAATCCGACATGTCGCCGCACAGCATCACATCGTCGTAATCCTCCAGGATGCGACCCAGCCCTCCCGAATGTGGCGTTTCCTGATGCGTCACGAACAGATAGCGCAGCGGCGGCTGCCCCTTGAGCAGGGTTTGAAGCTGCCCCGCCAGCAAAGGATAATCCTTGGGATGGCCGGTCTCGACGAGCAGGGATGCCTCCGTGCCGATCACCAGATAGGCGGCATTATAGGTATGGTAGATTTTGCCGTTGGCATGCTGCTCCAGACAATCGCCCAGCCAATGGACGCCGGGAGCAAGTTCACGGGGCGTGCCTTTGCCTTGCTGGGAAGCGGTCATCGGATGAGGTCCCTGTCGACATAGGCGCATGGGGTGACCGAGCGGTCCAGGCTGTGAAGTGCTTCGATAAGCCGGTCGAACTGGCGGTTCACGGCGTCGCGGCCTTCCGAAATCTTGCCGTAGCCAGGGGCGATGCGCTCAATGGAGTATTGGTGCCGGATGGCATCGATCTTGTCGCAAAGCTCCTGCGTCTTTCCACCCTCCAGCCACCAGTAGCGCGTGTTCAAAAGAAAACTGCGGATGTGCTGTATGTCCGCAACATCATCAGCATTATCGATCAGCCATGGCCCTTCGGGTGCCTGGCTCCATTCGTGGGTGAAACTGTCGGAACTGAACAGCGTACCTGTGTTCGGGTCCACGACCCAGCGTGTTCCGATCAGCCGTATGGGAGCCTGGAACGCGTGCAACTTGCGGTTGCCTGTCGAACCCAGGTCGATGTCCTGCCGCCTGGCGACAAGGGTCGTCTTGAGGGAGTAGTCCGCAGGGCGCTCCACATGCCGCGAGAACGCAACCCAGAGGGCGGCGTCCGGATTGCCGGAGTAACATTGCTTGGCACGGAAAGTTTGCGCGATCACCTCGACATTGCAAACCGACATGTATTCATTCAGCCGCAGCGGGTAGATCGACAGTTCGTCGCCGTCCGCCAGAAGCTCGCGCAGCCTGGCGATGATCGCATCGCGATGCGCTGTGTATCCGGTGTCCAGGAGCAGGGCATCCTTGCCTTCCTTCAGCAGGTAGCAATGCCCCTTGGTGTAGCCTGTCGCATTGGCCGGATAAGAACTTACACGGCCATCCAGCCGGATCGTGCTCGCGATAGAATAAAGCCTGTCCGGGACGAGTTCGATGACATCCGTGACCGCGCTGTCTTGAGAAGGGTTGAGCGGATCGCTCTTCGCGTTCAAAAACATATGTCCCATCATTTCTTCGCCGCTTGCTGTGCGAACGGGTCGGCACAGTAAGCCTGCGCCTGCGCGCGAAAATCCGGGCCGCCGCTCAGCCGATCGACCAGCGCGGAAAAATCCTCTGCCGGTCGCTGCGCCGCATTCATCGACAACTGATCCCAGGCGCCGCGATAGGCGGAAAGGCTGACTGAATGACAGGCCAGGGCTATGCGCACCCCCATCTCCCCAAGGCGCGCCTGATCCTCCAACTCTGTTGAGCGGGCGCCCAGCACGAGCGGCAATGTGGTCGCTGTGACAACGGCCTCCAGCGTCCCCCAGTCCTTCACGCCGGAAACGAACAGTGCCGCCGCCCCCGTTTGCTCGAACGCGCGCAGCCGGTCGACCAGCGCGGATTTATCGGGACAGACCGCCGTACTGGTCCGGGCGATGACCCGAAGGCTGCTGCCGCTCGCCCCGTCCACCGCCGCACGGATCTTTGCGCAGGCTTCCTCTTGTGAGATGCCCGCTTCGGCCTGAGGCGACAGGCGACGCGGCAGATAGGTGTCCTCGATCGTGACCGCGGCGGCACCCGAAGCGGCCAGATCCTCGGCAAAGCGCCTGGCATTAATCGCATTACCAAAACCATGATCCCCATCGACGATCAGCGGGATCGGCAATCCGCGCGCGATCCTGCGGCACAGATCGACCACCACATCCTGCGAGACAAGCGTGATATCGGGCAGGCCCAGATGATGCAGCGACACCGAAGACCCCGGCAAAACCGCGCAACGATAGCCCAGTTCGACAGCCATCCGTGCCGTCAACGGATCGAAGACCGATGCCGGCATCGTGCAGGTGCTTCCCGCCAGAATTCTGTCCAGGGCGGTTTCGTCGCGAGCCATGCCTTCCCCTACAATCGCATCGTCCTTGATGTTTGTTGACACCATGCCGCAGGGGGGTCAAAGGAGAAAAGCTAGGTTCACTTTAGAAAGACTAAACCCATGGCATTCGATCATATGCCACTAAACTGGATCCGGACTTTTGAGAGAACCGCACGGCTGCTCAGTTTCCAGGGTGCTGCAGCGGAATTGCATGTGACCCCTGGCGCGGTGAGCCAGCAAATTCGCAAGCTTGAACTTGAACTGGGTCAATCCCTGTTCCAGCGCTCACGATATCCCGTATCGCTGACCCCCGCGGGCGAGGCTCTCTTTGAGCGCGTGCAGAGCCCGCTGCACCAGATCGACCAGGCTCTCCTCGACAGCCGCAACCACAATCAAAGCCAGGGATCGCAGATTCATGTCTGGGGATCGCGGTTCTTCATGCGGCTTTGGCTTTTGCCACGTCTTCACCTTTTCAAGGAGAGGCATCCGAACTTGACGCTGGTTCTGACGACAGCCTCGCCGCTCGCCTCCGTGCCGCCGGATTGTGACGTGGCGATCCGGGTGGGGTTCGACATGAACCCGGATCTGCACCGCGAACCGCTGCTTCGCCGTGTCGCGGTTCCGGTGTGCAGCCCCGACTATCTCCGCCAGCATGGCCCAATCACCACGATCGCGGATTATTCAGGCCACCTCCTCCTCCGGGGCAGCATGCATGACGACGAGTGGAGACTGTGGCTCGCCGCGAACGGGTCCAGCCAGTTGCCCCTTCCAAACGTCACGACGCTGAGCAGTTCGGATCTGGTACACGCCGCAGCCATTGAAGGTGTCGGTATCGCGCTTGGCCGGCTGGGGTTCATCGACAAGGACATTGCCTCCGGCCGCCTGAAGCAGCTTTGCGGCGAACCTGCGGATGTGGGGGTTCCGTTCTGTCTTCACTACCGCAAGGACCGGGAGACCGATCCGAACATCGGTCGATTCACCACATGGCTCCGGGAAGACGTAACCCGCCGGTCGTCCGATTTCCCCCCGGCGCTTGTCGCTAAAATTGCCGATTGATCTCAGTCATGCCTACGCTGGTATCTACGGCAGCACGTGGATCGATGCTGGCGACGGCGTGAGGCCGACTGTCTCTCCGACCTCGAACAGGCCCACTTCGGCGGGATTGGGGCTGTCGACCAGCCATTCGCCGATGCCTTCGACCTCGACAAGATACTCGGCAATGTTGCCGAGGAACATCATGCGCCGGACCGTGCCCTTGAAATCGCCTTTGCCCTTTGAAAGGCGCACCGCCTCCGGCCGGACGACGAGCGTGATGTCCATGCCGGCTGCAAGATCCGGCTTGTTTTCAATGCCTATCCGAGTGCCCGCGATCTCGACCTCGTTCTTGCCGACACTCCTTGCCTGCACGAAATTCGCCTTGCCAATGAAATTGGCGACAAAGCGGCTGACCGGCCGCGCGTAGATTGCGTGCGGCGTGCCAAGCTGTTCGACCACGCCGGCATTCATCACGACGATCTCGTCGGAAATGCTCATCGCCTCGACCTGGTCGTGCGTGACATAGATGCTGGTGATGCCGACCCGTTGCTGCAATTCGCGGATCTCCACGCGCATCTGCTCGCGCAGCTTGGCGTCGAGGTTGGAAAGCGGCTCGTCGAACAGTAGCACCCGCGGCTCCATGACGATGCAGCGGGCCAGCGCCACGCGCTGCTGCTGGCCGCCCGAAAGCTGGTTGGGGGAGCGCCGCGCATAGCCGGCAAGGCCGGTCTGGTCGAGCACGCGCGCGACCCGCTCCTCGATTTCGGCCTTAGGCAACTTGCGCAGCCTCAAGCCGAAAGCGACGTTCTCGAACACGTCGAGATGCGGGAAGATCGCATAGGACTGAAACACCATGGCGGTGTCGCGCTTGTTGGGCGGTTCCTCATTCATGCGCTTGTCGCCGAACAGGATGTCGCCCGAGGTCGGCTCCTCGAAGCCGGCGATCATGCGTAAAAGCGTGGTCTTGCCGCAACCGGAGGGCCCAAGCAGCGTGACGAGTTTTCCCGCACCGATTTCCAGGTTCACGTCCTTGACGGCGGCGACCGTGCCGCCGTCGGGGCTGGTGAAGACCTTGTTCAGGCCGACTATTCTGATCGAGTCCGTCATTGATATCTCACCATCGAGGTGTGCCGGCTCCAGCGGCTTATGGCCAGGCTGATGATGACGATGGCGATAAGCACGATGACGATCACCACCACGCTGAAGGCCGCCGCGACGCCGAGCCTGCCGGAGCCGACCTGATTGAGGATCTGGACCGTCATCAGGTTCCAGTTGGCCGAAACGAGGAAGATCGCCGCGCTGATCGCCGTCATGGCGCGCACGAAGGCATAGACGAGGCCGGAGAAGAACGCCGGCGCAATCAGTGGCAGCGTCACCTTGCGGAAGGTCGTGATCCCGTCCGCGCCGAGGTTCTGTGCCGCTTCCTCGATGGAAGGGTCGATCTGCCTGAGCACCGCGATGCCCGACTGGATGCCGACCGGCATGTAGCGGAACACGAAGCACAAAACGAGGATGGCGAGCGTGCCGGTCAGGATCAGCGGCGGCGCGTTGAAGGCTAGGATATAGCCGATGCCGACCACCGTGCCCGGCACGGCGAAAGACAGGATCGAGCCGAATTCCAGTGCCGTGCGGCCGGGAAAGCTACGGCGCACCACGAGGAAGGCGATCAGCATGCCCAAAAGCCCGCTCACCGGCGTCGAGACGATGGCAACGACCAGCGTGTCCTTGACCGAATCGAGGCCGACATCGAACACATAAACGAAGTGAGCAATGGTCGGGGTATAGTTGAAACCCCAGACCTTGGTGAACGCACCGAGCAGGATGACGGCGTAGAAGGCCGCCACCATCAGCGAGAAAAACACGACCAGCCCATAGAGCAGCCATTTGACCGGTACGCTCACGATCTTGGAGGTGGAGGCGGTCGGCTTGCCGGTGACGGTGATGTATTGCCGCTTGGCCAGGTAATAGCGCTGGATGGCGAAGGCGGTGATCGAGGGGATAAGCAGGACGATGGCGAGTGTCGCCCCGCGCGACAGGTTGAAGGAGCCGGTGATCTCCAGATAGGCCTGCGGCGCGAGCATCGGGAAGGAGGCGCCCGCCAGCACCAGCGGGTTGCCGAAATCGGCCATGGATTCGATGAACACGATCAGGAAGGCGCTGGCGATGCCCGGCAGCGACAGCGGAAAGCTCACCTTCCAGAAGGTCTGCCATTTCGTCGCGCCGATGTTGAGTGCGGCGTCCTCCAGCGTCGGGCTGAGCGAGGCGAGCACGCCGCGCAACGACAGATAGGCGATGGGCGCAAAGGTGAAGACCTGCGACAGCACCACGCCGCGAAAACCGTAGATCGAGAAATCATCCAGCCCGAGCAACTGGCGGGTGATCAGCCCGTTGAAGCCGAACAGGAACAGGATCGACACCGCGCTGACGAAGGGCGGCGACACGATCGGCAGGATCGTCACATAGTGCAGCAGCGTCTTGCCGGGAACCGGCAGGCGGGTCAGCACGAAGGCGGCGAGATAGCCGATCGTCACGCTCAGCACGCCGACGAGCGCTGCGACGCTGAGGCTGTTGACGAGGGCATTGCGGTAGAGCCGGCGCTCGGCAAGCTCACGATAGCCGTCGAGCGTCCACACGCCGCCGGGCTGGAAGCTGGCGAGCAGCACCTTGACCAGCGGATAGACCACGAAGACGGCAATCGCCACGGCGATCACCGCCAACAGGACGAGCAGGACCGGATCGCGCGCGAACTGTCGAAGTTCGGACCGGGCGTTCCGGATCGATGCCATTCCTATCTGCCGGATGCTACTGGCCGAGCACGTCCTTGGTCCAGCGATCGACCAGTCGCTGCTTGTTCTCGGCGGCGAAGGCCGGATCGACGGCGACGAGCTTGATCTTGTCAAGCGCGGGAACGCCGGTGCCGCCGCTGACATCGGTGCGGATAGGCAGGAAATAGGTCTTGGTCGCGCTCAGCGCGCCCTGCCCGTCCTTGGACGTCATCCAGTCAACCAGCTTCTTGGCATCGTCCAAGTCCTTGGCCCCCTTGAGGATCGACATGGAGGCAACCTCATAGCCGACGCCCTCGCTCGGGAACACGACTTCCACCGGATAGCCCTCGTCGGCAAGCTTCAGGAAGCCCGGCGTGAACTGGATGGCAATCGGCGTCTCGCCGACACCCAGCGCGCCGCTCGGCGCCGTGCCGCTCTGCGTGTAGGTCTGGATGTTCGGATTGATCGTCTTGAGATATTCGAAGGCGCCATCCTCGCCGCGCTCCTGGATGAGCGTCAGGATGACCGAATAGGCGGTGCCGGAAGATTGCGGCGACGGCATCTGGATGAGGCCCTTATAGGCGGGGTTCTTCAGATCCTCCCACGAGGTCGGGACCGGCGCGTTGCGGCTCTTGAGGATATCGTTGCGCACGCCGATGGCCAGAGGATTGGTGTAGATGGCGTGCCAATAGCCCTCCTTGTCCTTGAACTGGTCGGAAAGAGCGTCCGCGTTTTTCGACACATAAGGCTCGGTCAGGCCGCGTTCCTTGGCCAGGATGTGGTTTTCGCTGGGCGCGCCAAACCAGACGTCCGCCTGTGGCCGGGCCTTTTCGGCCTCGATGCGCGACAGCGCCGGGCCGGAAGACAGGAACACCATCTGGACATTGACGCCGGTCGCCTTGGTGAAGGCATCGAGCAGCTTGTGGGCGTTCTCCTCGTCGACGCTGGAATAGACGGTCAGCGCATGTGCGCTGCTCATGGCGAGCATCGACGCCAGCGCGGCAGCCGCAAGAGTCCGTAGCGAAAAGGTCATCATCTGCCTCCCTTTGAATGATTTTGTGCGCGGTCGAAGCACTCAAGCGGCGGACGCTCGGATAATCCGGGTTGCCGCTCTGTCTTTTTTGTTTGAGCATCGGGTTTTCCGAAAGCCGGTAGCCACTTTTCGGTCCGATGCTCTAAGCTGGCAAACTATCGGCAGAAGCCGGCAAAGGTCAACGCTGCCAGACTGCAATCCTTATTGGGCCTCGCATCGCATACCGCAGCCGCTTCGGACGTCCCCCAACGGGTGTTCGGGCGGATATGGACCACTTGCCCGGTTGGTTCGTCGCGAAAAGCTTGAAAATGAACCGCATTTCCGTCGCTTTCGCTCCGCGCACCCGAACAGATGGCCTCAATCCATTTCCCTCAAATCGACAGGTCCTGACCTAGACGACGCGGACGTCGAGGTCGCCGATACCATCGATATGGCCCTGAAGGCGATCACCGCGCTTGACCGCGCCAACCCCGGAAGGCGTTCCAGACAGGATGATGTCGCCGGGCATCAGCGTGAACAGGCCCGACAGATAGGAAATCATTTCCGGTACTTTCCAGATCATCTGGTTGAGGTCACCGGTCTGCCTGCGCTCGCCATTGACATCGAGCCAGATGGCGCCCTGGGTCGGGTGACCGACGACGCTTGCGGGCGTGAGCGGCGTGCACGGCGCGGAAGCCTCGAACGCCTTGCCTACCTCCCACGGTCGGCCCATCTCCTTCGCCTTGGCCTGCAGGTCGCGCCGGGTCATGTCGAGGGCAACGCCATAGCCGTAGATGCAGTCGAGCGCCTTTTCGAGCGGGATATCCTTTCCGCCGTTTTTCAACGCCACAACCATCTCGATTTCGTGGTGAACATCATCGGATGCCGGCGGATAGGGGAAGTCTCCGCTGGTATCGAGATTGTCCGGGTTCTTCTGGAAGAAGAAAGGCGGATCCTTGTCCGGGTCGTGCCCCATCTCGACGGCATGCGCGGCATAGTTCCGGCCGACACAATAGACCCGGTGCACCGGGAAAACGTCACCCGTGCCGGCCACGGGAATAGCCGGAATGACGGTCGGCTCGATGACATAGTTTGCGGCTGCGCCGTGCATGTTCATTGTCTTGCTCCTGCATAAAATTCGACTTTGGCTTCAACCTTTTCGATCAGTTCGGCCACCACCAGGGCGAACGCGAAAAGGATGATGGTCAGGGCCCAGAATTCGGCCATGCGGAAATTCCGCGAGAAGGTTTCGAACAGCGCGCCATAGCCGACGATGGCAACGAGCAACTGGCCGATGACGACACCCTTGACGCCGCGGATGAGGCCGAGCCGGATCCCGGCGAGAATTTCGGGAAGGGCCGCCCAGAGAATGATCTTGCCATAGAGTGCGCTGCGCGAAGCACCGTAGGAACGCGCCATTTCGACCAGGGACGGCGAAATGTGGCGAACCCCGGCACGGGTATCGAGGACGATGATCCAGATAGCGAACAGGAACACCGCCGCCACGATCGTCTTTTCGCCGAAGCCGAACAGGATCATCAGCACCGGGACCAGCGCGGAAAGCGGCGCACTGGAGAAGATGTTGACCCACATGCCGAGCAGTTCGTCGGCGAGCTTGACCCGCCCCATGAGGATGCCGAGCGGAATGCCGACCACGATCGACAGCGCCATGCCTATGACGAAGGCGCGCAAGGTGGTTACGGTCGCGCTTTGCCAGGATTGCGTCTGGACGAGATCGACGGCGGCGGCAAGCACGTGGCTGAACGGCGGCAGCAGGAAAACCAGGTCGAGCCGGCCAACGATCTCCCACGCCACGCACCAGACGAGAAGCGAGGCCATCATGGGCACGCGGTGGCCGAACAGTTTCATACCCCGACCCCGCACTTCCAAGTGGGTGCGGGCAGGCTGGCCTTCGCGGCGGTCATCACGCGATCACTCCACATACTGCTTCAGCCCCTGCCAAATCTCTTCCACCGTGTCGAGATAATGGTCGTCCCGATGAATTCGCTCGGGATCGCCGGACCGATCGATCTGAGGCTCTATGATGCGGGAAACCCGGCCGGGTCTCGGCGACAGCAACACGATGCGATCGGAGATATAAACGGCCTCCTCGATCGAATGGGTAACGAAGATGAAGGTCTTGTTTTCATTGTTGCGGAGCCGGACCAGATCTTCCTGAAACTTGCGCCGGTTCTGCTCATCGACGGCGGAGAATGGTTCGTCGAGCAAGAGGACATCGGCGTCGACCGCCAAAGCGCGCGCCAGCCCGACACGCTGGCGCATGCCGCCGGAAAGTTCGTGCGGATATTTGTTTTCGAAGCCCGAAAGGCCAACCTCGGCAATGTAGTGACGCGCCTTGTCTTCACGCTGCGCCTTCGAGACGCCGCGCAATTCAAGCCCGAAAGCCACGTTGCGCATCACGGTTGCCCACGGCATCAGCGCGAAATCCTGGAACACGAAGGCGCGTTCGGGCCCCGGTGCGCTGACGACCTTGCCGTTGACATTGACGGTTCCGGCATCGGCTCCGACCAGGCCGGCGATAATCTTCAGAAGCGTGGTCTTGCCACAGCCGCTCGGCCCGAGCAGGCTCGTCAGCTTGCCGCGCGGAAAATCGAGATCGACGTTGCGCAACGCCTCGACGTCTCCATAGACCTTGGAGATACCCCGCACCTCCACGATCGAATCGCTCGATCCGGACATGGGTATCGGTTCTTTTTGTAAAGCGACGGCGTTCATTCAGGCTCCCCTGTCTTCGGGCCTGAAAACGCTTGTTTCGATCCACTGCAGGAAAACCAGTGTCAGGGTCGAAAGGGCGATGATCGAGGCGATGGTTGCATACATCTCGGCATAATCGGCGCGCGAGCGGTGGAACGTGATGAGATCGCCGATACCGGTTGGTGTAATCAGCAACTCGGCCAACACGACCCCGACGAAGCCAGCAGCCACGCCGAGGCGAAGGCCCGCGAAAATCACCGGGCTGGCGTCCGGCAGGATGATCTTGGTCACCACCTGCCACCGTGTGCCGAGGAACGACCGGCCCATGACGACGAGCGATTCATTGACGTTGCGTACGGCCTTGTAGGTGTTCAGCACGATGACCGGCAGCGCCAGGATCATCACGGCAAGCGTCTTGGCCGTCATGCCGATACCGTAGACAAAGGTGACCATGGGAATGAAGGCGGCGACAGGAGCGGCCTGGAATACGATGAAGATCGGGATCATCAACCATTCGCCGGTGCGCCACAGGCCGCATAGCGTACCAAGGCCCACGCCTAGAAAGGTCGACAACACCACCCCGAGCAGCAGCGGCTGAAGCGTGGAGGCATAGGCGGTAGGCATGCTGCCATCGGCCATCAGCCTGACGAACGCCACAAAAGTGTCGGAAAAGGTGGGGAACGCAAAGCTCACCGGAATGCGCCCGGCGATCTCCCATATGCAGGCGAAAAGAACCATCGAGACAAGCCGCAGCAGGATCGGCCGGTCGCGCCACCGGCGCCGGCCTTTCGCGCGGGCAACGGGAGCGAGGCCGACGGCCCCGCTCTCTGTCCTGAACCCAGTGACCATCAGGCCGGCCTATTTCTTGCCGAGCTTGGCAACAGCACGCTCGATGGGAGCCATATCCCAGAAATCCGTAACCTTGAGGGTAGCCGGATCACCTTCGATCTGGCCGGCGGCGCTAAAGAAGGCAAAATCGTCCTTGGCCGCGTCTTCGCCACCGCCATTCTGCGCCAGGCTGCCAGCTTCGGCGGTTTCCTTGTAGTAGGCGGAAATCTCTGCGTCGGCATCCGCGCCGAGATCCGGAAGGAGCTTGTACTTGTTGCGCATTTCGACTGCAGACTGGGGGTTCGCGAGGATTTCGCGCGCCGTCTTCATCAGTTCTTCGACCAGAATATCGACATCGGCGGCATTTTTCTGGAGATAATCCTCGGTCGCGAACAAGGCCTCATCGGTGGCGCTGACATCTTCGACCGGCAGGACGGTAAATTTTCCAGGGGCTTCTTCCTCAAGCGCGCGCCGGTTGGCGGCATCGACGATGGAGGCTTTCAGCGTGCCCTGCAGAAGCGCGTTCCGGCGGACCTCGGAGCCCGGCACATAGCTGATCTTGCCGAGTGTGATACCGTTTTTCTTGGCCATCAGCAGCATGACGGCCTCCGTACCGGAACCTCGCGCCTGAACGGCAACCTCCTGCCCATCAAGATCCTTCCAGTTTTTGTAAGCCTCGCTGTTGACGACGGGAAAGAAACGCTGCGTCGAAATCTGGTCGAACAGGCGGATCGGCACGCCGACTTTCTGGATCAGCGTGTAGGGCGAGCCGATGCCGACATCAGCCTGGCCACCGACGATCGCCTGGGAAGCCAGATCTTCGTCATTGAGAATGATCAGATCGACATTGACGCCGCGTTCCTTGGTCCGCTCGATGGCGGCAAGTGTCTGGATGGACTCGATGCCCGGCAGGTCCCCGAAGGCGATCCGCATGTCGCCGGCATTGGCGGTAGCCATGGGCATCGCGCTGCCGAGCGCCATTGCAAAGGTGGTTACAAGAATAGTGCGTCTGGATAGGCCAGTCATTTATCTACTCCTCCCATTCATATTCTAACCAATATGCGAAATGGTTAGAGCACAGCAACGGATTGGTCAAGGCGAAATCACCCTTCCCCGAACCCTGCCAAAGGGTGCCCGCGATTGACTGGTCACGGTAATCAATTTAACACCTAGCCAATGAAGCAATGCTGGATTGGTTAAGCAATGGACAGACTGGGAGACGGTGGCCACGCCGCCTTGGTGCAACTCCAGGCTTTCCTCGCGCAGATGGATCAGTCCGGCGAAACCCGATTGCCGGCTGAGCGGGAGTTGTGTGAAAGCCTTGGCGTGTCGCGCGGCGATTTGCGCAAGGCACTGACGGTCCTTGAGAGGGACCGCCGCATCTGGCGCCATGTCGGCAAAGGCACCTTTGTCGGTAGCGGCCCGGTGGAAGAGACGATCGGTATTTCGGAAATCGCGGGCCGAACCAATCCGGCCGACGTGATGCGGGCGCGGCTGATCATCGAGCCCGAGATCGCGCGCGAAGCGGCGTTGCATGCGACGCTGGACGACATAGCCGCCATGCGCCGGTCCATCGTCCATACGCGGGATGCCACGACGTGGCGGCAGTATGAGAATGTCGACAACCTGCTTCACCGGCAGATCGCGCAGGCAAGCCGCAACAATGTTCTCCTGGGCCTGTTCGACGTGCTCAACGCCGTTCGCCGCACGGTCGTGTGGGGTCGCCTGCGCTCGGACGGCTCGCATCCGCCGGCCGATCATCACAGTTTCGCCGATCATGAACGCATCGTCGATGCGATTACCGACCGCGACATGAGTGGCGCGGCAACGGCCATGCGGCTGCATCTGCAGCAGGTGGAGCGGCGGCTTATACCGGCCCGCGAAGCTGCCGAGTAACCGGACCGCCCTTGCGGCCGGCTTCAGGCCTCGTTTTGCAGCATGGCCCGGCGTTCGTCGCCGGCCACATAACGCTGGGCGATAGCGGCACAGACAAACAACTGGAACTGATGATAGAGCATCAGGGGCAGGATGATGAGGCCGGTTGCATGGCCAACGAACAGGATGTTGGCAATCGGCACGCCACTGGCGAGGCTCTTTTGCGAGCCGCAAAATAGCAGGCTGACCTCGTCTTCACGCGAAAGGCCGACCAGCCGGCCAGTGCGCCTGAGGACAACCATCACCAGGAACAACAGGACCAGATCCAACGCGACCAGGAGCGACAGGGTCGTGCCGTCGAGCCGTCCCCAAATTCCGGCGACGACGCCGGCGCTGAACGCCGAATAGATGATCAGCAGGATCGAGCCCCGGTCGACAACCATCGTCAGGAGCTTGTTCTTTTCGATCCAGCCACCGATCAGGGGGCGCATGAGCTGGCCCGCCACGAATGGCAGAAGCAACTGCACGCAGATGCCGATCACGGAACTCGCATCCAGCTTTATGCCATTGGTCGAAAGCAGCAGCGCGGCAAAGGCAGGCGTCAACACCACCCCAAGCATATTGGACAAGGAAGCCGCGCAGATTGCTGCGGGGACGTTCCCCTTCGCCATCGCGGTCAGGGCGATCGACGACTGCACGGTGGACGGCAGGATACACAGGAAGAGGAAGCCGACGACAAGTTCCTCCGGTAGCCAGGGGCGGGCGAAAAACGCCAGGCCGAGGCCGAGTATCGGAAACAGGCCGAAGGTGGTGGCAACAACCAGCAACTGCAGCTTCCAGTTGGCTATACCGGCAACGATCGCCTGCGTCTTGAGCTTCGCTCCGTAGAGAAAAAACAACAGCGCGACTGCCGCGGAACTGAGCTGTGAAACGAACTTGGCTGCGGCACCGGATACCGGCAGCACGGTGGCGATTGCCACCGTCGCGATCAGCAACAGCATATAGGTGTCGATCGGCAGTTTCTTCAGGACGCCGCGCATGGTTCATCCGCTCCCGTATGATGACCGCGCTTTTTCTAGATGGCATTGCCCTCATTTCATAGCGTGATAGGTTCGATATCAGTAATTACATTTGTGAATGACATGATTCCGCACAGGCTGCTCGATCTGCATCCCTCCATTCTTCGCAGCTTCCTGGCCGTGGCCAACAGCCTGAGTTTCACGACGGCCGGAGCGCGGCTCGATTTGCGTCAATCGACCGTCAGCCAGCATGTGAAAAAGCTTGAGGATGCCGTCGGCCAACGCCTCTTGTTGCGCGATACGCATTGCGTCGCCTTGACCGAACAGGGCGACGCCATGGTCGAGATGGCCCGCAACATACTCGATGCGAACGACAGGCTGGCAAATTTCTTCATCGACAAGGGACAGCGGGAAAGACTGCGTCTTGGCATATCCGAGGACTTTGCGATGTCGCGCCTCGCGAATGTCCTGATCGCGTTCAAACGCCACGATCCGCATGTCGACATCGAACTCACGGTGGGCCTCAGCGGTTATCTTTACCAACGCTTCGATGCGGGCGAACTCGACGTGATCTTCGTCAAGCGCAAACCCGGCGACCGGCGCGGCAAAGTCGCCTGGCGCGAGCGCCTGTCGTGGATCGCACGGCCGGCCTTGCGGATTTCCGCCAGCATGCCCGTGCCTCTTGTGGCGTTTTCTCCACCGAGCATTACCCGGTCGCTGGCGACGGAAACGCTCCAGAAAGCCGGGCGATCCTGGCGCATCACATGCAGCAGCGGCAGCATCAGCGGGTTGCGTGCGGCCCTGCTTGCCGGGCTCGGCGTCGCGGCCCATTCGGGCCGCCTGATGCCCACGGGGCTTTCCCGGATACAAGCCGATGCCGGCCTGCCGCAATTGCCCGAGATCGAATTCGTCGCCATCGGCCCGGGGCGGACGCAACCGCTGGCGATGCGCATGGTCGATACGCTGGTGGATATTTCGCAAGGCTTTCAGCAAGTCTGGGAATGATGCCGTTTGCGCAATCGGCGCACGTGAGATCGACCGGCATTCGACACCCCTTCAACGAAAAAGCCCGGCGCGAAGGCCGGGCTTTGCTTCGTGAAACGGCTGCGGATCAGGCGACGGCGGCGTTGATCCAGTGCGAAAGCGCGGTCTTGGGCGCAGCGCCCACCTTCATGTCGGCGACTTCGCCGCCCTTGAACATGATCAGGGTCGGGATCGAGCGTACGCCGAATTGCGCGGCAAGCTCGGGGTTCTCATCGATGTTCAGCTTGGCGATCTTGACCTTGCCGCCGAGTTCGGTGGCGATTTCTTCCAGCGAGGGTCCGATCATCTTGCAGGGGCCGCACCATTCCGCCCAGAAATCGACCACGACCGGCTCCTTGGCGTCGAGCACATGGGCCTGAAAATTGCTGTTATCGACCTTGACGGTGGCCATGCTTGGGTTCCTTTCGGTTCAATGTCGCACAATATGTGGTGGCGGACGCCGCCTGGTTCAAGCCAGTTTGTGTCACGCTGCCGTGAGTCGGGCAAGAGCATCCTCCATCGCCTGGACCGGCAATTCCAGCAGCAGCGGCGTTTCGGTAAACATCAGCGCGGCGGCGACCCGCCGACCCGGATAGAGCGGCGCAAGCAGCGCACGGTAGAGCGCAAGCTGAAGGATATAGGCGGCGGGAACCTCAGCGAGCGAGGCAGGGGCCGGCCGGTTGGTCTTGTAATCGACAATCAACACCGCGTCGGGCGTGACGGCCAGGCGATCGATCTTACCGGAAACTGACCGCTTTTTGCCCCGGATTTCCAGGCTGCCCATGATCGACACTTCGGCCCGCGAATCCGGGCCGAAGATCGGCGCGAAATCCGGCGCATCGAGGATCGCATCGATGGATGCCAGCGCGCGGGCGCGCTCGCTGTCGGGCCAGCCGGCACCGGCGCGCGCCAGATACCGCTCGGCAGCACTTCGCCGCTCATGCCGAGCTACGCCGGGCAGCATCTGCAGCAGCTTGTGCAACGCCAGTCCGCGCAGCACGGCAAAGCCGGGTTCGTTCTCGGCGTCCAGCACCGGCGAGCGCACATCAATGACGGGTTCCTTCGCCTCATCGATCAGCGCCGACGCGCCGGAAGGCGACAAGGGCCGGGGCAGGTCCTCGTCCACGGGCAGGGCGTTGGAAAGAAATGCCGGCAATGGCCCAAAATCCTCGGATGGCCGTTCCGCCTCGACCGATTTCGGCGCGACGGGCGGCAGGCTCGTTACCTGGAAGCGGTACACCGGCTCGGCGGTGACCGGATGCGGACGCTCCTCGCTTTCAGGCGCGCCGAGCAGCGCGCGGCTGACGATGGAATGCCAGATGCCGGCGTTCGGCGCGCGCTTGCCGTGATAGCCGCAAACCACCAGCCGATCCTCGGCCCGCGTCATGCCGACATAGAGCAGCCGCCTGTATTCGTCGTCGGCCAGTTCCTTTGCGCGCGTGGCCGCCCCTTGCGAAAAACTGTTGGCAACGTCGCTGGCGGCGCGCCAGAGATAGCCCTTGCCCTGCCAATGTTGACCGGTTGCAGGAAACGGCATCAGGCGCGGCAGATGCTGGTCGCTGAACGGCGCCGATCCGCCGTCGACCAGAAACACCACCGGCGCTTCCAGCCCCTTGGCGGCGTGCACGGTCATGACCCGCACCTCGTCGCGGCCCTGGTCCATCTCGCGCTTGATCTCGGGGCCGGCGTTTTCCAGCGTCGCCAAGAAGGCCTCCAGCCCCGGCAGGCCGGTGCGTTCCTCGGCCAGGCAGAAATTCAGAAACTCGTCCAGAATGTCGCCGGCCTCCTGCCCCAGCCGCTCGATCATCCTCTTGCGCAGGCCGTCCCGCCCGAGCAGACCGGCATAGAACTCGAAAACTGGCTTGAAGGCGGCCTCGCTCGCCCATCCGTCCAGCCGCTCCACCACGGCGGCCAGCGCGGCATCCGTGCCCGAGTGGGCGCGCAGCGAGGCAATAAGCGAGACGCCTTTTCCGCGCGCTCCCGCCAACGCAAACAGCGCTTCTTCGGAAATGTCGAAGATCGGGCTGCGCAGCACGGCGGCCAGCGACAGGTCGTCTTGCGGCTGGATGAGGAAGCGGCCGAGCGCGATCAGGTCCTTGACCGCGATATGGCCGGGCAGGCTGAGCCGGTCCGCGCCGGCCATCGGGATGTGCCGGTTCTTCAGGCTGCGCGACAGCGCATGCACGAAGCGGTCGCGCTTGCGCACCAGAACCAGAATATCGCCGGCGCGGATCGGCCGGCCCTTGCCCTCGATGATATCGCCGTTAGCCAGCCAGTTCTGGATCGTTTCCGCTACATGCTCCGCCACCAGCACGGCCGGCGCGCGCAGATGGTTGACCGGCAGCGTCCAGTCGTCGGGTTCGTCCACCGTATCGGCACCAATCGACGGCCACACCTCCACATAGCCCGGCGCATCGTCGCGGATTGCCTTGTGGTCGAGCGGGTCGGTATCATGGCTGATGCCGCGCCGGACTTCCGGGTAGGCAAAAACGCGGTCCACCGCCGACAGGACATCCTGTGTCGAGCGAAACGACCAGGTCAGCTTGAGGTCGGCAAAATCGGCCTCGGCATTTTTGACGTGGCCGGAGAAGAAGAGCCTGCTCTCGTCGAAGGATTCTGGCGCGGCCCCCTGAAACGAATAGATCGACTGCTTTTCGTCGCCGACCGCAAAGACGGTGCGCAAGGTGCCGTCGCGCGCGCCCTGCCCGGCAAAAAACTCCTCGGCCAACCGCGTCACCACTTCCCACTGGTCGGGGCTTGTGTCCTGCGCCTCGTCGAGCAGGATGTGGTCGATGCCCTGGTCGAGCTTGTATTGCACCCACGGCCCGGCATCGGTGCGCTTGAGCAAATTGACGGTGCGGGTAATCAGGTCGTTGAAATCGAGGAAGCCGCGCCCGCGCTTCATCTGCTCATAGCGGCCGATGAGCCAGTCGGCGGCGGTCAGCGCGGCGCGGGTGCCTTCCAGCATGCGATAGAGCGCCAGTCTGTCGCTTATTTCGATGATCGCGCCGGCTGCCTCCAGATAGCGCTCGGGCAAGTCGGGCAGTTGGCCAAGCATCGCTTTCTTGAAAGTGCTCGAACCGTAGGGAGCGCCATCCGATTTCAGGAAAGCCTTGGCAAGCAGGTGCAGCCGGCGAACGGGATCGGCTTCGGCAAAGGCGGGAATTGCATGCGGCAGGATATTGTTCAGCACCGAGCGGGCATCGGTTATCTCGGCAACGCGGGCAAAGGCGGCGAAATAGTCAGACGGAAAACCAGGCAACGGCCAGGCAGCAAGCGCAATATCCTCGGCGGTCTGGCCAGTCGGAAAGCCGAATTCGTCGAACAGCGCCTGAAAGCCGGTGCCGTCGCCGCCGATCTGGCCGATGAAGGCGCGCAGGCCGTCGCGCTTGCGCACGATTTCGCCCAGGAGCGCGTCGAGGCCTGCCTCGCCGCCGCGCTCGAGGATGGTGGCGAAGGCTTCCGCCAGTTCGAAATTGCCGCCGCTGGCGCCGGAAATCATGTCGCGTCGCGCGGTAGCGAAAAGGGCGGCCTCCATCTGCGGATCGAGCATCTCGAAATGGGCAGCTATATTGGCTTCCAGCGGAAACTGGTGCAGCACGGATTCGCAAAAGGCATGGATGGTCTGGATCTTCAGGCCGCCCGGCGTTTCCAGCGCCTCGGCAAACAGCCGCCGCGCCCGTCGCATCAGGGCCGTGT
The DNA here is from genome assembly GCF_054489545.1 of Mesorhizobium sp. A556. Lineage (NCBI taxonomy): Bacteria > Pseudomonadati > Pseudomonadota > Alphaproteobacteria > Hyphomicrobiales > Phyllobacteriaceae > Mesorhizobium > Mesorhizobium sp. A556. The sequence continues at coordinate 185,240 of NZ_JBTMXA010000007.1, forward strand.
CGGGCGTCTTGCCGTCCAGTTCCCTTATTCTCGCGACCAAGTCGTCGTCGGGCAGTTCGGTCCATTCCGACAGCGTCGAAAAGACCCGGTTCGCCATGTTGGCGGCGGCCGCGCGCGTATAGGTCAGGCACAGGATTTTCGACGGATCGGTGCCGCGCAGCAACAGCCGGATGACGCGCTGCGCCAGCACATGCGTCTTGCCGGAGCCGGCATTGGCCGACACCCAGGCCGAATTGCCGGGATCGGAGGCGCGCGTCTGGTTGGCCAAGGTTTCCGGCGGGATCGGATAGATTCTTTTCATGCCTCGCCGCTCCCCTCTTCGGGGGCGTCGCCGCCGGCCGACCACTCGAGCACGCGCGCCAGATGATCGTAATTGCCGTCCGTCTCGCCTTCGCGAAACGGCAGCGCCCGCGACAAATAGCCGGCCGCCGGGTCGTGGTAGTGGACCAGCAGCTTTTCGAGCCGCGCCCAGGCTTCTTCGGCAAGATCGGCGGCAGTGCGCGGCTGGCGGTTGTATTCAAGGATGGATTCTTCGAACACTTCGCCATTGGCTTTAAGCCGCACGAAGGCCAGTTGCGACGGTTCGCGCGCGCCAAGCTGTTGGAAAGCGCCGCGCCGAAGCAGCGCGCCTTCCAGCGCCAGTTGCGGCGCAAGCAGCGTATGCGCCTGCGCCTTGGAGGGAGAGGAACCGGTCTTGTAGTCCAGAATATCGGCCATGCCGCCGGCCAGCAGATCGACGCGGTCGGCATAGCCGGAAAGCGTCACGCCGGACTGGCCGACTTGCGTCTTGTCGGCGCGTTCTTCGGCGTGGCGATGCGCCACATTCGGAGCCCGTTCGCGCTCCCATCTTATGAAGTCAACGGCGAGCTTTTCGAAGCGCGGCCACCAGACAGCTTCGACATCGGCAGGCAAAGCCGCCTCGGCAAAGCAAGCGCGGCCCGCAGCGATCAGCGCCCCGAGGGCCGCCGGATCGCGGGGATCGGACACCGTGCGGGAAAACAGGTGCAGAATGGCATGGAACAGCGTGCCGCGCTCCGCAGCGCCCGGATCGCGGATTACCGGATCGAGCGGCATCAGGCCAAGGATGCGCCGGGCATAGACGGCATAGGGATCGCGGCGCAGCGTCTCGATCTCGGTGACGGAGAAATGCCGGGGCCGCACGTCAACCGGCGGCGTCGGCTGCGGGCGCGGCGCAAAATCGCGCTTCTCGCCGGCATCCAGCGCGCGCGCCCATGAAAGCAGTTCATTGCCGCGCCGGCGCATTTCGCCCGCATGGTTCTTGCCGACGAAGGTCAGCAGCCTCTGCAGCCAACGCGACGGCACCGCCGGCGCATCGCCCGAGCGGGCGGCGCGCGCCAGCACCACTTTGGGCGCGCCCATCGCCATCTGGAAATCGTGCGCGGCAAGACCGATGCGGCGTTCCGGCGGCTCCAGATCGATCCCGGTTTTCATCAGCCGCGACATGAAGCGGTCGCTCTGGGCCTTGCGCGGCCATACGCCTTCGTTCAGCCCGCCGATCACCAGCGTATCGACGCTTTGCAGCCGCGCCTCCAGCGCGCCCCAGATGGCGATGGTCTTGTCGCTGCCGCGTGACGGCTTGACCGTTTCCGGCGCGATCAGCGCCTCCATCACATCCGGCCATTCCTCCGCCGCGAAAGAGAAGGGTACGGTGGTCGCCACCAGCCCGCGCAGGAATTCGGCCAGCTTTTCGCCGGCGTCATCCGCATAAAGAAGGCCGAGGCTGCCGTCGGTAGCACGGCCGAGATTTTCCAGCGCAACAATGCTGGCCTGCACCAGAGCGGCAAGCTCGGTTTCGCCGGCGCCGCGCAAGGCGATCAACGACGACAAGGCGTCCGCGAGGCGCGCAAGCATGTTTTGCGCTTGTTCGAAATCCCCGGCAGACAGACGGGCGAGCCAGAAAGGTTCGCGGCTGGCGGAACTCACCGCAGTCAGCCGCACCTCGAACAGGTCGGGCAGCGTGGCGATGTCCGGTCGGCCGGTGCCGCCGCGCAAGGCGACCAGTTCGATCACTTCGCCCGCGCGGCGCACAACAGGGCGATCCAGCCCGAGCGCCAGCAGCGGATGCTTGAGCAGAGCCAACAGGGCGACCGGGTCGCCGGGGTGGAAAGCGGCTTCAAGCGCCAGCCGCAGCAGGCTTGCCGGTGGCGTCTGGCTGAGCGGCGTGCCGCCGGAATCGTCGGCAACAACGCCGAAGCGTAGCAGTTCGGCCGAGACGCGTCGCGCCAACGCCCGGTCACCGGTGACCAGGGCTGCACGCTGGCTGGGCAGTTCGACCGCGCGCCGCAGCGCTATGGCGATGGCTGCCGCCTCGTCGCGCTCATTTGCGGCTTCCAGCAGCGTGACCTCGGCAAAGGCGGCGGTAATGTCGTCGGCAGCGAACCGGCCTCTCGTTTCCGCCCAGAATTCGGTAGTTTCCGCCGGCCGCAGCGCCTCGCCGATCAATGCCGTGCGCAGTGCGAGCGGGTTTTCGCCTATTTCCCCGACGTCGCGGCGCAAAACCCCGATCTTGCCGATGAGCTTGGCGAGGCCGTATTGCGGATGGCCAAGAAGGGCGGGCCTTGCATCGGCGGCGGAAATCGCAGCGAAGGACGCGTCGTCCAGCGTCTGGTCGAGGCCGGGCAGCACGACCGCGCCGAGCGGCAGGCCGGCGATCACCGACAGAAGTTCGGCGGTGGCGGGAATGGAGCCGGTGGAGCCGGCGGCAATGACCGGCCCGGCAGGCGGGTTGCGCTTCAGCCGGGCGGCCTCCAGCCGGATCAAGGCGCTGCGATGTGCGGCCGGGTTGGAGCGGTCCAGCTCTTCCAGTAGCGCCGGCCAGTTTTCGGTGACGATCTTCAGGAAATCGAGCGTCACCTGCCACCAGCCGGCCAGGTTTCCCGTGACCAGATCGGCAAGCTTTGTCCAGTCGGAGCCTTCCGTCTCGATCTCATCCATCAGGTCGGCCAGGTCGCGCGACAGCCAGATGGCGTCGGCGGCGGAGGCCGGCACCACCATCTCCTCCTCGAACAGGGCCGCGACATGAGCCGGCAGCCGGCGTTTCCAGGCGCGCACCAGCGGGGCCAGCAGCAGCAGCCGTTCGATGCCCGCAATAGGCGGCGCGAGGTCGAGCGCGGCCGCACTTTCCGGCGCATCACTCTCGAACAGCGCGTCATCCTCGTCGAATTCGCCCAGCGGGCGGATGACCGGCAGGATGGCCGAGCCGCCGCCCATCCTCTCGACCAGGACGCCGCGAAGCGCGCGCGCCGCGCGGCGTGTCGGCACGTAGATTGTCACGCTGGCCAGCGCCAATGGATCGCCATCGTGACGAAAGCCGGGAATGAACGTGCCGGAAAGCAGCGCTTCCGCCAGGGTCGGCAGGAACGGCGCACCGGGTGGAATGGAAAGAACGCGCCGCGCGCTGTTCATGGCGTCCCGGCGAGCGCGTCAGCGACGGCGGCTTCGGCAAGCGGGATGGCGTCGGGCGTGCCGACCGTGATCCAGCTGCCGTCTATGGCCATGCCGAACAGGCGATCTTTGGCGATGGCCGCATCGAAATAGCCGTTCAGGGAATGCGGCCCCGCAGGCGCGCCGTCAAAAATGCGCGGATGGACGATCGCCGCGCCGGCATAGATCAGGCCGGCCGGGTCGCCCATCGAGCGGCGTAGCGCGCCGTTTTGTGCGACCGAAAAATCCGTGCCGCCGCTGTGGCCGGTTGCCGAGCCGATGTTCGCGAGCATCAGCAGAATATCCATACTCGCGTCGTCCCATGCCAAGCCGAGTCGCGCAAGGCTGGATGCGCCGTGGTCGATCCAGAACGTATCGGCGTTGAGCACATAGAAAGGGGCATCGCCCAGTTCCGGCAATGCCTTGACGATGCCGCCGGCGGAATCCAGCAGGCCGCCGCTTTCATCGGAAATGACGATTTTCGGCGCGGTACGGCCAGCGGTATGGGCGACGATCTGCTCGGGGAAATAGTGAACGTTGACGACGGCCTTGGCGACACCGACGTTAGCCAGGCTGTCCAGTCCCCAGTCGAGCAGGGTCTTGCCCGCGACCTTCACCAGCGGCTTGGGCATGGTTTCGGTGATCGGCCGCATGCGCTTGCCGAGGCCGGCGGCGAGTACCATGGCAGTTTTGGGAGCGGGCGCGGTCAAAGCGTTCGTTCTTCCAGCAGGCCGTGTTCGGTGTAGAAATCGCGCAGGCCGGACAGTGCCGGATGCGCCAGCGCCCGGCGCAGGTAATCGCGAATGCGCGGCAGGTGTTTCAAGTAAGCGGGCTTGCCGTCGCGACGGTCGAGGCGCACGAAAATGCCCAAAATCTTGGAATTGCGCTGCGCCGCCATGATAGCAAAGGCTTCGCGAAAGGCTTCCTCCTCGAAGGCGCCGGCGGCGTGGCGCGCCGCGATATAGGCGTCGAGGGTTGTTGTCTGGATCTCCGGCGACACGGTAACGCGGGCATCCATGGCCAGCGATGCGACGTCATAGGCTCCGGGGCCGACAAGCGCGTCCTGGAAATCGATGATGCCGAGACGGTCACGACCCTGCCGCTCGTCGCGCCAGATGATGTTGGGAGAATGGAAATCGCGCAGCATCAGCGTGGTTTCCCGACCGTCGAGGCGGTCTATGAGGGCGTCCCACTCGCGCCGATAGCCTGCGCGCAATTCCTCGGTCGCCGGTGCGCCGCTGACCGCCGGTACATACCAGTCGACCAGAAGTTCGGCCTCGATCATCATGGCGTCACGGTCGAAGGGCGGCACATCGTGGAAGATGCCGGGGGCTGCTTCCAGGTGGTAGGACCATGGTTCTCCATGCATCATGGCGAGCAATTCTGCCGCCGCAGCGTAACGCTCGGCAATCGGCCGGCCCTCGGCGTCGAGAAAATTACCGGAGCCGAGATGGCTGGTCAGCAGGAAGCCTTGCTCAAGGTCCTGCGCATGAATTTCCGGAACGCTGACGCCGCCTTCCGCCAAGGCGCGGTCGATGGCGACGAATGCGGCGACCGTGCGCGACGTGTGGGCGATCACCGCATAGGGTTTTTCGTCACGCACCGGCGGCCCCAGCACCAGTTCAGGCGAATTCATCAATACGCGGGGTGCAAAACCTTCCAGCTTCACGATCTCGTAGGAGCGGGCGGAAGCGTCGCCGACAAAGTGTCGACGCGCGGCCGCGCCCCAGCCGGCACGGTCTAAAAAATCGCGCATGGCAAGCGAGCGGGCGATGCGCTCGAAGGCTATTCCCTGTCCCGACAGGCGGACGAGACGGCCCTCGTCCCGATGGTCGAGTTCGATCAGAATGGTCGTCGGTGGCAGCCGGTTGCCGGCGCGGTCCGGCCATTCGACCAGCGCAGCACCTGTGTTCAGCGCCTCGTCGAAACCGAGTTCATCGAGTTCATGGGCAGATGCCAGCCGGTACAGGTCGAAATGATGCACCGGAAAGCGCGCGTCATAGCTCTGGACAAGCGTGAAGGTCGGGCTTGGCACGTCGAGGTTTTCGTCATCGGCCAGCGCCCGGATCAGGGCGCGCGCCAGCGTCGACTTGCCGGCTCCGAGGTCACCGGAGAGCGCCAGCACGTCGCCGGGGCGCAGCGCCATGGCGAGGTCTTCGCCCAGCCGGGCCGTTGCCGCATCGTCGGCGAGAAAGCGCTCCAGCATCCGCCTGCGCCGCCCTATTCTGCGGCGGCACGAAGGCCGGCAGGAACGGTCGGGAACGTGCAGACAACGGTGGTGCCGAGGGCCTCGCCCGTCTCGATATGCACGCTGCCGCCATGCAGTTCGACGAAGCTTTTGACGATCGACAGGCCGAGCCCTGCACCCCGGCGGCGGCCGCCATTGGCACGCGGCTCGAAGCGGCGAAACACCGAATCCAGCACGTCCTGCGACATGCCGGGCCCGTCGTCATGCACGGAAAACTCCACGCCATCCGCAGATTGACGGCAGGCAAGCCTGATCGTGCTTGCTTCCGGCGCGTAATTGGCAGCGTTGCTCAGCAGGTTGTAGAGTATCTGGCGGACGCGGATTTCGTCGCCATGGAAGCTCTTGGGCGCTTGCCCGGCGTCGATCTCCAGCTTGATCGCGTGCTCTTCCAGCCTGTCGGATACCAGTTCGGCAGCAGCCGCGATCGCGCCCTCCACCGGAACTTCGGAAATCTCGAGCTGCATGATGCCGGCATCGACCGTGGCGAGATCGAGAATATCGTTGACGATGGTAAGCAGCACCGCCGACGACGAGCCGACATGCTCGACATATTCGCTCTGCCGCTGCGTCAGCGGCCCGGTGGACGATAGTGACAAAAGCTCGGTGAAGCCGATGATATTGGTCAGCGGCGAGCGCAGCTCGTAGGAAACATGCTGGACGAAATCGTTCTTGAGCTGGTCCGACTTCAGCAGCGCCTCGTTCTTGTCCTTCAGCGCGCGCTCAACCTGGACGCTGTCGGTCACGTCGACGAAGGTCGTCATGACCTGGCCGTTGGGCAAATGGATGACGGCGAAGCTCAAAATCTTGCCGCTGGCCAGTTCGGTCTGGCCGTGGCGGTCGCGCCGTTCCTCGTCGAAGCCGGTGATCGTCGCCGCAAACCCGCCCCAGGGACTGTCGACCGCCTTGCGCGCGCACAGGTCGCGGATCGCGGAAACGTGGACACTGGGCGTGATGGCTTCATGATCCAGCCCCCACAGCGCGGCAAAAGCCGGATTGGAAAGGCGAAGCCTGCCGTCCGGGCCGAACACGGCGACGCCTTCGGCCAGATTGTCGAGCGTTTCGCCCTGCACGCGCACCGCCGTCTGGTAGCGGCTTTCCAGATCGATCTTCTCGGTCAGGTTCTCGAACACCCAGGTCACGCCGCCCTTGGGCTGCGGATTGGCCACGACGCGGATGGTCTTGCCGTCGGGCAGGTGCCACCAGTGCTCTTGCGGCTCCACGGAGCGGTAAGCGGAAAGAAGGGTTTCCTTCCAGCGCCGCCATTCCGGCTGCTCGGCGATCTTGCTTTCGCTGCGCAGCCGGTCGAGCAGCAGCGCATTGTCGGGCGCGCTGTGCAGGAAGCCGCTGTCCAGGCCCCAGAGTTTCTGGAACGCCTGGTTGAAGAAGCGCAGCTTTTCGTCGGTATCGAAGGTTGCAACAGCCGTGTTGAGCTGGTCGAGCGTATCGGCATGGCTTCTTACCGTCCGCTCATATTCGCGGTGGATCGCCTCGACGGCGCTGGTGTCGCTGGCAAGGCCGGCAGAGCCGTAGGGACCGTTGAAATCCGTGACCGCATAGATGCGCCGATCGCCTTCGATGACGGTCGAGAGCGCCTGCTCGAAGACAGGCCGCAGCTTTTGCTGCTCGGCAATCGCCTCACGTGCCTGGCCGCCCAGAAATTCCTTTTCTTCGCGGACCGCCGTTCCCGAATCCTCCGCCTCTACGGCCTGCGCATAGGCACGGTTGACCCATTTCAGGCGTCCAGCGGCGGTGCGCATCCACACCGGCATCTTGAGGGCCGAGAAAAGACCGAGCATGGTGTCGTTGTCTTCGGCAAGCTGCTGGTTTTCCAGCTTCAACCGGGCCTGGCTTCGCTGGGTCTGCGACAGCGACACGAAGCGGACCATGATTTGGGCCGCGCTCTTGCGGCCATGCACGTCCAGCGGCATCCCCGCCTGAGTTTCGGCGACAAAGTCGAACGTTGCTCCCTTTTCGCGCAGAGCCGCGATGGCGTGCTCGAGCGTGGCCGCCGAGCGCGGCGTCAACCATCGCCCGAAAGCAAGGAACGCTGCCCGCTCCTCGGGGGCACCGCTGTCGATGGGCAGCCCACCCACCAGTTCGGGCTTCCTGTTGTCCATTCCCCAGACGACGACGCGCTGGTCGCGCAGGTTGAGCATCGCCTCGTAACGCTGCAGGCTGGCGCCTGTGTCGGCCAGGCGGCTCTTGAGCGTTACGTTTTCCGCCGCAATACGGGCCCGCTCGCGAATGAGCACGATGGCCAGCAAAAGGGCCGCCCCCATGACGCCGGCGAAGACTGCCGCCTGCATGACGTCGACCGTGTTGAACGAAATCGGCGCACGGGCGCGGGCGCTCTGGGCATGGGCGGGCAAGCTGGAAAGTGCGTGGGCGAGAGCCGAACCGGCGAGAAGCATGGCGACCCGGCACGAGCGGCGCCAATGGGCGCTGTTGGCCGCATTGCTCTCGATCCCCGAATCCTCACGGCCGCCGGAAACGGCCTTTCCCGCGTTAAGCGGGGTTTTCCCCGGCATGTCCTGGTCCTCTCCGCCGCCTGAATGCAAGACCGCCCCGATTGCGCCCATGCCGACCCCGTCCGGCCAAAACGAAAGCGAATCACCCCACCATAAACGCTCGCCGAATCGGCGTGAAGCCGGTTCCGGCGCAAAAATAAAAGCCGGGCGATTGTCAATCGCCCGGCTACAATATCTTGTGTAGGCTTACGCTATGGTTAATAGCGGTAGTGGTCTGCCTTGAACGGACCTTGCGGGGTCACACCGATATAAGCGGCCTGCTCGCCGCTGAGCGTGGTGAGCTTGGCGCCAAGCTTGTCGAGGTGCAGGCGCGCCACCTTCTCGTCGAGATGCTTGGGCAGCACATAAACCTGGTTCTCGTACTGGTCCGGCTTGGTGAACAGTTCGATCTGGGCCAGCGTCTGGTTGGTGAAGGACGCCGACATGACGAAGCTTGGATGCCCCGTGGCGTTGCCCAGATTGAGCAAGCGGCCTTCCGACAGAAGGATCATGCGCTTGCCGTCCGGGAAGGTGATCATGTCGACCTGCGGCTTGACGTTGGTCCATTTCAGGTTGCGCAGCGCAGCCACCTGAATCTCGTTGTCGAAGTGGCCGATATTGCCGACGATGACCATGTCCTTCATCACCCGCATATGGTCGAGGGTGATGACGTCCTTGTTGCCGGTGGTGGTGATGACGATGTCGGCGGTCGGGGCGGCATCTTCGAGCGTGACCACTTCAAAGCCGTCCATGGCAGCCTGCAGCGCGCAGATCGGATCGACCTCCGTGACCTTGACGCGGGCGCCCGCGCCGCTGAGCGAAGCCGACGAGCCCTTGCCGACGTCGCCATAGCCGCAAACGACGGCGACCTTGCCGGCCATCATCACGTCGGTGCCGCGACGGATGCCGTCGACCAGCGATTCCTTGCAGCCATATTTGTTGTCGAATTTCGACTTGGTGACCGAATCGTTGACGTTGATCGCCGGGAAGGGCAGCAGGCCCTTCTTCTGCAACTGATAGAGCCGGTTGACGCCCGTGGTCGTTTCTTCGGTGACGCCCTTGATGGCATCGCGCTGCTTGGTGAAGAAGCCAGGCGAAGCCTTCATGCGCTTCCTGATCTGGGCGACGAAATATTCCTCTTCCTCGCTTTGCGGGTTGGACAGCACGTCCTCGCCTGCCTCGGCGCGTGCGCCGGTGAGGATATACATGGTGGCGTCGCCGCCATCGTCAAGGATCATGTTGGTGAGGCCGCCATCGGTCCACTGGAAGATGCGGTCGGTGTAGGTCCAGTAATCTTCGAGCGTCTCGCCTTTGACGGCGAAGACCGGAATGCCGGCCTCGGCAATAGCCGCCGCCGCATGATCCTGCGTCGAGAAGATATTGCAGGAAGCCCAGCGAAGTTCGGCGCCGAGCGCCTTGAGCGTCTCGATCAGCACCGCCGTCTGGATGGTCATGTGCAGCGAACCGGTGATGCGCGCGCCTTTCAGCGGCTGCGCCTTGCCGAATTCCTCGCGGCAGGCCATCAGGCCCGGCATTTCGGTCTCGGCAATCTCGATTTCCTTGCGGCCCCAGCCGGCAAGGCCGATATCGGCAATCACATAATCCTTGCTACCCGTCATGGCAGTTCTCCACTGAGCGTTGCTTGCGAATGCGCGCGGCACGGACAGTACAGGCGCGAATTGGATGCGTGCCTAGCAGATCGGGCCCGAAACGACAATGGGATATAAGGAAATCTTTATCTGTGCATACCTTGCCATGACGGCAGGTGGTGCGTGGCGCCGGGATCAGACCTCTTCGCCGAAGCGGGCGGCGATCAGTTCGCCCAAGGCATCGATCGCCTCGGCGGCTTGCGGCCCGCTGGCGATGACGCGAATGGCGCATCCGGGGCTTGCCGCCAGCATCATCAGGCCCATGATCGAGGTGCCGCCGACCTTGACGCCATCCTTTTCCACATCGACCGTCGCCTGGTAGCTGCTCGCCACCTGGACGAACTTGGCCGAGGCACGCGCGTGCAGACCGCGCTGGTTGACGATCTGGAAATCACGGACGATCTGATCTGCTTGCGATCCGGCGCTCATTTGCCGACAAGCAACTGACTGGCAACGTTGATATATTTGCGCCCGGCGGCCTGTGCCTCGTCGAGCGAGGCCTGCATGTCGTCACCCTTGCGGATGCTGGACAGCTTGATCAGCATCGGCAGGTTCATGCCGGCAATGATTTCGGTGCGGCCGGATTGCATGACCGAGATGGCGAGGTTCGACGGCGTGCCGCCGAACATATCGGTCAGCACGATGACGCCGGTGCCGGTATCGACCTTCGCCACCGCATCGACGATGTCGCGCCGGCGCTGCTCCATGTCGTCGTCGGCACCGATCGCCACGGTCTCGAAATTTTCCTGCGGCCCGACAACGTGCTCCACCGCATGGCGGAACTCGGTAGCCAACTGACCGTGCGTCACAAGCACGAGGCCGATCATTCTTTGGAGGCTCCCGTCATCAACCCTTCACCGACACGCTTTACACTCACCGGTCGATCCCGGCGGCGGGAGCGCTATCTTGTCGAGGCGAGGCGCGTTTACAAGCCCCAAATTGAGCTTTGGGCGGCCATTTTGACGCAAGGCGACGGCAATTCGGCCGGGATCAGGCTTGAAACGCCGTCAATCCGGTCGAAATGGAACGCATTCCAGGCGGGCGACAATCGCCGGCAAGGCGGCAGCGACGTTGCGTTGGGCAAGAGACAGCGCCGGCAGGCTGCATCCTTCGATCGCCAGGCTGGCTTCGTCCGGCATGCGCTGCATCTCGCCGGCGGGAACCAGGCGAATGACGAGATCGACGGCTGCGGCGGCCTCGTAAAGAACCGGCTTCGGACCAAGGCCCCGAACCTCGACAAGGCCGGCGATGGCGGGGGGCACCCGGCAGACCAGCCGCCCCGCATGGCCGGCAACGAAAAGCTGATCGTCGCCGACCAGGACGGCAAATTGGCCGCGAAGTGAGAAATGGTCGATCAGCGCCAGCGCCAATGACGATTTGCCGGAGCCGGACGGGCCTGTGATCAAAACACCCCGGTCGCCTATCAGGATGGCGGTGCCGTGGATGTTCATTGGAGCGCGAGGCTGTACGGGGCAATTTCGAGCGCAGGCATTAAAGTCGCACCCCTACCCCTCGGCCGGCAGGGCGACGACGAAGCGCGCGCCTCGGATATCGCCGGGCTTGGTGCCTGGGATGTTTTCGGCGGTCAGCGTGCCGCCATGCGCCTCGACAATCTGCCGGCTGATCGACAGACCGAGGCCTGAATTCTGGCCGAAGGCTTCGCTGGACGGGCGGTCGGTGTAGAACCGCTCGAAAATGCGGTCGATCGCGTCCGGCCTTATGCCGGGGCCGTTGTCGTCGATGGTGACGATGTTGAATTTGCCGGTCCGCGCCAGCGAGATGTCGATGCGGCCGTGCTCTTCCGGAACGAAGGAGCGCGCATTCTCGATCAGATTGGTAATGACCTGGCCGATGCGCAAATCGTGACCGGAGACCTCGTAGTTTTTCGCGCCTTGCGGCAGCTTGGCGGCATGAAACTCGATTTCCACCACCTTCTTGTTGCGCGTCGCTTCGCGCGAAACCGCGACGAGTTCGGTGATGAATTTCTTCAGGTCGACCTTCCCGGCATCTTCGCGCGCCAGTTCGGCATCGAGCCGCGAGGCGTCCGATATGTCGGTGATGAGCCGGTCGAGCCGGCGCACGTCGTGCTGGATGACTTCCATCAGCCGGTCGCGGGAACTGTCGTTCCTGGCCAGCGGCAGGGTTTCGACCGCGCTGCGCAGCGAGGTCAGCGGGTTCTTCAGTTCATGCGAAACATCCGCAGCAAAGCTCTCGATGGCGTCGATGCGGGCATAAAGCGCATTGGTCATGTCGCGCACGGCCACCGACAGATTGCCGATCTCGTCCTGCCGGTCGGAGAAATCGGGGATTTCCTCGCGATTCTTGACGCCGCGCCGCACGCGAACGGCGGCAGCGGAAAGCCGGCGCAGCGGATTGGCGATGGTCGAGGCGAGCAGCAGCGACAGGATGGCGGTGACGAAAGCGGCGATGCCGAACACGCGCAGGATCGCCTTGCGCTCCGCCGTGACGATCTTGTCGATGTCGCCGCCTTCCGTCGACAGCATCAGGACGCCGAGAACCGCACGAAAGCGCTGGATCGGCACCGCGACGGAGACGATCTGCTCGCCCTGCTCGGAGATGCGCACGATGGTCGACGGGCTGCCGGTCAGCGCCCGCATGACTTCCGGGAAGGCCGCACCGTTGCCGCCCGGCTGCTCATGGTAGATCGGCAGGTTAGCGTTGCGCAAAAAGCCGAAAATGAACCTCTCCACCCGTTCCAGTATGCTGGGCTTTTCCTCGTCGACCGACGGCAGGTCGTAGCGCAGGATTTGCCCGCGCGAATAGAGATGGCGCGAGTCGAGCAGCAGATTGGCGTCGCGGTCGTAGATGCGGGCGCGGGTGCGGGTCGGCGAGATCAGCCTTCGCAACACCGGCGCCACGCGCTCCGGGTTGATGGGGAAATCGAGATTGTCCAGTTGGTCGGAACCGGGTCCGGCGCTTTCGCCGGCCTGCAGTTCCAGCAGTTTCTCCGGATCGATGCTGATCGAATCCGTCTCGACCGTAGCGGAAGCGGCGATGGCGCCGGCGATGATTTCACCCTGCGTCATCAGGCTTTCGACCCGCGCGTCGATCAGCCCGTCGCGGAACGTGTTGAGGTAGAGAATACCGGTGACGAGGACCGCCAGCCCGGCCAGGTTGAGGAACAGGATGCGGCGCGTCAGGCTGGAAAAGATGTGATGGCCAAGGAAGCGGCGGGCCGGCACCGTCAGCCGCGTCAGGAATTTAGGCAAGGGCCAACGCCTCCGCCTGACGGCGGCCCCCGACTGTCCTGTCTGTGGTTTCGACGCCATCCCGTCGCTATTCCCGGCGTAGTCAGGCTTCGCGGAACCGGTAGCCGACCCCGTAAAGCGTCTCGATCATTTCGAAGTCGTCGTCGACCTGCTTGAACTTCTTGCGCAGCCGCTTGATGTGGCTGTCGATGGTGCGGTCGTCGACATAGACCTGTTCGTCATAGGCCGAATCCATCAGCGCATCACGGCTTTTCACCACGCCGGGCCGCTGCGCCAGCGAATGCAGGATCAGGAACTCGGTGACGGTGAGGATGACCGGTTCACCCTTCCAGGTGCAGGTGTGGCGTTCCTGATCCATGACCAACTGGCCGCGCTCCAGCGAGCGCGCCTGCTGGTTCGGGGTCTTGGTGGCGGCGTCGCGCGCGCTTGCCCGGCGCAGCACCGCCTTGACGCGCTCGACCAGAAGCCGCTGCGAGAACGGCTTGCGGATAAAATCGTCGGCGCCCATCTTCAGGCCGAACAATTCGTCGATCTCGTCGTCCTTCGAGGTCAGGAAGATGACCGGCAGATCGGTCTTCTGACGCAGGCGGCGAAGCAGTTCCATGCCGTCCATGCGCGGCATCTTGATGTCGAGTATGGCGAGATTCGGCGGGCGTGCCGCCAGCCCCTCCAGGGCCGAGGCGCCGTCCGTGTAAGTCTCGACACGGTATCCTTCCGATTCAAGCGCAATCGAAACCGAAGTCAGAATGTTGCGGTCATCGTCTACGAGCGCGATCGTGGCCATATCAAGAGGCTCCCTCATGAGCAGATCCCTTCCTTTAGCAGAAAGGGCTTGTGCAGGACAAACTTGGTACAAAATGTGGCACGTGGTCCATTCGCCGTCACGAAAGCCTGCCCGGAGCCCACAACCACATTTTTTGACGATTGGCACATTTTTTGACGATTGGACGAAACGTGCCCGCCAATCCTTTGGGACCCTCGAAAGTTTTTTACACCTTTAAACGATTTAAACAACTTTCAAAATCTTTAAATCGATTAATGATTTGATATCGTTTGGCTTTTCTGTTTCTGACCACTCTGCCTTCCGAAGAATTGTTCCCGCTGCAGGCGGGGCATATGCGTATAATCGAAAAAGGGTACACCATGTCTGAATTGGGCACACGCAATCCCGCTTGCGGGATCGAGGCGATCGGACTCACCACGACGGGCACGGTCTGCTATAATTTTGGCGCCGCCGCCCTTTGCGAAGATGCCATCCGGCGTGGCGAAGCCAGGCTTACCGCCCATGGCGCGCTGGTCGCCCTGACCGGGCAGCACACCGGCCGTTCGGCCAAGGACAAATTCATCGTTCGCGACGACGCTACCGAAAACCATGTCTGGTGGGACAACAACAAGGCGATTTCGCCTGCCCAGTTCGAGACGCTGCTTGCCGATTTTCTGGCCTATGCGGCCGACAAGGACCTTTATGTGCAGGATCTGGTCGGCGGCGCGGATGCCGACCTAAAGCTGCCGACGCGCGTCGTCACCGAACTGGCGTGGCATTCCATGTTCATCCGCAATTTGCTGATCCGGCCGGAGACGGCCGAGCTTGCCAGCTTCGTGCCGCAGATGACGATCATCGACCTGCCGTCGTTCCGCGCCGAGCCGGCTCGCCACGGCGCACGAACCGAAACCATCATCGCCGTCGACCTGACGCGCATGATCGTGCTGATCGGTGGCACTTCCTATGCCGGCGAAATGAAGAAGTCGGTGTTTACCGCGCTCAACTACCTGCTCCCTGCAAAGGGCGTGATGGCGATGCACTGCTCGGCCAATGAAGGGTCGGGCGGCGACGCCGCCGTGTTCTTCGGCCTGTCCGGCACCGGCAAGACGACGCTGTCCGCCGATCCGTCGCGCACGCTGATCGGCGACGACGAGCATGGTTGGGGACCGCATGGCATCTTCAACTTCGAAGGCGGCTGCTACGCCAAGACGATCCGGCTTTCGGCGGAAGCCGAGCCGGAAATCTTTGCCACGACGCAGCGCTTCGGCACCGTGCTGGAAAACGTCATTCTCGACGAAAACCGCGTGCCGGACTTCAACGACGGCTCGCTGACGGAAAACACGCGCTGCGCCTATCCGCTGGATTTCATCCCCAACGCCAGCGTCACCGGCCGCGCCGGGCACCCGAAAAACATCATCCTTTTGACCGCCGATGCCTTCGGCGTGATGCCGCCGGTGGCGAAACTGACCCCGGCGCAGGCGATGTATCACTTCCTTTCCGGCTACACCGCGAAAGTCGCCGGCACCGAAAAGGGCGTGACCGAGCCGGAAGCGACGTTCTCGACCTGCTTCGGCGCACCGTTCATGCCGCGCCATCCGTCCGAATACGGCAATCTGCTGCGCGACCTGATCGCCGAGCACAAGGTCGATTGCTGGCTGGTCAATACCGGCTGGACCGGCGGCGCTTACGGCACCGGCAAGCGCATGCCGATCAAGGCGACGCGCGCGCTGCTGGCCGCAGCGCTGGACGGTTCGTTGAACGAGGTGGAATTCCGCACCGACGCCAATTTCGGCTTCGAGGTGCCGGTGGCGGTCGAAGGCGTCGACGGCGCGATCCTCGATCCGCGTTCCACATGGACCGACAAGGCCGCCTATGACCGGCAGGCCGGCAAACTGGTCGGCATGTTCATCGCCAATTTCGAGAAGTTCGAGAGCCACGTCGATGCCACGGTTCGCGCCGCCGCACCGGCCATGCAGCAGGCTGCGGAATAGGCTCACGCCCCTGATCCGGTGACGGCGAACCGCCGTGACCGGGTCGCCCGATACCGGCCTTTTTCGCTTGCCGCGCGAACGTGCAACCTTGCACCCGACACGCCCAGAGGCTAGGTCGGGGACAACGAGCACGCGTTCAATACGACGCGATGCGCTTGAGCACCTTCCCCAAAGACTGGATATCGACATGAGCGAATTGCACCGGAACCTGATCGACGGCGAATGGGTCGGCGGCGACGCCATCGCCAACATCAACCCTTCCGACACCACCGATGTGGTGGGTGAATACGCTCGGGCGAGCACGGCGGATGCGCAGGCCGCGATCGCAGCCGCCAAGGCAGCCTTCCCCAAATGGTCCCGCTCGGGCCTGCTGGAACGCCAGGCCATCCTGCGCAAGACGGCCGACGAGATTTTGGCACGCAAGGACGAACTGGGACGGCTGCTTGCGCGTGAAGAGGGCAAGACGCTCGCCGAGGGCATCGGCGAGACCGTGCGCGCCGCGCAGGTTTTCGACTTTTTCGCAGGCGAAGCGTTGCGGCTGGTCGGTGAAACAGTGCCCAGCGTCCGCCCCGGCGTCGGCGTCGAGATCACCCGCGACCCGGTCGGCGTCGTCGGCATCATCACGCCGTGGAATTTCCCCATCGCCATTCCAGCCTGGAAGATCGCGCCGGCGCTCTGCTACGGCAATACGGTCGTGTTCAAGCCGGCCGAACTGGTGCCCGGCTGCGCCTGGGCGATCGTCGACATCCTGCACCGCGCCGGGCTGCCGAAGGGCGTGCTCAACCTCGTCATGGGCAAGGGATCGGTGGTCGGCCAGGCGATGTTGGACAGCCCGGACATCGCCGCCATCACCTTCACCGGCTCGACTGCGACCGGCAAGCGCGTCGCGTTGGCGTCCGTCGAGCACAACCGGAAATTCCAGCTGGAAATGGGCGGCAAGAACCCGCTCGTCGTGCTGGACGACGCCGATCTCGGCGGGGCGGTTGAATGCGCCGTCAACGGAGCCTTCTTCTCGACCGGCCAGCGCTGCACCGCCTCCTCGCGGCTGATCGTCACCGAGGGCATCCATGACAAGTTCGTTTCCGCCGTCACCGAAAGGCTGAAGAGCCTGGTGATCGACAACGCGCTGAAAGCCGGCACGCAGATCGGCCCCGTGGTCGACCAGAGCCAGTTCGACCAAGACGAAAAATACATCGCCATCGGTCGCGACGAGGGCGCCACGCTTGCCTTCGGCGGGAAAAGGCTGAACCGCGAAACGCCGGGCTTTTACCTGCAGCCGGCGCTGTTCACCGAGGCGACCAACCAGATGCGCATCAGCCGCGAGGAAATCTTTGGGCCGGTGGCCTCGGTCATCCGCGCCCGCGACTACGACGAAGCGCTGGCACTGGCCAACGACACGCCGTTCGGCCTGTCGTCCGGCATCTGCACCACCAGCCTGAAGCACGCCACCCATTTCAAGCGCAATTCGGAGGCCGGCATGGTCATGGTCAACGTGCCGACCGCCGGCGTCGACTTCCACGTTCCGTTCGGCGGCCGCAAGGGTTCCAGCCACGGCTCGCGCGAACAGGGGCGCTACGCGGCCGAGTTCTACACGACCGTCAAGACCGCCTACACGCTGGCGTAACCTGAACCGGTCAGGCGCGCTTGGCGCGCCTGACGCTGCGGCCAGCCGCCGGCGCAGCAGTTCGGCTGTCGGCCTGGTCCTTCTCCGAGAACAGCCAGTCGATGAAGACCTGCACGATGGGAGCCGCCTTCATCTCGTTGCGGCAGACAACGTAGAAGTCATCGGCCGCAGGCACCGACAGGCCGAAGGGCGCAACGAGTTGCCCTTTGGCCAGCAATTCGCTGGCGGTGACCGTGTCGCCCAGCGCCACGCCATGGCCGTGGGTCGCGGCTTCGATCGACAGGCGCGCATCGACCATATAGTGGCGCTTGCCGCGCTCCAGATCGACCGCATCGGCGGCTACCAGCCAGGTGCGCCATTCACGCCCGTCGTCGCCATGCAGCAGCGTGTGGTCGGCAAGGTCGCGCACGCTGCGGATCGGCCGGTTGTTGATCAGGGTCGGGCTGACCACCGGAAACAGTTC
Source organism: Mesorhizobium sp. A556 (assembly GCF_054489545.1). NCBI lineage: Bacteria > Pseudomonadati > Pseudomonadota > Alphaproteobacteria > Hyphomicrobiales > Phyllobacteriaceae > Mesorhizobium > Mesorhizobium sp. A556. The sequence goes on from NZ_JBTMXA010000007.1 coordinate 203,159, forward strand.
GAGGCTCGACCATTTGCGCACGAAGCAGTCGGCCCAATTGCCGTCGCCATAATGTAGGCACAGGTCGATATCGGGCGAGCGGATGTCCTGCGCATCGTTGGAACCGATCAGCGTCAGGCGGATGTCGGGATATTGCGCGGTAAAACTGCCGAGCCTCGGGATCATCCATAGCGACAGCAGCGCCGGCACGCAGGACACCGAAAGCGCGCCGGTGCTGGCGGGGCGCGTCAGGCGCTGGGTGGCGGCGGCGATACCGTCGAAGGCGTCCGATACCGCCGGCAGCAATTCGGCCCCGTGCGGCGTGAGCTTCAGCCGCTGGCCCGCGCGCTCGAACAGTTTTATGCCAAGCGCACCCTCCAGCGCCTTGACCTGATGGCTGATCGCGCCATGGGTGACGTTCAGTTCGGCTGCCGCCTTGGTCAGCGAGGCATGGCGCGCCGTCGCCTCGAAGGCGCGCAGCGGATTCAACGGCGGCAATCGCTTGGACATGGCTTCGCCAATTGTGAGTTTTTCTCACACAATCGCCTATAACAATATCAATTGATTTTCTACTCCGCGTCTCCGACAATCCGTCGAGGCATTCACGACAGGACAGGTATTGAGGCGGGAGGAGCCTTTTGCGCACCGGCATTCCGGCGACGCAGGGTGCCCGCAAAGTGGAGGAATAAATGAGTTTCGATCGCAACCGACTCGACGCCTTGCGCAGCAAATATGGCGAGAGCCATGGCGGCGAAATGTTCGACCCGAAATTCGCGCGCGTCGCCGACAAGATTTTCTCCAAGAGCGGCACGCGGGTCGCGCCCTATGCCGGCATGCCGACCCTGCTCGACGCTCCGCACCGGGAAATCTCGGTAGAAAACCCGGATTTCGGTGACCTGCAAGTGGCGCTGATCGGCATCCCGATGGATCTCGGCGTCACCAACCGCAACGGCTCGCGCTTCGGCCCGAGGGCCCTGCGCACCATCGAGCGCATCGGCCCGTATAACCATGTGCTCGATTGCGCGCCAACGCATGAACTTCGCGTGGCCGACATCGGCGACGTTCCGTTCCAGAGCCGTTACCGGCTCGAACTCTGCCATGACGACATCGAAAAGCGCATCAACCAGATCGTCGACGCCGGCGTCATTCCGCTGTCGGTCGGCGGCGATCACTCGATCACCCACCCGATCATGAAGGCGGTCGGCAAGAAACAACCGGTCGGCATGATCCATATCGACGCCCATTGCGACACCGGCGGCGCTTACGACCTGACCAAGTTCCACCATGGCGGCCCGTTCCGCAACGCGGTGCTGGACGGCGTGCTCGACCCGACCCGTACCATCCAGATCGGCATTCGCGGCTCGTCGGAATATCTGTGGGAGTTCAGCTACGAATCCGGCATGACCGTCATCCATGCCGAGGAAGTCACCGGGCTTGGCATTCCGGCCATCATTGAGCGGGCGAGGAAGATCGTCGGCGACGGCCCGACCTATGTGTCCTTCGACGTGGACAGCCTCGATCCGTCCTTCGCGCCCGGCACCGGCACGCCTGAAATCGGCGGCCTGACGACGCGCGAAGTGCTGGACCTGCTGCGCGGGCTGAAAGGCCTCAACATCGTCGGCGGCGACGTGGTCGAAGTCGCGCCGCAATATGACAGCACAACCAATACCGCGCATGCCGCCGCGCAGATGCTGTTCGAAATCCTCAGCCTGATGGTGTTCAGCCCGGCGCTGGCCAAGAAGTGAGAAGAAGGCAGGCGATGGGCATCCATTGATGCCCGGATGTCTCGGTGCTCTAATGAACAGGAACGTGGCGCATTGCCGCAAAATTGGGAGGAACAGGCCATGAAACGCATTTTGGATTCAACCATCAGCCGGCGCGGCGTGCTCGGCGCTGGCATCGCGGCGGCGGGCGTGCTCGCCATGCCGTCTATCCTGCGCGCGCAGGACAAGTCGCTGAAAGTCGGCGTCTATGGCGGCTACTTCAAGAAATCCTTCGACGAGCATATTTTCCCGGCCTTCACCAAGGAGACCGGCATCGCGGTGGAATCGGTCGCGGAACCGACCGGCGAAGCCTGGCTGGTGCAGCTCGAGCAGGCCGCCAAGGCCAATCAGGCCCCGGCCGACATCTCGATGATGTCGCAGGTGGCGACGCTGAAGGGCCAGTCGACCGAACTGTGGCAGCCGATCGACATGACAAAGATCAAGCATGGCGGCGACATTCTCGAGCGCTTCGTCAACAAATATCCGGACGGGCGCGTCTGCGGCGTCGGCGCGGTGGCGTGGTACATTACGCTGGTCACCAACACCGACGTCTACAAGGAAGCGCCGGACTCCTGGGCGGCGTTCTGGGACAAGGCCAATGCCGACAAACTCGGCCTTTTGGCGCTGGTTTCCAACTCGTTCCTGCTCGAAGTCACGGCCAAGACTTTTATGGGCGGTACCAATGCCCTCGACACTGAGGAAGGCCTGAACAAGGCGTTCGAAAAACTCGCCGAAGTGAAGCCGAACGTGCGCCTGTGGTATCGCGACGAGGCGCAGTTCGAACAGGCGCTGAAGTCCGGCGAAATCCCGATGGGCCAGTATTACCACGACGTTACCGGCCTTGCGGCGGCCGACGGCAACCCGGTCCGCTCGACCTTCCCGAAGGAAGGCGGCATTCAGGATTCGGGCAGCTGGGTTATTTCGCGCGCCTCGACCAAGGGCGAGGAAGCGCATGTCTTCATCGACTATATGAGCCAGCCGGCCCAGCAGGGGCTGATGTCGCGCAAGGTCGGCACGGCGCCTACCCTGAAAAAGGAAGTGCTGGACCTGACGCCCGAGGAATTCGCGGCGGTGTCGTCGGAGATCGAGCCGATCATCCCGCGCTACGACCTCTATACCTCGAAGTCCGACTGGCTGAACCAGAAATGGACGGAACTGATCGTCGGCTGAAGGTGCCTTTACCCTCCCCCTCGCGGGGAGGGTGCCCATGACGGCAAGCCGTCTTGCAGGAGAACCCATGTCCGGCCTAGCCCTCAACGCCATCACCAAGACCTTCGGCAATTTCACCGCCGTCGACAATGTCGCGCTGAACGTGCCGAACGGCAGCTTCGTGTGCCTGCTCGGGCCGTCCGGCTGCGGCAAGACCACGCTGTTGCGGATGATCGCCGGGCTGGAGGAACCGACCGGCGGCGCTATCGTCCTGGATGGCGACGACATCACGCAGGTGCCGACGCACAAGCGCAATCTCGGCATGGTGTTCCAGTCGCTGGCGCTGTTTCCGCATCTGTCGGTGGGCGACAACATCGCCTATGCCCTGCGTATTCGCGGCGCGACGAAGGAGGCGCAGAAAAAGCGCGTCGACGAACTTCTGACGCTGATCGCCCTGCCCGGCTTTGCTGACCGGCCGGTGGCAAAACTTTCCGGCGGCCAGCGCCAGCGCGTGGCCATTGCCCGTGCGCTCGCGCTATCGCCAAAACTGTTCCTGCTGGACGAACCGCTGTCGGCGCTCGACGCCAAGCTGCGCGAGGCGATGCAGGTCGAACTGCGGCAGTTGCAGCAGCGTCTCGGCATCACCACCATCGTCGTCACGCACGACCAGCGCGAGGCCATGACCATGGCCGATCTCGTGGTGGTCATGGGCAAGGGCAGGATCCTGCAGGTGGCGCCGCCCGTCGAAATCTACCGCAAGCCGGCGGACGCCTTCGTCGCCGACTTCATCGGCAGCACCAATCTTTTGCCGACGGAGACGGACAGCGCCGGTCGGATAACGGTGCTCGGCACCGCCATTGAGGGGCTCGCCATGCCGGCTGGCCTGTCGAAGGCCTCGCTTTCGGTGCGGCCGGAAGACGTCCACTTGACTGTGCCGGGCGCCGGCGCGATCTCCGGCACGGTGACCTTCGTACGCGATCTCGGCGGCACCATCGAAACCTTCGTCGAAGCCGGCGGGATGACCCTTGTCGCCGTCGCCACGCCGCGCGAACGGCCGGACGTCTCGGTCGGGCAGAGCGTCGGCATCGTCCTGCCGCCGGAACGCTGCGTGATGTTGAAGCAATGAGACGCGAGCCGCCCAAAACGCTGGCCGACTACACGCCGCTGGTGTTTCCGGGGCTGATGCTGGTGGTGTTCTTCGTCGTGCCGTTCTCGACGATGATCGCGGTGAGCTTCTTCAAGCGCAATCCGGCCGGGTTCTACACGCCCGATTTCGTCTTCGACAATTACGCGCGCTTCCTGTCGGTGTTCTTCGGCGGCGTGCTTGGCTTCTCGCTGGTGCTCGCGATCCTGGTCGCGCTGTGCTGCGTCGCCATCGCCTTTCCGTTCACCTATCTGCTTACCCAGCGTTCGCGAAAGGTGCAGACGCTGTGGCTGGTCGGGCTGCTTTCGGTGCTGTCGCTGTCGGAAGTCATCATCGGCTTTGCCTGGTCGACGCTGTTTTCGCGCACCGCCGGCATCACCAATTTGTTCGTCGCCATCGGGCTGATGGACCAGCCGGTGGCGCTATTGCCAAGTTTCGGCGCGGTGCTGACCGGCATGGTCTATCAAGCCCTGCCCTATGCCGTGCTCGTGCTCTATCCGGCGCTGGTCCGGCTCGACCCGACGCTGCTGGAGGCCGCACGGACCCTGGGCGCGTCCCCCATCAGGGCGTTCTTCAACGTCGTTGCCCCGGCGCTGCGCAACACCATCGTGGCGACGCTGATCATGGTGTTTGTGTTCGCGCTCGGCTCCTACCTTCTGCCGCAAATCCTCGGCCGGCCGCGGCACTGGACGCTGTCGGTGCTCATTACCGATCAGGCGATCTACCAGTCCAACATGCCGTTCGCGGCGGCGATGGCGGTGTTCCTGGTGCTGATCTCGCTGGCGCTGGTCGGGATGACGCTTCTCATCGGACGGCGGGAGAACGCGCTGTGATCGCAACCCTGCTTCGCCGCATCTACTTCACCGCCGTGGCGCTTTTCCTGGCCGCGCCGCTCGTCGTCGTCGCCGGCGTCTCGTTCAACGCGAAGCAGACGCTGATGTTTCCGCCGGTCGGCTTTTCGCTTGCCTGGTACGGCCAGATTTTTGCCGATCCAGAATGGCGGCTGGCGCTGATCCATTCCGTCACGCTGGCGCTGTGTTCGGCGGCGATTGCAGTCACCATCGCGCTGCCGCTGGCCTGGTTCCTGTGGCGGCGCATCGCGCCGTGGGCGAACATCTTTCAGGTGCTGGGGCTGGCGCCCTTCATCCTGCCGCCGGTCATCACGGCGCTCGGCTTCCTCACCTTCTGGGCGACGGTCGGGCTGTTCGGCCAGTTCTTCACCGCCATCATCAGCCACGCGATCTTCTTCGTGACGCTGCCGTTGGTGACGCTGTCGCTCGGCTTCGCCTCCATCGACCGCGCACTGGTAGAAGCCGCCGCCACCATGGGCGCGGACGACCGCACCGTCCTGAAGACCGTCGTGCTGCCGCTGATCCTGCCCTATCTGGTCTCCGGCTACGCCTTCGCCTTCGTGCTGTCGCTCAACGAATATATCGTCGCCTACATGACCATCGGCTTCACCACCGAGACGCTGCCTATCAAGATCTTCAACGCCCTGCGCTACGGCTACACGCCAACCATGGCCTCCGTGTCGGTGTTCTTCGTCGTGATCGCGGCGCTGGTGTTCGGCTCAATCGCCCGCTTCGGCGATATCCGCAAGCTGCTCGGCGCGATGGGTTCGGGAGACAAATGATGCGGATCGCGGCACTCCAGATGCAGGCGGTGGCCGGCAATGTCGAAGCCAACCTCGCGCGTATTGAAACAGCCATGCACGATGCCGCCCGGCAGGGTGCAACGCTTCTGGTCACGCCGGAACTCGTCATCCAGGGCTATGGCGCGGGCACTGCGATGGCGGCGCTGGCCGAGGAACCGGAAGGCGCAAGCTGGCGGCGACTGGCCGCCGTGTCGCAGGAAACGAACGTGGCGGTGATCGCCGGCTTTGCCGAGCGCGACGGCGACGCCGTCTACAACAGCGCCTTGTTCGTCGATGGAAACACGCCACCAAAAGTCTACCGCAAGTCGCATCTCTACGGGCCTTACGAACGCAGCCTGTTCAAGCCGGAAACGCCGACGTCCTGCCTCATTGACCATGGCGGCCTGAAGTTCGGCCTACTGATCTGCTACGATGTGGAATTCCCGGAAAACGTTCGGCGTCTGGCACTGGCCGGCGCGCAGGCTATCCTGGTGCCCACCGCGTTACCCGCCAGCGATCATGACGCGTTCATCGCGAAAAAGATGATCCCGGTGCGGGCGTTCGAGAACCAGGTTTTTGTCGCATACGTCAACCATTGCGGCGCGGATGCGCTGGGTTCCTATGCCGGGCTTTCCGGCATCGCGGCACCGGACGGCACGCTGCTGGCGGCGGCCGATGCCACCGGCGAAGCCTTGCTGATCGCCGATCTCGATGTGGAAGCCTTCCGGAATTCCGCCGAGCAGAACCCCTATATTGCCGACCTCAAGGCGAGCCGCGCCTGAGAAATTTCACGGCGCGCACCAAGCCTTGTGCTACCGCCCTGTAATGTTAAGAAATCCGGTGTGTTTCTTTAGCGTTCTCAGCGTCAGGTAAATCACCGCGCCGGCGATGAAGAACAACAGCCACGCCGTGTCCAGTGGCGTGTTGTCCTCGAGGTAATCGCGCCCCTGGTCCATCACGAAAAATGTCACGACAATGGCAAACAGGTCCGAATATTCGCGCTTGAGCACGTTGCGAAGCGAGAATGGCAAAGCGGGTTTCTGCCAGCCGTGCAGGCGCGGAAAGAAGGCCGGCACGGCATTGGCCCATTGCAGATAGGCAGTCCCGAATTTCTGCCCCAGGAACCGCTCTTCCGCGGCGATAATGCGTTCCATGTAAATGATGAGGAACAAGGCCATGGTCAGCGCGACATAGATGTCCTGGGTGAACAGCGCGACAGCGACATAGATGATCGAATTGCCGAAATAGAGCGGATTGCGCGTCAGCGAATAGATGCCCGTGGTATTCAGCGTGTCCGCGACCTGTCCGCGCGTATTGCGGCCCGAGGTGCCGGCCGGCACGAAACCGACGGTAAGAGCGCGGACGCCAAGGCCGATGAAGGCCAGGACGAGACACGACGTCTCGTAGGCGCTGTCCCAAAAAGTGCCGAAATGCGCCTCGATGGGTTCCGGCCGCATCAGCGCGAAGATGAAGAGCGGTGCGAAGCCGAGCAGAATGTAGCTACGCCAGCGGAACAGCCAGTTTCCCTGGCGCATCATCGAGTCGTTGATCATCAAGGCCACCATCGTTTTTCGGCGCTACCGATGATAGGCAATTCAGGTGAAATTGGGACATCGAATGTGCAAGCGGCAGAGTCTCGATGGCTGGCAACGCGCCGTTCACGGACTTTTGTTTCCGGCTGCACTGTCCGTCGATTTCGGCCCGAACTCGAAAATCAGCCGCCCAGAAGATTGTGGGCCGTGCGCATGAATATCTTCGACCCGATCGGGATCAGATCGTCCGGAAAGTCATAATCTGGATTGTGCAAGGCGGGGTATCGCTCGCCGGCGCCGAGGAAGAACATGGCCGATGCCGCGTTGTGGCCGAATATGCCGAAATCTTCCGATGCGCGCATCGGCAGGCTTTCTTCTCCGTGGCCGACGCCCTCTTCATCCAGCGCGCGCCGCAAGTGCTCGACCGCGTCGTCCGCGTTGACGCTGGCAACGAAGACTTCATGATAGTCAAAGCTGGCCGACAGGCGATGCTCTGCCGCGATCCGCGCAACCAGCGCTTCGGCTGAAGCGCACAGATCGGCCATGCGTTCGTCGCGCCGCGTACGCAGCGTCGCCCAGACCTCCGCATGACCGGGCGCGATGCCGAATACGGCTTCGCCCATCGTCACATGGGTGACGGTGACCATGCCGAAATCGTCGTCGGCAAAGGTTCCTCGCCCAAGTCCGGTCAGTGCCGGCATCAACTGGCTTACCGCCAGCATCGGCGAATCGCCGGTCTCGGGCATGGACGAGTGCGCGGTCTTCCCCTCCAGCACGATGCGCATGCCGCGTGAAGCACAGTTCACCACGCCGGGCTTGAGGCGCACCTCGCCGAACGGCACGCCCGGCAGATTATGCAGCGAGAAAGCGAAATCCGGAGCGATCTCGCTGAAGCGCGGATCGGCCACGACGCCGGCCGCACCATTGCCGGTTTCCTCAGCCGGCTGGAACATCAGGACGACGCGGCCCCGGGCGGGCCGCTGCCGGCCGAACTGGCGGCCAAGCGCGGCAAGGATGGCCGTATGTCCGTCATGGCCGCACATATGCGATTTGCCGGGTACGAGCGATGAATGGGGGACGCCCGAAAGTTCGTGGATCGGCAGCGCATCGAGTTCCGAGCGGAACAGAAGCGTCGGTCCCGGCTCAAAGCTGTCATAGACCGCTGCCACGCCGTGCCCGCCCAGTCCGGTCAGAACCTTGTCCGGCCCTGTGTCGGCGAGAAAGTCCACGACCTGCCGCGCCGTCCTCTCCTCTTCGTTCGAAATTTCCGGGTGCTGGTGCAGTTTGCGCCGCCACGCCGTAAGCTCGACAAGGTCTCGATTGGTCAGGGTCACGTTTTCACCTCCGCTACAGCATCGGACCGAAAATTGGAACCGGCTTTCGGGTTACTCCGATGCTCGATCCATACCATGCGGCGTCCTCCTGGCCATCCGGTCTGGTTGAACAGGGCGACTGAACCGCTGGGCCAGCACAGGCGAACGGACTGCGGGCGAGCAAGGGTGCGGTATCAGCGCGGCAACTCAATGTGGAAAGAGGATTTCCCCTTTGCCGAACACCGCATTGTCGCCGCCATATTTGCGCGGCGTCTTGCCCAGCAGCGGTTTTTTGAAAATGCCTTCGGCAATCAGATGCCGGTCGGCGACGGCGGCGAAAACGCTGTCGGGCGCGCTGCATTCGATGAAGGTCGGCGATAGCCCGGTCGGCGCGCGGTCGAGCAGTATGGAGCCGCGCCGCATCAAATAGCCCGGCATCGCGCCGGTGCCGCCGGCAACCACCAGCGTGCCGGCGATCATGCGGCTACCGGCATGGTCGCCTGTGCCTTTCAACACCGCAATCAGCCCGCGCCGCATGCGGTCGGCAGCATAGGCGCCCGCCTTGCCGCGCACGATCAGCACGCCACCATTCATGCCCGCCAGTTCGCCGGCAAGCGGCCCACCGAGATTGTCACCGGCATTGCCTTTGATTTCCAGCCTTCCGCCCCGCATGCCCGACCCGGCGTGCGGGCCGGCATTGCCCTCGATGACGAGACTGCCACCCTGCATGACGCGTCCGGCCTGGGCACCCACGTCACCGACGATGCGAATTTTTCCTTCCTGCATGCCCTGCGCCGCCATGTCGAACCGATGGCTGCCGCCTTCAAAAACAATTGTCGCAGGATCGCTGCCGGATACGCGGAAAACATCGCCGACCGTGGCGGCGCGGCGCGATAGACCGAGACGCAGCGCCTCGATTTCGCGCGCGCCCTTGCCGGCCAGGTTCTGCGGCGTCAGTGCCGAGAGGTCGAGGCGTTCGGACGGCTCCGAGACGAGCGTGAAGGTCAGCGCTTTCACGGCAGCAAATCCTTCAGATGATAGTGGAATTTTCCCAGCTTGCCGCCGTAATTGCCGGCGCTGATGCGGGACGCGCCCTTGTCCGGCCCAAGCCCGGTCACGGCCTTGATGCCGGCCTTCATGGCGGCAGCGACCGCATCGCTGGTTTCGCCGTCGATGACGATTTCCAGCACGGCGTTGTGGTCGGGGCCGAGTTCGCTGTTCACCACGCCGCGCAGCGTCGGCGCGAAGGCATCGTTGGTCGAGGCCAGCATGCCCTTGTACTTGCCGCCGACCTTGGAGCCTGAACGGACGACGCCGCCCGGAAACGGCATGATCGCGCCCGGAATTTTTTCGATTGCCGCGACCGCCGCTTCGGCGGCGGCCAGCGCCTTGGGGTTACTCTGCGCCAGTAGCAAAAGATTGCCGCCGCCAACCGCTTCCTTGGTCATGCCGGTCGTCGCCTCGCAGAAAAACTCGCCGTCCATGACCGGCACCCGCCAGAAATGACGGCCACCGAGTTTCTTGGAAATCTGCCAGCCATCGCCGAAATAACGCAGCGCGTCACCAAGCTTGAGCTGGTTCGGACCTTCCAGCCCTGCGAAGCAGGCGCTGCCGGGGCAGGTCAGCACGCATTGGCCAAGACGGTTCTGCAATTGCTTCTGCAACTCGTCGGTGCTGACGGCAAACAGCATGACGCGGCAGCCGGGCCGGCCGTCCGGGGTGGCGGAGGGCGGCAATTCGACGTCGATGGAGGCCTCGCAGCCGCAGCCGATGACCGAGGTGGCGAAGCCGGTCATGGTGATGGCCGCCTGCCGCGCCCATTTTCGGTTCGGCCCGGTGATGATGATCGCGGTGGCGCGCATGCCGAAGGCTTCGGCAAAAGTGTCGTCGATCAGGACGCCGTTGACCTCTAGCTTCGGCATGACACCTCGCCGAACGGATTTTCGCGCGCAATGGCGGAATCGGGGAAGTCGAACCAGTCCAGCGACAGGCCGTAGCGGCTTTGGTGATAGGCATCGAGCCGCCGCACCATCGCCTTGTCCGGCGGCGGGTTGAGCCGCAGCGCCTTGCCCCAGCGGTAATGCGTGACCTCGCCGTCCTTCACGACCAGATCGCCGTTCTTGAACACGAAAGCCGCAGCCCCCATCATTTTCGCGATGTTTTCGTCGCGGCGGTAGATGGCGATGTCGGCGATAGCGCCGGCGCCGAGATGGCCGCGATCCTTCAGCCCCAGCAATTTGGCGGGGGCTGCGCGCGTCATGATCGCAATTTCCTCGAAGGTGTATTCGCGTTCGATGGACGCCAGCGTCGACAGTTCCATCGCGACTGCCGGCAGGCCGGCCATCGCCTCGTTGCGGGCGTCGCGGCTCATCAGCAGTTCGAACAGCCACGGATAGGTGGTGAAGGGCGCGCCGTTGGGGTGATCGGTGGTGAAGAACACCCGCCACGGATCGTTGATCAGCAGGAACAGTTCAAGGCCGATGGCCCACTGCATCGAGCCGTAAAAATCCTTGCGGTAGCGGTAGGGCACGACCCCGCCGCCATTGCCGTCGCTTTCGTGGATGACGCTTTTCCTCGGATGGGCGCTGCCGCGCGCCGAAAACTGCCGCAACACATCCGCCGAGACGGTTACCGTCTGGCCGAACATGACCTGGCCGACATCGATGGTGATTTCCGGCGTGCTGTTGACCCGTTCCGCAAGCCGTGCGGCGGCGGACGAGAATTTGCGCTTGCCCTCGGTGTCGTAGGCATAGAACTGGAGATGGGCGAGATGCAGCGGCAGGCCTTCCGCCGCCGCGATCGTCTCGGCTGCGGTATCGGCAGCCCCCGGCGAGCCGAGATTGTTGCAGTGGATATGCAGCGGATGCGGCACGCCCAGCCGATCAACCGCCGCCTGCAATGTCTTGACGATTTTTCGCGAACTGACGCCGTAGCTCGGCACCACATCGTCAAACGAAAATGTACGGACATCCTCGCGGAAGGCGGCGGATGCGCCGGCATTGATGACCTTGACGCCCAGCGCGCGCGTCGAGCCGACCGTCCAGGCGACGTAATCCTCGATCATCTGGGGCGAGGCGTCGTCGCGGATCATCGACAGCAGGAAATCGTCATTACCGAGGATGGCGAGCGTCGCCTTGTCGATGATCGGGATGTCGGCCAATTCGAGATGCGTGTGAAGGGCGGCCCCCGGCGCCATGGCCGGCTCAACCACGGTGGTGAAGCCCATTTTGGCGTAGCGGACCCCCGTCTCGAAGGTCGACCAGCCGGCGGTGGAAAGCGGCGTTGCCGCCGGGCGGGGCCGGTGCGCAGCATGTTGTTCGGGCAGCAGCAACCGCGCCGTATTCACATTGCCGCCGCCTATATGGGAGTGGATATCGATGGCGCCGGCCATGACCACGCAGCCGGAAACGTCGATGCTGCGGTCGGCAACGCCGCTGGCGGGCGCGTCGACAATCTCCTCGTCCCGGACCCACAGATCGCCCTTGCCGAGGCGGCCATTGACGGGATCGACGATGTCGCCACCAGAGATTTTCGTCAGCATGGCAGCGCCGCCTCCGCGTCAAAATGGCCTGCGATGGTACGCAGTACGGCAGCAGTGGAGGGCAGTTGCGAGGCAGCACCTGCCGAAACGGCCCTCAACGTGCCGGTGCGGGCCGAATAGACCACGCCGTCATGGTCGATGCCCGCTTCGCCGATAGCGATTGTGACGGCCGCGCCCGCCACCGGCTGCACGGTTTTCGTCAAGGCGATCAGCGAAACGCCCTTCGGGGTCTTGAGTTTCTGGCTGGCGTTGGCAGCGATCCACAGATGCAGGTCGGCCTCGCCGGCGGCGATCATCCGCGCAACGTCGTAGCGCCAGGGGTCGTATTCAGGAAAGCCGCGTGAAAAACCGGTGCGCGGCGCAAAGCCGGTCATCCAGGTGGAAGCCAGAATGCTGCCCCAGCCGCTTTCACTTGCCGGCAGATGCAGACCGGAGGCGCGCGATTTTTGATTCAGGTCGTCGAGCAGCCCTTGCAGCATTTCCAGCCCGAACCGGTCAACGCCATGGCCGGAGAAGACGAAGACTGGATAGCGTGCGGACTTGAGGCCGTTTGCGAAAACATCGAAATTCGACACCGGCGTCGACACTTGCCGCCCGCCAAGGCTGGCGCGGATCGCAGCGAGCGTCGCATTCAAGCCGGCCTTGCCGCAGGCGAGCGGTGTGCCGGCCGGGACCATGCCGCCGTCATTTCCGATGAGAAAGAATGTCCGGGCATTCGCGGCCGAAAGATCGGGCGTGGTGCTGGAAAGTTCCGCCAGCAAAGTGCCGTAGGCTTCCGGCAACTTTCCGACGATCACCACGACATCGGCCCGCCGGCGAACCTCGCCGAGCGCAACGGTCATTGCGCCCCTGTCGGTAAAAAGCGCCGTTTCGCGGGCAAGCGCCGCGCCGCTCACATGGTCGTAAGCCGCACCTGTGCGCTCCGCCAGCGCGATTGCCGCGCGCGTTCCATGCACATCCGTGTCGAGACTGAAAACCGGGCACCGGCTCGCCTGCAAGAGGGAAGCGGCATGTTCGGCCGCGCGCTCGACAGACGTCTCCCGGTTGCCGATCCATGCAACCGCCATTCGTAACGCTACTTTCTGGTGCCGGCCCAACCCTAGCCCAAACCGGATCGACCGTGAACCCCACAATTATCGCGGCACCGTCAAAGCGCCGAGACCGCCCGACACCCAGATGTCAGTTTTCAATCATATTTGACATAGGCAAAGCGCTGGTCCGTTTCCGGCGTTCCCTCCAGGGAACCGCCTTCCTTCGCCGGCTGCCACTGGACGACATCCTCGATCTTTTTCGCCAGTTCGAAATCCTTGTCGGTGACGCCCTTGGCCGCGTGATTCGTCAGGCGCACCTCGACCCAGGCATAGGATGCGCTGATGTCGGGATGGTGCCAGGCAGCCTCGGCGAGATGGCCGACCGTGTTGATGACCATCAACGTCCCCTTCCAGCTATGGGTTTTGTATTTTCGCCTGATCCAGCCGTTTTCGTAGCGCCATTTGGGCAGGTCCTTTTCCAGCCGAGCGACGATTTCGGCCTCAGAGTAGGTTTTTTCCTTGATCTTATCGCTCATTCCCGATCTCCACGGTTTGTCCAACTTGCCTCACCGGGGAAAATCCCTATCATGGCGGTGGGCACCTAAACTTCATGATGCGTGTATGATGCACCCGTCGGGGGGTAGATGTCGAATTCTGTCACAATCCATGTGCCTGCGCGGCTGCATCTCGGCTTTCTCGACCTGAACGGGAATGCCGGTCGTCGATTCGGCAGCGTCGGGCTTCCGCTGAGCGAACCCGAGACCGTCGTGACGCTGACCCGCGCCGGAGAGACGCTGGTCGAAGGCCGCGAAAGCACGCGCGCAAGCGAGCATCTGCTGGCGCTTTGTGCCCATCTCGGCATTCGCGGCCATCATCATCTGGCGATCGAACGCTCCATCCCGCGCCATGCCGGCCTCGGTTCCGGTACGCAGATCGCGCTTGCCGTCGCTGCCGCCCTGCGGACGCTGCACCGCCTGCCGCTCGACACCGGCGGCGATGCCACGCTGCTCGAACGCGGCGGCCGCTCCGGTATCGGGATTGCGAGTTTCGAAAGCGGCGGCGTCATCGTCGATGCAGGCAAGGGCGATGGCCCCCACCCGCCGCCGGTCGTGGCGCGGCTGCCGTTCCCGGAAGAATGGCGGGTGCTGCTGATTTTCGACCGGGCCGAACATGGCCTGCACGGCGAAGACGAGATCGCGGCGTTCCGCTCGCTGCCGCCTTTCCCCGCCACTTCTGCCGGCGAAATCTGCCGGCAGGTGCTGATGGGGGTGATGCCGGGGCTGGTGGAACGCGATTTGCCGGCGTTCGGGGCGGCCATAACCGCCATACAGACGCTTGTCGGCACCCATTTCGCGCCGGCGCAAGGCGGGATATTCACCTCGAAGCGCGTGGCCGCGCTGGCAAACAGCCTGGCCGAAGCGGGCGCGGTCGGCATCGGCCAAAGCTCCTGGGGTCCGACCGGCTTTGCCTTCGCGCCGTCGCTGGCCAAGGCTGAGGGGATGGTCGATGCCGTCCGCCACAGGGTGCCTGACGGCATGGAGGTCACAATCGTGCAAGGCAGGAACGCGGGCGCAAGAATAGTTCCGGTGGAACTGAACCTCGTCGGTAGCTGAACATCGGCGTCAAAAACGCCCAAAAAGGTTGGAAAAAATGGCCCCCAAGAACATTTTGCACATGCTGACCCCGCTGAAGCACATGAGCCCGTTCGACGTGAACATGGCGCTCGATGCCGGCTTCGACGCGGTCGTCCCCTATGTCGACGTCAGCCTCGCGGAGGTGACCGGGCTGGTCCAGGACGCGATTTTCTCTCGCCCGCCGGATTTTGGCATCCACACCGGCATCTTCATTGCGGGCAAGGATGCTTCGCTGGCGCTCGACATGATCGATGCCGCCAGAAAGGCGATGGTGCCTCCCTTCGCCATATCGGTATTTGCCGATCCTGCCGGATCGTTCACAACGGCCGCCGCCATGGTCGCCAAGGTCGAGAAGGCGCTGAAGAAGTCCTTCGATCGCGGCCTCGCCGGTGCGAAAATCGCCGTCTTCGGCGGCACCGGCGTCGTCGGCTTCTGCACGGCGGTGATCGCCGCCAGGGAGGGCGCGAAGGTCACCATCATCGGCCATGACGGCGTCGAGCGGGTGAAGGCAATCGCGGCCGAAATCAAAACCCGATTCAAGGTCGAGGTGGACGCCGCCGACGGCTCGACCGAGGCCAAAAAACAAGCCGCCGTCGAAACCAGCGAAGTGATCCTGGCCTGCGCCAAGGCCGGCGTGCAGGTGATTTCCAGGGCGCAGATGAAGGGTGAAAACCTGCTGATCGCCGCCGACGTCAACGCGGTTCCGCCCGCCGGCATCGAGGGCCTGACCGTTCACGCCAATGGCGATCCGATCGAAGCGACAAAGATTGTCGGCATCGGCCCACTTGCTATCGGCAACGTCAAATATAAGGTCGAGTCCGGCCTCTTCAAAAAGATGATCGAGGCCGACAAGCCCGTCACCTTCGATTTCCAGGATGCATTTTCCCTTGCACGCGAGTTCGCAAAATAGCGGCCGATCCCTGCTGATCGCCGCGATCTCCGGCCGGGCGCTGGCAGCAGCGGCACGTCGCTCCGGCTATCGCCCATTGGTCGCCGATTTTTTCTGCGACGGCGATACAATGGCACTGGCCGAACGCACCATGCGGCTGCCGGGCGACCTGCACAGCGGCTTCGACGGCGACCGCCTGCTCGATGCGCTGCGGGCGCTGGCCGGTGACGACCAGCCCGTTGCAGTGGTGCTTGGATCGGGTTTCGAGCGCAAGGCGCAGACCGTCGACGCCATCGCGGAACAATTTCCGCTCGCGGGCAATCGCGGCGCGGCGATCCGCCGGATCAAGGACCCGTATCTGCTGGCCGCCGATTGCGCGGAACTCGGCATCCCCCATCCGGATCTTCGACGGGACACGCCGCCCGATTCGGAAAACTGGGTCGTCAAGACCGCTGGCGGCGCCGGCGGCATACATATCGAACGCGCCAATGGGGCGGCGCCGTCAACGGACCGCTATTTCCAGCGTTTTGTTCCGGGCCGCAGCGTGTCCGCTCTGTTCGTCGGCGACGGCCGCACCGCACACATCGTCGGCTTCAGCCGGCAGTGGACCTCGCCGGCACCGGATGCTCCTTACCGCTACGGCGGCGCGGTGCGGCTGAAGCGCTTCGAACGCAGCCAAGCGGAAATGATCGGCGGCTGGCTATCCGGCCTCACGCAGCGCGCCGGCCTTGTCGGCTTGTGCAGCGCCGATTTCATCCGTGGCGCGGATGGCTATGTCCTGCTCGAAATCAATCCTCGACCCGGTGCTACGCTCGACATTTTCGACTGCGCCGACGCACCGCTGATGCAGGCGCATCTCGATGCGGCGGCGGGCAAGCCCTGTCGCCTGCCGCGCTATGCCGACTGCATGGCCTCGATGATAACCTACACGGAACAGCCGGTAGCCCGCTTTCCCGACATCGCCTGGCCGGACGGAACCGCCGACCATCAGCCGCCCGGAACGGAACTGGTCGCCGGCGATCCGGTCTGCACGGTCTTCGCACGCGGCCCAAACGCCGAAGCGACGCGACGGATGGTCAGGGCACAGGCCCGGCAATTGCAACATTTTTGGGAAGGAGCCCGAACATGAAAAACGGCTCGGCATTCCTCAACGATAACGCCCAGCGTGTCGCCGAGGGCATGATCCACGATGCGGAGCGCTTGCGCATCGCTGTCGCCAGAGGCCCGTCGGGCGAGTGCCTCATCGATACCGGTGCAAAGACGACCGGCAGCATCGAGGCAGGATTGCGCATGGCCGAAGCCGCCATGGGCGGGCTCGGCTCGATCACCACGAGCATGGACCCAGCGTCGAAATGGCCGCTCACGATACAGGTCCGATCCTCGCAGCCGGTGCTTGCCTGCCTCGGCAGCCAGTATGCAGGATGGAACCTTTCCGGCGACGGCTACTTCGCCATGGGGTCGGGGCCGGCACGCGCGCTTGCCCGCGTGGAGCCGCTGTTTTCAACGCTTTCCTATCGCGACAGCGCATCGAACGCGGTGCTGCTTCTGGAAACCGGGAAGCCACCGCCGCCGGCCGTCGTGGAGAAGGTCGCCAAAGCGACCGGCCTGGCACCCGAAAAGCTGACCTTCCTCTATGCGCCGACGCAAAGCCTGGCCGGGGCCGTGCAGATCGCCGCGCGCGTGCTGGAGGTTGCCCTGCACAAGGCCAACGACCTGAAGTTTCCGCTGGAAAACATCGTCGATGGCATGGGCTCCGCTCCCATTCCCGCACCCCACCCGGATTTCCTGACCGCCATGGGCCGGACCAACGACGCCATCCTCTATGGTGGTATCGTGCAGTTGTTCGTCAAAGGCACAGCCGCCGATGCAAGCGACCTGGCGCAGAAATTGCCAAGCCGCGCCTCACGCGACCATGGCCATCCTTTCGCCGAGATATTCAAGAAATTCAAAGGCGATTTTTACGCCATCGATCCGCTGCTGTTTAGTCCGGCGCAGATCATTGTCACGGCAATCGAGACCGGCGATACGTTTCGCGCGGGCGAGCCCGACCTGGCAATGCTCGAACGAAGCCTCGGCTGACAGGGATGCACAGACCATCATGAGCGCCAGACCTTGATCCCGCGCATCCTCATCGTCAGCGACGGTTCGGACAAGCGGACGAAGGGCCTTGCAACCCGTTTGCGCCAAGGTGGCGCTGTCGTTGCGACTGCGCCGCTCGCCGCAATCGCCTTCGACACGGGCAGCCCCGGCGGGCTTTCCATCCCCGGCCTCGGCCCCGAGGCCGGCAACGGCTTGCCGGATGCGGTTCTGGTCCGCTCGATCTCCGCGGGTTCGTTCGAGGCCGTCACGCGCCGCCTCGGTGTCTTGCACGCGCTTGGCCGGCTCGGCGTCACAGTCTGGAATTCCGCGCAATCGATCGAGCGCTGCGTCGACAAGTCGATGACGACTTTCCTGCTACAGAATGCCGGCCTGCCGACACCGCCGACCTTTGCCGTTGAAGGATTTGCGATGGCACAGGAGATCGTCCGCCGGGAATTGCCGAACGGTCCGCTGGTATTGAAGCCGCTGTTCGGCGCGCAGGGGCGCGGGATCAGGCTGATCCGCTCGCTCGCCGATCTGCCGCCACCGGACGAAGTAGCCGGCGTCTATTACCTCCAGCATTATGTTCCGCGTCCCGGCCCGCCCTACCGGGATTTCCGCGTATTCGTCTGTGCCGGGCAGGTCGTTGCCATGATGAGCCGTACCAGCGGCGACTGGATTACCAACGTCAACCGGGGCGGCTTGCCGGCGGCGGTCGAAAAGACCCGCGAGGACGACCTGGCAAGGCTGGCGATCGCCGCCTCCGCCGCGGTCGGCACCGATTTTTCCGGGGTCGACATCGTCCAGTCCGATGACGGCCGCCTGTTTGTGCTCGAGGTCAACAGCATGCCGGCATGGACCGGGCTGCAGTCGGTCGCCGCGGTGAACGTGGCCGATGCGATAGCGGACGCGCTTATGGCATTCGTGACCGGAAGCGCCGAAGCACCGGCTGTAGCGCTACGCCCGCGCCGCGTCGAACCCGCAAGGCCATGACATGACGGCGTCGCGGGAACATATCCGGATAGCCTATGAAGACGCGTGTCGGCGCGAGATCGAGGCGCTGAAGCCGGGCAATGTGCATGTCTTTTCCGATGGACATGGCATGACCACCGATCAATTCCTGACCAGCACGCGCGTCTCGTCGGGACCGCTGACCGATCCCGGCCTGGGCCTGGGCGCGCGCATCCGGGAAGCGGTGCATGCCACGCGAGAGGCCGTCGCCACCAACACCAACCTGGGCATTCTTCTTCTGGCCGGGCCGCTCGCCCGCGCCGCCGAAATGCCGGGCGACAGCCTGCGCGGCAATGTCGACGCGGTCTTGCAAGCTGTCGGACCGGAGGATACGAGACTGGTTTTCGAAGCAATCACGCTGGCCGCGCCGGGTGGCCTCGGATCGGCCGAAAACGATGTGCGGGAAGCCCCGAAAGTAACGCTGCTTCAGGCCATGCGGGAAGCATCCGACCGGGACATGGTCGCACGCCAATACACCAACGCTTTCGACGATGTTTTCACTGTCGGCGTGCGGACGCTCGAACTGGCCTTATCTCGCGGCGAAGCCGGCATGTGGCCGGTCATATTCGCCTACATGGCGTTTTTTGCCGAATTTCCCGACAGCCATGTGGCCCGCAGGCATGGCGATCGGATTGCCTTGCAGTTGCGCGACGAAGCGGCTGAGGTCAATTCGACGCTTCACGCCACGACCGACGAGGCGTCGCGCCTGCGCCTGCTCACCACGTTCGACCGACAGTTGAAAGCGCGGAAGATCAACCCGGGAACGTCAGCCGACCTGACCGTCGCCAGTGTTTTCGCGCACAGTCTCGCGACCATCTTGCATTAAGGGACCGATGGTGCTTGACTTGTGCGAAGCAGGAAACTTTTCCCGCTGCTATCTAGCCAACCGGTCCGGACATTCCGGGCGCTGCCAACAAGGATAGCTGTTCATCGGGCACACGCTCGGTTGCGGCTCTTTGAACACAACAATGGTGGTTTTGGAGGAAATTGGTATGGCAAAGATAACCAAAGTAATGGTCGGCGAATCCTTGGTCGGAGACGGCAACGAGGTGGCGCATGTCGACCTGCTCATCGGCCCAAGGGGAAGTGCAGTCGAGGCGGCCTTCTGCAACGCGCTCACCAACAACAAGGATGGCTTCACCTCGCTTCTGGCGGTGATCGCGCCCAATCTT
Source organism: Mesorhizobium sp. A556 (assembly GCF_054489545.1). Taxonomy (NCBI): domain Bacteria; kingdom Pseudomonadati; phylum Pseudomonadota; class Alphaproteobacteria; order Hyphomicrobiales; family Phyllobacteriaceae; genus Mesorhizobium; species Mesorhizobium sp. A556. The sequence continues at coordinate 223,029 of NZ_JBTMXA010000007.1, forward strand.
CAGTGCAAACCCAATACGGTGATGTTCAACAAGGTCACCATCAAGGGCGCAAAGCAGGCGGTCCAGATGTTCGGCCCGGCCCAGCACGGGGTCGCAAAAGCCGTGCAGGATTGCGTTGCCGAAGGCATCATCCCGGCGGCCGAGGCGGATGACATCTTCATCTGCGTCGGCGTGTTCATCCATTGGGACGCGGACGACGACGCGAAGATCCAGAAATACAATTACGAGGCGACCAAGGAAGCCATCCAGCGCGCAATCTCTGGTACGCCGACAGCCGCCGAAGCCACAGCGCAGCGGGACAAGGTCAAGCACCCCTACGCGGCTTAGACAAGAGACAACCCCGCACAGGCAAAGCCGTTGGCGGAGCCTGACGGCCTGATGCGCCGGTTGAAAAAATTGCTGGGCTTCTGATACCCAAGCTTCGCCCGAAAAGTATTTTGCTTTTCGGGCGAAGCGGTTTTGGGACGGGAATGCCCGCTCCCCTGTTTCGGAGCGCGCACCACATCTCGGTCACTCTACGCGCTAAGCGACGCGAGTTGCGCGGACGTCAACGTGCCGTCGTGAAGCGAGGTGGCGACCAGCGCACCCTCCATGCCAAGCGAAGACAGGCTGCGAATGTCGCTTTCGTTACGCACCCCGCCGGCAGCGATCACGGCGCGATTTCCGGCCTTTGCCTTGATCTCGGTCAGGCGCGCGAAATCGGGGCCGGCGGCGGAACCGACCTTGGCCAGCGTCATGACGATGACCGTTTGCGGCCAAATCTCCGGCCGTTCCAGCAGGGACTGCGGCCCGCGAAATCCGTCAGCAAAGAAATCGAGCGACAGGATCAAATGGGGATTTTCGCAGAAACGGCGCAGCAGCGTATCGTCGGCCTGCGATTCCGATCCAAGAATGGGAAACAGGAAAGGTTCGGCAAGCGCTTTTGCAAGGGCGTTGCTATCGGCGATGCCCGCGTCGATCCATAATTCAGGGGCCTTTTCCATGGCACGCAACCGGGCCGCCGCACCGACGTCGGGCGCTCCTCCGGCGATGGCGTCCAGGTCGGCGATATAGAAGGTGGAAAACGGATGAAGGTTGCGCAGGCCCTCGGCTACCGCGACGATGTCGGAACCGGTGCTCAGCGGGGTTATGATCGGCTTGTAACGGTCGCGCCTGCCCTGTACGGCACGAACAACCTCGCCGCCTTTCAAGTCCAGGACTGGAATGATCCGCAATTTTTTCTCCCTATACCCAAGCCTGCCTATAAGACTGCCAGCCCTTTGTCATGAAAGTTCGAAGTTTGGAAAAGAAGACGAAAATCATTGCCGGGTTCGATGTCGGCGGTGCCCATCTGAAGGTGACGCGCGCGGTCGATGGCCGCATCGTCGCAGCGAACACCTTCCTCATGCCGCTTTGGCTGGGGCTCGACCGCCTGAAGGCGGCGCTTGACGAAGCCGCACCGCTTTATGCGGGAACCGATCTCAACGCTTTCACCATGACCGGCGAGTTGTCGGATATTTTCCCATCCCGCGATGCCGGCGTCGCAGCCCTCGCCGACGAGATTTCGCGGCATTTCCCGACAGGTGAAAAGCTGATCTATGCCGGGCGCTCTGGCTTTATCGGCGTCGAGAAGGCCGGGCAGAACGCGCTCGACGTGGCGTCGGCAAACTGGCATGCGACGGCTTCGCTGGTTGCCAGACTGGCGGGCGACGCGCTGTTCCTCGACATGGGCTCGACCACCACGGACATCATCGCCACCAAGGCCGGGATCGCCACCAAGGCCGGGACCGTCATCAATCATGGCTATACCGACGCCGAGCGGATGCTGAGCGGCGAACTGGTCTATACCGGCTTCACCCGCACATTCCTGTTCGGCATTGCTGACTCGGCCCCTGTTCGAGGCCGAACGACACCGCTGATGAATGAGTATTTCGCCTCGATTGCCGACGTTCACCGCATTCTGGGCGTGCTCGATGAAAACGACGACAAGCACTCCACCGCCGACGGCAAGGAAAAGACGGTCAATGGCTCGGTCTCGCGGCTGGCGCGGATGATCGGACACGACGCCGCCGACCTGAACGCGACCGAGTGGCGCGATATCGCTGGCTGGTTCAGCGAACAGCAGTTGCGGAAGATTCACGACGCGACATTCCTCGTTGCCGGCAATGCCGCAGCGGACGCACCGATTGTCGGCGCTGGCACGGGCCGCTGGCAGATCAGGCGGCTGGCCGAGCGCATGTGCCGCCGCTTCATTGATTTTTCCGACCTGATCCCCGCCGACGAAGCAGTCAAGAGCGAAGCAAGCAGTGCAGCACCCGCTTCTGCCGTGGCGCTGTTGGCCGGCTATCTACCGTAAGCTGCTGCTAACGGTTTGCGTCCGGTTCACCGCTCTTTTCGGTGTCCAGATGGTCGCTGACGCGCTGCATCAGCCAGCCCCAGGCCTCGGCCTCTTCGGGGCCGGCAGTCTTGTCGATGGCGATGGTCAGATAGGCGATCTCCGCCTCGATCTTTTCGCGCGGCAGCATGCCGAGCCGGCTGACCAGGATGGCCAGTTCCAGCACCGCCGCCTTGGCGCGGTTCATGCCTGTAAAAGGCGCGTGCATTTCCTCCTGCACCACACGGCAGAAATGGCGCGGACGCACGCCGTCATCGCTTACGGACACGACTTCCAGAACCGAATGGGCAAGCGCTGCCTCCAGGCGCGGCACCGGGTAGCCCGCGACGGGCACGGTCGGCCAGTTTTTTCGCCCGGTCAGGCAACCGGCAAAGATGCGCACATCGTCGGTGTAGCTGGCGACGGCAAACGGCACCTCGCCTAGATTGTCGAGGGTGGTCGACGGACGGAACGGCGCGACCACCCAGCTGTCCTTCTCGGCGATGATGCCGAGCGGCGCGATATGGACCTTGCCGGCCTTGTCCACCGTAGTGACGATGCACTCGCGAATGTAAGGCACCTACCCCTCCTTTTTCGCGCGCAGCGTATGGCCGGCTTCGGCAAGGCGGGTGCGGTCGGCCTCCGGCGCGGGTGCCGCCACGCCCCAGGCGAGCGGTTCGTCCTGCGCGTAGCGTTTGCCCAATCGCCAGGCGATCTCGGCCTTCATCAGTTCCACCCCTAGATAGAAAGCGTGTGCGCCGTCCGCTTCGACCCCAAGTCCGGGAAACAACTCGAACGCGTCCTTTGCGACCGCGTGGCCCTTGTTGTTGAAGATGTGGATGCCGTCTTCACTCGTTGCGATGCGGAAATTGCCGTCGCGCACGCTGGCCGCCAGCGCCTCGATGTCCTCGGTCGTCGCCGTGAACGGTCTTCTGTCGTGAATTTGCAGCAGGCCGGCATGATAGCCGCGCGGCAGCGCGCCGTCATTGTGGGCAGCAAACATCATGCGGCGCGCGATGTCGTGTTCCTCGACGGTGTGCACCGTGTGCGGGCTGACATGGACGGTCAGCACGTTGCCGATCCGCAGTTCCGAGCAGAGCCCGGCCAGCATGGCGGTCATGCCGGAACTGTCGGCGTCGGTCAGTTCCGTGAGGTTGCCGGTGCCCATCAACAGCTCAATGTCCGGCCAGCGGCGGCGCGCTTCGATGAAGCGGCCGAGCGAGGCGGCAAAGCCGAAATGGATCGGATCGAGCACCGGATCGGCGATGAAGGCAATGCCGGCCGTTTGCGCGATGGCAATGGCGCGGCCGAGCGAACCCAGATCGCCGGGCACCGCCGGGATCAGCACCGGCATCGCGCCATGGCCCAGCACCAGCGGCAGCGTGGTTTCGTTGAGGCTGAGCAGGTAGTCGGCACCGGCCTGCGCGCCGATCAGCAATTCGTCGGTGCTGGCGGAATCGACGCTGACGCAAAAACCCTGGCGCTTCAATTCGCGCACCGCCTCGTCAAGCAGCGGAAACGGCGTTTCCGGCAGGCAACCGAGGTCGATCACATCGGCACCCGCCGCCGCCAATTTTCGCGCTCGCGCCAGCAGGCCCTCGATGGACAGCATCGGCGCATCGACGATTTCGGCGAAAATGCGCATGTCGTGGCGTGACAGGTCGGGCGCTTGCCCCGCCCGCCCCAGAAAGACCGGCAGGTCGACGATCTCGTCGGGCCCGCGCACGAAAGGCACGCCGAAATGCGCGGACAGATTTTCGACATCGCCCCGGTAGCGGCCGGGCAGGATGACGCGGTCGGTGCCTTCCGGCAGGACCAAGCGCCGCTTGATGATGTCCTCGCTCATCAGGGCGGCGACCTTGACGCCGATGTCGATGATCTCCCAGGAAAAATCCGTCTCGCCAAGGCCGGTCAGCAGCTTTTCCAGCCGGGCTTTGGCCAGATGGCCGGTGACGAAAACAAGACGTTCAGACATCGCCAGCCAATTCCGCCTGACGCTCGCGGATCGCCTGCTTCAGGCCGGCCAGCGATTCCACCACGCGGGTTCGCTCGAAGGTTTTCAAGCGCTCGGTGTGCTCCAGATCGATCTTGCGCGGATAGACCTTGACCATGCCGTGCGGCGCCATGGTTTCGAGTTCGGGAGCGGTGTCGCAGGCAAAGACGATGGACGGAATGCGGCATTTACCGGCCTGGGCGAAGACATTGGTGGCCAGCGTATCGGAAATGCCGAGCACGCATTTGGCGACGGTGTTGGAACTGGCCGGTGCGATCACCACCGAATGATAGACGCCATGATAGAACTCGCCGACCGGCACGGCGCTGGCGGTCTTGTCGTGCAGCACGCGCGCGCCTTCGGGGAAATCGAGCTTGAGCTTGTACATGCGCAGCACTTCATTGGCCGCCTTCGAAACAAAAACATCGCAATGTTCAAGCTCGTGGATGAGCGCAAAACTTTCGGTGAAAAAATGGCCGGACCCGGTCAGAACCCATGCCCAGCGTGGCGTGTGCAGCTTGGCCATGTCCTATCCCGTTTTTTTCATGGCGCGCACCGCCATTTTCTGACCCGGCAACCTGCCTGCCCCCAGCCTCGTAGAAGCCGTCGCTGCGTCGCGTGGGCCGGCCAGATAAAAATCAACGCCGGCAGGCAGCATGGCGGCGAAGCAGGCGTCGACGATGCCGTTGGCCGCAAGCCGGTCGATGGTATCGTGTTCGGTGAATGCATTGCTTTGCTTGACCAGCAGCAGCGTTTCCGCGCCGATTTTTCCGGCAAGCCAGGCGGCCAGAGAGTCCGAGGTGATGTCCCATGAGGCAGGAATATCGGCCGCGCTCAGTGCCATCGATGATGGCAGCCACACCGGGATTGTTTTGCGTTCAAGCGCCTGTTCGATCTCCGCCAGCGACTGCGCGGGGACCAGCCTTTCATGACGGTCGAGGAGGACATGGCCGAACTGCTCCATGGCGAGGATCGCCATGGCGTGCGCGGCCTTGTCGGAAAAACCCATGCGCTTTTGCGCGTCCCGGACCTGATCGGCGAACGGCCCGCCGCCGGGCACGATGACGAGCGGCAGGCTGGAACCCGCCAGCGCCGCGATCCATACGCCCAGTTCCACCGCGCCCGCCGTGCTGCCGCCCAACTTGACGACGACACGCCTCACGAGTTGAGGCCCTTCTTGGAGAACACCGCACCGCCCTCCTGAACTGGGCGACGCTGCGCCTTTACCTGCTGGCGCTTGCGTTCGATCTCGACACCGACGCCGCCAGCACCCAGTTCGAGTTTCTCCACCCTGACCGTGACGCGCGCGACACGCGGATGTTCCAGCACAAGCGCCGCCACCTGTTCGGCCAACGCCTCGCTGAGTTGAACGTGGCCGCGCGCAACGATGGTGCGGATGCCGTCCATGATGATGTCGTAGGAGAACACATGGCGCATGTCCTGCGGATCGTCGGTCACCCGCAATACATCGGCGGTGACGTCGAAACGGACTTTTTGGGTGTGGCCGTGCTCGAAACTGTAAGCGCCGATATTCACCGGCAACACAAAGTCGCGCACGAAAATCCTGTCCGTCCCAAGCGTCGGGTCGACGCCCGGTGAATAGCCTCGCGCCGCCAGCAGGCGGTAATCGACGCTTGACGGCGTGCCAGCCCGAGGCTCCTGCGGGATCAGTTCGCGGATCTCCGCCACGGCGTCCGGACGGATCGCGCCGGCACGTCCGGCATCACCGCACAACGCACCGCGAAAGCCTAGAAAATCGGGCGCGAAGGCCAGCAAGCGGGGAACGTCCGGCGCCTCCAGCGATCCGCTCAGGCCAACCAGCAGACCGAGTTCCCTGGCCCGGTCGACAAATTCCGGGATGCGCTGGGGCGGCAGATGGTCGAGCAGCCGGCCATTCGATTTTTGCGCCGTGTCGACCATCGCGCCGTGAAAGCGATGTTTCCCGAATACCGGCAAAAGCTCGAAGTCCGGCGACAGGTCGGCGAAAAGCACGGCGATCAATTTCGTTTTCGCGGCAAGCGGTTCGAGCGCAGCTGCGCAGGCGGCGGCATTTTCCGAGGGGAAAAACCCGATCTTGACATAGTCGACGCCGGTCGCCGCGATTTCCTCGGCCTTGGCGAGGATCGTTTCAGGTTCCATCGGCAGGTCGCCGCAGACCGCGCTGACCGGCGCCCGGCCGGCGATGGATGCTACGGCATGGCGGATGGTTTGCGTTGAGGCAGCACCGAGCGCCCCGACTGCCGGGTCCTTCAGATCGACAATGTCGGCGCCGCCCGCAAGCACGATTTCCGCCTCTTCGGTGCCGGTGACGCTGGCCAGCATTCTCGTCATTTGAACAGGTTCTCCAGCTTGGAAGACGCAACCCTACCCATAAGCCAAATATCCTTGCTGCGCCCCGTGAAAAAACACGAGGCTAAAGCGGACCGGAAAAGTCCACTTCCAGGGTTTGATAAAAATCTCTGGTCGGGTAAGGTCATGGTGGGCACCTTGACTTCGCGCCGGTCCGATCACAATCGGACTTTAGCGCAGGAAGGGTAATTTATCGATGACGAGCGCGGTGCCAGGCACTCTGGTGGCCTTATTGTGCTTTTTTTCCCTGACCGTCAACGCACCCGGCGCGTTTGCACAGGAAGCGACGGTCAAGCCCGAAAAACAGATCACCGAAGTCAGGATCGGCTATCTGCGGGCCTATACGCCGGAATTGACGCTTTCGCTGCTCGACCTGCCGCCGCGCGATGAAGGTATCGCGGGTGCGAATGTGGCGATCGGCGACAACAACACTACGGGCAAGTTCCTCGGCCAGAAATTCGCCCTCGACATCGCCGAGATAAAACCGGACGCGGACGTTGTTCAACCGTTCAACGACCTCATCGCCAAGGGCGACCGCTATGTGGTGGCGGACCTCTCGGCCAAGCAACTGCTGTCCATCGCCGATATCGCCCGCGACAAGGGCGTGCTGATCTTCAATATCGGCGCGACCGACGACGATCTGCGCGAGGAGAATTGCCGCATCAACGTCTTTCACATCGTGCCGACGCGCAGCATGCTGGCCGACGCGCTTGCCCAGTATCTGATCGTGAAGAAATGGCCGAAATGGGTGCTGCTCTACGGCTCGCACGAGAAGGATCACCTCTATGCCGACGCCTTGCGCCGCGCGGCAACCCGTTTCGGCGGCGAGATCGTCGCGGAAAAGGAATTCAGGGACACCGGGACGGCGCGCCGCACGGATACCGGCGCAACCCAGATCCAGCAGCAGATTTCGGTGTTCACGCAAGACCTGCCCGAGCATGACGTGGTGCTGGTCGCCGACGAAAGCGAGGTGTTTGGAACCTATGTTCCCTACCGCACCTGGATGCCGCGGCTGGTGGCCGGCACGGCCGGCCTCGTCCCGTCGTCCTGGCATCCGGCCAGCGAACAATGGGGCGGCATCCAGATGCAGAGCCGCTTCCTGAAAACGACGGGCAGGCGGATGCTTTCCAAAGACATGTCCGCCTGGACGGCGGTGCGGGCGGTTGGCGAGGCGACGACGCGCACCAATGGCAACGATCCGAAGAAGATCGACGCCTATATCCGCTCGGACGATTTTTCGGTCGCCGCCTTCAAGGGGCAGAAGCTGACCTTCCGCAAATGGAACCTGCAGCTTCGCCAGCCGATCCTGCTCGGCGACGCCAAGTCCGTCGTTTCAACGTCGCCGCAGGAAGGTTTCCTCCACCAGGTTTCCACACTGGATACGCTCGGCATCGACCAGCCGGAAACCAAATGCGTTCTCAAATAAAATAGAGCGTCCTTAACTAAAGCAAACCGGGAGGAATTTTGGTGCATAGACGAACTTACGCATTCGCCATTCTGGCAAGCGGCCTGATGGCCAGTCCGGCGGCGGCCTA
>NZ_JBTMXA010000070.1:0-520 GCF_054489545.1 Mesorhizobium sp. A556
GCGTCGGTTTAGGAAACAGCTAAGCCGGTCGGCGAAAACTATGTCGGCATTGTTATGCGTAAGCGGAGACATTTCTCGCTCTATTTGAGCACCACATTCTCGGCGGGATAGACGATCTTGCCGCTACCGCGCACGACAGCACCGGGCGTAAGGCTCGCCTCGTCGAAATGCTCCGCCCCAAGGATGTGCATGAGGCTCTCGCCTTGGCTGAGCAGGTAGTCGGAGATGATACGGCGGTGGCAGCGCCACCAGACGGCTTCCGCGCACATGATGGCGCAGCGGTGTTGGATGCCGAGTTCTCGCAGGCGCGCCAAGCCCAAGATAAACGGCTCCGTGAGGGCATAGTCCGCGTAATTGCGAAAACTGCGCACGCGCCAATAGGTGTTGGGCGAAGGCTCCGTACTACGTGCCTTACGTCGAAGTCCGCCAAGCGCGGCGATATGCTTATAGCCGATCTGCCACGGCGCCAAGGTTCCTGGGAGACTTTCGCCGTTGAACTGCGGATTCGTGCGCGAGCGCG
>NZ_JBTMXA010000071.1:0-513 GCF_054489545.1 Mesorhizobium sp. A556
GGCCAAGTAGGATCTGTACAGCGCGCATTGCCAGTCGCCTTGTAGATCATTGATGCTTTCGTTCGTCGCAGCGAGGGGGTGCCATACTCCGCTCGTCGCAGACCAATCGCAGTTACCCATTCATCGACAAGGCGGGCGTACTGCCTCTCGTGCTCATGTGGTGTGCGTAGTTGATCCGGCTCGGGAATGCATGGTCATCGACTGTGCCGCCTCGCCTCTCGAGCCAGGCCAAGAGGCTGGCCCGTACGTCGCTGGTCAACTCGGACTGTACCGGGCGACCTGGAACCTGAAAACCATCATGCCTGAAAATATCAGACTGACTTCGAGAGACGTCCCCCTCATTCAGCTAGGCGTCTATCAGTGCCGCTTCCCGGTGAGCGAAGACCCATCAGTACCCAGCGGTTACCGTTTTTGTGCTGGGCCAACTTCGCCGGATCGCGTCTACTGCGATCACCACCACAGCATCGTGACTGCCGTCGACCCTCGTCGAGCCCGTTCGGGTCCTCACTTCGC
>NZ_JBTMXA010000072.1:0-506 GCF_054489545.1 Mesorhizobium sp. A556
TGGGTTGGACGTCTGGCAGACGGCGTGTCGCTGACAGACATCGCTGAATCCTTCGCCGCTTCGCCCGAGGCTGCACAGACCTATCCCTATATCCTGACGCCCAATCTGTTCACGCCTGACCAGATGATCGAGCAGGTTTACATGAACGTTCTCGGCCGCGCCCCCGATGCGGATGGCTTGGCGTATTACGCTGACCGTCTTGAAAGCGGTGAGTCGGTCGGTTCCGTCCTGGCCTCCATCATCGGCAACGCCGCCACCAACTCGGACGGCGCGTTCCCGGACCAGGGCATTCTGGCCAACAAGGTCGAGGTTGGCCTGAATTGGGCCGAGACGGCCGCGTTCAACACCGGCGACGTCTATGAAGCAGATGGCGTTACCCTTACGACCGATGCGAGCGCTTCGGCGCATGGTGTGATCGATGGCGTTGATGAAACCGAAGCTTCCGTGACGGAAGCCAACACGGAAACCAGCGACTTCTTTGGCGTTGGCTCGACCTTCACGCTCAC
>NZ_JBTMXA010000008.1:0-220251 GCF_054489545.1 Mesorhizobium sp. A556
CGGCGGTGATGCCGGAGCATTTGCCGGCGGCGCCACCGGCGCGATTGCGGGTGCCATCATTGGTGGCCCGGTTGGTGCCGCAGTCGGCGGAGTGGCGGGCACCATCGCAGGTGGTGCGACCGGCACGGCCATTGATCCGCCCGAAAATGTGCGTGCTTATGTGGCCGCGCATCAGGAAGCACCGGTCTATCTTGATGGAGAGGTTGTGACGGGAGCGACCTTGCCTGACACAGTCGTTTTGGGAGATATTCCCGACTACGAGTACCGCTATGTGAATGTGAATGGTCAGCCAGTCTTGGTCGAACCGCAATCGCGTAGGATCGTTTATGTGATGCGCTAGCAGGGCCAACGACCAAAAAAGCCCACCGCTCCGGGGTACAGAGCGGTGGGCTTTACTTGGGGCGGGAATCAATACGAGGCCGCAGTCGCAATGTGGCTGGGGATGGTGAAAACTGCGTTAACGCAACTGATCTCAGCGATTTGTATCAAATACGGCTGTGGATATTTACCAACGCTTTGGGTGCCACTGCCATCCCACCAAAGGGCGCGGTGTGGCGCGGTCGGGAGGTGGGGCATCACTCGACTGAGCCGGTCTCTAGCAACCATCGCGCCCACCCCTCGAAATGAAAACGCCACCTGTCGGAATTTAATAAAAAGCTGCTGTGGATATTTGCACCCCGGTCACCGGCTGCTGCCACAACAGTAGGCGGGCACGACGGAGAGCGGATTTGACCAGCGACTTTTCAGCCGCCCGGCTGCACCTTGAGCGCGCCTATGACTATCTTCGTGGAAACGACGAAACAAGCCGAAAGGTTTGCGTCGCTCTGGACCTGTTGATCGAGGCAGTTGCCACGTCAGAGCATGCCCGCCCAAGCGGCCAGGTCGTGCAGTTCCGTAAGCACCCAAAGAAGCGCTCAGACGGCCGTTAGGATCAAAGCCCGCGCATCCATCAGGACACGCGGGCGATCAATATTGCTGGCGTCGGGAAGATGGTCAGGCGTCCGGTTGCGAATTGTGGAGGATGGGCGTTAGATCGGGGATGGTGAGCAACCCCCAAGATCCACGAGAACTGGCCGCCAGCGCTTTGTGCCGACGCCATGGCCGTCATCCGCCTCTACATCCGTCGCCGGGCCAGGTACGTGTGTGCGGCCAATGAATTTTACGTCGCGGCTAACCGGTTAATCGACACTCCAGAAACCCCGGACGATGTGCTGGATTTCATAGAGAAGTTGAATTATTCGATCAACCCATACACCGCGCTGGTGTTTGTCAGGGTTCTTCAGTCGAAGGAAAAGAGCAGCACACCAAGGCGTCCGCCGCTCAATCTGCGTACGATGCCCCCCCGAGTGTCATCGCAGATTTTGTGATTGCTGCTGACAAGTGGGTTGATGCGGTGGTCGCGCGATCACCCATGTTTAGCTGGATATTGAAGGTTTATCTAAACAGCAAGACCATCGAGCCGACCGCCACGACGCTGGCTAACAAAATACACCACAAGGCGCTACCGGCTGCAGCCTAACCGCCCCCCAACCCCGGCTCACCACCGGGGCTTTTTGTTTCAAAAATTCTCGAAGTCTGGCCGCCCGCATTCGCTGCTCTATGTCTCCACATATCCTGACGATCAAAGGATATGGAGGTTTCTATGGATCGGCGATCATTTTTAACCGGAATGCTCGGTATTGCAGGTGTCACGGCCCTTGTTGGCATAGCTCCGCCTGGTAGCGCGATGGCTGGCGTCATGCCCGGCGATGGTATTCGCGACGAACTGGACGAGCCCGCAACCGATTTATTCGATGGCGAAGGAAATCAGCCGGAGTTGGAGCCGGTCCAGTATCGGAGGGAGCGGGAGCGCCACTGGCGTCGTAATCATCGGCGTCATCACCGCCCACATAGACGGCGTGTTTGGAGAAGGGTCTGCCGAAGCTATTGGCGTCACGGCCGCCGCCGCGTTCGCTGCTTCCGCAAGCGTGTTTGGGTTTGGGGTTGAGCACGATCAAATATCGAGAGCCCTGCTTCGGCGGGGCTTTTTCTTGCACTACAGCCAGTAGACCGTAGAGACTACGCCTAGAAAGACAGCGACTGCGCACCAGGGCAGATGGCGCTTGATGAAACGAGCGCGGCGCTTTCGCCTTGTCTCGTCATCGAACTGGTATTTTCGCGCGCCCCGCCAATTCGCTGCATATTTGTCTTCGGCCATACCTGCCCATAGCAGTCGGGCGTTTCCAGCCCGTTTCCCCGTTCTGTAAATTGCCAGCGATCCTCGCTTCGTCGGGGCTTTTTGTTACGCGCGATAACGAATGGCTACACGCGGATAGTTCTCAATAATGAAACTATTACCTAGATGTCGTTCACTAATCGTTGACAGTCTGTGCCAATCCCCGGTCTGGCGATCAGCACTCCAGCCTACCATCTTCGTATTGTCCAAGCGACATCAACCGCCCTTCGCCAGTGAGGCTTGAAGGGCATGACAACGAAGATTTAGGAGTGTTTGACATGAACAAGATCATTTTTACCGCAGCCACTGCCCTTCTGGTTTCTGCTGGTGCCGCGTTCGCCGGTGGCAGCGGTCAGTTCCCCGCCTACGAGCCTGTCGCGACGGCGTCTATCGATTATGGCACGACGGCTTCGATCTCGGACGGTCAGAACAGCACTGTGAAGGTTCAAGATTCGGACCGGGGCGTTTTTGGGCGCTAAGCGCTTCTCTAAAATTATGAATAATTGAGACAAAAACGGCGGGGCATCGAGTGGCCCGCCGTTTTACTGTTTGTAGCGCCGCGTCGGCCCTAGACCGCTTCCTCACGTTGGACGAGGCCCCAGGCTCCGCCTACATCAAACCCACCCACCAAAAACAGCCGGCCGCAATCGCAAATCCGCAAACGGACAAAATGAGATCCCTACTGCTCGCCCGATTGTGCCGCTCCATCCCCGGCATTATGTCCGGGATGAATTTCGCGTAATCCCCTGGCTGCCAATCCGATGGTCCAATGTCCGGGCCAGGATCGCTGCCACGGGCGACTTTCTGCCGGCGGATGAATCGATAGGCGGCGGCAGTATCGTCGAAGAATGCGTGCCCGTTGCCCCGCGCGACGAACGCCGGCTTCACGCTGCATCTCCGTTAAGGAAGCCGATTACCTCGGCGATCCGCCCTGCATCGTCCAGTCGCACGACATCGGTGCCGCCCGCCACCACCGGGCCGTCGGATGGCGCCAGCGTCCAAGAAAAGCGCGCGAACCGGCCATGGCCGTCCGGGGTGCCGCGCAGGCTGAAGGCGTGGTCGGGGAATTGCGCACGCGCGCCTGCGATCATTTCGGCGATCCCATCGCGACCGTCACCCGCCATCATCGGGTCGGCATAGCGTGCATCGACGGCCCAGCCATCGGTCAGGCGTGTGCGGCGGGAGGCGTCGTCGGAGTCATTCCACAATTCAAGATAGGTCGTGGCAATGCTGGTGGGATCAATCATCATCTTATCTCCTTTGTTGATGCAAGAAGGATGACGCAAGTCGAAGAGCGATGCGATTACCTTGCAGGTAATGGCGTCGACGCGCCGTCCGGTTAGGATGCGCGATGGCTACCGAGGCTGAGCTGCTTGCATTGCCCCCCGCGAGCGCGCAATCGGCTGCTCCTCGCGGGTGGCTAAGTGGCCCCGTGCGCACGACGCACGGGCCGTTGCACCTACTTCAAGTATTCGTCAGCTTTGACGATCTTGCCGTAGGCGAAGCCCAGGGCAGACATGAACGCGGCGTGCACATGATCTGCCGGAACGGTCATGCCGTTAAACTCGGCGTCACGGGTTGCGGCAGCATCTTCGACGACGGTAACATTGTAGCCTTGGTCAGCAGCCGCACGCGCAGTAGCGTCGATGCACATGTGGCTCATTGCGCCGATGATAACGATATCCTTGACGCCCTCAGCGTCCAGCTTGGCCTTGAGGTCGGTGCCACGGAACGCGTTCGGGAAGTTTTTCACCACCACCTGTTCGCTGTCCCTGGGTGCCACAGCCTGGATGATCTCGGCGCCGTGCGAACCCACGACGAAGAACGGTGCGCCCGCGGGGTTCTCATGCCGGACATGGATGACAAGGAGGCCTTTAGATCGAGCATCCTCGATCACCTTGGCGGCATTCTGGACGGCGGCATCAACGCCGACAAGCGGCCAGGATCCGGAAGTGAGATAGTCGTTCTGGAAATCGACGACGACAACAGCTTGCTTGCTCATGGTTTTATCCTTTCGATAATCCTCTTATGGACGGCGAGCGGCGAACGTACCATTGGCGCAATCGACAAAAAGCGGGTTGGAAACGACACATGCCTGAATCTATCGACATCGGCCTGCTGGAATATCCTGGCGCTCAGGAGGCCGCTCTCTTCGGTCTGACGGACCTCTTCGAGATCGCTAATCGCCCTGATCGACCACGCCTATCGCCATCGCCCCGGTATTGGTAATGCGCCACCGCACGTCGCTGTCAGCCGGCACCATCTGGAACTTGTTGATACGGACGTCGAACCAGAGACCGCCGCGCGGGGGCAATGCCTCGCCTGAACTGATCCGATGTCCCCTGCCTGAATACTGGGACGCGCGATATTCGGCGAAGACCTGGACATTACGGGAAACGTATTCGGCGGGCTGCCAACGCAGGGCCTGAAACCGGACCCTTGCACATAGCCGTCGGCGCTGGCTGCGCCGACGCCCAACTTGTTGTCGTTAGCCATTGGCCCATTGGGCGGCAGCGTCCCTGGCGAAATCGCGATAGGAGCGCGGCGCATGGCCGAGCAAGGCGGTGAAGCGTCCGAGTTCGTCCGCTGTAGCGACCGCGCCGTCCGTCTGATAGCGGCCGACCATCAGGCGCAGGTCCAGAGCGTGCCAGGCTGGCATCGTCGACTTGAGGCGCTGCTCCATCGTTACGAGATCATCGCTGCCGTAGCGGATGGCGCGGCCGAGCGCCTCGCTCCAGATAGCCGCGATACTCTCACCCGTCAGGGCATCCGGCCCGGCCAGGGTATATATCTCGCGGGGCAGTGGCGTCGCGCTCCGTTCGCGGCGCATCAACTCGTTCGCCGCCGCCTCTCCTATGTCGCGGATGTCGACCATCGAAACACCCTTCGCGCCGATCGGCATACCGTAGACCCCGAACTTCAATAGCGGGTCCTTCAGCCGAATGTCGTTCTGGATGAAATAGGCTGGACGTAAGATCGTGGCGGGAAGGTCGAACGCCTCGATCATCCGCTCGACCGTGTACTTGCCGGCGAAGTGCGGCACGTCGGCATAGGCTTCGCCCTTGAAAACAGACAGATAGACGATGCCCTTGACGCCGGCTTCGCGGGCGGCGGTCAGCGCCAGCATGGCCTGGGTCAGTTCGTCGGCGACGGCGGGGACCAGCAAGAACAGCGTGCTCACGCCGTCCAGCGCCGCGCGCACGGTGTCCACGTCGGCCAGGTCGCCGCGAACCGGCACCACGCCCGAGGGCAGTTTGGCCGCATCGGGCGAGCGTGTGAGCGCGCGGACTTCCACCCCGCGCCCCTGCAGGCAACTGAGAACCTGGGTGCCGATGGTACCCGTGCTGCCGGTAACGAGAATGCTCATGTCGGCTACTCCTTTTGTGAGTTGCGGAGTTCCATCCGCCATGACGAGAAAGATAGATGTTCCATTATCGTAAAAAAGGTATCATGATTGGAACGCCTCGTCCCGAATTCGGAACAATCCTATGGATCTGCAAGCCTTGTCTGACTTCAATCTGGTCGCCGCCAATGGCGGCTTTGGCCGGGCCAGTCGCGTTTCAGACCGACCCAAGTCCACGCTGTCGCGCCGGGTCGCGGAGCTTGAGCAAAGCCTTGGTGTCCGGCTGATTGAGCGCGGGTCCCATAATTTGCGGCTGACAGAGGAGGGCCGTGCGCTGCACGAGCGCACTGCCGGGCCGCTTTCTGAAATCTCGGAAGCGGGTGAGGAGGTGGTGCTCGGCGCCTCGATCCCGCGGGGTCGGCTACGGGTCAGCGCCCCGGTCGTGATCGCGCATGTCGCGTTCGGCCGAATCGGCGCTCGTTTTGCGCTCGCCTATCCCGAAGTTCAGCTCGAGATCGTAGCAGAGGACCGTCAGGTCGATCCCGTGGAGGATGGCTACGATCTGGTCATCCGGGTCGATCCGTCGCCGGACGATCGTCTATTCGGCCGCCGCTTCCTGAACGACGAGCGCCTGGTCGTGGCGCATCCTGACCTGCCTCGGCCCAGGAACTGCCCGGACGATCGAGGCGATTCCTCGGTGAGGGCCGTCCTGCTGAGCAACACGCCGGCGGACGCTACCTGGCGCCTTCGAAGCGGCCAAGCAACTGACATCGTTCTCAAACCCGAGTCGGTGCTCCGTCTGTCATCGTTGTTGATGGTACGTGATGCCGTGCTCGCCGGCGCTGGGGCCGCGATGCTGCCCAGGCTGCTCGTTGCCGATGATGTCGCGGCGGGCCGGCTCATCCTTTGGGGCATTCAGGCCGGTCCTCCGGTTGAGCTTTGGGCGCTGCAAAGCTCCCGACGGCTCGTCGGGGCGAAAGTCCGCGCTTTCTTGAACGTGGTCGAAAAAGCCTTTCCCGAAAGGGCCTTCGTGCCACCGATTTGAAACGGCACCGAGAGTGACTCAATTCGGGAACCGAGACATGTACTGTCTAAGACCGGGGCGCGAAGCTGTCGGTCACGCGTCGGCTGACCCAACTTTCGCTACTCGGCCACCGAAAGCCGACAGGCAGGAAGCCACCCATTTGCGGAAATTCATTCGCCTGGGCCGAACTCACGCCCAGCGCCCAAGGCGGACTACCTCTACGTCGCGACGATTGTGACGACGGCGAGATAATTCTTGGCTGTTTTCTCGAAGCGCGTTGCAACGCGGCGGAACTGTTTGAGCTTTGAGAAGCAACATTCGATCAGATGGCGCTGAGTGTAGGCGCTGTCGGCGAAGAGGTGCTTGAGCCACGGCCAGCGCTTGCGCACGGTGTCGAGGGTCATCTGCGCGCCTGCACTGTCGGAGATGTCGGCGGCCGTGAGGTTGACCATCAAGAGACGGCCATCGGTGTAGACTGCAATGTGCCGCTTGCGTCCGGCAATCTTCTTGCCCGCATCGTAACCTCTTGTTTTCGCTTCCGGAGCTTTGACCGACTGGCTATCGATGGCGCCGCCTGTCGGGCTCGCCTCGCGTCCGACCCGTTCGCGATCCAGCATCAGCGCCACGTCGTGGATCGTCTGGAACATGAAACGCCGCACGAAGCATCGGAACCACCAGTAGACGGTTTGCCATGGCGGAAAATCCTTCGGCAGCATGCGCCAGCCGCCGCCCGAGCGGGCCAGGTACCGGATCGCGTTCAACACTTCGCGCAAATCCGACTCGACATGCCGACCGCTCTTCGATCCGACAGGCAGAAACGGACATATCCGTGCCCATTCGTCATCCGTCAGATCCGTCGGGTAGCGCTTCATCTTCTTCTCAATTTCGGCCATCCGGCCACGCGTCGCTGGGGTCCACATCCCAAGCTTGAATCACGTCCAGCCGACCCTTCAAGGCATTCTCAAACGGTCTCTAAGCTGTGCTTCGTATGGTTGGTGGAGACGTAACTTCATTCGGGGCTGGCGAGCCTGTAATCGCTTTTGGGCACGGCACGACACATGCGTTGAGCGATTCTATGCATCCATCTCAGCGAGCAGTGCTTCCACTGTAATATAGACGTCAAACAGTAGGCTTACTCCTGACCCCAGACACCAATGCGAATCAAGGCTGAAGCCGTCGGCGTCGGCCTCCTGATCGCGAGAGGGTTGGCTTGTGAAGATTACGATCATCGGCACCGGATATGTTGGATTGGTTTCAGCCGCCTGCCTTGCAAGCTGGGGACATGAGGTTGTCAGCGCCGACAAGGATGCAGGCAAGATTGCGGCGTTGCGGCAAGGTGTAATGCCGATCTACGAGCCGGGGCTGGACGCCTTGGTAGCTCAGGCAGTCGGGCGAGGGCGGCTTTCCTTTACGACCGACGCCGCACCCGCAATCGCGGCAGCTGATGTGGTGATGATTGCGGTGGGAACGCCGCCAAGGTTGCGGGACGGCGAAGCCGATCTTGCCTTTGTCTACGCCGCCGCAAAGGAGATTGCGGCTTCGCTCGATGGTTTCACCGTGGTGGTGACCAAATCCACAGTCCCGATCGGGACCGGCGATGACATCGAGCGGATCATTGCCAGGGCGCGTCCCGATGCTAGCTTTGCGGTCGCCTCAAATCCGGAATTCCTGCGCCAGGGCAGCGCCGTTGCCGACTTCCAAAAACCCGATCGCGTGGTGATCGGCGTCGACGACGATCGGGCGGCCACGGTGTTGCAGGAACTATACGAGCCGCTGCGGCTTCACGGCATCCCGGTGATGACGACGCGGCGGCGTACCGCCGAACTCATCAAATATGCCGCCAATGCCTTCCTGGCGGTGAAGATTGCCTACATCAACGAAATGGCCGATCTGTGCGAAAGCGTCGGCGCGGATGTGCGCGAGGTGGCGCTCGGCATGGGCCTCGACCGGCGGATCGGTACGGCATGCCTCAATGCCGGTCCGGGATATGGCGGCTCCTGCTTTCCCAAGGACACGCTTGCCCTGCTCCGCACCTCGCAGGACCATGGGGTGGCGCTGCGCATCATCCAGGAATCGATCGTCGCCAACGACGCGCGCAAGCGGCGCATGGCGCTGAAGGTGATCGATGCGCTCGGCGGGGATGCCGAAGGCCGCAGCGTTGCCATTCTCGGCCTGACCTTCAAGCCTGAAACCGACGACATGCGCGAGGCGGCCTCGATCCCGCTGATCGAGGCCCTGCAGCGGGTAGGCGCGCGGATACGCGCCCACGATCCGCAGGGCACGGCCAATGCGCGCGCGCTGCTGGACGATGTCGACTTCTTCGACGACCCCTATGAATGCGCCGCCGGCGCTGACGTCGTCGTGTTGATGACCGATTGGAAGGCGTTGAAGTCACTCGATCTTGGCCGGCTTTCATGCGTCGTGAGCAGCCGGGCCTTGGTCGATTTCCGTCATGCCTTCGATCCTGCCGAGGCGCGCACGCACGGCTTTTCGTTGAGCGCGATCGGCGTGCCGCCGGAAGCAGCCACCGACATGGCGAAGCAGGCCCCGCCCGTCAGCCGCGCCCGCTATCACACGCCTGTCATGGAGAGCAGGTGATATGTCGCCCATGGAAACTTCCGCAAACGACGATTCGACATTCAACCAGGAAGGCCGGAAATACCGGGCCTTGTTCATTTCGGACATCCATCTGGGCATGCGCGGTAATCAGGCCGAGGCGTTGCTGGAATTCTTGAGGCATCACGACGCCGAGACCATTTATCTGGTCGGCGATATCGTCGATGGCTGGCGGTTGCGGTCGGGCTGGCACTGGCCGCAAAGCCACAATGACGTCGTGCAGAAATTGCTGCGCAAGGTGCGCAAGGGCACGAAGATCATCTACATTCCCGGCAATCACGACGAATTCCTGCGGGAATTCTATGGCCTGCATTTTGGCGGCATCGAGGTGCAGGAGACGGCGGTGCACGAAGCAGCCGATGGCAAGCGCTACCTCGTCATCCATGGCGACATATTCGACGTGGTCGTACGGCATGCGCGGTGGTTGGCGTATTTCGGCGACTGGGCCTACGAGACCGCCCTTCGGCTCAGTACCTATATCAATTTCATCCGGCGCAAGCTGGGCTTCACCTATTGGTCGCTGTCTGCCTGGGCCAAGCAGAAGGTCAAGAACGCCGTCAACTTCATCGGCGATTTTGAAGAGACCTTGACTGCGGAAGCGCGGCGTCACGATGTTGACGGTGTGATCTGCGGCCACATCCACAGCGCCGCAATGCGCGATTTCGACGGCTTCACCTACATCAATACAGGCGACTGGGTCGAAAGCTGCACGGCGGTTGTCGAGCATGAGGACGGCCGGATGGAGGTCATCCGATGGGCCGCAATGAGCCGGCTGCTTAACGAGCAGAGATCGCTCGCAGTCGTGCCCTGGCGTCGCCGCGCGGCGTAAGCGGCCATGCGCATTCTTATCGTTACCGATGCCTGGCGTCCGCAAGTCAACGGTGTGGTGCGCACGCTTGAAAAGTTGGGCGAGGCGCTGGAGCAGCGCGGCATCGAGGTGGAGTTCCTGACGCCCGAAGGCTACCTAACCCTGCCGCTACCGTCCTATCGGGAGATCAGGCTTGCACTCGTCTCGGCGCGGCAGATCGCGCAGCGCATCGAGGCCGTGGCACCCGACAGCATCCATATCGCCACGGAAGGCCCGCTGGGATTTTTGGCGCGGCGCGCCTGCCTCGCCAGCGGAAGGACATTCACCACCAGCTATCACACAAGGTTTCCCGAGTTTCTTCGCGCTCGAACGCCGATACCGGAAAGCTGGAGCTACGCCTGCATGCGCCGCTTCCACAATGCCGGTCAAGGGACGTTGGTGGCGACGCCCTCGTTGGCAGCGGAACTGGCCGCAAAGGGCTTCACCAATCTCAGGCCATGGACGCGCGGGGTGGACACGGAATTGTTCAATCCGCGGAAAAAGGTCGGGCCGCAGAATAAACCCGAACTTGATCTGCCGCGCCCGATCTTCCTGTGTGTCGGCCGGGTAGCGGTGGAAAAGAACCTGCCGGCTTTTCTCGATCTCGACCTGCCGGGCAGCAAGGTGGTGGTGGGCGACGGACCGGACATTGCCCGGCTGAAGGCGCGCTACCCGGACGCGCATTTCCTCGGCACGCGCCTCGGCGAGGAACTGGCCGGTATCTATGCGGCCAGCGACGTCTTCGTCTTTCCCAGCCGCACCGACACGTTCGGCAACGTGCTGCTCGAAGCGCTGGCCAGTGGCTGCCCGATCGCGGCCTTTCCGGTGACCGGGCCAATCGACATCGTCGGCGAGACTCGATGCGGCATGCTGTCGGAGGATTTGCGCGCGGCCGCACTCGCAGCCCTTGATGTATCGCGAGAGAGCGCCCGCAATCGGGCCCTTGCCTATAGCTGGGCCGAATGTGCCTCGCAGTTTCTGTCTCATCTTCGGCCGATCACAGATCAGGCGGCAGCCTGAATTCCCCGAATTCAAAGAGAGGACACCCCCGATGTCAGGCGCTGTCACGCTTAACAAGGTCGCCATGGACCCGAGCGGACCTACAAGGCTCGACCACGCCGTGCGGCAGAACCCGCTATTTTCCAGGGCCGGTCTGTCCGAACGCCTTTTTGCCCATGTCTTCAAAGGGCTGGTCTATCCGCAGATATGGGAAGACCCCGATGTGGACATGCAAGCCCTGAAGATCAGACCCGGCGACCGCATCGTCACCATTGCTTCCGGCGGGTGCAACGCACTGTCCTATCTGATTGCCGATCCGGCGAGCGTCGAGGCGGTCGATCTCAACACCGCGCATGTGGCCTTCAATCGGCTGAAGCTTGCGGCGGTCGCCAATTTCCATGACTACGAGACCTTCTACCGCTTCTACGGCAGGGCCGACGATAGAGAGAATATCGCGGCCTACCAGCGCTTCATCCGACCGCATCTGGATGCGACAAGCCGCTCCTATTGGGAAAAGCGGAGCTTGTCCGGCCGACGCCGCATTTCGATCTTTTCGCGGGATCTGTACAGGCACGGACTGCTTGGCTTCTTCATCGGCTGCGGGCACCGCGTGGCGCGTTTTTATGGCACCGATCCCCGCGATATGCTCAAGGCCGGGACCATCGAGGAGCAGCGCCGCTTCTTCGACGCCGCAATCGCGCCCCTGTTCGAAAAGCGGCTGGTACGCTGGGCGACCTCGCGAAAATCCTCGCTGTTCGGCCTCGGTATCCCGCCTCAGCAATATGATGCGCTGGCGACCGCAGGTGGCGCAGGAATGGCTTCCATCCTGCGCGGGCGCCTTGAGCGGCTTGCGTGCGACTTTCCGCTTTCGGAGAACTATTTCGCCTGGCAAGCTTTTGGCCGGAGCTACAGCCATGCCGAGAAGGGGCCGCTGCCGCCCTATCTGTCGCGTGCAAATTTCCCGGCCATCCGCGCGCGCATCGGCCGGGCGAGCGTCGTCAATGCCTCCTATGCCGAATTCCTCGCCGCCAAGCCGGACGGCTCGGTCGATTGTTTCGTGCTGCTCGACGCGCAGGACTGGATGTCGGACGGGCAGTTGAACGAACTCTGGCGCGAAATCACGCGAACGGCGGCACCGGACGCGCGCGTGATCTTCCGCACCGCCGCCTCCGAAAACCTGCTGCGCGGCTGTGTCGAGCCGGCGATCCTGCAGCGCTGGGATTATCGCGAGGCCGAATCTCTGGCACTGCACGCACGCGACAGGTCGTCGATCTATGGCGGCTTTCACCTGCATGTGCTGAAGGCGAATTAGACATGGCGATGCAACTCGACCATGGCGGCCTGATGGACCGCGTCTATCGGCATCAGCGCCATGTATATGACGCGACGCGGCGCTATTATCTGCTCGGCCGCGACACGATGATTGCCGGCCTCAAGCCGCCCAGCGACGGCTGTGTGCTGGAGATCGGCTGCGGAACCGGCCGCAACCTGGTCAAGGCGGCGCAGCTTTATCCGCAGGCGAAATTCCATGGCATCGACATCTCGCAGGAAATGCTGGTAACGGCGGGGAAATCAGTCGCGCAGGCGCAACTGCAAGGGCGGATACGTTTGGCGTGCGCGGATGCGTCCCGCTTCGATCCGGTCAAGGTATTCGGTCGCGAAAAGTTCGACCGGATTTTCATTTCCTATGCGGTGTCGATGATCCCCGACTGGCAGGCGGTCCTGCGCGATGCGGTTGCACATTTGGCACCGGGCGGCGAACTTCACATCGTCGATTTCGGCGACCAGCGCGATCTCCCGAACTGGTTCCGGGCAGCGCTTTATACGTGGCTCGGCTGGTATCATGTCACGCCGCGCAACGAATTGTTCGAAGTCAGCACGAACATCGCCGTTAGCCTTGGCGCGACAACGGAGACGAGGCGTCTCTATCGCGGCTTCGCCTGGATTTCGATCATTCGTCGGTTATAGCCGGAAGTGTCCAGATGCGCGCCACGCCAGGGGTGCGTTCAAGTCCATGTGGTTTTTGCATGACAGCCATCGGCCACACGTTCGCCTTCCGTCAGGGCGAGCGGCTCGACTTCGAACTTCAGCCCGGTGTCAACGAGGTTTTTGCTTGCGCTTGTCGGGGACGCTTGGTCGTGAACGTATCGCGAGCAGCAGTGACGTTCGCCGGAATTTGCAATGCGTGATGACATGCCATGGCATACGAAAATTTCGCACCGAGCCAATAAAGCACAATCAAGAAAACTCCCATTGCCAGTCGTCATCGACCGCGCATGAAACTGTCATGCGACTGTTACATACGGACGCTATTGGCCTCAGCAGGCGCTCAAAGACGGGCGTCGAGAGATCATCTTCCGAACAGGAGCAGGCCACATGAAGAATTTCCTTCTTACAACATCGGTTGCGGCAATCGCGCTGGCAGCAACCGCCGGCTACGCCGCAGCCCGCGATCAGATTCAGATCGCCGGCTCTTCGACCGTGCTGCCCTATGCCAAGATCGTCGCCGAGAATTTTGGCGAGACATTCTCCGATTTCAAGACCCCAGTGGTCGAGTCGGGCGGCTCGTCGGGTGGCCTCAAGGAATTCTGCAAGGGCGTCGGCGAAAACACCATCGACATCGCCAATTCCTCGCGCCCGATCAAGGAGTCCGAAGTCAAGGCTTGTGCCGACGCCGGTGTGACCGACATCCAGGAAGTGCGCATCGGCTATGATGGCATTGTCTTTGCCACCGACATCAACGGTCCGGATTGGGCGTTGACCCCGGAAGACCTCTATAAGGGGCTCGCCGCGCAGGTAGTCGTGGATGGCAAGCTGGTGGCCAACACCGCCACCAAGTGGAACGAAGTCAATCCGAACCTGCCCGATTGGGACATTGCCGCCTATATCCCCGGCGAAAAGCACGGCACCCGCGAAGTGTTCGAAGAAAAGCTGCTGGCCGAGGGTTGCAAGAGTACTGGCGCGCTCGACGCGATCAAGGCGACTGGCCTTGACGACAAGGCTGCCGGCGCTGCCTGCATCGCCGTGCGCAAGGACGGCAAGGCAATCGACATCGATGGTGATTACACCGAGACGCTGGCGCGCATCGACTCCAACAAGACCGGCGTTGGCGTCTTCGGCCTCGCCTTCTATGAAAACAACGCCGACAAGCTGAAGGTCGCGACCGTCTCCGGCATCTCGCCATCGACTGAGACCATCGCCGCCGGCGAGTACCCGGTGTCACGTCCGCTGTTCTTCTACGTCAAGAAGGCGCATCTCGGTGTCGTGGCTGGCCTGAAGGAATATGTGAGCTTCTTCCTTTCGGACGAAATGGTCGGCCCTGAGGGTCCGCTTTCCGACTATGGCCTCGTCGCCGCGCCGGATGCCGAGCGTGACGCCCAGCGCGAGGCTTTCGACGCCGGCAAGACCATGTAATAGCCTGAAAAGGGCGTGGGATATGCCCACGCCCTTTCTATTGGAACCGATCACGCCTTTGAATTCGTCTTGAGTTCAATCTGGTGTGATCCAGGAAGTGCCGACATATGAGTGCAGCCTCCGTCTTCCTCATCATCCTCGTTATCGCGATCGCAGCATTCGCTGTCGCCTATCGGCGAGCCGGTGCTCTGCGTCCCGAAACGGGGCAGAAACTGCATTCGCGGGCGGGCTATCACGGCTCCTATGCCCTGATCATGGCAGTGCTGCCGGCCATTCTTTTCCTGGCGCTGTGGAGGGCGGGGAGCCCGGCCTATGTGGAAAGCTCCGTCTGGAAAAGCCTGCCAGAGCAGGCGCGTACAGCCACCGGCAGCAACGAGTCGCTGCTGATGGGCATGGTCACCAGCATCGGGGACGGCGTTCGCCGCCTGGACGATACCGAGTTGGAGCAGGCGAGGGGCGGCAGTGTCGACCTGCGCGAATTGTTTGCCTCCAAGGGCGTGGCGCTCGCCTCCAGCGGCGAACCCTACATGATCCCCGCCGCCGTCGCCTACAACGAGATGACTGACGCCTCGATCCGCTACTCGACCATCGGCGCCATCCTTCTGGCGCTTGGGGGCGCTTTCTACGGCCTCAGCGGCATCTCGGTACGCAGGCGCGCCCGCAACAATGTCGAACGCATCATGCTGTGGGGTCTGATGGCGGCCTCTACCATCGCCATATTGACGACAGTCGGCATCGTGCTGTCGATGCTGTTCCAGACGATTTCGTTCTTCAAGTCCGTCCCGCTATCGAATTTCTTCTTCGGCACGGTCTGGGACCCGCGCTTTGCTGCAGCTGGCTCGGGCGGCGCGACGGGACAGTTCGGGCTCATACCGCTGCTTGCAGGCACGCTCTACATCGCCTTGGTGGCGATGTTGTTTGCAGTGCCGATCGGCCTGTTTGCGGCTATCTACATGGCCGAATACGCGTCCAGGCGGGTGCGCTCGATCGTCAAGCCGGTGCTTGAAATCCTCGCGGGCATCCCGACCATCGTCTACGGCATCTTCGCGCTGGCGACGGTCGGCCCCTTCCTGCGAGACCTCAGTGCGGCCCTTGCCGGCGGCCAACCTTTCATCCTTGCGCAAAGCGTGCTGACGGCCGGTCTGGTCATGGGCATCATGCTCATTCCCTTCGTATCTTCGCTGTCGGACGATATCATTACCGCTGTGCCGCGCGCCATGAATGACGGTTCGCTCGGCCTTGGCGCAACCCGTTCGGAAACGATGCGGAGGGTGATCTTGCCGGCGGCACTTCCTGGCGTTGTCGGCGCGCTGCTGCTCACCGCCTCGCGCGCCATTGGTGAAACCATGATCGTGGTGCTCGCCGCGGGTGTCGCAGCGAAGCTCACCATCAATCCGGGTGAGGCGATGACGACAATCACCGTCAAGATCGTCAACCAGCTGACCGGCGATCTCGAATTTACCTCGCCGCAAACGCTTGTGGCATTTGCGCTCGGCCTCACGCTCTTTGCGATCACGCTCGCGATGAACGTCTTTGCCCTCTACATCGTCCGCAAATATCGGGAACAGTACGAATGACCGATCTGTCGCTTTCACCAGATACGGCGGTCCCGCGCGCAAGGCGCGATATAGGCCTGAAGCGGCGCTACGCAGCCGAATCCCGGTTTCGCATCTATGGGGTACTGGCGATTGCGCTCGGCATCTTCTTCCTGCTGGCGCTACTGTTTACAGTGTTCAAGGGTGGCTACACCGCGTTTTGGCAGACCTCGATCAATCTGCCGATCACCTTTAGCGCCGAGATCATCGATCCCGACAACCAACGAGCGACCGATCCGGCCAAGCTTGCCAGCGCAAACTACCCGCTGCTGGCACGCAACGCGCTAGCCGAGGCACTCGGCGTCGATGCAGAAAGTGCCAGTAGCGCTGACCTTAAACTGGTGTCGGGCATGATCTCGCAGGGTGTGCGCACGCAGCTTCGCGACATCGTTGTGGCCGATCCAACAGTGATCGGTACCACGCGAAATGTGTGGGTGCTTGCCGCTGCCGATGTCGATTCCGCCCATAAGGGCCAGATAGACCTTTCGGTGCCGGAGGCTAGACGGAAGGTCAAGGACCGGCAGGTCGAGTGGATGAACGCGCTTTCGACACAGGGCGTGATGGTCGAGCGCTTCAATAGCGGCCTTTTCACCCTTGGGGCGTCGAGCAGGCCGGAAACGGCGGGTATGGGCGTCGCACTCATCGGTTCGCTTTATATGATGCTGATCGTATTGGTATTGGCGCTGCCGGTCGGCGTGGCTGCTTCGATCTATCTGGAGGAGTTTGCGCCCAAAAACCGGATGACCGACCTGATCGAGGTCAATATAAATAATCTCGCGGCGGTCCCCTCGATCGTGTTTGGCTTGCTTGGCCTTGCCGTTTTCATCAACTTCGCCGGGCTACCCCGTTCAGCCTCGCTGGTCGGCGGGTTGGTGCTGACGCTGATGACCCTGCCCACCATTATCATCGCGACACGCGCCGCGCTGAAGGCTGTACCACCCTCGATCCGCTCTGCCGCACTTGGGATCGGCGCGTCCAAGATGCAGATGGTTTTCCACCATGTACTGCCGCTGGCGGCGCCCGGCGTCCTGACCGGTACGATCATCGGTCTGGCGCAGGCGCTCGGCGAGACTGCACCGTTGCTTCTCATTGGCATGGTGGCCTTTGTCGCCGATTATCCGGCGACGCCGATGGATCCGGCCACCGCGCTGCCGGTGCAAATCTTCATGTGGGCCAACGAGGCGGAGCGGGCCTTCGTGGAGCGCACTTCAGGCGCCATCATCATCCTGCTTCTGTTCCTGGCAGCGATGAACATTGTCGCCATCATTCTGCGCCGTCGGTTCGAACGCCGGTGGTAGTGGAGAATAAGGATATGAATATGCTGAAGGACGCTGCGATGGAACAGAAGCTTGCGCCGCCGCAGGCACAGCCGGTGATCAAAATGCGAGGCCGGTCCGTTACCGTTCACTATGGCGAGAAACAGGCGCTCTTCGGCCTCGACCTCGACGTGCGCGAAAATCAGGTAACGGCGCTTATCGGACCTTCCGGCTGCGGCAAGTCCACCTTCTTGCGCTGCCTCAACCGTATGAACGACACGATAGAGAACTGCCGGGTCGGCGGCGACATTTCGCTCGATGGCGAAAATATTCACGACAAGGCGATCGACGTGGTGGAACTGCGTGCACGCGTCGGCATGGTGTTCCAGAAGCCCAACCCGTTCCCGAAATCGATCTACGAGAACGTCGCTTACGGACCGCGCATTCATGGCTTGGCCAAACGCAAGGCGGATCTCGACGAGATCGTCGAAACCAGCCTGAAGAAGGCGGCTATCTGGAACGAGGTGAAGGACCGCCTGCATGAGGCTGGCACCGGCCTTTCCGGTGGCCAGCAGCAGCGCCTGTGCATCGCGCGCGCCATCGCCGTGTCGCCGGAGGTGATCCTGATGGACGAGCCGTGCTCCGCGCTTGATCCGATCGCCACCGCACGCGTGGAGGAACTGATCGACGAGCTGCGCCAAAACTACACGATCGTCATCGTCACCCACTCCATGCAGCAGGCGGCGCGTGTATCGCAGCGCACGGCGATGTTCCATCTGGGCTATCTGGTCGAGGAGGGTAATACCGAAAAGATGTTCACCAACCCCGACGACAAACGTACGCAGGACTACATTACCGGCCGCTTCGGCTGACGGCAGGGGAAGCATCATGAGCGAACACATCGTCACATCCTTCAGCGAAGATCTCCAGCAGGTGAGTAACCTTATTGGCGAGATGGGGATTCTTGCCGGCTCTATGGTCGGTGGTGCGACCAGAGCGCTGTTAACTTCCGACACGGCGCTGGCTATGCGGATTGTCTCCGAGGATACCCTTATGGATGCACGCCAGCACGAAACAGACGATCGGGCGATCACACTGATTGCGAAGCGCCAGCCGATGGCACAAGACCTCCGCGCCGTGATCGGCGCAATCCGCATGGCCGGCGACTTCGAACGCATTGGTGACCTTGCCAAGAATATCGCCAAGCGCGTCGGTGCGGTGGGGGAAAGTGGCGTGCCGCGCGGCCTGTCGCACTCGATAGACGGGATGGCGCAACTCGTGCTCGACCAAGTGAGTAGCGTCGCCGACCGCTACGCCGCGCACGACGCGGCCGGACTGGCGACACTCCGGGATCATGACGAGCAAATAGACGTCAAATACACCTCGGTGTTCCGTGAGTTGCTGACTTACATGATGGAAGACCATCGCAACATAACCGCATGCACGCATCTTCTGTTTTGTGCCAAGAACCTGGAGCGCATCGGTGACCACGTCACCAACATCGCCGAAAACGCCTATTTCGTGCTGACTGGCGAGCAGTTGCCGGCCAACCGGCCAAAGTTCGACGACACGGCCACGGCTACGCCGACGACGTGAAGGCGGGGAACTTGCAGAAAAGAGACGGGCGATGATCGCCCCCCGTGTCATGGTGGTCGAGGACGAGGAGTCGCTTGGCGTCCTCCTGCGCTACAACCTCGAATCCGAGGGCTATCAGGTCGAAGTGGTGACGCGCGGAGATGAGGCCGAAATCCGACTTCAGGAGAATGTGCCCGATCTGCTCGTGCTCGACTGGATGGTGCCGGCAGTATCCGGCATCGAACTATGCCGACGCCTGAGGATGCGCCCCGAGACAGAGCGGCTGCCCATCATCTTGCTGACGGCGCGCGGAGAGGAAAGCGACCGTGTGAGAGGCCTTGCGACCGGTGCCGACGATTATCTGGTCAAGCCATTCTCGACGCCGGAATTCAGGGCGCGGGTCAAGGCGCTGTTGCGCCGTGCCAAGCCGGAAGTTCTTTCCAGTGTGCTCAAGATCGGCGATATCGTGCTCGACCGTGAAACGCACCGTGTCTACCACAAGGATAGCGAGATCCATCTCGGACCGACCGAATTCCGGCTGCTCGAATTCATGATGCGTTCTCCTGACCGCGTATTTTCGCGCGGACAATTGTTGGACAATGTCTGGGGTGAGGCGATCTATGTCGACGAGCGCACCGTCGACGTTTATGTCGGACGCTTGCGCAAGGCGGTTAACGATGGCGGCGTGCAGAATGTCATCCGCACCATTCGCGGCGCCGGTTACGCGATACGCGAGGGGTAGAAATAGGCCACCAGACAATTAATTCTCTTTTCGTTTATGGGCTTCGCCTGGGAATTGAAAGAAGCGACTGGACGCCACTTACCCATGGCAAGCCTAGAATACCACGTTGACGACGGGGCGTGATCTCTCGGGACGCGCATGCGGCAGATCACCGAATGTGACCGGGCTGTATACTTATTGCGACCGAAGGGCCGCTTCCTGTTTGGTGCGCGGGATTACCCGATTTTGATGGGAAAGCTCGCGACGCCAAGTCTTATCGCGCAGGCAGTCTCACCATCGGTGGGCGCACTTTTGATTGACTATGGCGGTCCAGACCCGACTTTTGCGGTACTTGCCGCCCTGGCAATCGCCAATGTGTGCACCGTCTTGGCATTGCTTTGTGTATGCCGGTTGAGCGCCAAGTCCACAGTCCCGCACTTAGCAACGATCTACAGGAACAGGAACCCGCTCACACCTGCTACAAGCACCACGATCCAGGCCGGCGTCGTCCAGGCGCTCAGTGCGACGAAGGCACCCGCGGCGATTGCCATTGCTATAGGCGAGGTTATTCCTTGCGTGAAAACCGGATCATAGAGTGCTGCCGAAAGCAGGCCGACGACGGCCGCGTTTATTCCGAGCAATGCGCATCTTGCCAGATGTGCTGTTCGAAGCTTTTCCCAAAATGGCAGGGCACCCATGACAAGCAAAGCTGAGGGAAGGAAAATCGACAGCAGCGCCACGGAGGCGCCGACAAGTCCGGATGGAGGGGCTTGATACACGGTGCCAAGATATGCAGAAAAGCTGAATAGCGGGCCGGGGATCGCTTGCGCTGCACCATACCCGGCCAGAAACGCTTCCCTGCCCACATGACCCGTTTCCACTACCTCCGCCTGCAACAGCGGCAACATTATATGGCCGCCGCCGAACACGAGTGATCCCGAGCGGTAGAAGCTGTCGATCATGTCCAGCATAGGATTTTGGGTGACTGACGCGAGCGTTGGCAGGATGAACAGCAGCGTTGCAAAGCAGGCCAGATAAAGCGCGCCTTGTCTTTTGCTGATGACGATCGCGATCGTGTCATGCTCCATCCTTCCCGAAACGACAGGGCGCAGCCAGAGCAGCCCGGCAGCCGCACCGAGCGCGATGACGAGCACTTGTCCGATAGCGGATGGCATTAACATCGCGACGATCATGCCACCCACTGCTACGGCCGCCCGTTCTCGGTCGGGCGCCAGATTGCGTGCCATGCCGAGCACAGCGTTGGCGACGACGGCCACTGCGGCGGCTTTCAGGCCCTGGATCCAGCCGGTTGAACTTTCCGGCGCGAATGCGGAGAACCCATAGCCGAATGCCACGAGCAGAAGTACGGAAGGCAGGGTGAAGGCGCCCCATGCTGCCAGAAGTCCTGCATAGCCTGCCCGCTGCAATCCGATCGCCATGCCGACCTGGCTCGACGCGGCCCCCGGAAGAAACTGGCACAATGCCACAAGGTCGGCATAGGTGGCTTCATCGATCCATTTCCTGCGCACGACGAAAGCATCCCGGAAATACCCGAGATGAGCCACCGGGCCGCCGAACGATGTCAGGCCAAGGCCGAGAAAGACCCGGAACACCTCCAAGGCCGAGCCTTTAGGCGATGGGTTTTTACACAATTTGGGTTCCAGGCTTTGAAGCGATGGAGCGGATTGTGCCGACGCACAGATCAGCAGCGTCCTCCAGCGATCCGGAGTTGTCCAGCCGGTGCAGGGTCCAGTCGCCGACAGGAATATCCACCTCCAAGGCTCTGGCTAGACGGGCCTCGATCTCTGTCGAGGTTTCGCGGCCGCGCGCGAGGAGGCGTTTTCTCAGGGCAGCGGGCGAGGCCGTGATCTCGACGACGTGGAGGTTGGAGAATTTCGACGCGATGGCATCGAGTGCGCGCCGGGAAGCGTTTGCAACGACGGTGCGCCCCATTCGGTGGTCCTGCAAAAGCGTCGAAGGTAACCCATAAGATAGTCCATGTGCCCGCCATGTCACGCAGAAACGCCCGGCCGTCTCCGCTTCACGAAAAGCGTCTTCGTCAAGGCAATCATGATCCTCGGAACTAGGATCGGCTCTGCGGGTCACCACTCGGCGCGCGAAGACGAAACAATCGTCGTTGGCCAGGCGTTGGCGGGCGATCTCCAGCAGGCTGTCCTTGCCGGCCCCGCTTGGGCCGACCACGGCAACGAATGCAGGGGGACGCATCAGGCAATGCGTTCGCCGCAACGCCAGACGGAACGGACGATCGGCGGCATGCCCGCCTCCGCCTTTACCCGCGCGAGATCAGCCCGCTTGGCTGGCGCTATTTCGCCGCGATCGGCAAGTCCTGCCACCTCGGCCGGATGCTTGGAGATCAGGCGCACCGCGTCCGCAAGCCCGGCTTCTCCGCTGTCGGCCAGCACGAACGCGGATTGAAGGAGGCTGAAAGGTACATAGTCGGAGGAAAGCACGTCCAATGTCCCTTCGCGATACAGATCGAGTGCGGAAATATTGCCTGAATGCGAGCCGCCGCGAACGACGTTCGGAGCCCCCATCAGCACCTTCAGGCCGGACGCGGCGGACGCGCGCGCGGCTTCGACAGTGGTAGGGAATTCCGCGAGCGCCGTCCCCAGCGCCAGCGCTTCGCTCACATGCTCGTGCGTTGCGTCGTCATGCGAGGCGAGCACTATCCCCTCGGCCCGGCATCGCTCCGCGATGACAGGTCGGTTGCGCGGGGAATTCTCGCTAGACTGGAGCATACGCCTTTCGCAGAACATCTCGAATTCGCTATCGGAAAGCTTCATCTTGCGCTGGTAATAGGTCCGATACGTATCGAGGCTCGTGAATTGGCGCTGGCCGGGCGCGTGATCCATGAGCGAGGCGAGGCGCAGGCGCTCATTGTTCTGGATGCTCTCGAAGCCTTCGATCACGTCGCTTGCCGAAACTTCGCAGCGCAAATGGATGTAGTGATCGGCACGAAGCCGACCGCTCTGGACGGCAGACGCGATCGTGTCCGCCATTTCACGCATGTCGGGGCCGGTGATCCCTGCATTCTCGTCCGAGCCCACCCGCAGCGCATCGAAAACGGTGGTGATGCCGGACGCCGATACCTGCGCATCATGGGCCTGGATGGAAGCCATCTTGTTCCAGCGTACCTGCGGTCGCGGCAGGTAATGGCTCTCAAGGTGATCGGTATGGAGTTCTACGAGACCCGGAAGCAGATAGTCTCCGCCCATGTCCTCGCCCGATCGCGCGGCACCTTCGCCGATCTCGGAGATCATCCCGTCGCGTATGACGACATGGCCGTCCACCACCCGTTCCGCCAGGACGATCCTGGCATTGGTCAGTACCAGTTCGTCGGTCATGCGGCACCTGTTGGTATGGAAGAGTGGGCGGGTTGCAGGGGATGCCACGCGTGAATCCCAAAGGGTACGCCAGCTTCGTCTTCAACGAAGATCGCCAGCCCGTCGAAGATGAGCGGGGCATCGATGAAATTGGCAAAGCGTTCGCGAAGCCGCGCTTCGATATCGGCGGCATCCTGCGAGGCGATGTCGCCGGTCACGGTCATGTGGAAACGAAACTCGTCCAGCACATAGGGATAGCCCCAGTCGCCCAGATGCCGCCGTTGCCGGTCGGTAAGGAGGTCCGGACGGCGCCGTGCGGTTTCCGCTTCCGACAAGGGTGCGCGAAAAGGCTCGAAAGCATGCAGCGCGGCGCGTTCCAGCAGGGCGAGTGGCGGGCATGGCTCGCCGGGCACAAGGGCGAAGAAATTGCCGATGCGCGAGAGTGTCAGCGGGGGCAGCACGAAGCTTTCCTGCTGTGCAACGAAGGCCGTTAGTGCATCGTTCAGCATGGCGAGATTTGTGCCCTCCGTTAGCCGGAACGGTGCCTTCAGCGTGGCGTGAAAGCCGTAGCGGGCGGGTTCGCCTACCATAGCGTCGATCGCCGGATCGGGCGCGCGCGGCGGCGCTTGCACATAGGCGTCGCGGCCGAGCCATAACGCAGCGGCCTTCGTCAGCGGCGCATCTGGGGATGGCGTGAAATAGATGGCGGCGCGCATCAGATGAAGAACTTGCGCAACTGCTGGGAGAGCAGATCGGTCAGCGTGACGGTCGCCACCACCACGATGAGCATTGCGGATGCCTGTGGATAGTAGAAACCCCTGATCGACTCGAAAAGCACCTGGCCGATGCCGCCGGCACCAATCAGCCCGAGAACCGTCGCGGCGCGCACGTTCGATTCGAAACGGTACAGGACGAACGACAGCCATAGCGGCAGTACCTGCGGAATGACGCCGTACACGACCTCCTGCACGCGTGACGCACCTGTCGCGCGGATCGCTTCGACAGGGCGCGGATCGATCGCTTCCACAGCCTCCGAAAAAAGCTTCGCCAAGATACCGGTCGTGTGGATGAACAGCGCCATCACGCCGGCGAAAGGCCCGAGCCCCACGGCCACCACGAACAGGACCGCAAAGACCATCTCGTGGATGGCTCGGCACAAATCCATCAGGCGGCGTACTGGCTGGGTGACGTACCATGGCGCCATGTTGCGCGCCGACAAAATGCCGAAGGGCACGGCGAGCACGACTGCCAGGAATGTGCCCCACAGCGCGATCTGAAGGGTCGTTGCGGTCTCTGTGAGGTAGTAACGCCATTCCTCGAAATTCGGATGGGCGAAGCCCTTGGCGTATTGCTGCATGTTACCGGCATCGGTGAACAGATAGGTCCAGCGCTGCATTTCGGCCGGTGCCCAGCTCCATATCAGCAGCAGCGCCAACCCGCCCCATATCGCCGTATTCCAGATGCTGCGCGTCCAGTCGCGGCTGATCTCAGCGCGGAAGGCTGGTCGCTCGACGATGTCGGTCATTTCAAGGCCTCTGATTAGCGAGATCGCGCCGGCCGCAGTCATCATGACGGAACGGCCGGCGCGTTGAGTTCAATGCAGGATCGGTGCTTAACTCAGCTCTGGCCGTTCTTCTTGATCAGGTCCTCGTAGCCGGCTTTTTCGGCGTCGAGCTTTGCGATTGCTGCTTTCTTCTCGTCGGCACTCATCTTGTCGTCGCCTTCGATCTTGGCGATCGACTTGGAGAGTTCCATCACCCGGATCGGCAGCAACTGGTCGTTGGTGGAGGCTCGGAAAGGCGCCCAGTTGAGCCCGGCCAGGACTTCCTTTTCCTTTGCGGCGTCGCCCTTTGACTGGTCCGTTCCATAGGTCAGGAAGAAGGACTTGATCTTGTCCTTGGCCTCTTGCGGCAAATCATTACGCCAAACGATCGGATCGGACGGGATCAGCGGCGACTTCCAGATCACCTTGATCTTGGCGAAGGCTTCCGGATTGTTCTGTTCGATCAGCGCAAGGTTTTCGGTGTTGTTGGCCGCCGCATCGACCTGGCCATTGGCGACGGCCATGGCGTTGGTTTCATGGTTGGCGTTGGTGACGTTCTTGAAGCACTTCTTCGGATCGACATTGTTGGCGGCGAAAACGAAGGTGGTCGGCACCAGGAAGCCAGAGGTGGAGTTCGGATCGCCAAGGCCGAAATTCAGCGTCTGGTCGCACTTCAGCAGATCATCGACCGAGTTGAGCTTGCTGTCCTTCGGCGCAAGGATCAGTGACCAGTAACCGGGGTTGCCCGAGGAATCGACGGTCTGGACGAAGACCTCGCCATCGGCGCGATCGACCGCTTCCATGGCCGACTTGTTTCCGTACCAGGCGAGTTGCACCTTGTTGAAGCGCATGCCCTCGATCACGCCGGCATAGTCGGAAGCGAAGAATGGCTTGATGTCGAGGCCGGTCGCCTTTTCCATGTCGGCCAGGAAGGGTTCCCATTTCGGCTTCAGGTTCTGCTGGGATTCCGTGGAAATAATGCCGAAATTGAGTTCCTCGGCGTAGGCCGTGTGTGAAAGAGTAGCGGCCAATGCGGTAACCGCGATGGTCTTGAGTATGGTTTTCATGCCAATCGTCCCTGTGTTGACTGAGTTAATGGTCAGGCTGCGGCGAGGGATTGGGCGCCGGAGCGCACTTTCCCAAGCAGTCGCTTTTTTTCCGGCTTGGCCCGCGCGGCATCGGGCAGGATCAGTTCTTCGGAATTGGCTCCGTAGAGTTCCCTCAGAAAGTCGTTGGTAAGGGCTGTTGAGGGCCCATCGAACACCACGCGCCCGTCGCGCAACGCGATGGTGCGCGGGCAGTAGCGGCGCGCGTACTCCACCTGGTGCAGCGACACCACGCACGTGATCCCGTCATCCCGGTTGATGGCCGTAAGGACTTCCATGACTCGGCGGGCCGAGGACGGGTCGAGCGAAGCGATCGGCTCGTCGGCGAGCATGATGCGGGAGCGCTGGACGAGCATGCGCGCGATGGCCGCGCGCTGCTGCTGGCCACCCGACAGCGTCGAAGCCCGCTGCCAAGCGACCTCCGGGATGCCGACCCGGCCAAGAGCCTCGCGCGCGGCGCGCTTTTCTGCGGCGGTGAATAGGCCGAGCGTGCCGCGCCAGCCGGGAATGCGTCCAAGATTACCGATCAGTACATTGGTCAAGACCGGCAGGCGCGCCACCAAATTGAACTGTTGGAAAAGGACGCCGATCTCCCGGCGTATTTCGCGAGCGCCACGCGCGAGACAGCCATCTTGCTGGATGGGCTTTCCAAAAACCTCGACAGCACTGTCGGCATTGCGCGAGATATCCAGGCCGCAAATCTGGCGGATCAGAGTGCTCTTGCCCGAACCGGAAGCGCCGATCAGCGCCACCATCTCGCCCCGCCCAATGTTCAGGCTGACGCCGTCGAGGGCCATCTTCTTGCCGAAGCTTTTGGAAAGATTTCTCACAGATATGTCAGGCATTATTTCCTCGCTTGCACCAAGGGAACACCTTGCAGCTTCTAGATTTCTCGGATGACAGAGAGATGACTGGAGGACGACATTTCGACATCCTTTCCCTCAGGCGAGCCGTATTTGCCGAGAAAGGCTTCGCCATCGAGGTTGCGGAAATCGCCCAGCGCAAGACGAAGCCTTTCATGGCTCCAATCCCACCAGGCCAATGCGTCCATCCGCTTGCCAGCTTCCATCGAAAGCCTTTCCCGGATGAGGCGCGCCGGAACGCCACCGACGATCGCATAGGGTGCCACATCCTTCGAAACGACGGCTCCCGCGCCGATCACGGCGCCGTTCCCGACGCGCACGCCGGGCAAGATCGTTGCGCCATGGCCGATCCATACGTCATGACCAATGATGACGCGGTCGGCGCGCCGCCACTCGAAGAACGAGTCCTCATTGCCAGCGTCCTCGAAGTAGTCGGCGGCGCGATAGGTGAAATGATGGAGGCTGGCCCGCCAGGTCGGGTGCCGGGTGGCGTTGATGCGGACAGCAGCGGCAATATTGGCAAACTTGCCGATCTCGGCACACCAAATCTGACAATCCTGCATGACATAGGAGTAGTCGCCTAGTGTCGCCTCCGAGACGCTGCTGCGCTGAGCGACCTCGGTGTAGAGACCGAGTGCCGAGGCCGACACTTCTGCCGTCTCGTGTACCAGCGGCGTTTCCGATAGCCTGGTCATGCGGCGATCTTTTCGGGTGCGAAAGCGGTCACGTCGATGATCTGGTCGGCCACGGCCGCACGCATTTCGGCGTCGTGGAAAATACCAAGCAGAGCTACGCCGGCTCGCTTTTTCTCTGTGATAAGGCCTGCCACCACGTCGCGGTTTGCTGCATCCAGGGAGGCGGTCGGTTCATCGAGCAGAAGAACCGGATGGGGTGTTATGAAGCCTCGTGCTATGTTGACGCGCTGCTGCTCCCCGCCTGAGAAAGTGGCGGGTGGCAAGCCCCAGAGGCGTTCGGGCAGATTAAGCTGCGCCAGCAATTCGCCTGCGCGGGCGCGAGCCGCGGCTCGCGTTTGACCGAATGAAACCAGCGGTTCGGCAACGACATCCATCGCCGCAATACGCGGCACGGTACGCAGGAACTGGCTGACATAGCCGATTGTGTCGCGCCGCACTGCAAGCACGGTGCGGGGGTCGGCGGTTGCCAGATCGATGAAACGGCTTCCATGATTGATGAGAATCTGCCCGGTATCGACGGAATAATTGCCGTAGAGCATTTTCAGGATGGAGCTCTTGCCGGCGCCCGATGGGCCGCCAAGGACATGGCATTTACCGGACGTCAGCGAAAAGGAAACATCAGTTACGACAGGCACACGCAAGCCGCCGCGAAGATGCATGGTGAAGCTTTTCGAAACTTCCGAGACGACAACTGGCGTCGGCATGGCGCTTAGACCTGCAGGATTGAGGAAACGAGAAGCTGGGAGTAGGGCGCGTGCGGATCGTCCAGAACGCGGTCCGTCAAACCCGTTTCGACGACGTGTCCGTCCTTCATCACGATCATGCGGTGCGACAAGAGCCGCGCCACTGCCAGGTCGTGCGTAACCACGATCGCGGCAAGGCCAAGGTCGGCGACAAGACCGCGCAACAGGTCGAGCAGGCGCGCCTGCACGGAAACGTCCAGCCCTCCAGTCGGTTCGTCCATGAAAACGAGGCGGGGGCCGGTTATGAGATTGCGGGCGATCTGCAGGCGCTGGCGCATGCCGCCGGAAAACGCACGCGGTTCGTCGTCGACACGCTCTCCGTCGATCTCCACGCGCGATAACCAGTCGAGCGCGGAACTGCGGATGTTGCCGTAGTGGCGATCCCCGATCGCCATCAATCGCTCGCCGACATTGGCGCCGGCGGAAACGGTCATGCGTAGTCCGTCGGCGGGGTTCTGATGAACGAACCCCCAGTCGGTCCGCATAAGAAAACGGCGTTCCGCCTCGCTCATCCGGTAGAGGTCACGAACAGTACCGTCGCGCATACGGTAGGAAACCGATCCCGATGTCGGCAGGATGCGTGTCGAGAGGCAATTGAGCAATGTCGTCTTGCCGGACCCGGATTCGCCGACGACCGCAATCACTTCTCCCGGCCACAAGTCGAAGGAAACGCCTGTGCAACCGATCCGCGAGCCGTAGAATTTTGACAGGTCGCTAATGCGAAGTAGGGGTTCGTCTTTCATTCCGCAGCCCTTCGCGCGTCGGGCGACAACTGACCGTGAAATCCGTCAGCTTGTCTCTTTTCACAATGATCCGTGTCGGAGCAGACGAACATACGATCACCCTGATCATCGAGGACGACTTCGTCGAGATACACGCCTCTTGCGTCGCATAGCGCGCATGGATGGTCGAAGGTCTGGACCTCGAAAGGGTGGTCCTCGAAATCGAGGCTGACCACTTCGGTGAAGGGCGGTATGGCGTAGATGCGCTTCTCACGGCCCGCGCCGAAAAGCTGGAGTGCCGGCGACATGTGCATTTTCGGATTGTCGAATTTTGGCGTAGGGGAGGGGTCCGTGACATAGCGGCCCGCAACCTTGACCGGGTAGGCATAGGCGGTGGCAATGCGGCCGTTTCGGGCGATATCCTCGTAGAGCTTCACATGCATCAGGCCGTATTCCTGAAGCGCGTGCATCTTGCGCGTTTCGGTCTCACGCGGTTCGAGAAAGCGCAGCGGCTCGGGGATAGGCACCTGATAGACCAGCGTCTGCCCGGCCTCGAGCGGCTGTTCGGGAATGCGGTGGCGTGTCTGGATAATCGTCGCCTCGGCTGTTTTCGTTGTCACCGCGACATTGGTCATCTTGACGAAGAAGGCGCGGATCGAGACGGCGTTGGTAGTGTCGTCCGCGCCCTGGTCGATGACCTTGAGTACGTCGTCAGGCCCGATGATGGAGGCGGTCACCTGCACGCCGCCGGTACCCCAGCCATAGGGCATCGGCATTTCGCGCGACGCGAACGGTACCTGGTAGCCTGGAATGGCGATGCCCTTGAGGATCGCGCGGCGGATCATCCGCTTGGTCTGCTCATCGAGATAGGCGAAATTGTAGGCTACGGTTTCTTCGCAGGGCGCGACGTCATCGTTGGGCGCGTTCATTGTGCGGCCTCGCGTTGCACGTCATCCTGCTCGGCGCGCATCCGACGCACGAGATCGAGTTCGGCCTGGAAATCTACATAATGCGGCAACTTCAGGTGCTCGACGAATCCCGTCGCCTGGACATTGTCCGAATGAGAGATGACGAATTCCTCGTCCTGCGCGGCAGCGACGATGTCTTCGCCCAGTTCTGTTGCCCGCAGCGCACGATCACAAAGAGACATGGCCATGGCCTTGCGCTCGCTCTGTCCGAAGACGAGGCCGTAGCCGCGCGTGAATTGCGGCGGGCTCTTCGCTGATCCCTTGAACTGATTGACCATCTGGCATTCGGTAAGGCGAATGCGGCCGAGGGTGACTGGAAAACCAAGCTCGGGAACGTCGAGTTCGATCTCGACTTCACCGATCCTGATTTCGCCGACAAATGGATGACTGCGGGCATAGCCGCGCTGCGTCGAATAGGCGAGCGCCAGCAGGAACCCTTCGTCGCCTCGCGATAGTGCCTGCAGCCGGCTGTCGCGGCGTAACGGAAACTGCAGCGGTTCGCGCGTAATGTCGCCGGTCACATGCCCGTCAGGCAACTCGCCGTCGGCCTCGATCAATCCCTCGCCCGCCAGAATATCGGAAACTCGGGGAAAGGCCTCGAGCGGCTCATCGCGCAGCGCGGGCTCGGCCACGGGCAATTCCTTGCCGAGTTCGGGATCGAGCAGGCGGTGGGTATAGTCGAAAGTGGGGCCGAGCATCTGCCCACCCGGAAGATCCTTGTAGGTGGCCGAAATCCGCCGCTCCACCTTCATCGCGGCGGTATCGACCGGGAGCGTATAGCCGAAACGCGGCAGTGTGGTGCGAAAGGCGCGCACCAGGAAGATCGCCTCGATCAGGTCGCCGCGCGCCTGGACAATGGCCAATGCCGCGAGTTCCGCATCGTAGAGCGAGCCTTCGCTCATCACGCGATCCACGCCAAGCCCCAACTGCGCGACGATCTGGTCGAGCCGCAAAGCAGGCACATCGCGGCTTCCACGCCTGCGATCGGCCAGAAGCCGGTGCGCGTTGCTGATGGCCGCCTCACCGCCCTTTACGGCGACATACATCCTATGGCTCCATCTATGGCTTGGGGCTGATGCGCGTGGTGCGCGGCAGGCAGGCAACGGCGTCGGGCGCCGCCAGAACAAGATCCACGCCGCGCGGAAAGCGTGCATGGTTCTGCTTCCATTGCTCGACGAAATGGCGCGGCATGGGTGCGGGTGCGATCGTGGCATCCCGCTCTATACCTGGTCCTTGAAGCACGAGATTGCCGCCGGA
Source organism: Mesorhizobium sp. A556 (assembly GCF_054489545.1). NCBI lineage: Bacteria > Pseudomonadati > Pseudomonadota > Alphaproteobacteria > Hyphomicrobiales > Phyllobacteriaceae > Mesorhizobium > Mesorhizobium sp. A556. Next base: position 30,847 of record NZ_JBTMXA010000008.1, read on the forward strand.
TGTGAGGCTCGACACCTGAACGATCAATGTCATCGAGCGGTCGGGGTATTCCTGGGTGCCTTGCGCGAAATTCTCCAGGCTGATCAGGTTTTCCGGGTCGGCCACAAGCGCGAAATGGGCGTCAGCCGGCGTGTGTGCAAAGGGAGCGGAGGTGTGGAAGGACAGCCAGTCCACGACCGCAGCCGCCCTGCGCAGCGGCGGATCGAGCCAGACTGGCGTGTCGTGATCGCACAGCGTCAAGGCCACTGCGGCCGCTGTCGGAGACAGGGGCAAGGGCGGTTGTACGAGGACGGCGACTGGCTGCATGGTCCCAGGGCGCGCCATCGCGTCCATCACTGCGTGAAAAACCGCTTGCGCGTCAAAGACGGGCGCACGAAATCCGCCGACGATATGGTCGAGTTCCGGCATCAATCCTCTCCGCGTACCATGGTGAAGAAGTCGACCTTCGTCGCGGCCGTTTCGGCGTGCCGCTTCCTATCGGCCGCCCCCGCCTTTTCCAGAAGCGGGGCGACGATCTTGCTTTCGACACAAGCGCGCGTCGATTCCTCGCACCAGTTGCCATCGAGGATCGCAGCCAGACGCACTTTTTCCTTGTCGCGGCCGAGCGCGTAGGCATGGCCGATCTTCCCCGACGGCAGCCGTATCGTCGCGCGCGTCACGGTTGCCTCACCCATATTGAACTGCGCCCCGCCGCCGCCGATGCGACCACGCACGGTCACAAGCCCGGTTTCAGGCCCCCGTAGAGTTTCCGCGTCGAGGGCTATCCCTGCCTGTACCGACAGCGTGTGGAGATCCTCGCGGGAGGCAGAGGCGAATGCCGTCATCGCGATCTTGCGCGCGGCGTGTACGCTCTCTTCTCTGGCCTGATCGGGTTCCATTTCAGCCTGCCTGCAAAATTGTCTAGTGTTCTATACAACTAGATGACATATGCTTACAGCTACCGGCGTTTGATGACGTCCCGATGACATTGCGAGAGAAAATGGCCGCCAGACCCAACAATCATCAGAAGGATATGAGGGCGCGGCGCAGCGGCGTTGCGCTATGGCGGCAGATTGCCGATCAGCTTCGCCGTTCCATCAGCGAAGGCGCGTTCGGGCAGAACGACAGGCTGCCCTCCGAAACAAGTCTTGCTGAACTGTACGCCGTCAACCGCCATACATTGCGCGCCGCGATTGCCGCGCTGGTGCAGGAAGGCGTACTGCGCGCCGAACAGGGTCGCGGCACCTTTATCGAAAGGCGCGGACGCCTCTCCTATCCGATCGGCGCGCGGACCCGCTTTTCCACCGGACTTGGGGATCAGGTGCAGGACACGCGCGGTACTCTGCTCGACCATGCCCACGAAGCGGCCGATGCACACAGCGCCGAGGCTTTGGGAATTGCGGTTGGCGCGCCCGTCATTCGCCTCGAGACACTGAGCGAGGCGAACGGACGGCCCGTCTCACGTTCCACCAGCGTGTTCGATGCGGCGCGTTTTGAGGGGATCCAGCGCGCCTACCGGAAAAGCGGGTCGATGACGGCCGCGCTTCGCGAACTGAACGTGGCCGACTATGCGCGCCGCTCGACATTGATTTCTGCGCGACACGCGAGTGCGGCTGACATAGCGGACCTGCGTCTTTCGCCCGGCGCAATCGTCCTGGTCACCGTCTATGTCAATGTCGATGAGGCAGGCGCGCCTATACAGTTTTCTCAAACGCGCTTCGCGGCAGATTGCGTTGAATTGTCGGTCACCTAACGGTGTGTACGGTGAGAAGGAGAGGCGGCAACGGTAGCAATCGACCATAAAATGGCGAGCAACAGAGTGGTGCGCTCGACAGGGTTCGAACCTGCAACCGCCAGACTAGAAGTCTGGAACTTCTATCCTGTTGAGCTAAGAGTCGGTTCGGAAAGTTATTCAGCTTGAACAGAGCTTTCGCAGCATGAACCTCCTCCTCAATCTCGATAGGCGTTCTGTTGGCATGCCATTTTAGGAACGGGCGGGTGGTTCACCAAACCAGCGTCGCCGTGCTTCCGATAGGCTTCACGCCAACGGTAGAAGCTGCTGCGACAGACCCGGCAGGACTTCGCAAGGTTGTGTTGCAAACTCTTCGGTAACGGTCGGCTGGCATGAGGACATCTCCGTTTTCTGGAGAACGCTGTATGTTCAAAGGCCGACATTTCGACTGATCGGTGATCTTGCTGTGCGTTTGCTGGTATCTGGCATATGGCTTGAGCCTGCGGGATATGAAGGAGATGATGGCTGAGCGCGGCATCAGCATCGACCATTCAACAATCCATCGCTGGGTCGGAGATGGGATTGAAGTCGCTGTCGGGTCAAAGAAATACCGCTCGCCAGGCGAGTTCTGCAAGGCTTCTATTTCTTGCGCTGGACCAGAAACGCAGCCGTTGCCAGCACCACCGATGCGATCATGATCAGGGTCGAAATGGCGTTGAGCTGGGGTGAGACGCCCTGCTTGATGAGAGAGAAGATATAGACCGGCAAGGTCGTCGCGCCGCCGGAATTCAGCAGGTTGCTTGTGATGAAGTCGTCCATGGAAATGACGAAGGCAAGCATCGCGCCGCTGAACACGCCCGGCAGGATCAACGGCAGCGTCACGCGCCGAAAGGCTGTCCAGCTCGACGCGTAAAGATCGCGGGCGGCATCTTCGAGGTCGCTTTCCATGCCCTGCAGCCGCGCCCGGATCGGGAGAAACGCGAAGGGGATGCAGAAGGTGGAATGCGCGATGGTCAGCTTCAGCAGGCCGTTGGAGATGCCAAGCTCGGAAAACAGGATGAGAACGGCCACGGCGACGACGATTTCCGGCAGAAGCAGCGGCAGGTTCACCACCGTTTCCGAAATGCGGCGGTAACGCACCTGCTTGCCGCGCACTAGAACGAGCGCCGCCATCAGTGCGATGATGGTCGAGACCACCGTCGCGATCGTAGCGACGAATAGCGAGGTTTTTACCGCGTTGAGCAGCGCCGTGTTGGACAGGGCCTCCGTGTACCAGTGCAGGGAAAAACCGCCCCAGACGGAGACGATCCGGTTGGAGTTGAACGAATAGAAGATGACTACCGAGATCGGTAGATAGAGGTAGACAAAAAACAGCAGGCTGAATAAGCCCAGCCCCGGATAGCGCCTGACATCGGTTTTGGAGGTCATGCCGTGCGCTCCCGACCTTCCTTGTGCACGGCGCGCAGCCCGCGCCACAGCAGGAAGATCATCACCGCCGCCATCAGCACGATCGAGATGGCCGCTCCAAGCGGCCAGTTGCGAGCCGCGCCGAACTGCATCTGAATGAGCGTGCCCATCATCATGGTCTTGCCGCCGCCGAGGATCAGCGGTTCGAGCACCGCACCGAGGCACGGCACGAAGACGAGGATCGACCCGGCCATCATGCCGGGCTGGCTCAGCGGCAGGATCACCCGGCGCAACGTGGTCCACCGGCTGCCATAGAGATCGTGCGAGGCCTCCACCAGCGCAGGATCGAGCTTTTCGATCGAGGCGAAGATGGGCAGGATCATCAGCGGAATGTAGCTGTAGACGAGCCCGACCTGCATGGCGGTATCGCCATGCAGCAGGCTGTCCATGTCATCGACCAGGCCGAGGAAGCGCAGCGTTTTCTCGATGACGCCGTCGTTGCCAAGAATGATGATCCACGAATAGACCCGCACGATCATCGAGACCCAGAAAGGCAGCGTGACCAGATAGATCAGCATGACCTTCAGCGACGACTTCTGCAGCGAGATGAAATAGGCGACCGGGAAGCTGAGCAGTAGGCAGATCAGCGTCGTCACGGTCGAAAGAACCAGCGTGCGTCCAACCACGATCAGATATTGCGGGTTGAACTCGAGTTCGCCCGTCCAGCCTTCGTTGAACAGGATCTGCTTGTAGGGTGCGGTGGTGAAGACATAGTCGAAGCCGCCATACGGCCCGCGCGTCGAGAACGACACCACCACGATGATGGCAATCGGGATGATCAGGGTGAACAGCATCATCAGATGCGTCGGCAGAAGCCCCAGAACGTTCCAGCCCGGTATTTTGGGGCGAGGGATTTTGAAGCGACGCATCATGCGCCCAGTATCCGGGCTGATTCAGCGGCAAAGCTGACCTTGATCGGCTGGCCCGGTTCCAGCATGCGGTTGCCGGTGGCGTTATTGCCCTTGGAAAGGCGCAGCTTGGTATCGCCGATGTCCACGACATAAAATGTATGGCCGCCGAGATATTTAGCGTCGACGATGGTGCCGTCGACGGATATCTGGCCCTCCAGCGAGGGAAGGTTGATTTTCTCCGGACGGAGCGACATCACGGCCGCACGGCCGACAGCGGCTTGCCTGTGCGGCGCCTTCAGCGTCAGCCCAAGCGGTGTTGTCACCGTTGCCCAATCGCCGTCGACCTCCACCACCTCGGCCTCGAGGAAGTTGGTTTCGCCGATGAAATCGGCGACGAAGCGGTTGGAGGGTTCCTCGTAAATCTCCGAGGACGTTCCTAGTTGCTGGATTTGGCCATCGCCCAGCACGCAGATGCGGTCCGACATGTCGAGCGCCTCCTCCTGGTCGTGGGTGACGAAGACGAAAGTGATACCCGTCTGCCGCTGCAACGTGCGCAGTTCGTCGCGCATCGCCTGCCGGAGCTTCAGGTCGAGCGCCGAAAGCGGCTCATCGAGCAGCAGCACTTCCGGTTCGGGCGCCAGCGCCCTTGCCAGGGCGATACGCTGGCGCTGGCCGCCGGACAATTGCTGCGGCTTGCGGTCGGCGAATTTCTCCATATGGACGAGGCGCAGCATGTCGGCCACGCGCGCGTCGCGCCGGTCTTTCTTCCAGCCGAGGTTTTCCAGCCCGAAGCCGATATTCTGCTCAAGGGTGAGATGGGGAAAGAGAGCATAGCTCTGGAAGACGGTATTGACCCGCCGCTTGTGCGGCGGAAGCCCGTGGATGTTCGATCCGCGCAACGAAATCTCGCCTGTCGAAGGCTGTTCGAAGCCGGCGATCATGCGCAGCAGCGTGGTCTTGCCGCAGCCGCTGGGGCCGAGCAGCGTGAAGAACTCGTTCTCGTAAATGTCGAAGGTGACCGGCTTCAGCGCCTGGTAATTGCCGAAAACCTTGGAGACGCCCTTGATCTCGACTGCCTTGCCCTGCCGAGGCGCGTTGCTGCTGACCATGGGGCTACTCGCAATGGTGGGATCGGAGGGCGGGCGTGGAAAAGCCCGCGCCACCGTGAGGCAGCGCGGGCAGGTTGTACAGGTTACATATCAACCCATTTACCGTCGCGAACGACGTGCAGGTCGATTTCGACAGCCATCTGGGTCTGGCCGTCGGCGTCGAAGGACACCTCGCCCAGAATGCCGTCGTGATGGATGTCACGGATGGCCTTGCTCAAGGCTTCCTTGTCCTCGGTGCCCTTTTCCTTGATGACTTCGAGCAGGATCTGGGCTGCTTCATAGGCATATTTGGCGTAGGAGCCAGCGGGGTCCGCATAGCCCTTGGCGTCATAAGCCTTTTCGAAATTGGCAAGCTTCGTGTTGGTTTGCACGGCAGGCGTTCCGACGATGGTGCCTTCCGCCGCAGCGCCGGCGATCTCGATGAACTTCGGATCGTAGATGCCGGAAATGCCGTACATCGGCAGCGAGCCCATGCCGAGATCGGCCATCTGGCTGCGCACCAGCGCCGCTTCGGTCACGACGCCGCCGAAATAGATCGCGTCCGGCGAGGTCGCCTTGGCCGTGGTCAGCATAGCGCGGAAGTCGGTCGTGCCGACAGCGGCTGCGTCGGAGGAGACGATTTCGCCGCCCGCTTCCTTGAAGAATTCGCTGAACCATTTCGTGTTCGCCGCGCCGTAGTCGGTAGTGTCGGAGATGATCGCGATCTTCTTGACCTTGCCTTCCTTGGCGATGGCGTCGGCAAGCGGCTTGTTCTCGTTGACCAGCGTCGGCGTCACGCGCGTGACGTTGGGAAAATTCTGCTCGGTGATCTTGGGGCTGACGGCGCCCCAGACGATGAACGGCATCTGCGCGCGATTGAACACGGGGATCGTGGCCAGCGCGACCGAGCTGTTCCAGTGGCCGGTAGCTGCAATGACCGCCGGATCGTTGACCAACTTCTGCGCGGCCGACACGCCGACAGCTGGATCGGAAGCGTCGTCGAGGACGACACCCTCGACCTGATGCGGATAGCCGCTCGCATTGGCTTGGTCTATCGCCAGCAGGAAACCGTTGCGCGCGCCGAGCCCCTGTTGCGCGTTGCCGCCGGAGAGAGGCCCGATGAAGCCGAGCTTGATCTGGTCGGCCTGCGCCTGGGCGGCGCCTAGCGCGATGACCAGAAAGGAGCCGGCCAGAATGGACGATACGCGGAGAAGCACACTGCGCCTGTTAAACATGGTTCCACCTCAAAACATTGTTGTCCGCCAGCGTAGCGGCCCGGCCGATCCTGTACGTCGGTTGCATCAAGTGTATTTGCGCATCTTGCGACACGAAATTCGGAAATTGCTATTCGTGACTTCGGAGATTCATTATGTGCGGACTCAGGTGACGCTGATAGTCGTTTCGGCTCAAATCGAAAGAAGGATAGAATGGCGGAACTGCTTGTCCAGCAGCTGGTCAACTGGATTACCCTTGGCTGCATCTACGCGCTGCTGGCAATCGGCTTCAGTTTGATATTCGGCGTTCTCAACGTCATCCACTTTTCCCATGGGGATGTGGCGATGACCGCGCCCTTCATCGCTCTGGCGCTGGTGCAGGCGTCGATGGCCGCGGTCGGCGTTTCCGCGCCCGCCGGGCTTGTCATCGGCGTGCTGGGCGCGGTGGCCGCGGTCGGGCTGATCGGCGTCGTTCTCGACAAGGTGGTCATACGACGCTTCCGCGATGCGCCGGCGATGATGGCGCTGGTTGCGACTGTCGCGCTTGGTATCGTCATACGCGAACTGATCCGGCATCTTTACCCCCAAGGCTCCAATCCGCATGCATTCCCCCGCCTCGTTTCCGGGGTGGCGTTTGAAATCGGCGCGGTGCCGATCAACTGGTTTGCGCTGCTGGTCGTGGTCCTGACGGTATTTTTGGTGGCGTCGTTGTTCGTCTTCCTGCGGTTGACGCCGCTCGGCCTTCGCATTCGCGCCGCCTCGGAGGACCGCATCGTGGCGCGCATGATGGGTATCAAGGACGCGCGCGTCTTCCGTGCGACCTTCTTCATCGCGTCGGCGATAGGCGCGATTGCCGGCCTGCTTTTCGCAAGCTACGCCGGCGTGACCCGGTTCGACTTCGGCATCATGGCCGGGCTCCTCGGGTTCTCGGCGGCCGTTCTCGGTGGCCTTGGGTCGATGCCGGGAGCCATTCTGGGCGGCCTGATCATCGCCGGTATCGAGGTGTTCGCCCAGACCTTCGTGCCTGACGGCGCATCCTACCGGCTGGTCTTCGTCTTCGTGCTGGTGATCGTGGTGCTTGTCTTCCGCCCCGCCGGTCTTCTCGGCCGCACCGTCATGGAGAAAGTATAGCATGGTTGGCGCTGCTTCTCCTTCGGAGCCGGGCAAGGTTGCTGCTGCCGCTTTCACGATTTCGCTGCAGCTTTGTGGCGCGGCCTTCCTGTTCCTCATCCTGAAGGCAGAGGGCACCTGGCAGGTGGTCGGGCTGCTGGTCCTTTTGGCCGCCGGTTTTTTCGCTCTCGAGAAGATGCCGTGGATCGCCGACTACGCGTCCGCCAGCATGGCGCGCGTACCGCTGTTTGCGATGGTCAGCGCTGTGGTCGTCGTCCTGGTGTTTCCGTTTGTCGTCGGCTCCAACACCTATATCCTGCATCTGCTGATCGTCGCCCAGCTCTACGCCGTGCTGGCGCTGGCGCTTAATTTCCAGCTGGGCAGCGCCAATATCCCGAATTTCGCGACCGGCGCGTCCTATGGCATCGGCGCTTATGTGTCGGCGCTGCTGGCGATCAATTTCGGCCTGAGTTTTTGGCTGACGCTACCTATCGCTGCCCTTGCGGCAACGCTGTTCGGCTTCATCATCGGTATCCCGTCGATGCGGACGCGCGATACCTATCTCGCGCTGGTCACCATCGCCTTCGGCGTCGTGGTGCAGCAGCTGCTCAACAATTTCGAGTTTACCGGCGGCCCCAACGGCCTTGTCGGAATTCCCGCGCCGAGCCTGTTCGGCCATTCCTTCGCCGACCCGCTTTATATCTTCGGCTGGAAGCTGCCGAGCCAGGCGAATTTCTACTATCTGGCGGCCGCGCTCGTGCTGCTCGCCATCGTCACCGCGCATCGGCTGCATGGCTCGCGCATCGGTCTTGCCTGGAACGCGCTGCGCGCCGACGAGATCGCGGCCAAAGCGCAAGGCATCAACGTCGCCTGGTTCAAGGTGCTGGCGTTTGCCGTGGACGCGTTTCTCGCCGCCTTCGCGGGCACGATCTACGCCTTCTACGTGTCCTACATCTCGCCGGACAATTTCACCTTCCTCGTCTCCGTCACCATCATGACCATGGTCATCGTCGGTGGCATGGACAATATCCTGGGGGTGATTATCGGCGCGTTCCTGTTGACGATCCTGCCCGAGAAACTGCGCGCCTTTGCCGACTACCGCCTGCTGTTCTTCGGCGTCGTGATCATCGGCTTCCTGATGATCCGTCCGCAGGGCCTCTTTCCGCAACGGATGCGCCGCTATGGGGGCAAGTCGTGAGTGTGCTGCTCAAGGTAGAAAACGCGACCATGCGCTTCGGCGGGCTGGTCGCGCTGAACGACGTCAGTTTCTCGCTCGACAAGGGCGCGGTGCTGGCGGTGATCGGTCCGAATGGTGCCGGCAAATCGACCCTCTTCAACGTCGTGACGGGCGTCTACAAGCCGACCTCGGGCAAGGTGATGCTGGACGGTTCCGACATCACCGGCCTGCCGACCTATGAGATCGTCGAACGCGGCATCGGCCGGACATTCCAGTCGTCGCGCCTGTTTTCGGATTTGAGCGTGCTAGACAATGTCATCATCGGCATGCACACGCGCACCACCACGGGCGTGCTCGACGCGCTGTTTCGTCCGGGCAAATCGCGGCGCGAAATGGCGGCGTGCGTGGAAAAGGCCGAGACCTTGCTCAAGGTAGGCTCCGGCGACTTGTTCGAACAGAGATACCGCCCGGCGGGCACGCTGGCCCAGGCCGACAGGCGGCGGCTCGAGATCGCTCGCGCTCTTGCCTCGCAGCCGAAACTGATCCTGCTTGACGAACCTTCGGTCGGCATGGACGACACGGAAACCGACGGGCTCATTGCGGATATCGCAAGGCTGCGGGCCGACGATCCGGAACTGTCGGTCATCCTCATCGAGCACGACATGCGCGTGGTGTCGGCATTCCCCGAACATGTCATGTGTATCGATTATGGCAGCCGGATCGCGGAAGGCAGTTTCGAGACCGTGCGTGCCGATCCGCGCGTGCAGGAAGCCTATCTCGGAAAGGCGGTTGCACATGCTTGAACTGAAAGACGTCGACACCGCCTACGGTGCTGTCCCGATGCTGCGCAATGTCGTCATGAGCGTGCGCGCCGGCGAACTGGTGTGCCTGCTTGGGCCGAACGGCGCGGGTAAGACGACAACCTTCATGACCGTCTGCGGCGTGGTACGGGCGCAGCGCGGCAAGGTCGAAGTCATGGGCAAGGACATGGCCCAGCTTGGCACCGAGAACCTTGCTGCGTTGGGCGTCGGCCTCGTGCCCGAAGGCCGCCGTCTGTTTCCGGGCCTGACCGTCATCGAAAACCTGCGCCTCGGCTATGACGCCGTGTCCGGCAAGGGGCCGAATTTCGAGCGCCAGCTCGACAAGATGTCGAACTTGTTTCCGCGCATCCGCGAGCGGCTGCGGCAGGTGGCCGGAACCCTGTCCGGCGGCGAGCAGGCGATGGTGGCGCTGGCCCGCGCGCTGATCGGAGAGCCAAAGCTGGTGATCATGGACGAGCCGTCGCTCGGGCTTTCGCCAAAGCTGATCGGCGAATATTTCGAAATTACCCAGGAAATCCACCGAGCCGGCACGACGATCCTTTTGATCGAGCAGAATGCCGAAATGGGCCTCGGCATAGCCGACCGTGGCTATGTGCTGGTTAAGGGGCGGGTGGCCCAGGAGGGCGCCGCCAAGGAGCTGTTGTCGTCCAAGGTCGCAAAGAGCCTGTATCTCTGACTGCGACACCGTCGAGTTCGCGTAGGGGTCGGCTTTTCCTAATCAGCACATCGGGTGAATTGAATTTATCCTCCGTAGCCGTTTGCTATCGTCGCATCCGACAATGAACGTGGAGGGGAATGTTATGACGATAAAAAACCGCATGCAGGCACTAGCCGGCGCGTGCGCAATCGGTCTTGCCTTGACCGTGTCAGCAAACGCCGATGGCAACTTATCGATCTACGCATGGGCCGATTCCATCGCGCCGGATGTGGTTGCCAAGTTCGAGAAGGAAAGCGGCATCAAGGTCACGGTCGATGCCTTTTCGTCCAACGAAGACCTGCTGACCAAGCTGCAGGCAGGGTCGTCCGGCTACGATATCGTCACGCCGTCCCAGCATTTCGTGAAGATCATGGTCGACAGCGGCCTGCTTGAGGACATCGGCGCGAGCGAGATGCCGGCCTTCCAGCAGATCCTGCCGGAATGGCAGAAGCCTTGGTGGGATCCGACCGGCAACTATTCCGTCCCGCTCGCCTTCGGCAATGCCGGCTATACGGTCAACCGCGATCTCTACAAGGGACCGGTCGATAGCTGGAAGACCTATTTCGAGCCCCCGGCGGAATTGCAGGGAAAGATCGCCAGCCTGGCGCAGGCCGACGAGGTGATCCCTGCGGCGCAGAATTATCTCGGCATCGAATATTGTAGCGAGGACCCGCAGAAGATGAAGCAGGTGCTTGATCTGCTGCTGGCGCAAAAACCCCATGTCGCGGTCTATTCCAGCGACAACATCGAAAACCGCATTGGCAGCGGCGAAGTCGCGATGCATTTCTGGTGGGACGGCAACACGATGCGCGTGCGCCGCAACGATAAGGCCAATGTCGAATACGCCATGCCGAAGGAAGGCCTTGTCGGCTGGCTGGATTCCTACGCCGTGGCGAAGGGTGCCCCCAACGTCGAAAACGCCAAGAAGTTCATCAACTTCATGGCCGAGCTGGAAAACGCCACGGAGCAGTACAACTACTACGGCCACTCCTCGCCGATGAAGATCGACGAGAGCAAGGCGCTCTACAACAAGGAAAATGCGCCGGAACTGTTCCCGACCGTGCCGGTCAAGATGGGCGAAGCCTGTTCGCCGGCGGCGCAGGAACTCGTCACCAAGGTCTGGACGCAGCTCCTCCAGTAGAAAAACTCTCTTGGCCGGGATGTACGCATCTCGGCCATTTTTGTCTCTTTTTTGCAGAAATGACCATGCCGCACGATAGCTATGACTATATCGTCGTCGGAGCCGGCTCGGCCGGCTGCGTCGTGGCCAACCGCCTGAGTGGGAACCCGTCCAACAGGGTGTGCCTGATCGAAGGCGGCGGCAGCGACAACAGCCTGCGTGTAAAAGTGCCGGCCGGCATCCTCTCGCTCTATGGCAACCCGAATTTCGACTATTGCCATGTCGGCGTTCCGCAGCCCCACCTCAACAATCGCAGGCTACCCGTCAACCGCGGCAAGGCGCTCGGTGGTTCGACGTCGATCAATTCGATGATCTACATTCGAGGTGCTGCGCGCGACTATGACGAATGGGCCGAACTCGGTTGCGCTGGCTGGGCGTATAATGACGTGCTGCCCGTATTCAAAAAGCTTGAACGCAATCTGCTCGGGCAGGACCCGCGCTATCACGGGACGAGCGGCGAACTGCTGGTCGACAACCCGCGCGATCCGAATGTGTTGTCGACGATGTTCATCAAGGCTGGCGGCAACGCCGGTCTTCCGCCGAACAAGGATTTCAATGCCGGTAGCCAGTTCGGTCTTGGCATCTACAATGTCACGCAGGATCGCGGTCAGCGCTTCAGCAGCTATACCGCCTTCATCCGAAACCTGAACCGCGCCAACCTTACAGTCCTCAGCAAATGCGAAGTGATCGATCTCGTCGTGACCGCCGGCAGAGCGATAGGCGTGCGCGTGCGAGAGAACGGCCGGACAAGGACGCTTGCCGCCTCGGCGGAAATCGTGCTTTCGGCAGGCAGCATCGCCTCGCCCAAAATCCTGATGAGTTCCGGTATCGGCCCGGCCACCGAATTGCGGCAGATCGGGATCGAGCCGGTTCTCGATCTTCCGGGCGTGGGCAAGAACCTGCAGGATCATGTTGACGGCATGATCACCGTGCGCTCGTCGAGCAACAAGACGCTCGGCCTGTCAGCGCCCAATCTGTCGAGCATGGTGGCCGCACCCTTCCAGTATTTCATGCGCCGCAAGGGAATGCTGACGACGAACTACGTCGAGGCGGGCGGCTTCGCCAAAACGAAATATGCCGATGGCGTGCCGGATATCCAATTTCACTTCGTGCCAGGCTATCGCAGCCATCGCGGCAGGCTGATCGAATACGGCCATGGTTATGCGATTCACACCTGCGTGCTGCGGCCGAAAAGCGTCGGCGAAATCCGGCTGTCGCAAGACGCGCGCCGGGATGTGTTGATCGATCATCGCTTCTTCTCCGACGCGCACGATGCCAAGGTGCTGGTCGAAGGCATCAAGATCGCGCGAAAAATCTTTGCCTCGCCCGAATATGACGGGGTTCGCGGCGTGGAAATGCTTCCGGGCAAGGATGTTCGCAGCGACGATGAAATTCTTGCCTATCTGCGGGCCGAGGCGCTGACGGTCTATCACCCTGTCGGCACCTGCAAGATGGGCACGGACGGCATGGCCGTCGTCGATCCCGGCACCTTGAAGGTGCGCGGCATTGATGGCCTGCGTGTTGCGGATGCCTCCGTCATGCCGACCCTGATCGGCGGCAACACCAACGCGCCCAGCATGATGATCGGCCAACGCGCCTCGGATATGATCCTCAACGCGTAAGGCGCATCGACGCCGCGCCCGAAGCCGGTGGCTTCGCTTAATCCGCCGCCAGCGCCGTCACTTCACGCCGGAAGGGCAGGGCATCGCCGATATCCGGCGCGTCTAGTTCGCGTGCGAAGCGATGGCCGGCATAGGTCGCCCAGGCGATCGGGCCAGGGGCTTCCGCATCGCCGATCACTTTGATCGAGCGGATGCCATTGTCCAGCCACTCGTCCTTGCGGGCCTTGAGGTCCCGCCATACGCCATCGTCCTGGTCGCGCGAGGTCACCAGCACGACCGCATCGGCGGCCATGTTCTGCTCCATGCCGGTATAGCTGCAGGCGGTCGTTACGCCGGTCGCCTCGATGCGGGTGACGGCTCGATTGAGCACGATTTCGACGCCTATTTCGATGAGGTGGCGGTGGATGGTGGCTTGCTCGAGCGTGTTGCGGGTCCAGTCCGACACATAGGCGGACGGCGTCACCAGCGTCACCTTCACCCCCTGCCTGACCATCAGTTCGGCCAGCACGCCGCCCATGTAATAATGGTCGTCGTCGAACAGGACGACATTGCCGGTCGGCACTTTGCCCGCCATCAGATCGTCCGGCGTGTAGATCGGCATCGCCGCATCCATCGGCATCGACACGACATGGGCGCGCGCCACGCCGTCACGCCGCCAGGTCGAGCCGGTGGCGATCGCCACATTGTCGAAGCCGAAGCCAAGGATGTCGTCGGCGGAGAGCCGGCTGTCGAAATAGATATCGACATTGGGCATCTGGCTGATCTGATACTGGCGGTAATCGCGCACGCGCCCCCATGCGGAAAGCCCCGGCAGGCGGCATTCGCGCGCCACGCGTCCGCCAAGCTCGGTTCCCGCCTCGGCAAGCGCTACTTTGTAACCGCGTGCGCCAAGAGCCCGTGCCGCCTCCAGCCCGGCAGGGCCGGCGCCGACGATCAGTATGCTCTCGCTTTCACCCTTGGCCTGCATCCGCTCCGGGTGCCAGCCCTTGCGCCATTCCTCCATGAAGGTCGGGTTCTGCGTGCAGCGCGAGATCGACATGGTCATGTCGCCGGTGATGCAGATGTTGCAACCGATGCATTCGCGGATGTCCTCGATGCGGCCTTCCTCGATTTTCCGGGGCAGGAACGGGTCGGCAATCGAGGGTCTGGCGCAGCCGATGAAGTCGAGCGTGCCGGACTTGATCATCTTCACCATCACGTCGGGCGAGGTGAAGCGGCCGACGCCGACGACCGGCTTCGAGGTCAGCTTCTTGATGCCGGCGACAAGGCTTTCCTGCGCGGCCTCTTCCTTGAAGCGCGACGGCCCGGAGCAGTCCTCCCATGCGCCATGGGCAAGATCCCAGAGATCGGGCAGGTCGGCGTGCATCTCGATCATGTCGCGCACTTCCGAATTGGCGAAGCCGAGTTCGCCGATCATTTCGTCCAACGACAGCCGCAGCGTCAGGCCGCAGGTGTCGCCGATGGCGTCGCGCCCTTCCTCGATCAGTTCGCGCATCAGCCGCGAGCGGTTTTCCAGCGAGCCGCCATATTCATCGGTGCGCTGGTTGGTGGCGGTCGATAGGAAATGCTGGATGATGCCGAAGCCATGCGCGCCGTACAGGCAGACGAGGTCGAAGCCCGCCTGCTTGGCGCGCTTGAAGGCGTTGCGGTGCCAGCGGCGCAGGTCGCGTATGTCCTGCTTGTCCATGGCGCGCGCCTGCACCGGGTCGTTGGTGAATGTGCGGATCGGCAGCGCGGACGGCCCGCGCGGCACTTCCTTGGTGTAGAGATTGGGTCCGTTGATGCCGGAATAGGCAAGCTGAACGCCGGCCAGCGCACCATACTCGCGCATGCCCTTGGCCATCTTGGCCAGCATCGGAATATCGGCGTCGTCCCACAGCCGGAGTTCGATGAAGGGCGTGATCTCCGAGGTGTGGTGCATCTCGGTCTGCTCGGTGAAGATGACACCCCAGCCGCCTTCCGACTTGACGCGGCGCATTTCGGCAGCCGCGGAGGGGTCGCGATAGCCGCCGCCATTGCAATGCGGCACCTGATAGAAGCGGTTCTTGGCCGTCACCGGACCGATCTTCATCGGCTCGAACAGGATGTCGTAACGTGGATCGCGCATCTAAGTCCCCTCCGACGACCGCATCCCGTTGCAGCGATGGGCCGTCCGTCAGTCTTAAGTCTAAGCGCAAGTTGGAAAATTACTGATTTCTTCTTCACCGATTAGGAACTGCCTAACCGGCCTCGTAAATTCGCAATGGCCGATGCAGGGCTGAGCCAAATGAAACTTCAATGCAGTCGGCATAGGGTGCTATCAAGCGGCAAAGTAATGAGGCGAATTTTGTAATGGACAGCATAGAAATCCTTGAAAAGCTGATCGCGTTCCCAACCGTGAGCCGGGACTCAAATCTCGGCCTCATCGATTATGTGACGGAACTTCTGGGAGCGCACGGCATAGAATGCCAGATCATCCGCAGCGACGATGGCCACAAGGCCAACCTCTTTGCCACCGTCGGCCCGGCCGGCATCCCCGGCATCATGCTGTCAGGCCACACCGACGTGGTGCCGGTTGATGGCCAGGACTGGACGCTGCCGCCTTTCGCGATGACCGAGCGCGACGGCAAGCTTTACGGACGAGGTGCTGCCGACATGAAGGGTTTTGTCGCCTGCGCGATCAGGACCTGTGTCGCGGCATCAACGATGCCGTTGAAGACGCCCCTGCACCTTGCGCTTTCCTATGACGAGGAGATCGGCTGCATCGGCGTGCGAAGCCTGGTCGAGATGCTGCGCGCCGCGCCGCATCAGCCTTTGTTGGGCATCGTCGGCGAACCGACCGGCATGCAGGTCGCAACCGGCCACAAGGGCAAGATCGGCGCCCGCGCCTTCTGCAAGGGCCGCGAGGGCCATTCCGCGCTGGCGCCATTGGCGCTCAACGCCATTCATCTGGGGTGCGATTTCGTCGCTGCCCTACGCGCCGAGCAGGACAGACTGGCCAAGGACGGCGCGCGCGACGGCGACTACGACATTCCCTATACGACCGTTCATGTCGGCAAGTTCAATGCCGGCGTGGCGCTGAACATTGTTCCCAATCTGTGCCAGATCGATTTCGAAATCCGCAACATCGCGGCCGACAATCCCGACGAAATCCTCGACCGGCTCAAAGGCGAGGCCGCGCGCATCGCGGTGCAGGCCGCCTCCACCGCGCCGGAGGCGGCGATCGATATCGAGATTTTCAATACCTATCCGGGTCTCGACACGCCCGCCGCCTCGCAGGCGGTCGCCTTCGTCAAATCGCTGATCGGAGCAAACGGCACGATCAAGGTTGCGTTCGGCACGGAAGGCGGGCTGTTCAGCCGTGATATCGGCACGCCGACGGTGGTCTGCGGGCCGGGCTCGATGGCGCAGGGGCACAAGCCGGATGAATTCGTCAGCATCGAACAGCTGCGCCGTTGCGACGAGATGTTGGAAAAGCTGCTGAACCGACTGACCGAAGTTGCGCCGCTGGCGCTGTGACGTCTATTCCGCCACGCGTTCGGTGCCGAAGACACCTTGCTCGACGACAAAACGCTGGCAATGTTCGATGAAAGCCTGCACCGTCTGCGTTCGATGCTCGGCCTGCGGCAACGCCACCCCAAGGGTGAGTGGGCGCAGGTCGCCGGCCAGGGGAACGAAGGCCATCGGCTTGCCATCAGGGGCCAGCGTGTTGAGCGGCCGCATATTGGCAATGCCGTAGCCGAAACCGTTCGCCACCATGGTGCGCATGACCGCGATATCGGCTGTCCGCTCGGCGATATTGGGCCGGATGCCGCGCTGGTGGAACGCCGACAGGAAATATTCCCGGCTGAACGGCAGGTCGAGCAGGACCATGGGCTCGTCTGCCAGTTCCTCGGGCGTAATCACCGCCTTGCCGGCAAATTTATGGTCGTGCGGTAGCATCACATAGGCCGGAACGAGAATCAGCGGCTCGAAGGTCAGGTCCTGCGAGAGTTCCAGATCATAGGTCAGCGCGACATCGATCTCGCCGCGCTGGAGCATTTCCAGCAACTGGCTTTGATTGCGCTCGAATTGCCTGACCCGCACGTCGGGGCAAGCACGTTCGAACTTCATGCGCAGCGACGGCAGCATGATTTGCGCGAAGGTCGATAGGCAACCGATGGCCAGCGGCCCGCGCACCTTCTCGGCGAGGTCGCCGGCAATGTCGTGCAGCGCATCGGCGCTGTTGAGGAAGCGCGAGGCTTCTTTCAGAAAGACCCGGCCGCCGGAGGTGAGCGAGAGGCCGTGCGAATGCTTGCGTACGAAAAGCTGCACGCCGAATTCGGCTTCCAATTGTGCGATGGAGGCCGAAATCGACGGCGGCGATACGTTGACCAGTTCGGCGGCCTTGGCAATGGAGCCGGCTTCGCCCACGGCAACGAAATATTCAAGCTGTCTGAGCGTAAAGCGTAGGGGCATGGACAGCTATGTCACCCGTTTGAACGTTTAGATCAAGCCTACGTACCGCTCAGTACTTGATCCAGGTCGTTTTGAGCGCGGTATATTTGTCGAACGCATGCAGCGACAGGTCGCGACCGAAGCCGGACTGCTTGAAACCGCCGAACGGCGTCATCGGGCTTAAGGCATCGACTGTGTTGACCGAAACCGTGCCGACGCGCAGCCGGCCGGAAATGCGCAGCGCCCGCGACAGGTCGTTTGTCCACAGCGATGCCGCCAGCCCGTAAATGCTGTCATTGGCGATACGGACCGCTTCTTCCTCGTCATCGAACGGAATGATCGACAGGACAGGCCCGAAGATTTCGTCGCGTGACAGCGGATCACTATGCGAGACATTGTCGAATATGGTCGGTTGCACGAAGCTGCCACGCCCGTCGACGCTGACCAGTTCGCCGCCGGCGACAAGCCGCGCCGATTTCTTGCCCGCCTCAATGAAGCGCATGACATTGGCCGCATGGTTGGCATCGACCATTGCGCCCATCTTCGAGGCCGGGTCGAGCGGGTCTCCCGGCTGCATCACTGCTGCGCGCGCGACGAGCTTTTCCACCAGCGCATCCTTGATATCGCGCTGCACGAGCAGGCGCGAATTGGCCGAGCAGACTTCGCCCTGGTTGAAGAAGATGCCGAAGGCGGCCATGTCGGCGGCGGCATCGAGATCGGAACAGTCGGCAAACACGAGGTTAGGGCTCTTGCCGCCCGTCTCCAGCCAGACCTGCTTCATGTTCGACTGGCCGGAATATTGCAGGAACAGCTTGCCGACGGCGGTCGAGCCGGTGAAGGCAAGGCAATCCACGTCCATATGACGCCCGAGTGCTTGCCCCGCCGTTTCGCCGAGGCCGGGAACCACGTTGAGCACGCCGGCGGGCAGGCCCGCTTCCATCGCCAGTTCCGCCAGGCGCAATGCCGAGAGCGGCGACTGTTCGGCCGGCTTCAGGACGACCGAATTGCCGGCCGCCAGTGCGGGGGCGCATTTCCATGTCGCCATGTCGAGCGGGAAATTCCACGGCACCACCGCGCCGACAACGCCGAGCGGCTCGCGCCGCACCAGAACGAGGTCGCCTTCGGCGGACGGCGCCACTTCGTCATAGACCTTGTCGATGGCCTCGCCATACCACTGGAAGATGGCGGCCGCTCCGGGCACATCGACCGTGGCGGCATCGTTGACCAGCTTGCCCATGTCAAGCGATTCGAGCAGGGCAAGTTCGTGCAGGTTTTCCCGCAGCAGATTGGCCAGCCGCAACAGCACTTCCTTGCGGTGCGCCGGGCTGGAGCGCGACCAGACGCCGGATTCGAAGCTGCGCCGCGCCGCCGCGACGGCAATGTCGATATCCTCTTCGCCGCAGGAGGCGATCTGGGCCAGCGTTTCCCCGGTCGCGGGGTTGACGGTGGCAAAGGTCCGGCCGGAGCGCGCCGGCACTGTGTTGCCGTCGATGAACGCCTTGTCGCGAAAACGGAGCGCCGCCGCCTTGGCGATCCAGTCCTTGTTGCTGAGTTCGGTCATCGCGGGCTCCTGCCGTGGTCGGTTATTCGTCGCCCGGAACGCCGTAGCTCGGGGCTTCGGACGGATCGAGGGCGCGTGTCACATAGGCGTCGAGCTGGGGCTTGTAGAGGTCCCACAGCGCGGCCAGTTCCTCGATCGGACAGGCTTCGGTCCAGTCGCAGCGCAAATCGGCCACCGGCCAGGCGACATCGCGCACCAGCTTCATGCCGGCCGAACGAACCGGCCCGGCCTCGCCGCCGGCCCTCAAGGCTGCCCGCATCGTCGCGATGATGCGGTCGCCGAGGTGCCCTTCTGAGGCGAGGAAAGCGTTGACCATCGCCTGCGGCACGCCGTCATTGGCCAGGAGATTGCCGCCACAGGCAACGTCGGTTGCCCGCGCTTCGGACCAGGTGCCGAGCGCCCTGGGGCCGGAATGGATGGCGGTGATGCCGTTCGCATCGACGGCCAGAACCTGCCGGTAGTCGATATGAGTGCCGGTCCGCTTCAAGATGGCGATCGTTTCGGTAGCGGATGCTCCGCGCGCCATCAGTTCGAGCCCGCGCGTGCCGAGCGTCGGATCGGTGATGTTCTGGCTGGCGACCGCGCCGACGCCGGCCTGCGCATAGGCGCAACGCGCCGCAACGGCGGGCGACGAAGACGACACCGCGACCCCGAACATGCCTGTTTTCGCGCAGCGCGCGACAACGGAGAAGGTCATGGCGCTCAGTCCGGAATGACGGCGGTGCCGTCGATCTCGACCAGCCAGTCCGGTCGCGCCAGAGCGGAGACGACCAGGCCGGTCGAAACCGGATGCACGCCCTTGATATATTCGCCCATGGTCCGGTAGACCGCTTCGCGATGGCGGACGTCGGTGACATAGACCACCACCTTCACCAGATGCTCCATGGTGCCGCCGCACTCTTCGATGAGCTGCTTGATATTCTGCATGACCTTGTGGGTCTGCTCGACCGGGTCGTGGCTGTCGATGTTCTTGGCGGTGTCGAGATCCTGCGGGCACTGGCCGCGCAGATAGATGGTCTTGCCGCCCTGCGTGACAACCGCCTGACACAGATCGTTGTCGAGCTTCTGCTCGGGATAGGTGTCCTTGGTGTTGAATTTGCGAATTCGGGTATGCGCCATCTAGGTCTCCATCAGGTCGGGCTCGAAGTCCTCAGCGGACCCGCGCTTCTCGGTAAATATTCACGGCGTGGGCAAGCTTCGAAAGAAGTGTCTTTCTCATCCTTGCTAAGGACGTTCCTAATCAGGATTTAGAGGCCCGCGCAGGGTGTTTTTCAGATTGGGGCGTGGGCAATCATACGCCCACGCCAGCCGATTGCCGTTCGCTACGCCTCCTGGGGCTCGCGGTGTGCGGCCACATGATATTCCAGATATTTGCGCTGGGTGGCAATGTGGTCCGCGACGTGCCTTGCGTCGTGCCAGACACCCCAGATGAAGCTGGAACCCCTGCGCGATTGCCACGGCAGGCCCAGGAAATAGATGCCGCGTTCGGCCGAGACACCGCGCTGGTGCTTCGGTTTTCCCTTTTCATCGAGCACATCCAGCTTCAGCCAGCTGTAATCGGCGCTGAATCCCGTCGCCCATATGACGGAGGTGATGCCGGCCTCGGCCAGGTTCAGGTCGAGAATGGGATCGGCCACGCACGGCGCGTCCGGTTCGACCTTGCGCGCCTCGGGCTCTTCCGGAAGGTCGAGGCCGTTGCGGGCGATATAGGCGTCGGCCTCGTCCAGCAGCGACATGTAATTGGCATCACCGCGCCCGATATTGTCGCGGAGGTCGGGTGCGAAGACCAGAGCGCCGTCCTTGTAGGCTTCGGTGCGGCCGACCAGCGTCATGCCCTGATTGGCGAGACGCCGGAAATCGATCGTGCTGCCGCCGCGCGCGCCGCTGACCGCGATGGTGACATGTTCCGTGCCGGGCGTCGGGGCTACGGCGTCCCACTTGCCGAGAACACCGAGCCACCAGCAGAAGTCACGCTCGCGATAGGCGCGGGGAGGGCGGTCGTGCGGGCCGACCGACAGATAGACGCGCTTGCCCGAACGCAGCAGTTCATCCGCGATCTGCACGCCCGACGAACCCGCGCCGATCACCAGCACCGCGCCCTCCGGCATCTGGCCGGGATTGCGATAGGCGCTGGAATGAATCTGCAGCAGGCCTGCATCTTCGGGAATGACGGCCGGGACGATAGGGCGCTGGAAAGGGCCGGTGGCGGCAACCACATTGTTGGCCTCAATGACGCCTTCCGAGGTTTCGACACGGAAGCCGGGCCGGCCGACATGGCGCTCCACCGACTTCACCTCGACGCTGCAGCGAATGGGCGCGGCGATCATGTCGGCATAGGCGACAAAATAGTCCGCGACCTTGTCCTTGGCGACAAAGGCGTCGGGACCGGCACCCGGAAACTCCATGCCCGGAAAGCGGTCGTGCCAGGCGGGGCCGTTGGCGACCAGCGAATCCCATCGCTCCGAGCGCCAGCGTTCGGCGATGCGGTTCCGCTCAAGAACAAGATGAGGCACGCCGCAGTTGCTCAAGTGCTCGCTCATAGCCACCCCCGCCTGGCCCGCGCCAACAACGAGGGTGTCTATCTTTTCAACTGCCATTTCTGCGTCCTTTTCTGGCTATCCGGGAGGCTCTCGGATGCGACGGAGGTTCTGATCGCTGGTTTACTGGAGGGGCAGGGTTCGGAAAATTACGATTTCACGTGGCAATGGTTAGCTTGTCCCTAAATGCTGGGAGAGGGCGCTGGCGACTAGAAGTGCGGGGCGTAGTGTTCCGGGATCATCGCATGTGCGACAAAGCGACTGGTTGAAAAAGAGGGTTTTGTTGCAACGGCTTACTGGAAGCGCAAGAGGCCTGATCCGAGGCCATTTATGCGGCAAGAATTGCGAACTGTTCGGCCAGGGAAGGATTCGGATTGAAGGCGTATCTCGCGCCTGTCGCTTGCGCATCATGTGGACCATCTCGATGCCGGACAGAGTGATCGCGGCTGATGCCTGCGACAGCGCCAATAGTCAAAGCTGAACCAGGCTTCTCCAGAAAGTACTGGTCGGGGACCTCATCGAACTCGAGCCCTTGCAGGGTAAGCGTTAATCGTGGGAGCCTTGATCCTGCTGCTGATGCCAACCAACCTGATGCTCGGAACCTACAAAATCTTCGCCATCCTGTCCTATACGCTGTTCAACCGGGGGCTAGCCTCCCATGCCACGCCATCGAAAGACGCCGCGCCTTTGAACCTGCCGTCCTGCCTCTATCGAGGCTTTGATCGTCCGATTGTTGTTGTCCGCTTCACACGATATCAGAATTAGCTTGGCAATTTTGCGCTGGCCTGTTTGTTGAGGCGGGGGCAAACGCTGCATTGGAATCGCGCCGAATGACGAATCCAGCACTTTTCGCGGGCAGCCTGATCGTCTTGGCGCTCGCTCTCACGGGATGCGACGACACGACATCGAGTCGATCTGCAACAAGCACGGACAGTTCCGTTGAGGTTGGCGTGGTGACACTCACCAGCCAGTCCGTAAAGCTCACCAGCGAGCTTCCCGGCCGCGTCCTGGCCTCTGCAACCGCCGAGATCCGCCCACAGGTAGACGGGATCGTGAGAAAGCAGGTCTTCAAGGAAGGTTCCGAGGTCAAGGAAGGCGACGTCCTCTACGAACTGGATGCCGCGAAATTCAAGGCCGCACATGACGCCGCCGCCGCCGCTTTGCAGGGAGCACAAGCGGCTCAGGCCGGCGCGCAGGCCAAATTCGACCGAACAGAACAACTGGTGACGTCCAGGACGGCCAGCGCTCAGAGCCTTGACGACGCCAGGGCAGAACTTCTCCAGGCGAAGGCCAATGTTGCGTCCGCTCAAGCGGCGGTCGAGACGGCGCAGATCAATGTCGACAATACCGTCATCAAGGCCCCGATCCCCGGCAGGATCGGAACTTCCGCGGTCAGCGTTGGATCGCTGGTCACGGCAAACCAGACGGACGCGCTTGCGACGATCCGCCAGATCGATCCGGTCAATGTCGATCTGGTCGACAGCAGCGCCAACCTTTTGAGGCTTCGTGCGCAAGCGCAGGCAGGCACGATCGGCAGGGATGAGCAAGGCCCGCCCAAGGTGACGCTTGTCCTGGAAGACGGTTCTACCTACAGCGAGACCGGAAAGCTCTCGCTGGCGGAACTCGTCGTCAGCCAGACGACGGGCAGTTTCTCGTTGCGCGCGGTCTTTGCCAATCCTCACCGCATCCTCAGGCCCGGCATGTTCGTGCGCGCCACCGTCGCCATTGGCAGCACGCCCGGCGCGTTTCTGGTTCCGCAACGCGCCGTCACCCGCAACGAAGCTGGAAAGGCCACGGCATACTTCGTGACCGATGACAACAAGGCCAAGATGAGAATACTCACGGCGGGGCGCGCAGTCGGCAATGACTGGCTTGTCACGGCAGGTGTCGCCGACGGTGACAGACTGATCGTCGACGGTCTTCAGATGATTTCGGATGGAAAGGCTGTCACGCCGGTCGACGTCACAATCGATAAGGACGGCGTCGTCAAGCAAACGATCGGCAATCCCGGAAACGCCGACGCCAAGGCGCCAGCGAAGAGCGCGCCACAATGAGCATGACCGCCCAATCCGGGCCTTCGGCATCGGCGCCCAGGGCCTCGCTCGCGAATTTCTTCATCGCCCGCCCGATTTTCGCGATCGTACTTGCGATAGCGACGATGCTCGCTGGCGTCATGGGCATCTATTCGCTGCCGATCTCGCAGTATCCCGAGATCGCGCCGACGACGGTTCGCGTCAGCGCATCCTATCCCGGCGCCACCGCAGAAGCGGTCGAGAACTCCGTGACTGCGGAGATTGAATCAGCCATGACCGGGCTCGACGACCTGCTGTACATGGAATCGTCCTCCAGCACCGGATCGGCTTCGGTAACGCTGACCTTCGGAAATTCAGTCGATGCCGACATCGTTCAGGTCGATGTCCAAAACAAGCTTTCCCCCGTGCTTCGGCGGCTTCCGGAATCCGTCCAGCGCGAAGGCGTGCGCGTGTCGCGTTCCTCCTCGGAAATATTGATGATCGGCAACATCATTTCGACCGATCGGAAATACACCACCTTCGAACTCTCCGACATCATGTCGAACCAGATCGAAGACATCATCGAACGTGTCGAAGGTGTCGGCGGTCTGCAGGCTTTCGGGACCGGCTACGCCATGCGCATCTGGCTCGACCCGCTGGCACTGCAGCAATTTCAGCTAACCCCTAACGACGTCACCGCCGCCATCAAGGTCCAGAATGTCCAGGTTACGGCGGGCGCCATCGGTGCCTCGCCGACCGTGCCAGGCCAGCAATTGAAGGCCAACATCACCGCCCAGAGCCAATTGAAGACGGCCGACGAATTCGGAGCCATCATCCTGAAATTCGCCCAGGATGGATCTACCGTGCGACTGCGTGACGTAGCCCGCGTCGAACTCGGTCTTAACTCCTATGGGCGGACCTCCACCTTCAACGGGCTGCCGGCCGCCGGCTTCGGCGTGCAACTGGCAAGCGGCGCCAACGCGATCACGACCGCCAACGCTGTTCATGCCGAGTTCGACCGGCTGGCCAATATTCTGCCGCCCGGCGTGGAGATCGCCTACTCCTACGAAACGACACCCTTCGTCAGGCTGTCGATCGAGAAGGTGGTGGCGACACTGATCGAGGCCATCGTACTTGTATTTCTGGTGCTGCTTTTATTCCTGCAGAACTGGCGCGCGACGCTGATCCCCATGATCGCCGTACCGGTGGTCCTGCTCGGCACCTTCGGCATGCTGGCCGTGCTTGGCTATTCCATCAACATGCTGACCATGTTCGCGATGGTCCTTGCCATTGGCCTTCTGGTGGACGACGCCATCGTCGTTGTCGAGAACGTCGAGCGCATCATGACCGACGAAGGTCTGCCTGCGCGCGAGGCGACCCAGAAATCGATGGGCGAGATCACCGGTGCGCTGATCGGCATCGCGCTTGTGCTCACCGCCGTGTTCATTCCATGGCCTTCTTCTCCGGCTCCGTCGGCGTCATCTACCGGCAATTCTCGGTCACTATCGCGACCGCCATGGTCCTCTCCGTACTGACGGCCGTCATCCTTACGCCTGCGCTCTGCGCGCTCATGCTGAAGCCGACAGGGCATGGCGCCGGCAGATCGAAGTGGTTCGGCTGGTTCAATCGCGGCTTCGCCAGCACGACCAATGGTTACGTCCGTTCTGTCACCTATCTGGTGTTGCGTCCATTTCGCATGCTCATCCTGTTCGTCGTTATCCTCGCCGGCGCCTATTATCTTTACACACAACTGCCGGAATCCTTTGTGCCTGTCGAGGATCAGGGCGTTCTGACCACCCAGATTTCGCTGCCCTCAGGCGCCAATGCGGCACGGACGCAAGCCGTCATCGACATCGTCGAGAACTATTATCTCCGGCACGAAGGTGACGCGGTTCAAAGTGTCTTTACCAACCTCGGTTTTGGCTATGGTGGTGGCGGCGAAAATGCGGCCTCGGCGTTTGTGCGGCTGAAAGACTTCGACCAGCGCACCGATCCGCGGCTGTCCGCCGCCGCTGTCGCGCAACGCGCCACGGCCTACTTCCGTCAGATCCGCGATGCGCAGGTGTATGTGCTGGCGCCTCCGGCCATCCGTGGACTCGGCCAGTCGGACGGCTTCTCCATGTATCTGGCAGATACGGGAAACCAAGGCCGCGTCGCACTGATGGCGGCAAGCAACCAACTTGCCGACGAGGCCGGGAAAAGCCCGAACATCGACAATGTGCGCGGCAACACCAAAACGCTGGAGAGCCAGCTTGAAATCAATATCGATCAGGAAAAGGCGGGCGCGCTGGGCGTCGATCTCGCGGGCGCAAACGCGCTGATCGGAACCGTCTTCGCTGGAAGCTACGTCAACGACTTCATCCAGAACGGAGAGATCAAATCTGTCTATGTGCAGGCTGATGCCCCCTACCGTATGCAGCCCGACGATCTCAATGGCTGGTACGCCAGGAATTCGGCCGGAGAGATGGTGCCTTTCTCGGCGTTCGCGACGACCAAGTGGACGCAAGGGTCGCCGTCGCTCGCCCGCTTCAACGGCACGGCGGCAATCTCGATGCAGGGAACGGCAGCAGCAGGTGCAAGCTCCGGCGACGTAATGAGCGAAATGGAGGGGCTGGTCGCCAATCTGCCCGGCGGCTATGGTTCCGACTGGACCGGACTGTCCTATCAGGAGCGCCTCGCAGGTTCTCAGGCCGTCCTGCTTTACGCCATCTCGATCCTCGTCGTGTTCCTGTGCCTGGCCGCGCTCTATGAAAGCTGGTCGATCCCGTTTTCGGTCATTCTGGCTATTCCAGTCGGGATTTTCGGCGCCGTACTTGCGACATGGCTGTTCGACCAGGACAATGACGTCTACTTCAAGGTCGGAATGCTCACCACCATGGGCCTCGCCGCGAAAAACGCCATCTTGATTGTTGAGTTCGCCAAAGATTTGCGGGCGCAGGGCAAGAGCGTGATCGAGGCCGTTGGAGAGGCCGCACGTCTCAGGTTGCGTCCTATTATCATGACGTCCCTCGCTTTCACGCTCGGCGTCTTGCCGCTGGCCATCTCGACCGGTGCCGGATCGGGTGCTCAGAACGCCATCGGCATCAGCGTTCTGGGTGGCATGATCGCGGCGACGGCTCTGGGTATCTTCTTCGTCCCAGTGTTCTTTGTGATGGTGGCGAAGCTTGCGCCCCGCGGCTCGTGAGGCGGCAAGTAACGTAGGACTAACGAAGCGGACTTTTTCGATGGACGCTTTCTACGTCTGTTTCTGCATTAAATGCCGAGATCAGGAGCGCATCTTATTGCTCGGGCTGATGCAGGCAAAATAGCGAGACCAGTTGCAGCTCTAGCGCAGGGGCGGATCGCGGATCACGCCAGATGGAGCGGACGTCATCAACCGCTCTTGGTTGAAATATTGCCAAACAGCGCGTTCAAGCCTTCCGCCATTGTCGGGTGCGTTAGGATGGCATCTCGGAGTGCCATGTAGGGAAGCCCAGCGAGCATAGCCGTCTGCACGACAGCCATGACCTCGCCGGCTTCCGAGCCGATCATGGTGAAGCCGAGGATATGATCGTCGGCATCGACAAACGCCTTCATGAACCCCTCGGATTCCGACGTTGTCCGTGTCCGCAGGACCGCCTTTATGGGCAGCTTCGCCACACGCAGTTTCACTCCTTTGGCGCGCGCCTCTTCCTCGCTCATCCCTATCCGGGCAAGCGGCGGGTCGATGAACATGCAATATGGCGTCATCCGATCTTTGGTCGATCGGTTGCCGCCCTTCAGATTGTCGCGGATCACGCGGAAATCATCGAGCGATATATGGGTGAATTGCGGACTTCCCGCACACTCTCCGATTGCCCAAATGTTCGGCGTGGTTGTCTCCAGCCGATCGTTTACACGGATGTAGCCGCGATCCGTAAGCTCGATGCCTACCTCTTCCAAGCCGATTCCTCGCGTATTGGGGACGCGGCCGGCGGCAACCAGAAGATCGGTACCCTTGATCGTTCTGTGGCCACCCGGGGTGTTGATCAGGACATGCAGATGATCGCCGGACCTTCCGTCTACTTGCTCAACTTCGGTAGACAGCAGTACCTCGATGCCTTCCGCCTCCAGAATGCGCTGGACCTCCTTGGAGACGTCCTCATCCTCGCGCTTGGCCAATCGCGAACCACGCTCGACGATGGTGACGTGGCTGCCGAAGCGACGATAAGCCTGGGCGAACTCAAGGCCCACATACCCGCCGCCAAGAACGATCAGATGGTCCGGGATCCGGTCGAGTTCGAGCGCCTCGATATTGGTGAGGGGTTCAGCCTCGGAGAGGCCGGGAATAGGGGGCACGCTCGCACGCGTACCCAGGTTGAGAAACAGTTTTTCAGCGACCAGCCGTCGTGTCCCACCGTCGTTGAGTGACACCTCGACGGTGTGCGGCTCGACGACACGAGCGGCTCCCATGATAAGTTCCGCCCCGGTGGCCTCGTACCGCTCGAGGTGAAAGGCGACGAGGTCGTCGACCATGTCCCGCTTGCGCTGAAGGACCTTCTTCATGTCGATCGATACAGGGCCGGTGGTCACGCCGAACTCTCCGGCGCGGGCAACCATCCTGGCGACCCCGGCGCTCCAGATTTCATTCTTGCTGGGAAGGCAGTTGATGTTGGGGCAGGAACCGCCAATCCAGCGGCGTTCGACCACCGCGGTCCGC
The DNA here is from genome assembly GCF_054489545.1 of Mesorhizobium sp. A556. Lineage (NCBI taxonomy): Bacteria > Pseudomonadati > Pseudomonadota > Alphaproteobacteria > Hyphomicrobiales > Phyllobacteriaceae > Mesorhizobium > Mesorhizobium sp. A556. Next base: position 58,989 of record NZ_JBTMXA010000008.1, read on the forward strand.
TCTCCCGCTTGAGCAAGATGCCACGCGAGATATTTGCCACCTTCACCGCTGCCGATGACAACGGCGTCGTACCGTTCCGCCTTGGACATTGCTGCTCCCTTGAATATTGGAAGTCGAATCCTGGAGGTGGAGCGCCGCTCCAATCACTCATCAGCGATTCTGGATTTCAAAACCCTTGCCCGTTGCGTGATTGGGGTACGAAATCACCCACGGGCATGCACTACGCGTCCTTTGGAAGGACTGAGCGAACCCGTGCTATGAAGACATGGAAATCCTGCATGAAAGTGCGAAGAAAGTCGGCAGTGCTGTCCTTGGTGACTTCGCCGTCATCGGTGATGAGGCCCGGCGTGAACTGGATATAGGCTTCCGGAGCGTTCATCTGGGGCGAGTTGCAGAAACCTAGCACGCTGCGCAAGTTCTGCTGGGCGACGGCGGTGCCGATTGCGCCTGGCGACGTGCCAATCACCGCCGATGGCTTGCGCGTGAACGAATTGGTGCCGTAGGGACGGCTCGCCCAGTCGATCGCATTTTTCAGCCCGCCGGGTATGGAGCGGTTGTATTCGGGTGTGACGAACAGGACGGCATCGACAGCCGCGATTGCCGCCTTGAACGCCTTGCCGGCCGGCGGGTAGTCGGCGTCATAGTCGTAGCTGTAAAGCGGCAAATCCTTGAAGGATATCTCAGACATTTCGAGCTCCGGCGGAGAAAGCCGCACCAGTGCCTTGGCGAGTTTGCGGTTGATCGAACCCTTGGCGAGGCTGCCGATAAGATAGCCAACCTTGTGTATCGTCATGGAATTCTCCTGTTTCGTCAAACGGTTGAGGCGCAATCGATACAGCCGCCTGAGCGGGTGGAGGAACCTATGGTCTCCGATTAGGCCGCACTTTCTCGACTTCCTCTCTCGAACGGGTCTTGGGAAGCTCGCCCTTGTCGCCAGTTGGCTTGTTGGCAGGATTTGAGCCGGGCTGCTTCACAGGCTGCTGATCGACCCCTTTGTTTGGATTGGGCGCTGGATCTTCCCTGGTATCGCGAGCCGGCTTGTGCTCCGGATCGACCTTGGGCGGGTTTGGTATCGGGTTCTTTGGGTCTGGCATAGTGATCTCCATGAACATCAATCTCATGAACAAGAGAAAGTTCCCCGCGACGGTGCTACTTCATTGATGCCGAGCGAGCCACCAGCCCGCTGCAAGACGACGACGGAGCGTGGCTATGGCTGGAAGTGCGTAAGCGCGGGGGCCGATAGTTCGGGTGCTATTGGAACTCCGGCATTGCTGAGGTCCAGATCGCCAGGCCGATGATGGCGATGAATACCCAGAAGATCGAGTTGATAAGCATGCGAACAAGGTTGCGATTTTCGTCTTGGGATATGCCAAGGCGGTCGGAGATCATGTCACCAGGCGCAATGAACAGCCAAAGGATTAATCGTCCGAGTTTCGCCATGCAGCGTCCTTGCCTTTAAAACGATCAGCTAACCACCAGTGCTTTTAACCGACAAGCGGCGGATGGTTCAGGTTTCCTTTGCGGACCATGTAATCTGAAATTCGATCTCCTCCTCGCCGTCCCCGCGCTCATGCGCGATGTTGTAGTGTGCTCGCACGGGGACCTGGATTCGCTCGCCGCCAATATCGATCTGAAACCGGTCGCCATTCTCCAACGCGTCTGCGAGGCGTCTGAGCTTTTCAACGAACTCAGGCAGTGGATAGTCCTTTTCGATGTCGCGGTCTTTCTTCATGTTCTCGTCTCCTGCTGGCGGCGCTTAGTCTATATTCGACGCGGAGGTCAGTGGCTTGCACTTAGAGATTTGGCTTAATCAATGCTAGGCCGACGTTGGGGTCGAGTTTCTTCCGAAGGTATTCTGGTGATTCCGTCAGGATCACTTCCAACGTAGGGCGGACCTCGGCGGTTTGAAGGTGTCCGGCCACGGCGCTGCCGTCTCTGCGGCCCAGCACTGTGTGGATATGCAATGCCGGCTGCCCTTCGGGCCCGATCGCAATGTCACCCGTTAGAGATGCAACTTCGACCTGTTCATTCACCTCGATGGGCAGATAGGCTTTTGCCTCCCAATCGAAAAAGGCAAGCGTTGCACGCTTGAAGGCGCCAATTGCTTTGAAGCTTGCGGCTTGTAGCCCTGCCTCCTTGGCAAATGCGGTCAGGCAGGCAGTCACCTCGTCGCCGGTCGAAAGTATGATCGCGTAGGTTTGCTGTCCGTCTGCATCATGGATGAGCTTGCTCTGCATGGGTTTATCTCCGCGGGTCGGTAGCTCGCCATTACGAAACATTTGGCCGATCAAGGGGTTCCAAGCCATGCGTTCGATAACCCACCCTCAGGCCCGTGGCTAAATGGGATCATGTGGCTCAATTGAAAAACAAACAAGGAATTCAAAGATGGCGACCAGGCGCAGTGGTGCTCGCCGTCTCCCGGTTTGAACGAATGGGCGCGGGCAAAGTTCACTGGAGACTGATCATGATTGGAATGGCATCCCGTTGCCCTGTATCGGACATCTCCGGCAAGGTCACCGCGCAGACTGTCCACCGTGACGGCGAACCGCACGACAATGGATGGCAATGGGCGGTTGTTCAATTGGGCAGTCAAAATCGCCCTCAGCAGCGTCGGCGTCGGAGGGGGCTGTTTTCTCGGTGGATGGAGAGAGTTGGCTCCCTGACCATATTCCCGACGCCAGCAATATGATCGCCCGCCGTCTTAACCGGCTGTTCACTACGCCACCGCCACAGTGCCGCGTCTCAGGTAACAAGCCCGCCGTCTCTTAATTGAGGCGGCGGGCTTTTATTCGTGTGGCGTTAGGCAGCCTCGAACCAGCGGTCAGCAAGTCCGTCATAGGGCAGTCGGGTGATATCCCAATGGCTGACAAAGCGCGCATAAGCATCCCAAATCGGTGGACCGCCGCCGATATAAACGACGCGACTTGAAAATCGCTTCAGTGCCTCCTCTGGATCCATGCTGGAACGCAAGACGAATAGCTCCCGATCCGCGCGGGCAAAATCTGGGACGCTAGCGATGGTCTTAGGCCCCGCGGCCAAGACATGGCCCCTTGTTAATTCAAAGAACCGGGCGCATCAGCCTTATATTCAGGCGATTTGTTTCCCTCCCACGGTAAGCTCCCTTCGAGGCCCATTTGCCCCGACAGCCCGATCGCGCAGATCACTCTTACGATGGCCTGATGCAAAATCTCTCCTCCACGCTGCCATTCAACTCGACCGCCGGAACAATCCACGGCAACGACAATTTTTGTGATGAAGGAGAGAGATGGATATCCGATCTAAAAAAGCAAACTCCGAAGACTCAGCGTGAACCTGAGGATAATCCAGACGCGCCCGACAAACCAAATGTCGATCGTAAGATCGATTGCTTGGTTTTCGCCCTCCGAAGGAGGCCGTCGCTGAACAGAAATCTCCGTCTGGCTGGACAACAAGACGCCGCTATTGCATCCTTACCGGCTACGCGAGAAGTAACCCCATCCCCGATGGTGACCAATGGCGGCCGATTACATCATAGGTCCGAACATCGAAAACCCGCGGCTGACGCGAACCGTCACCGGCGTTGACCATCATGGCGAAGAGGTCGCGATTTCGGTTGTCGAAGAGCGGCCCCTCACCATCTTCCTCAACTCGCAGGAGATCGTCACGGCCATGACGATCGGCGACTATCCAGAATATCTGGCGCTAGGTTTCCTGCGTAATCAAGGCATGCTGGACTCTGCTGAAACTGTTACCGGCGTTGAGTATGACGAGGATATCGAGGTCGTCGTGGTGCGGACCGAGAGCCGCACGACGTACGAGGACAAGGTTAAGAAGAAGACCCGCACCAGCGGTTGCGCCGTAGGCACGGTGTTCGGCGATATGATGGAGGGCCTGGAGGGGCTTACGCTTCCCGCCGCGCCGCTCCGTACGTCGTGGCTCTATGCGCTTGCCCATACGATCAATACCACGCCGAGCCTCTATCTCGAAGCGGGCGCGATCCATGGCACAGTGCTGTGCAGAGAGGATCGGCCGCTGGTCTATATGGAAGATGTCGGCCGCCACAACGCGGTGGATAAGATCGCCGGCTGGATGCTGTTCGAAAAAGCGAGTGCTGAAGACAAGATACTCTACACCACCGGACGGCTCACCTCGGAGATGGTGATCAAGACCGCCATGATGGGCATTCCGGTGCTAGCTTCCCGATCGGGCTTCACGGCCTGGGGCGTGGAGATCGCGCGTCAGGTGGGGCTGACGCTGATCGGGCGCCTGCGCGGCAAGCGCTTCATCTGCCTTGCGGGAGAGGAGCGCCTGATCCGGGATGCCGACCCCGAGACCGTACCCGAGGACGAGAAGCGCCATCGCCGCAAGGGCGCATTGATTGACTAGAATCCTGGGTGTCATACTGGCCGGTGGCCGGGCCACCCGAATGGGTGGCGGCGACAAGGGCTTGCTGCGCCTTGGTGATGCGCGGCTGCTTGACCATGTGGTCGCGCGGCTTGGCCCCCAATGCGCGGAACTTGCGATCAACGCCAATGGCGACCCCACGCGGTTTTCGCGCTACGGGCTTCCGGTGATCGCCGATACGTTGCCGGATTATCCGGGACCCCTGGCAGGCGTTCTCGCGGGCCTCGACTGGGCGGCGGAAAACGGGGCGGATGCGATCGTGACGGCGGCGGCGGACACGCCTTTTCTTCCGCGCGACCTCGTCGCGTGCCTTGGCAGTGCTGCGGCGCAGAAGAAAGTTCCCATAGCGTTGGCGGCCTCGCCAGACGAGACGGGAGCACCGCGCCGCCATCCCACCTTCGGCCTGTGGCCGGTGGTCTTGCGCGAAGACCTGCGCGCCGAACTTTCAGGCGGGCTGCGCAAGATCGTGTTGTGGGCCGACCGGCACGGCTACGCGACAGCGCTGTTTGCGGCATCGCCCTTCGATCCCTTTTTCAACGTCAACACGCCGCAGGACATGGCGCGCGCCGAAGCGATTTTGCGCGAAGGGGCGCCATGAGTCTGCCTCCGCTTGTGCCGCCTCGCCTCAGGAACGATTGCTTCGCCCTGCCGGCCGGCATCGACTGGATCCCGGTGGACACCGCGCTCGGCGTGCTGCGGGCGAATCTGTCTCCTGTTGTCGACACCGAGGAACTGGGTGTTTCGGATGCGCTGGGCCGTGTTCTGGCGCGCGATGCAGTCGCCCGCCGCTCGAATCCGCCCGCTGCGAACTCGGCTGTCGACGGATACGGTTTCGCCCACGCCGCCACCGGCGAAGGGCCGCAGACGCTGCCGCTGATCGAGGGGCGCGCGGCGGCTGGTGCACCTTTCGCGGGCCGCGTGCCGGAGGGAATGACGATCCGCATCCTGACCGGCGCGATCCTGCCCGAAGGCGTCGACACCGTGGTGCTGGAGGAGGATACGGCGAGCGACGCCCAGCGCGTCGCCTTCAACGGTCCGATCAAGGCGCGATCCAATACCCGCAAGGCAGGGGAGGATGTGATTGCGGGTGATGTCGCGCTACCGGCCGGGCATCGCCTGCGCCCTCCCGATCTCGCGCTCCTGTCTGCGGTCGGCGCGGCAAGGGTCTCGGTTTTCCGCCCGCTGCGCATGGGCGTGCTGTCCACCGGGGACGAGATCGTGCCCGACGCCGGCGATACCATGCTGGACGCCAGCCGCATCTATGACGCCAATCGGCCGATGCTTTTGGCAATGGCGCGGCGGTGGAACCATGTGCCGGTGGACCTTGGCCATGTCGGCGACGACCGTGCAGCGCTTGCCGCCCGGCTCGACCGGGGTGCGGCGGAAGCGGACGTGATCTTTACCTCCGGCGGAGCATCGGCGGGGGACGAGGATCATGTCTCGGCGTTGTTGCAAGAAGCCGGCGCGCTGCACAGTTGGCGCATTGCCGTAAAGCCGGGCCGGCCGCTGGCGCTCGGTCTGTGGCGGGGCGTTCCGGTGTTCGGCCTGCCTGGAAATCCGGTCGCCGCCTTCGTTTGCACCCTGATATTCGGCCGCCCGGCGCTGTCGGCGCTGGCCGGCGCCGGTTGGGAGGAACCGGCGGGCTTTACGGTTCCGGCGGCTTTCGCGAAGAACAAGTTGCCGGGCCGGCGCGAGTATTTGCGGGCGCGGCTGACACCGGAAGGCCATGCGGAGGCTTTCCGGTCGGAAGGGTCGGGGCGGATCAGCGGGCTTTCCTGGGCCACCGGGCTCGTCGAACTCGCCGATGAGGCGCGCCGGATCGTGCCGGGCGATCCCGTCCGCTTTCTTCCCTACGGCTCGTTCGCATTGTAGGCGGTCGAGGCCATGGCGACCGCCTTTGGTCGCTACCACGCGAAAGCCTTGCCTTGTCGAAGTCGAAGCGGGCTGCTCACCGGAAGCATCACGCGATCCAATGGTTCGACGCACGGCAAAGGGAACTTAAGCCCGTGCCAAGCATTTAGGTTCGAACTTGCATGTCGCACGATGATCCTGCACCTTAAGCATGGAATGCTGCGATCGCTGCCTGAACAATAAGCCAAGGAGCTAGCGATGAGAGAAATCATTCTTGCGGGAGTGTTCGCATTCTCGGCTTCGACTTGTCTGGCACAGACGACCACGGCACCGCAGCCGGCGTCTCCCGAGGCTGCTTCGCCTGCCGTTCAGAGCCCCGCCTTGCAGCAAGGTGGTCCAGCCAATCTGTGTCAGGAAATCCTTCTTTTCATGAAATCACCGCCAGAGGCGGCTGTATCGCCCGGTGCAACGAAACCGGCCACGACCGGCGGCCAACAGGAAAAATCTCAGCAATCGGCATCAAACCAGCAGGGTTCGTCGGCTTTGGCCGGCACGACCGCCACCGACAAAGCTATTTCGGGTGACAGCGGGTCGAATTCTGCGCAGGCGGTTACCGGACAGAAAGGTGTCGCAACCGATGCGCCGGAGCCGGGCAAAGACAACGCCGATTCCGGGTCGGTTGCCAACGCGCCTCAGAAAGAGTCACGGTCGGCACCCACACCCCCCGCCGATGTTACCAGCACGCCCAGGGAATCCGTTCTGACCATGGAGGAGGCCCGGCAACTTGCCGACGCAGGCGATACCGCGCAATGCCAGAAGATGGCTCGTAAAATGAGAGTGGCCGGCGTCTCGATGCCGCCGCCGCTCATTGCATTGGCGGCGTTGGATTTGCAGCATCAGCAGAAATCGGGCGTGGCGACCGAACCTTCCGGGAGTGCGGTGCCGGCGGGCGACGAGTAGGCGAAACGAGGCCAGACCGATGGCAGCCCGACCGGGATGCCTTGACAGACACCAAGAAGTAGGAGGTGGGGATATGGGAATGATCTTGTCGGGAATCGTCGTTACGGGGGCAATCGCCTTTGGCTCCGGCTATTATTTTCTGAATGTACAGCCCGAACAGCCGGCGTGGCAGGTCTACAGCACCGTTAGTACAAGGGTGAGCGATCCCGGCCACAATCTCGTTGGGCAGAATTGGTCGGGCGATCCCGGCAACGTTTCTGCGGGCGATGGCGAGAAAATACCCTCTTAAGGGCGTACGTCCTTTCGGTGACAAGGACACGCTGACGGTTTGATTGAGATCGGGCCGAAAGCCGTCCCACTTTTCGGCGACACAGTGCTGGATTGCATGGATGTAGCTGACTGCGTGTTGTGCGCACGCAAGTCAGCGAAGCCGTCGCTCAACCGCACTTGAACGACGCCAGATGCAATGCCGGACATTGCAAATATCAGCCCCGATCGATGGTCGACTGCGCCCAAATGGATCATATCGATGAAATTGGCCGCACCTCAAGGGTGCGGCCAATTTCTGGGTATCGTCATCGAAGCTGGATATCGGCTGTGCCGCAATTGCTCTACGATACGATGCTTACTTGCGCCAGAGCGGCTGGTCGACCTATTCCGCCGGCTCGGCGGCTGCATGCGACGGCGTTCGGCCGTCGACTTTGCCCTTGGCTTGCTCCTCCTCGACCCAGGCACTGTGGTGTTCCTTGGCCCAATTCAGGTCCACCGTGCCGGACCCCATGGCCTCATAGGCGCCTTCCATGCCGAGCGTGCCGATATAGATATGCGCTATGATGACCGCGACCATGAGGACGCCAATGATGGCATGCACATATTGCGCCATCTGCATGCCGTTGATGTCGGTGAAGGAGAACGGGAACAGCATGTAGATGCCGGAAACCGACAATGAAATCCCGCCCAGAACGACAGACCAGAAGATCAACTTCTGCCCTGTGTTGAAGCGCCCTGCCGGCGGATGCGTCCTGTTCGATTTGTCCAAAAGTCCGCCACCGGACTTTATCCAGTTCGCATCGTAGCGGTCCGGGAGGTTGTGCCAAACCCATACCACCAGCATCACCAGTACGCCGAGCATGAACGCCCAGGAGACGAAGTGGTGCGCATATTTGCCCCAGCTCGACCAGGTCGAAAATGCTTCCGGTCCGATCAGCGGGAGCACCAGACGCCGGCCGAAGATAAGGTTCAAACCCGTAATCGCAAGGACGATGAATGCCGTTGCGGTCGTCCAGTGCATGAGCCGTTCCAGCGCATTGAACCGGAGGATCTTTTGCCCCGATTCACCCGCTTGTGTCCGTACCCGGCCCCTGATGAAGAAGAAAAGCGCAATCGCAAGAAGCATGCCGACAATGGCGATGGCGCCGACCCACGGCAACGTGCTCCGCTGGAAGCTCTGATAGTCGCGGCCCTGAGGCTGTTGCAGGGTCGCGGCTTTCTGGTCCGGTATGGTGATGCGGCCCTGGATCTTGCCGAGTTCATCGAGAAGCTGCTGTTCGCTCACCGCCTGCGCGGCGGGATCGTTGGCCGTCGTACTCTGCGCCCACGCAGGAGCCACCATCAGCCCAAGAACCAGAATGAATGCTGCGACAACCGGCGAAATCAATCGATCAAGGCTCCAGATCCGCATTTGCTCCGTCCTCCCGAACTTGTTTCGCTGCGGGCCCAACCGGCACCCGCTGCCTTGAATTGCTGGAGCATCGCGCCGACCGAAGAGCCGGCTCCCTGCTTTTCCCGATGCTCGATCAAGTGCTGAGCGTCCTTTCGCGCGTCCGCAAGGACGCAGGGCGCTCTAAACTCCGACCGTCTCCCGATAGGCTGTCCGCCAGCCCCATGCACCCGAGCCATAGCCCCGCTGCGTCACCCGTTCCTTGTAGATCTCGGCGATGATCTCGCCGTCACCGGCAAGCAGCGATTTCGTCGAACACATTTCCGCGCAGAGCGGCAGCTTGCCTTCGGCCAGCCGGTTGGCGCCGTATTTCTGGTATTCGATCTCGGTGGAATCCTGCTCCGGCCCAGCTGCGCAGAAGGTGCATTTGTCCATCTTGCCGCGCGAGCCGAAATTGCCGACGCGTGGATATTGCGGCGCGCCGAACGGGCAGGCGTAGAAACAGTAGCCGCAGCCGATGCACAGGTCCTTCGAGTGCAGCACCACCGCATCCGCCGTCGTGTAGAAACAATCGACGGGGCACACCGCCGCGCAAGGCGCGTCGGTGCAGTGCATGCACGCCATCGAGACGGAGCGTTCGCCCGGCTTGCCGTCGTTGATCGTGACGACGCGGCGCCGATTGATGCCCCACGGCACGTCGTTCTCGTTCTTGCAGGCGGTGACGCAGGCGTTGCACTCGATGCACCGTTCGGCGTCGCAAAGGAATTTCATCCGGGCCATCTTCGTTCCTCCCCTACACCGCCGCGATCTGGCAAAGCGTAACCTTCGGCTCCTGCATGCCCGTCGCCGGGTCGTAGCCATAGGTGGTGATGCTGTTGGCGCTTTCGCCGAGAACGTAAGGATCGGTCCCTGCGGGATAATTGGCCCGCAGGTCCTCGCCCTGGAACCAGCCGCCGAAGTGGAAGGGCATGAACGCCACTCCCTTGCCGACACGCTCGGTGACCAGAGCCTTTACCTTGGCCTTGGAGTCGTTTTCCGCACCGCTGACCCAGACCCAGCCGCCGTCGGCGATGCCGCGCGCGGCGGCATCGTCGGGGTTGATCTCGACGAACATGTCCTGCTGCAATTCGGCAAGCCATCGGTTCGAGCGTGTTTCCTCGCCGCCGCCCTCGTATTCGACAAGCCGGCCGGTCGTCAGGATGATCGGGAACGATTTCGCGATGCCGTTGTCTACAGCCGCCTTCTGGACACTGAAGCCGATATTCGGCAGTCGGAACTGCTTGGCGTCCGGATAGGTCGGATACTTGGCGACAAGGTCCACCCTGGGCGTGTAGATCGGCTCGCGATGAACCGGCACTGGGTCCGGCAGGTTCCAGGCCAGCGCCCTGGCCTTGCCGTTGCCGTAGGGATGACAGCCATGGCTGAGCGCCACGCGCTGAATCCCACCGGACAGGTCGGTCGACCACGACACCTTGCCGATGTCGCCCATGTCGTCGCCGATCGTCTGGATGACGCTCAGTTCTTCCGCGGTCAGGTCCCGATCCCAGCCGAGCTTCTGGAGCACGGCCATGGTGAATTCCGGATAGCCGTCGGTGAGTTCGGAGCCTTTCGTGTAGGAACCTTCGGCGAGCAGCGTTTCGCCGTTTCGTTCGACACCGAAGCGGGCGCGGAACGGGCTGCCGCCATCCATGACATGCAGGCCGGTACTGTAGAGGTTGGACGTTCCGGGGTGGCGGATCTCCGGCTTGCCCCAGCACGGCCAGGGCAGGCCGTAATAATCGCCGCCGACCTCCGGGTCGTCCTTCGGCGCGCGCAGTGTGAGGAGGTCGAATTTGTGCTGGTTGCGCATATGCGCCTTGAGCCGCTCCGGCGACTGGCCGCAATAGCCGGTCGACCAACTGCCGCGGTTCATCTCGCGCAGCACGTCCTCGGGCACCGGCCGGTCGCCTTCGACCTTGATGTTCTTGAACATCCAGTCGGCGAGCCCAAGCTTCTTCGACAGCAGGTAAAGGACCTGGTAGTCGTCCTTCTGCTCGAAGCTTGGCGGAACGATCTGCTCACCCCACTGGAGCGCGCGGTTGGAGGCAACCCGCGACCCCGAGGTTTCGAATTGCGTGCAGACCGGCAACAGATAGGTGTTGTCCTTGCGCCCCGCCTTTACCGCGAGCGAGGCCCAGGTCGTGGGGTGGGGATCGGCCACGACGAGCAACTCAAGCCCGGCGAGCCCTTTGATCGATTCCGGTATGCGCGCGATGCTGTTGCTGGCGTGGCCCTGCACGAACATCGACCGCATGATGTCGGGTTGGTCGACGTCTTCCTTCGGCAGCGAAACCGAATCGAACCATCGGGTCAGCGGGATGCCGGGTGTTTCCATCAGTTCTTTGGACGAGAATTGGCCCACCAGGTCGTTATAGGGGATCTCCCAGACGCGTCCCCAATGCTTCCAAGCGCCCTCCGTCAGCCCGTAGTAGAAGGGCAGGGTGACCACATCGAGCCCGATATCCGTCGCGCCCTGAACGTTATCATGGCCGCGGAAGATATTGGCGCCGGTGCCCGGCTTGCCGACATTGCCGGTGGCAAGGCACAGGATGCAGCTCGCCCGCGTATTGGCCGTTCCGACAGTGTGGTGCGTCTGGCCCATGCACCAGATGATCGTGGCCGGCTTCTGGGTGGCGAACGTCTCGGCGATCCGCTTCAGCTGTTCGCCGGGCACACCGGTGATCGTTTCCACCTCGTCCGGGGTGTATTTCGCGACTTCCTTTCGGACCTCGTCCATCCCGTAGACGCGCTGGGCAATGAATTCCTTGTCCTCCCAGCCGTTTTCGAAGATGTGCCAGAGCATCCCCCAGAGCAGGGCAATATCGGTGCCGGACCTGAAGCGGGCGTATTCCGTGGCATGGGCTGCCGTGCGGGTGAAGCGCGGGTCCATGACGATGAGGTTGCCGTTGTTGAGTTCCTTGCCTTCGAGCAGGTGCTGCATGGCGACCGGATGCGCCTCGGCCGGATTGCCGCCCAGGACGAGCATGGTCTTGGAGTTTCTGATATCGTTGTATGAATTGGTCATCGCCCCGTAGCCCCAGGTATTGGCTACGCCGGCAACCGTCGTCGAATGGCAGATGCGCGCCTGGTGGTCCTGGTTGTTCGTCCCCCACAGGGCGGCGAGCTTGCGGAACAGATAGGTGCCTTCGTTGGAGAACTTCGCCGATCCCATCCAGTAGGTGGATTCCGGCCCGGATTTTTCGCGAATCTCGAGAAGCTTGTCGCCGATCCCGTTGATCGCGTCATCCCAGGTGGTGCGCTCCCATTGGCCGTCGACGAGTTTCATGGGGTATTTCAAGCGGCGGTCGCTGTGCACGAGTTCGCGCACGCTGGCGCCCTTGGCGCAATGCGAGCCGCGGTTGAAGGGGCTGTCCCAGGAGGGCTCCTGGCCGGTCCACACGCCGTTCTGGATCTCGGCCGTCACCGTGCACCCTACGGAGCAGTGGGTGCAGATGCTCTTCCTGAGTTCGATAGGCACGCCCGGTTCCGGGTGGCTGATCTCGGCGGCCTTGACCGTGCCGAGATGGAACGCGCCCAGCGACGCAAGGCCGCCAGCAGTGAGGCCGGACCGGCGAAGGAATGTCCGTCGATCCATGGAGGCCGCCGCCAAGCCGCCGGTGAGAGCCTGCAGTCGCGTGCGGCTTGCCTGTCCACTCTTGCGCTTCGTCAGCATGGCAACCTCACTTGTGCTCGGGATAGCGATTAACGCGATAGTAGGCCTTGATGTGATCGGTTTCCTGATAGCGAGCCCGCATCTCCTCGGTGCCGGGATCATAGGCAAGCGCCTCGGTGGGGGTGAGCGCGACCGTCGCGACAGCGGCGGTCGATGCGCCGCCGAATGCCCTAAGGAAGTTGCGTCGGCTCAATGCCGCTTGCTGCTTGTCCTGCATCTTCCACCCTCCCACTTAGCGGGGGCATTGCGCCCCGGCATGCGTCTATGCGCTTCGTCGCGCCTCCATGGCGAACGCTTCGCTTTCGATCTCGATGAAAAGCCGCCCGACCGTGCCGACCGACCGGTAGAATTTGGCGGCTTTCGCGCTTTCGAGATCGCCGAAGATACGCGCGGCCCACGGCTCGACATGGCGTTCGAAGAAGTGCTGCTCTTCACCGCCTGAAATACTGAAGCGATTGCTGGCAAAGCCGCTCATCATCTCGCATATGCTGCCGAGATGATCCTCAGGTTCGCAATGGCCATCGGCGCGCGCGATGCCGAAGCGGATCATGTCGCCGCGCAGGCGCGCAAGCGGCCGCTCGTTGAGGAAACCGGTGAGGTAATAGGACGCGTAGGGAAGAAGCTCGCCGCGTCCCACGCCGATAAACAGCTCGAAATATTCGCGCTTGACCGCCTCCGGGGAGGTCGATGCCGCTGCCTGCGCAAGTGCATTGTGGGCGCGGCCAAGCGGCGTATCGCCGTTGTCTTGCAAGCATGAAAGCCGAGAGAGTTGGCTGCTATCGGGCGGCGTGATCAAAAGCGAGGCGAGAAGGGCGTATTCGTCCGACCGGGCCTTGTCGATGTCGTCGAGAACAGTCGTCGTGCTTACGCCGAAGATCGAAGCATTCGCTTCATCCGACCGTTCTCGTGCCTGACCTAAAGGCAAGTCTGGGTTCATTGTCTGACCTTGACTGCGTTGCCTGCGATTGGGTCACCCATAGTAACCAGACAGCCAGTGAATGCAACAGTCCGGTCTTGCAGGCTATTGCATATGGCTACATATGACGTCTCTTTGCTATTCTTACCCTCCCTAAATGCCTTCGGCGAATGCCGGTCAGCGCGGCATCGCCCCGCCGTGGCGGGGTCGGGCGAAGGGCTCGGGAAGCTGGGATGAACTGCTCCCAACCAGCAAAAGCGAGCGTGCCTCTCCTTCGACCGACAAGCTGACATCTGCTCCCGCGACGACAGGTAGTGGCTCCGCTCCAGGCATCTCATCCGAAGGCGGTCGCTCCGCCGGCGAAACCTCCGACTCCTCGATGGTGGGCGCCGCATCACTGGGTTGTTCCTGCGACGCACCGGCTCCCTGTGCGCCTTCGACCGGTTTCGTAGCGGTATCGATGGCACGCGCCGCTTTCGACAGGAAACCGACGACGGTTTCCTTCGCGTCGAGCGGGCCGAACCCTGCCATCGAGCCTGGCTGGTTGAAGTCCCAGGCATATTCCGATGGGCCGACATAGTCGCGGATTCCGGGGTCGAGCGACCATATCCTGCGCAGGGCAGCCCGCTTCAGCGCCATGGGCACGCCCTTTTTCAGGAAAGCCATAACGTCGCTTTCGGCCGTCAGGTCTTCGACGCGCGGAAGGGACTCCACCACCTCCGCGTCAAGCTCCTCTGCTTCCGTCTCGGACAGGCTGGATTCTGGAACGGGCGTGTCGTCCCCTGCGGCGATCTCGCCTGATGCGTGTTCCGCGTCTTGGGGCGCAGGCGCTTCATCGAGCCGTGTGGCCAGTTTGCGGCGCGACCAGCGGGCAAGAATATTGTCGTCACCACCGGTCATTCCTCGTCGTCCCTGTGATCTGGACCAGGACCTCGCCTGGCCATGGCTTCCGGGTCTGCCCGGTCACGCTTGCGCTTGACGAACGGCCGTTCGACGTGATGCGCCTCCACGAATGTGGCAAGGCGTTGCTGTATCTCGACCGGCATGGGAACGGCATCGACGATGTCCGTGTCGGTCGCCGTCAGCGCCTCGGCTTCGGATGAATCTGCCGTCACCAGACGCACCACGACGCCGGGAGCCGCATCTGTGTGCCGGAGCGCGATCCAGAGGCTGGGCCGTTGCGAACGCAGATTTTCCCTGTACATCGTCGTGTCCGTTCCGAAGAATTCGATCGCGAACGTTCCCGCATAATACCGTACAAGCTTAGCCGTCTGTTCCAGGACCGTCCATGGCGTCGCGGCCGGCGCGCCCACCAGCACTGCGACAGGCACCCAGGCGTGATCGACCCACGGGTTGTCCAGAGTCCGCCGCTCCACGACGACACCAATTTCTACCGTTTCCCGTGCCATGCAGCACTCCTAACTCGCAGGTGCCACGGCGCGAAGCGGCAGGCCGACGATGAGATTTTGCGGCTTCATGCGGATCGTTCGGTCGGGCGTCATCGCCAGGATCAGCCAAATCGGCTGCGACCCCACTTCCGGGCTGACTTCGCCCATGTCGGAAAAACTGAGCCGGAATAACGCTATGATGCGCTCGGCCGTCTCGGGGTCGAGTTCCTCGCCTCGCCACAGCGCATTGCCGATGCGCGTCGCCTCGGCGTCCAGGCCGACGAACCACGCCCAGTTGTCGTCCTCTATCCGCTCGACCGGTTCGATCGTCACCTCAACGGCGAGCAGATGCCGTATCCAGGCTTGCATCGCAGCAGCGATGGCGAGCCGTGCCGCGCTGTCGGCCGGCCCGAGACGGAGCACCATGTCGAAGGCGTCGCTTCTGCCGAAATAGCTGCCGGCATTTTCCTCCTCGAGGATATCGAGTTCGGTAACGGCTGGCCCGCCGAGCATGCTCAAGAGCGGCGAGGCGTGGCGGTTCTGCTCGTGAACCTCTATGGTTTCCGCATCGGCAAGCAGCAGCGCTCCTTCGTGGAAGCTTGCCCGCTGCGTGCGATAGAACAGTTCGGCCGCACGCAGCACAGCGGGTTCGTTTATGCCGTCGAGCGCATTGCGCAGCACCACCTGTGCAAGCTGGTTCATGAAAAGCGGAGGCGTGTCGGCCGCCGAACCGCGCACCAGTTGCAGATAGGCGGCTTCAAGCGAGGGCGCGGCGATAAGCCGATCACGGAAGGCGATCATAAAGGCCCAGTTCTCCCGTGCGTCCGGGTCGTCCAGCGCGTCAATCTCGCTCTGCCCGACCGGACGGCGCGGATGATGCATCAGAAGTTCATGGTGGAGCCGAAGTTCCGCTTCGCACGCCTCTTCCGGCGGAAGCAGTTCCGACCGCGCCAGATAAGCCTTGAGGAAGGCATCGGTCAAAACAAGCCGGCCTGCCTCATCCCGATCAAGGAGATGGTGGCCCGAAGAAATCCAGAAATCCTTCACTTAGTGCTTTCCCGCCAATGCCCGGATATCGAGTTCTTCCATGGGACCGTCTTCTTCGTCGATCTCGATGACGCGGAATGCCGTCGCCATATCGAGCCGGCCCACCTTCTGATGAAGGGTACGAAACGACTCCCGGATGCCAGTCTGCTCGCTGGCGCGGTGGAGGGCAAGCAGGGTGTTAGGCGGGTGATCGCAAAGCGATTGCGCAAAAGCGACTTCTTCTTCAGCGGCCGAGCGTGCGGTATCGAGATCGGGCGCCCCGCAATGCGCGACTAGCTGTTCGGCCAGGCGCTCGACTGCCGCCGCGCGTTCCTGCGCGCTTACCTCGGTCACGACCGCGAGGGTGGACCAGCCGAAGCTGTCGATGCCGAGGAAGCCGGCGCGAAAAGCCTGTCGTTCCTTGCCGGTGAGGATTTCGGGGTCGGTGTTGAAGAAAAGGAATGTGCCGGTTACCGCCCATTCGCCCGGTTCAGCGGCGCGCGAATAGACGAACGTATCGGAAGGGTCGAGGCGAATGGTGCGTGGCAGTTTCAAAGCCATGGCATTTCCGTCGCGGGATCGAGCCAGGAGCAGGACGCAAGCGCCTCCGCCAGATTTTGCCTTGTGGCGGGTACCTGACCGGGTTTCGCCTGAACCAGCCGATCCCCGTTGTCGGCGATCCGCGCATCATGCCCCCCCGGCGACACACGGTCCAGCCAGCGCCTGGCCAGCGGCGCAAAGCCGGTCTCTTTCCATTCATCGAACCCAACCATCAGGTGGCGCGAAAAGCTGGCAAGGATCCCGCCGGCGTCGATGGCTTCGAAGCCCAGTTCGTCGAGCGCGCCGAACAGCGGCCGCAGGCCAGCCTCGTCGACGCGGACGGCCGAAGTGCGGATCATGGCCGAGAAGACGAGCCAGGCCGGTATCTCGGCCTCGCCCGTTCCCTCAGGCCAGCCCAGCCGTCCACCGCCAACCAGAACCCCGTCGACGCGGATGGCGTCCGGCCAGTCGAAGGAGACAGGGCGCGACGGCGGCGCATGCGTGGCGAGCGCATCGGCCAGCGCGTTCATGCCGGCATAGATGGCCAGGCGCGCCTGCGCGAGCGGAATTTCGGGCTCCAGAACGACCGCGAATTCGACCAGGTCCTGGCGGCGCACCCAGACCAGCGTTCCTGCCCCCCGTTCTTCGGCAATGGCGCAAGCATGCGCGAAAGCGTCGCCGGATTCGCGCAACGTGATGAGGCTGTACGGCGGCGGCAGGTCGATAGGGTCGTCTGTCACCGAAGCGTGCTGAAACATGATGCCGGTCCATTTCTGATGACGGCGGGCCTTTTGTCCTTATAATGCGTCCCGGGTGGAGACGCTACCGCAGTTGGCGTCGCCGCGATGCGGGGAGGAAAGCCATGAACCCGGACAAACCACGCACGGTCTTCGTTTGCTCCTGTGAACGCAGCATGCCGGACTTCGGCAACAGCGTGGCCCGTGGATGCGCGAGCGCCCAGGTCCAATCCGGAAATCAGTTCTGCGGCGCCGAACTCGAACGCGTCAAAAGCGCGTTGAGTGCAGGCGAAGCCGTTACGATTGCCTGCACGCAGCAAGCGCCGCTTTTCCTTGAGGTCGCCCAGGATGTCGGCTTTGCGGGCGAGCTTGCTTTTGTCAACATCCGTGAGACGGCAGGCTGGTCGAAGCAAGGCGCATCCGCCGGACCGAAGGCAGCGGCACTCGTGGCGATGGCGGCGGAACCGGTCAATTCGCCGGCACACGTTACGCTTGCGAGCAACGGCGTCGTGCTCGTCTATGGCCGGGACGACGCGGCGATCGAAGCTGGACGGCAACTTGCCGACACGATGGATGTCACGGTACTGCTGACCCGGCCGGACGATGTTGTACCCAACCGCGTGTGGGATTTCCCTGTCGTTCAGGGCACGATCCGCAATGCGCGCGGGCATCTGGGCGCCTTCGAACTGACGATCGACAACTTCGCGATTCCGTCGCCGTCGTCGCGCGAGCGCCTGCGCTTCGGCGTACCGCGCGATGGCGCGCTATCGGAAGCGGAAGTAATTCTCGACCTTTCTGGCAACGCTCCCCTGTTTCCGGCCCACGAACTGCGCGCCGGCTATCTCAGGGCTGATCCGGCTGACCGCGCCGGCCTCGCTGCCGCGATCGCCAAGGCCACCGGTTTCGTCGGGGAATTCGACAAGCCCCGCTACATCGAGTTTTCCGCCGATCTGTGTGCCCATTCGCGCTCGCATATCACCGGCTGTACGCGTTGCCTCGACCTGTGCCCGACGGGTGCGATCACGCCCGCCGGCGACCATGTCGCGATCGATGCGGATGTCTGCGCCGGTTGTGGCAGTTGCGCGGCCGTGTGTCCGACCGGGGCCGCTGCCTACGCATTCCCGGATGCGCAAGCCCAACTCCGGCGGCTGCGCACGCTGCTGCTCACCTTTCGAGAAGCAGGTGGCAGTAATCCGATTGTGCTGTTTCATGATGGCGATCATGGCGAACCGCTCATCGATGCGCTGGCGCGCTTCGGCCCGGGGCTGCCCGCCAATGTGCTGCCGGTCGCCGTAAACGAAATAACGCAATTGGGGGTCGAAGCGTGGACCGCGCCCGTCGCCTGGGGGGCGGTGGCGGTCAGGGCGCTCGCTTCGTCGAAGGCCAAACACGACCTGACTGGCCTCGCCAGAAACGTCACCATCGCCAATCTTCTTGGAAAAGCACTGGGTTACGGAGAAGATGTCTGCGGCGTGATCGAAGCGGACGATCCCGATATTCTGGAAGCGGCGCTGGGCCAGATGACACCGGATGCGCCCCAACGAAAGCCCGCGACCTTCCTGCCGCTCGGTGACAAACGCAGCCTGCTGAAAAGTTCGGTGATCGAACTGTACGAGGCCGCACCAACACCGGTAGCGCGCACAGGATTACCGGTGGACGCGCCGTTTGGCGGGCTCGACGTCAATGTCGAAGCCTGCACGCTGTGCCTTTCATGCGTGTCGGCCTGTCCAACGGGCGCGCTTTCCGACAGCGAGGAAAAGCCGGCCCTGTATTTTACCGAGAGCGCCTGCGTCCAGTGCGGGCTCTGCGCCTCGACTTGCCCGGAAAAGGCCATCACGCTCGAGCCACAACTGGACTTCCAAGCCTGGAAAGCGCCGCGCCGGGTGGTCAAGCAGGAGGAGCCCTTCCATTGCATCCGCTGCGACACGCCGTTCGGGACGAAAAGCACCGTCGAGCGCATCGTGGCCAAGCTGGAAGGCAAGCACTGGATGTTTGCCGGCGAGAATGCAAGGCGGCTCGACGTCGTGCGCATGTGCGATAACTGTCGTGTCGAAGCGGTCATGACCGAAGGTTTCGACCCTTACGAAGCGTCAAGCCGCCCAGTTCCGCGAACGACGGAGGATTATTTGCGGGCGCGCGACGAGTCGGCAAACAAACTGGTCTGAGTTCAGTGGTAGCGGGTTTCGGCCTGCAAACAATAGCAGCGTATTACTGGGGTAGCGGATCGTGGGCATCGCTTTGATTGCACGCCAGGCTGTTCCATGCTCGACTGGCGGCGGCATCCGTTGCAGGAACGAGCCTGCCGGATCGTCCTTACCCGTTCACGTGTTCGAGGCAGTGCTATGATCAAGAATATGGAAACCGATCCCTTCAACGTCTCCATGCGCAAATTCCTCAAGCAGGTCGGCGTGACCTCGCAGCAGGCGATCGAGAAAGCGGTGGAGCAAAAAGGCCTGAAAGGACAAGGGAAGCTGGTCGTGAAAGCCGTCATCACGTCCGAGCCCGCCGGTCTGCATCATGTCGTGGAAGGCGAGATCGATCTCGAATGAGACGAGAAGTGCCGTTGCGCTCCCGCCTATTTGAAAAAACGGATCTTGCCGGCTTGGCTGGTGTCATACCCTGTAAGTTCGACCGCACGGTCGGCGAAGGCCTGTTGCGGCAGGAAATCCAGTAGCGCCTGGAATGACGGCTGGAAATAGGTCCGCTGCCGCAGGAGCAGGTCGAAATTCTCCCACAGCAGCGGCACGAACTCCAGGCCGGCGATGTGTGCGGCGGCGCGCGTGGCGATACCGCAATCCGCCCGGCCGGTCCGCACCGCGGCTGCAAGGTCGGGACCGGTAAGGCAAGGCGGCTCAAGGCGATTGAGATCGCCATGGGTCGCGCCGGCTTCTGCCAAAAGCAGCGTAAGCAGCATATCCGCCCCGGCACCGCGTTGCCGACCGGCCATCCTGGCGCCGCTTGCCAGTACGTCATTCAGGCTGTCGAGCGATCTGGGATTGCCCGGAGGCAGCAACAGGCCTTGCTCGCGGCGGACGAAGCCGACCAGTACCGCGTCGTAAAGCCGTGGCATGGCGGCCACCGCCGCGACATTTGAATCGACGGCCTCGCCATGGAAATGGATCGTGGCGGCCGCGACCTCTCCCCGCAGCAGCCGCGCAACGCCGCCTTCGGTGCCCTCGGCTAGCGTGGCAAGCCCCGAGCCTGACTGGCGAAGGCTCCATTCGAGCATGTCATCCTGGCTCCCCCCGACGATGGGTGGCGGTTCGAGCGGGACCATTCCTGCAGGCCGCGCCAATCCCGACATGACCCAGCGGTCGAGTTCATGGCGTGGAAACAGCCATTTGCCCGTCACCTTGCTGCATGGAATGCGCTCCTCCGCGACGAGTTCGTAGAGCTTGCGCTCTCCCAGGCGAAGATAGTCGGCGGCTTCAGATGTCGTCAGAAGTTTCATCCTGCATTTATATGCATATTTAGGCTTTGATTCAACAATTTGACTTTGATGGAAGAAACACAGGAAAAAGGGAAAAGCGGGCGAAATGATTTATGTCGGAAACTATCAGTGCGTGGCACCTCATCGCGTCCGGTGATGCGACCTTGTTCGCGATCGTCAGGCTGTCGCTGGCTGTCAGCCTGACGGCCGTCGCCGCCGCGGTGGTCGTCGGCCTGCCGCTCGGCGCCATTCTCGCGCTGACCCGATTTCCCGGCCGCGCGGCAATCGTCGTGGTGTTGAACGGCTTCATGGGTCTGCCGCCCGTTGTGGTCGGCCTGACCGTCTATCTGCTGCTATCGCGATCCGGGCCGCTGGGAGAGTTCGGTCTCCTCTTCACGCCGACTGCAATGGTCATCGCGCAGGCGTTGCTGGTGCTGCCGATCATTGCCGCGCTGACACGCCAGACGGTCGAGGACCTATGGCTCGAATACCGCGAGGAACTGAGCGCGATGGGGGTCGGACAGGCCAGCCGGGTCGCCACGCTTCTCTGGGACAGCCGCTTCAGCCTCGTCACCGCCTTGCTTGCAGGCTTCGGCAGGGCTGCCGCCGAAGTCGGTACAGTGATGATCGTCGGCGGCAATATCGACGGCTTTACCCGGACCATGACCACCACGATCGCGCTCGAAACCTCCAAGGGAAATCTTTCCCTTGCGATGGGGCTCGGCATCATCCTGATATTCCTCATCCTGCTGATCAATGCGGCGGCCTGGGGCGTGCGGTTGTGGGCCGTGGAAAGAGCCGGTTAGCGATGCGCGCCACCGCAAGCGATCTTCCCCTTGCTTTCGACGACGTGTCGCTGAGCGCCGGCGCGACGACCATACTCGACCGCATAAGCCTGACCATCGGGCCGGGAGCGCCAACTCTTGTTGTCGGCCCTAACGGATCGGGAAAGACGTCGCTGCTGCGGCTGTGCATGGGCTTACTCGGGCCCTCGCGGGGCGCGGTGACGTGGGGTGGGCAGATGGATACCGGCCCCGGACGCCGAGCGATCCTGTTTCAGAAGCCGGTGATGTTGCGGCGTTCGGCTGCCGCGAACATCGCCTATGCACTGGCCCACGCCGGTTGTCCGCGCGGCTTGCGTGCCCGGCGCACGGAAGAACTACTCGATAGTGTCGGTCTGCGGGATTTCGCTTCGAGGCCCGCGCGCCGCTTGTCGGGCGGCGAGCAGCAAAGGCTGGCGCTCGCCCGTGCCTTGGCGCGACAGCCGGAAGTTCTTCTACTCGATGAACCGACGGCCAGCCTGGACCCCGCGGCCACGCGATTCGTCGAGGAAATCGTGCTGGCGGCGGCTCAGTCGGGCACCAAGATCGTCATGGCCTCGCACGATCTTGGGCAGGTGCGCAGGCTTGCTGGAGATGTCGTGTTCCTGGTCCGGGGCGGCCTCGTCGAGCATGCCGATGCCGCCGATTTCCTGGACCGCCCCGCAACGCCGCAAGCCGCGGCTTTCGTCCGCGGCGACCTCGTCCTTTGATTGACCTGAACGGAGATTGAAATGCTGAACCGCCGCCGACTGTTCTCAACCCTTGGAATGCTTGTCGTGCTTGCAGGTGCTGCGCCTGCGCTGGCCGAGGGCGAGTCGATCGTCGTCGCATCGACGACGTCCACGCAGGATTCGGGCCTGTTCGGTCACATTCTGCCGCTGTTCGAGAAGAAGACCGGCATCGAGGTCAAGGTCGTGGCGCAGGGCACCGGTCAGGCGCTCGACACCGCGCGCCGTGGCG
Source organism: Mesorhizobium sp. A556 (assembly GCF_054489545.1). NCBI lineage: Bacteria > Pseudomonadati > Pseudomonadota > Alphaproteobacteria > Hyphomicrobiales > Phyllobacteriaceae > Mesorhizobium > Mesorhizobium sp. A556. Next base: position 81,373 of record NZ_JBTMXA010000008.1, read on the forward strand.
ATGCCGACGTGGTGTTCGTCCATGCCAAGGCACAGGAAGAAAAATTCCTCGAGGAAGGCTTCGGCGTCAAGCGCTTCGACGTGATGTACAACGACTTCGTGCTGATCGGGCCGAAAAGCGACCCGGCCAGCATCGGCGGCACGAAGGACATCGCGGCCGCTCTGGTCGCCATCGAAACCAAGCAAGCGCCGTTCGTCTCGCGCGGCGACAGGTCGGGCACCCATTCCGCCGAACTCAAACTGTGGAAGGCCGCCGGCGTCGACATCGAGACGGCGAAAGGGCCGTGGTACAAGGATATCGGCCAGGGCATGGGCGCCGCCCTCAACACGGCATCCGCCATGAACGCCTACGTCCTTTCCGATCGTGGCACCTGGCTGTCGTTCAAGAATCGCGGCGATCTGGCCGTTATGGTCGAGGGCGACAAGCGGCTGTTCAACCAGTATGGCGTCATGCTGGTGAACCCGGAAAAGCACCCGAACGTCAAGGTGAAGGCCGGTCAGGCGTTTATCGACTGGTTGCTCTCGCCCGAGGGCCAGAAGGCGATCGGCGATTACAAGATCGACGGTCAGCAACTTTTCTTCCCGAACGCAAGCGGCGAGCGTTCCTGACGTCTGTTGCAATGCGGTCGGCATCTGTCCCATTATCGGGCATGATGCCGACTCCTCCCCCGACCGGTGTGCTGATAAGCCTGGAAGCAGCGCGCACAGCCCTTCTCGACGACCTCGCGCCGGTCGCTCCCCGCTTTGTACCACTCGACCAGGCACTTGGTCGCATCGCTGCCGAGATGCCAGCGGTCGCACCGGCGCAGCCTGCGCGAGACATTGCCGCCACGGACGGCTGGGCATGTCGCGCCCTTGAGCTTACGGGGGCATCTGCCTATTCGCCCGTGGGGCTTGCGGACGCCCCGGCGTGGGTGGAAATCGGCGATGTCATGCCGCCAGGTTGCGACTGCGTGCTCCATGCCGATATGGTCGATTTTGTTGGCCCGATGGCCCAGGCTGTCGGCGAAGTCGCACCCGGCAAGGGCGTGCGCCGCACGGGCGAGGACATGGCGGCATGCCGCTCGCCGACGCTTGAAGGACGGTTGATCTGCGCCACCGACCTGCTGGTCGCGCGCAAGGTGGGGCTTGGCCAGCTTGCCGTTCGCAGTCCGCGCGTCCGCGTGATCGATGTCGCTGCTAGCGACTACGGGACGTTTTCGAAGCGGCTTGTCACGGAGTGTCTGACGGCCTCGAACGCGACAATTGCGGCGATAGAGATCACGGCGCGCGATGCCGCCTCGATTGCTGCTGCGCTTACTGACGAGGATTGCGATGTGCTTCTCCTGATTGGAGGCACTGGCGAAGGCCGCACCGATGTGACTGCCGAAGCGCTTGCGCTTCGCGGTGCCTTGATTGCGCATCGGGTTGCCGTGCGGCCCGGCGGAAGCACGGCGATCGGGCGGTTCGGCAACACGCCATTGGTCGCTTTGGCCGGCTCGCCCGACCAAGCCTTCGCGGGTTTTCTTGCCCTCGTCCAGCCGGTCCTTGACCGTTTGTCGGGTCGGTGCGAGCGGACGGGCACTATCCTGCCGCTCTCGCGCAAGATTTCGTCCACGGTCGGGATCAGCGAGGTCGTCCTGCTCGGCAGAGAACAGGATATGTGGACGCCACTTGCCATCGGCGACTTTTCGCTGGAAGCCATGCGGCTTGCCGATGCCTGGCTTGCAGTGCCGGGCGATAGCGAGGGATATCCCGTCGGCACACCCATCGCTGCCATGCCGCTCCGCAATTCGAACTGAACTGGCCGTCATGATGAAGTCTCCGCCTCCAATCCCGCAGAACGCCGGGCAGGAACAGTTTCTGACGATATTGTCACGCGAAGAAGCCCTGGCGCGCTTTGAAGCCGCGCTGTTTCCTCGGCCGGTACCAGCCGAGGAACGGGCTTTGGCCGACACGCTCGGTCTTGCGCTTGCACAAGACGTAACGGCACAGGTCGATGTTCCCCCATTCGACCGTTCTAACGTCGACGGATTTGCGGTGCGCGCAGCAGACTTGGCCGCCGCTTCCGAACTGCAACCCGTTCGGCTGACGCTCAACGGGGAGACGATTGCCTGCGGCCACGTCCCGCAACTCCCGGTTCTGCCAGGAACCGCCACCGCTATCGCTACCGGCGGGCCGCTGCCGCGCGGTGCCGACGCGATCGTCATGGTAGAGCATACCCACCCGATGGAGGCGGAGGGCATCGAAGTGGGGCGTGCCGTCTTGCCCGGACAATTCATCTCCGGCGCCGGCTCGGACATGGCGCGCGGCGAGGTCGTGCTGCGGGCCGGGACGGTAATCGGCGCGCGCGAGATAGGAATGCTGGCTGCCTGCGGAACCGCACAGGTGACGGTGGCTCGCAAACTGCGCGTGGCGGTCCTCTCCACAGGCGATGAACTCGTGCAACCGGGCGAGCCGCTGCGGCCGGCCGGCATTTACGATGCCAACGGGCCTATCATCAGCGCGGCGATCACCGAGAACGGGGGCGATGCCCATTTTCTCGGGGCGTTTGCGGACGACGAAGCCAGGCTCGAGAAGGCGATGCGCGCGGCACTCGCAGCCCATGACGTGCTGATTCTGTCCGGCGGCACCTCAAAGGGGGCCGGAGATGTCAGCTATCGTATCATCAGCCGCCTCGGAGAGCCGGGCATCATCGCCCACGGCGTTGCGCTCAAGCCCGGAAAACCACTTTGCCTGGCGGTGTGCGACGGCAAGCCGGTCATCATTCTGCCGGGGTTCCCTACCTCGGCGATGTTCACCTTCCACGACATGGTGGTGCCCGTATTGCGGCGCATGGCGGGGCTGCCGCCGCGTATAGATGCGCAGGTGAGTGCGCGGCTTCCTTTGCGCGTCGCGTCCGAACTCGGGCGCACAGAATTCGTCATGGTCTCGCTGGTGCAAGGACGCGATGGGCTTACGGCCTATACGACCGGCAAGGGCTCGGGCGCCATCACCTCCTTCGCCCAGGCCGATGGTTTCATCCGCATCGAAGCCCTGGCCGATCACCTGCCGGCGGGCAAGAAAGTGCCGGTGACCCTATTCACGCCGCAGGTGCGCGTGCCCGATCTCGTTGTCATTGGCAGTCATTGCACCGGCCTTGACCTGGTCATAGGAAAACTCTCGCGCGACGGGGTTTCAGTGCGTTCGCTGGCTGTCGGCAGCCTGGGCGGCCTTGCCGCCGCCAAACGCGGTGAGTGCGATCTTGCACCGATCCATCTCTTCGATCCGGCAACGCAGGCCTACAACACGCCGTTCCTCAGCGATGGCGTCGAACTCGTGCCGGGCTGGCGGCGCATGCAGGGTCTCGTATTCCGTCCCGGCGACGAGCGCTTCGAGGGCCGCAGCATAGAGGAGGCGGTGCAAGCGGCTCTAGCCGATCCCGAATGCATGATGGTCAATCGCAACCAGGGCGCCGGCACGCGCATCCTAATCGACCAATTGCTCGGCCCTTCACGCCCCGATGGCTACTGGAACCAACCGCGCTCGCACAATGCCGTCGCTGCCGCGGTCGTCCAGAAGCGCGCCGACTGGGGCGTCACGATAGAGCCGGTGGCGCATGCGGCCGGGCTCGGTTTCATACCGCTGATGCAGGAACACTATGATTTCGCGCTGGTTTCGGACCGCAAGGAGCAGCCGGCGGTGCAGGCATTCCTTGCCGCCTTGGTGTCGCCCGACATGAAGGAAGCGCTGGAGCGGGCGGGGTTCGGTCGGGCCATTTAACGATCGGCCAACAGCGCTGCAAGTCGCTCGGTTCGGCCAGGTTGCCCAGGATTCCGGCATAGGCCGAATAAAGGTGTTGGTTGACGACAGGTTTGCAAGGTGGGCATCATGTCTTTGACCATGACAACGACCATACTCGACCTTACGGGCCTGAAATGCCCTTTACCGGCGTTGAAAACCCGCAAGGCTCTCAAGGGATTGAACCCAGGCGAGCGGCTGGAGGTGCATTGCACGGATCCGCTGGCGATCATTGATATCCCGAATTTGCTCGATGAAATGGGCGAGAGCCTTCAATCGACGAAACGCGACGGCGATCGCTTGGTGTTCCTGATCGAGAAAATACAGGCAGCGACAACATGACAGGGTTGCACAACGGCCTCCTGCGGCGTTTTGATGCTAAGCGATAGGACTCTCGCTGGTCGTGTAATGAATATATCTTGCCTCATGTTCAACACCCTGGCCCGTGCGAAATGTCTTTAAAGGAAACGGGCGTTTCGCTCGGGGGAGATCAGGACATGACGATGCAGGAAAGGCGGCGGAAAGATCGCGGCCCCAAAGGGCGGCCGCTGGACGATTCCGCCCTCGGCGAGATTCAGGGTCTTTTGACCAACCGGGAGCGGCGGCGCGACCTTTTGATTGAGTTCCTGCACCTGATTCAGGACCGCTATGGGCATCTGTCGGCGCGGCATTTGCGAGCGCTGGCGCACGAGATGAAGCTGGCGCAGGCCGAAATCTATGAGGTCGCCTCTTTCTACGATCATTTCGATGTAATCAAGGAAGGCGAAACGCCGCCGCCGGCGCTCACCATCCGGGTCTGCGATTCGGTAAGTTGCATGCTGGCCGGAGCCGAGACGCTGGTCGCCGCTTTGCAGAAGGGCGCGGATCCATCCGCGGTGCGCGTGGTGCGTGCACCTTGCATGGGCCGATGCGCGGGCGCGCCTGCTGCCCGCATCGGCGACAGAGAGGTTGACCGCGCCACGGTTGAGGGCCTGCTCAAGATGGCGGCAACTGGCGACACCGGGGTGAAAGTACCGACCTATACCGGGCTTGCGGCCTATCGCGCCGAAGGCGGCTACCAACTGCTTGAGCAGATGCGCAAGGGCGAAGTGACAGCCGACGCGCTGATGGAAACCATGCAGAGCGCCGGCCTGCGCGGCCTTGGCGGAGCAGGTTTCCCGGCCGGCAAGAAATGGGAGTTCGTGCGCTCCTATGCCGGGCCGCGGCTGATGTCGATCAATGGCGACGAGGGCGAACCGGGCACGTTCAAGGACCGTATCTATCTGGAGCGCGATCCGCACCGTACCCTGGAAGGCGCGCTGGTCGCCGCCCATGCTGTCGAGGCCGAACGCATCTATTTCTACATGCGCGACGAATATCCGGCGGTGCTGCATATATTACGCACCGAGATCGCCGCGCTGGAAGCGGCCGGCATTGCCGAGCCGGGCTTTATCGAGCTTCGCCGTGGTGCCGGCGCTTATATCTGCGGCGAGGAAAGCGCGATGCTGGAGTCGATCGAGGGCAAACGCGGCCTGCCGCGCAACCGCCCGCCCTATATCGCCGAGGTCGGCCTGTTCGGCCGCCCGACGCTCAACCACAATATCGAAACGCTTTGGTGGATCCGCGACATCGTCGAAAAGGGCGCCGAATGGTTTGCCGGCCTCGGCAAGCCCGGCCATCCGGGCATCCGCTCGTGGTCGGTTTCGGGCCGCGTGAAGAACCCCGGCGTCAAGATGGCGCCGGCCGGCATCACCGTGCGCGAACTGATTGAGGAACATTGCGGCGGCATGGAAGACGGCCACACCTTCAAGGCCTATCTGCCAGGAGGCGCTTCGGGCGGTATCCTGCCGGCTTCGATGGGCGACATCCCGCTCGATTTCGGCGGCGAACTGGCCAAGCAAGGCGCGTTTGTCGGCTCGCATGCCATTGTCGTGTTCTCCGATCACGACAGCGCCAAGGCAGCAACGCTCAACCTGCTTAAGTTCTTCAAGCATGAGAGTTGCGGCCAGTGCACGCCCTGTCGCGAGGGTACCGGCAAGATGGTGGCGCTGTTGCAGAAGGACGGCGCACTTGACGAGACCGCTCTGCGCGACCTCGAATCCGTGATGCGCGATGCGTCCATCTGCGGCCTGGGCCAGGCCGCGCCAAACCCGGTCAACCACCTGTTGACGCACTTCCGTGAGGAGCTCTGAGATGGCGGGCACAATCCAATTCACCCTTGACGGTAAACCGGTCACGGCTGCCGAAGCCGAAACAATCTGGGACGTTGCCAAGCGCGAAGGCAATGAAATCCCGCATCTGTGCCACGTCAACATGCCGGGCTACCGCACCGACGGCAATTGCCGCGCCTGCATGGTGGACATCGAAGGCGAGCGCGTTCTGGCTGCCTCCTGCATCCGCAAGCCGACCAAGGGCATGGTGGTCAAGACCGACACCGAGCGCGCGGAAAAATCGCGCGAAATGGTATTCGAGTTGCTCGCCAGCAATATGCGTCCGGCCAATGACGGTCCCGACAACCAGTCGGCGTTCTGGCAATGGGCCTCATCGATGGGGATTTCGGGCAGCAGCCGCTATCCGTCCAAATTCGACGCCGCCGAAGTGGCCGAGTTCGATATTTCCAACCCGGCCATTGCCGTCAATCTCGACGCCTGCATCGCCTGTGGCGCCTGCGTGCGCGCCTGCCGCGAGGTGCAGGTCAACGACGTGATCGGCATGGCCGATCGCGGTGACCACACCGTCCCCGTCTTCGACATGCATGACCCGATGGGGCTCTCCACCTGCGTCACCTGCGGCGAATGCGTGCAGGCCTGCCCGACGGGCGCGCTCTATGAAAAGACGCTGATGGACCCCGCCGCCAAGACCCGCGCCATTCAGGCGTTCGACAGGGTCGTGGATTCAGTGTGTCCGTTCTGCGGCGTCGGCTGCCAGACCAAGGTTGCGGTCAAGGACAACAGGATCGTCCAGGTCGATGGCCGCAACGGTCCGGCCAACGAAAACCGCCTGTGCGTAAAGGGCCGCTTCGGTTTCGACTATGCCATGTCTCCCGATCGCCTGACCAAGCCACTGATCCGCCGCGACGACGCGCCCAAGGCCGGCGACATCGACCTGCGCAACGTCGACCCGTTGACCGTGTTCCGCGAGGCAACATGGGAGGAAGCGCTGGAACGTGCCACCGGCGGCCTGAAGAAAATCCTCAAGGAGGATGGCGGCCAGGCGCTGGCCGGCTTCGGTTCGGCCAAGGGCTCCAACGAGGAAGCCTATCTGTTCCAGAAGTTTGTCCGCCTGGGTTTCGGCACCAACAATATCGATCACTGCACCCGGCTTTGCCATGCCTCCTCGGTCGCCGCGCTGATGGAAGGCGTCGGCTCCGGCGCGGTCTCCGCACCGTTCATGGATGCCATGAAAGCCGATTGCGTCATCATCATCGGCGCTCGCCCGACCACCAACCATCCGGTCGCGGCGACCTATTTCAAGCAGGCGGTCAAGAAGGGCCTCAAGCTGATCATCATGGATCCGCGCGGTCAGGACCTGATGCGCCACGCCACCCATTTCCTGCAGTTCACGGCGGGTAGCGACGTGGCTATGCTGAACGCGCTTTTGCATGTGATCGTGGAAGAAAAGCTCTATGACGAGCAATATATCCAGGCCAACGTGACCGGCTTCGAAGCGCTCAAGAAGAAGGTCAAGGATTTTTCGCCGGAAGCCATGGCGCCGGTTTGCGGCATCGATGCCTCGGTGCTGCGCGAGGTGGCGCGCACCTATGCCAAGTCCGAGCGCTCGATGATCTTCTGGGGCATGGGCGTTTCGCAGCACACCCACGGCACCGATAATTCGCGCTGCCTGATCGCGCTGGCGCTGATTACCGGCCAGGTCGGGCGTCCCGGCACCGGCCTGCATCCGCTGCGCGGCCAAAACAACGTCCAGGGCGCGTCCGACGCCGGCCTGATCCCGATGTACTATCCCGACTACAGGTCGGTGGAGAACGTCGATATCCGCAGCGAGTACGAGAACTTCTGGGGGCAGACGCTCGATCCCAAGCGCGGCCTCACCGTGGTGGAGATCATTGACGCCATCCATGCGGGCGAGATCAAGGGCATGTACGTCATGGGCGAAAATCCGGCCATGTCGGACCCGGATCAGATTCATGCCCGCGCAGCGTTGGCCAAGCTTGAACATCTGGTGGTGCAGGACATTTTCATGACGGAAACCGCCTGGCATGCCGACGTGATCTTGCCGGCTTCGGCGCACGCCGAGAAACTGGGCACCTACACCAACACCAACCGACAGGTGCAGATCGGCCGCCCGGCGCTCGATCTGCCCGGCGAGGCACGCCAGGATCTCGACATCATCATCGAACTCGCCCGCGGCATGGGTCTCGACTGGAACTACAGCCATGTCTCGGAGGTCTATACCGAGATGGCGCATGTCATGCCCTCGCTCGCCAACATCTCCTGGGAGCGCATCGAACGCGAAGAATCGGTCATCTATCCGGCGGATGGCCCGGACGTGCCCGGCAACGAGATCGTCTTTACCTCCGGCTTCCCGACCTCGGACGGGCGCGGGCGCATCGTGCCAGCCGACCTTTCGCCGCCTGCCGAAGTGCCGGACGAGCAGTATCCGCTGGTGCTGACCACCGGACGCATGCTCGAACACTGGCACACCGGAGCCATGACAAGGCGCGCTGGGGTACTCAACGCCATCGAGCCCTACGGTATCGCCGCCATGAACCCCTACGAGATCAAACGGCAGGGTCTTGGCGTGGGCGACATCGTCCAGGTCGAGACGCGCCGAGGTTCCGTCGAGGCAATTCTGCGTGCCGACCGCGAGGTCGCAGACGGTATGGTCTTCATGCCCTTCTGTTTCAACGAAAGCCCGGCCAACAGGCTCACCAACCCGATGCTCGACCCATACGGCAAAATCCCCGAGTTCAAATATTGCGCCGCGCGAATTATGTCGGCAGCAAAGGCGGTCGAAGCTGCCGAATGACAGCGTTGTGAAAACGTTCCCGGCGGATGCCTGAAAGCCGCCGGGACAGTCGAAGTTCGTGCGGCGTGAATGCCTCGATGAACTGGTTGACCGCGCTCCACGGTGCCGTCATCGGTTTTGTTACCACGGCTTAATGGGTACGCAGAGAGGCCTGCTAGGCGGCCATTATGCGGCAAGAATTTCGAACTTCTCGCGCTCAGCCGTTGGGCGTTTCGGCGCAAGGTTGGCTCTGTCGCAAACCGCACGGTAACGCTATTTGGAGCATGAAGGCTCTTCCATTTCAGGGAGCTCGTCGATGTTCAGTGGCCGTCACTTCGACCAATCAGTAATCCTGCTGTGCGTACGGTGGTGTCTGGCTTACGTCCGGTCACCGGCAAGTAGCACGTGGATGAAACTTATGTTCGGGTGCGCGGTCGCTGGATGTATCTTTACCGCGCCGTCGACAGCGTGGGCGACACGGTCGAGTTCTTCTTCAGCGAAAACCGTGACCTGCCGGCTGCCAAACGCTTCATTCGCAAGGCGCTGGCACGTCATGGCCGACCAGACCGTATCGTCATTGATGGCAGCCAGACGAACCGGGAAGCAATCATTGCCTGCGATGGCGAGAGCCGGCTTCGAGACCAATCGCAACGGCCATTAAAGCCTATCAGCATCCGGCAAAGCCAATACTTGAACAACCGGGTCGAATAAGACCATCGGCGAATCAAACGCTGGATCCAGTCCATGCTTGGCTTCAAATCGACCACCTGCGCTGCGACTATCCTGTGCGGCATTGAAATGGTTCACATGATGCGGAAACGACAGGCGAGGTACGCGCACAATCCAGCACCGTCACTTGTCGAACAGTTTGAAATCCTGGCTGCGTGAAAACTGAGCAGGAAGCCTTTCTGTGTCTCAATTCCGAGTTTGCGACAGAGCCCCTCAGGGAACGCTGAATGTCGGCTTGAACCAGGCTGGCGCGAGGTTCTTTTCCAGGTCCAGCGAATTGACGTTCTTGCGATCGATCACTTCGACAGGCGGGCCGACATGGCGATAGACCAGCGTTCCCTCGATCGCCCGGATCGCCTGATCGATGGCTATGCGACCCTGCAGCGAGGGCGAGTCCGTCGGCGCGGCGACGACCTTGTGCCGGTAGATCGCCCGAAACGTGCTGTGTGTGAAATAATCCGCCAGAACCTTCACCTGGTTGTCGCGGCCCTGCGCGCGCAATAGGCTGACGGCGGCGTCGGCGGTGAGAGCGCTGCCGACGATGTAGTCGATGTCGGGATGTTCCTCCAGCGTCTCCTCGAGCAGCAGGAGTTGGATCTCAAAGCCGGTGTCGCCCCATTTGACCGCCACGATCTCGGCGGAACTTCCCTTCAGGGCGCCCAGGAAGCCCGCTTCGACGAATTTGACCCAGCCCGCGCCCTTGGGGCCAGGAAACCACGCGACCTTGACCGGGCTCGACCCACGCGGGTGCTGGCGCGCCAGATAGTTGCCGACCGAACGGCCCATTTCTTCCCAGGAAACGCCGGCCTTCGCCGTTATACCGTCATCCTCGATATCGTTTACGGCGGCAATGACGGGGATACGCCGGGCGATTTCCTTGATCGTGGGCGTGAGGCCACTATACGATACCGTGCCGACGATAAGTACGTCGGCATCGACGCTGCATGTGCGGATTTGTTCGATCTGCGTTTCGAGATTGGGGTAGCCGCCAGCTTCGACGACCGTCAGCCTGACGCCGGTTGCCCTGGCCTGCTCGACCATGCCGTAATTGACGCTGGCCCAATAGGAGTCTTTCAGGTGAGGATAGGCGGCGCAGATACGCCATGGTTTGGCGGCTTTGCGCACCGGCGTGTAGTCTATCGTGTGTGGCGCTTTGGAGTAATCGAATGCAGGCTGCCAGGAATCGAGATGCCAGGTTTCCGTGGACGTTCCGGCCTCGCTGTGTCCAGCCATGAACAGCAGGCAGGCAACGGCGAGCAGGCACAGGCGATGGGCGATTGATTTGGCGAGCCTCATTTGCATAAGGCTAGACATCTTGGGCGGATCGGGCAAACCATGATTGTGCGAAAGGCATTTCGCGGGCTTGGCATAGGCGGAAGGCTGTTCTTCGCCTTCTTGTGCATCACTGCGTTATCGCTTTCGTCGGGCGTGGCCGGCTGGCTGATCCTGCGCCATATCTCGCTGGCCCAGTCCATGGTCAATGCACAGGCCTTGCCGGCGGTCGGGGCCACCCAGCGAACCGCTGAGCTCAGCGCGCGGCTGGTCGCCATGGCCCCCGCGCTTACCGTGGTCCGCTCCCGCCCCGGCTTGCAGGTCGAGCAGGCCAAGCTCTCCAGCCTCGCTCTCGAGATAAGCCAGTCGCTCAAGGACGTCAGGCAATTGTCGATCGCCCCCGATTTGGTCGAGGAGTTCTCCAGGTCGGTGGAAAAGATGCTGGCCAATCTCAAAAGCCAGGAGGACCTTGTCCGTCGCCGCCTCGATCTGGAACGCGCCTATCGCGACCGGGCCGACAAGGCGGCCAATGCCGCACAGTCGATTTTCCTGCTCGCCGAGACGCTGGTATCCAATGCGTCGGCCGGGGCGTCCGCCGTTACGGCGAACCTCTACGATCTGATCGGCGATCCGGCGCGCAAGGAAGATGCCTACCGTGCCGTCGATCGTCTGATCGAACACGACATCTACCTGATGGAGCGGATGTATGAGTTGCGCCACCGCAGCGCCCAGATAAACCTGCTCATCAATCGCCTGACGCGGGCCCAGACGTCGGAGGAGATCAATGAAATAAGTGCCGTCTACCAAGGGAATCTGCGGGTTGTTCGCCGCAGGGTTTCAAGCATCGACGATCCGGTCCGGCGCGCACAGGCCAAAGACTTCCTCGCGGCGATAGAGACCTCGGCTGGCAACACTCCCGTCTCCGGGACCATTTTCGGGCACCGCGAGGATATGGTTGAACTCGCCGGCACGCTGGAAACGCTGACCCAGGCCAATAGCGATCTTTCGGTGAGCCTGAATGCGGTAGCCAGCAAAATTTTGAGGCAGGCGAGCGAATTCGCCGGTGCCACTGCCAGCCGTGCGGATAACGCGGTACAACTCGGCCTTTATGTGCTGCTGACTGCCCTGATCGGCGCGATCCTGGTTTCGGGGGCGATCGTCTGGTTTTACGTCGAACAAGGCTTGGTTCGCCGCTTGCGCGACCTTTCACGGGCCATGCAGCGGTTGACCGCCGGAGATCTCGCCGTCAGCGTGACGGAGACCGGCGAGGGTGAATTGAGGGCGATGGCCATCGCCGTCAATAGGTTCAGGGACGAATCGCAGCAGCGCCTGCGTCTGGAAAACGAGCGCGCGCGCATCACCGAGGAACTGCGGCGGCACCGCGAGGAGCTTCAACAACTGGTAGAGGAGCAGACCGAGCAGATCAGGCTGACCAATACGCGCCTGCGCCGGGAGGTCGTCGATCATGCCGAGGCGCGCGAACATGCCGAGCAGGCAAGCAATGCAAAGTCGGCCTTCCTCGCCACTATGAGCCATGAAATCCGCACGCCGATGACCGGCATGTTGGGGATGGTGAGTCTGCTGGCGGATTCGGAACTTGATCCGGGGCAGCGCAAGCAATTGTCCATTTTGGCCAGTTCCGGGGAGGCGTTGCTGGGCATTCTCAACGCCATTCTCGATTATTCGAAAATCGAATCGGGAACGGTCGTGGTCGAGCCGGTCGATTTTGCGCTCGGGTCCCTGATGGAGGGTATCGCGGCCCTGATGCAGCCGACCGCCGCCGAAAAGGGGCTCGACCTGACGCTTGATGTCGACTGCCGGCTGGCGCCTCTTCATCATGCCGACGTGGGCAAGATACGCCAGATCATCTTCAATCTGGTCAGCAACGCGATCAAGTTCACGGACAAGGGCGGCCTGCGGGTCGCCGTGGAACTGGAAAGCGCGCGCGAGGCTTGTCAAATGGTGCGCGTGACGGTCGCCGATACCGGCATCGGCATTTCCGCCGACCATCTGGACGATGTGTTCCAGCCGTTTCTGCAAGTAGACGCTTCCATTACCCGGCGCTTCCGCGGCACCGGGCTTGGCCTTGCCATCAGCCGGCATCTCGCCAAGCTGATTGGCGCGGACCTTACGCTCACTTCGGAGATCGGCCGAGGCAGCACGTTCACCCTCACCATGCCGCTACAAGCCGCGACCGGCGCGCTGCCACAGGCAACGGACGGCCCTGGCCGAGAGTGGCGCAGTTCCTCACCTCAAAACATTCTCCTGGTTGAAGACGACGATGCCACGCGCCTGGTTGCCCAAACCATCCTGTCAAAGGCTGGGCACTGCGTGAAGTCCGTCGGATCGGGCCATCTCGCCATGGAGGCGCTTGCGACATTTACGCCTGACATCGTGGTCATGGACATCAGCCTTCCGGACTTGAACGGAATGGAGACGGCAAAGCGCCTGCGCATCGCCTCGAACCGTCCGGGGTTGCCGGTCATCGCGATGTCGGCGCATGTGTTCAAAGAGGACGTGGAGCGGCATCTCCGCTCCGGCATGGATGCTTTCGTCGCCAAGCCGATCGATCGCGAGCGGCTGCTGGAAGCGATTGCGGCGCTGTCGGGCGAGCCGCCTTCCCCGGCACCCGTCGCCGCCGCGCTGGATGCGTCGATCTATGCGGCCGATATCGACGCCCTGGGCATCGAAACCGTCAGGCGCTTGCAGGACATAGCCCGCGACAGCCTTCCGCGCCGGTTCCGCTTGATGGGCGAAGCCTTGCGGGTCGAGGATCGGCAGGCGCTCCGGGACCTGGCCCACTCGACACGTAGCGCGGCGGGCTCGATCGGCTTCCTGCGGCTTTTGCAGAGTGCCGAGGCGCTTGAGACAGGATGTGCCCGGCGTCCAATTCCGCAACTTGGCCGGATGGTTGCCGATTGCGAGGAGGCTTTCGCAGAGGGCGTGCGGCAGTGGGAGGAACTGGCTACCCAACCCACGGAAACTGACGGAGCAGTCGGGACCCGCTAGGCTGCGTTCGCTGCGAAAAAGTAGCCTTCGCCGTGAGACGTGACGATGATCCGGGGAGAGCGGGGATTGTCCTTGAGCTTCTTGCGCACGCGTCGCACGATCACGTCGACGGTCCTGTCGCTCGGGTCCCAGTCCCTTCCTGAAATTTCATGCAGCAATCGCTCGCGCGAAAGCACCTGGCCGGGATTGGAGGTCAGGGCGGCCAGCAGTCTGAATTCGGCGCGCGTCATCTCGACATAGACGCCGTCCTCGGCCCGCAAGGTGCGGCGCGAGACATCCAGCGCCCAGCCGTCGAAACAACGCAGGCCCGACGCGCCGCCGCTATGCCGGTTGTGGCCGAGGCGGCGCAGGAGGCCTTTCACGCGGGCAAGAAGTTCACGGTGCTCGACCGGCTTGGTCACATAGTCGTCGGCTCCGATCTCCAGCCCGACGATCCGGTCGATGGTGTCGGTCCTTCCGGTGACGAGAATGATGCCGGCATCCGAGTGCTCGCGCTGTTCGCGCGTCAGTTTCAACCCGTCTTCCCCCGGCAGGTTGATATCGATCAGCAGGAGATCGGCCGGATGGCGCTCGATGATGGCACGCATCTGGCCGCCATCGGCGGCTTCGCTGACGAGATAGCCTTCGGCCGCAAAATAGCTGGCGAGCTTGGACCGCGTCACCGGGTCGTCTTCGACGACGACGATATGATGTTGAACCGGCATGGTGCATCTCTCCCCGACACGCCTGTTAACATATTTTCACAAACCAGACCATAGATTTTACTTAGCCACCGACACCGGTTCACGAGTCCCGGTTATGGTTGCAGGGCTGGGAATGAAACGGACATCCACTGATCCTGGCTGTCCTACTTGCCGGCGAAGAGGAGCAACAAAATAAGTGGGGAGAACTCGGTGAAGAAACTTATCCGGTCCACATGCCTGGCGACAGCTTTCACGCTGCTTGCGGGGGCGGCATTTGCGGAAGATTCCACGGACGTCATCAAGATTCCGACGCACAACTGGTCAAGCCAGATCGTCGGCGCGCACATTTTCGGCAAGCTTTTGGAGAAGACCGGCGCAACTGTGGAGTATGTATCCTCCGACAGCCAGGTCGTTTACACGGCCATCTGCGAAGGCGATATCCATCTCGCCAACGAAGTATGGGAAGGCGCTTACGGCGTTGCCTTCCAGAAGGTCGTGGATGAAGGCTGCGTCATCGACGCCGGGACTCACGACGCCAAGACCCGCGAAGAATGGTGGTATCCAAGCTATGTCGAGGAAATCTGCCCCGGCCTGCCCGCCTGGGAAGCCCTGAACGCCTGCGCGGAAAAGTTCTCGACGGCCGAAACCAGCCCGAAGGGGCGGTTCCTCGGCGGCCCCGTCGACTGGCTGAAGCACGACGAAGAACGGGTCAAGGCGCTCGGCATAAACTTCGAAGTGGTCAATGCCGGTTCGGCGGCCGCTCTGTGGGCGGAACTCGACTCTGCCGAGAAGCGCAAGGAGCCCATCGTCCTTTTCAACTGGACGCCTAACTTCATCGAAGCGCTCTATGAGGGCAAGTTTGTGGAGTTCCCGGCCTTCGATCCCAAGTGCAAGGACGATCCGTCCTGGGGCACCAACAAGGACTTGGCCTACGACTGCGGAAATCCGAAGGACGGCTATCTGAAGATCGGCGTCTGGAAGGAATTCCCCAACAAATGGCCCAAGGCCTACGCGGTTCTTCAGAAGATCAACTTCACCAATATGGACGTCGCCGTTCAGGCCAAACTTGCCGACATCGACAACATGGAGCCGGCTGCTGCCGCCGACAAATGGCTGGCCGACAATGAAAGCCGCTGGAAGGTGTGGCTGGAGGCGGCCAACTAAGGCCACGCCAGCATCGCTCCCATCGGGGCGCCGGCATCCGCGTGCCGGCGCTCCGTTTGGACATACGCCATGAGCCGTCGCCATCGACAGCGGAGACCGTGATGACCGAAGCCAAGATTTCATGCCGCAATCTCTGGAAGCTTTACGGGGGCGACCCCAAGGGCCTGTTGCGGCAGCATGGCGGCAAGCCGTCGGCGGAAGCCATTCGCGCCAGCGGTTATGTGTCGGCCGTGCAGGACGTGTCGCTCGACATCATGCCCGGCCAGATCCTGGTGGTCATGGGGCTGTCGGGATCGGGGAAGTCGACGCTGTTGCGCTGTCTCGCCCGGCTCGTGGAGCCAACGGCCGGCGAGGTGATCTTCGAGGGCAAGAACCTGCTCGCGGCCTCCGACGCCGAAATGATTGAACTTCGCCGGCACAAGATGGGAATGGTTTTCCAGAATTTCGGCCTGCTTCCGCACCGCACCGTGCTCGAGAACGTGGCGTTTCCGCTTCAGGTGCAGGGGATGGGCCGGCAGCAACGCGAAGCGCGCGCGCGCGAGGTCGTGGAACTGGTCGGCCTGCACGGCCGCGAATCCTACTACCCTCGCGAACTCTCCGGCGGCCAGCAGCAGCGCGTCGGCATCGCCCGGTCGCTCGCCGTCGGACCGGACGTCTGGTTCCTCGACGAACCTTTCTCCGCTCTCGATCCCTTGATCCGCCGCGAAATGCAGGACGAGTTCCTGCGCCTTCAGCAGATGCTCGCCAAGACCATCCTCTTCATCACCCACGATTTCAGCGAGGCCATCCGCGTTGCCGATCGCATCGCGGTCATGAAGGACGGCGTGGTTGAGCAGATAGGCACTGCCGAGGAAATCGTCACGCGGCCCGCGACGCCTTATGTGGCGGAGTTCACCCGCGAGGTTCCGCGCGACCAGTTCCTGTCTGTCGCATCCGTCATGGCGCCCGCGACGGGACGGGCGCCGCAGCCCGGCGCGCTCCAGAGCCGGACCCGGCTGGTGAATGTCGCGCGCCAGGTCCTTTCCTGCGATGAGCCGATCGACGTCGTCGACGAACAGGGCGTGCTGGTCGGCGCCCTGGGCAGGCCAGCCGTCATCGATGCCCTTTACGGCAAGGAAATGCATCCGTGACTGCGTTGGCCGCCCCCGCCTCGCGCGCGATAGGCGAAGCCAACCGAATGGCCGGCCTTGCCAAACTGGCGATCGTCGTCCTGCCATTCGTCACTATCCTGCTGCTGATACCGCTTCTGCCCGGTTGGGCGATCCAGGTTCCGGCGGGCTGGGCAATCCCCTTCATCGACTGGATGAACGCGGCTTTCGATCAGATGCGCCGCTACGAGATTCTGGGCCTGTTCACGGTCAGGGATGTCACCCGCGCGGTGGCGGAGGTGATCAACTGGCCGTTGGTGTTCATGGAAGGGCTGCTGGCCACCGGCTTTCCCAAATTCGGCTTGCCGCCGCTGCCGTGGATCATGATCGCCGGGCTGGCGGGTATATTGGGATGGCACCTGAAGGGAGCAGCACTTGGGGTGCTTTCTGCCGGCGGGGTCGTCTATATGGCGATCTTCGGCAAATGGGAGCTTTCGATGATCACCCTGTCGGTGGTGCTTGTCGCAGTGCCTATCGCTGCGATCATCGGCATGGGCCTCGGCATCGTCGCGGTTAAGAAAAAGTGGTTTGAAGGGCTGCTCGTACCGTTCCTGAACGTCATGCAGTCACTGCCGCACTTCTCCTACCTGATACCGATTGCGATCTTCATCGGGGTGGGACACAAAGCGGGAGCGATCGCGACCATCGCTTTTGCCGTCCCGCCGATGGCGCGGCTTACCATCCTGGGCCTCCGGGGTATTCCCGAGGAAATCCGCGAAGCCGGCAGGATGGCCGGCTGCACCCGGCTGCAAATGCTGTTCATGGTCGAGATACCGGCGGCCAGGCAGGCCCTGCTGGTCGGTATCAACCAGGTCATCATGCAGTGCCTGGCCATGGTGGTCATCGCCGCTTTCGTGGGAGCGAGGGGGCTCGGCCAGGACCTGCTCTTCCGCTTGCAATCGCTCAAGGTCGGGCAGGCGCTGGAAAGCGGCATTGCAATCGTGCTGATGGCGATCGTGCTCGACCAACTTAGCCGGGCCGCCGCCTACAAGCAGC
The DNA here is from genome assembly GCF_054489545.1 of Mesorhizobium sp. A556. NCBI lineage: Bacteria > Pseudomonadati > Pseudomonadota > Alphaproteobacteria > Hyphomicrobiales > Phyllobacteriaceae > Mesorhizobium > Mesorhizobium sp. A556. The sequence continues at coordinate 99,076 of NZ_JBTMXA010000008.1, forward strand.
CGGCACGGCCGGTCCCCGGTCCGTTCTGGAAACGCTATCCGCATCTGACGCTGACCGTCGCCCTTATTCTTGCAACGGCCGCGCTCGCCTTTCTGGTGCCTTATGCCCGGACATGGCCGGCTGACCTGACGATAAGCACGGCACCGATCTGGGAGGCGATGATCGACTGGTTCACGACCACGTTCTACGCTCCGCTGCAGTTCTTCCGCGATGGGGTGCTGCTTTACGTGCTGATCCCGACCCGGGATCTTTTCCAGCATATTCCGTGGACGGCGCTGGTCGCGTTGGTGGCGATCGCCGGATGGTCGCTGGGCGGTGCCCGGCTTGTGCTGGTCGTTTCCGGGTTCATCCTGTTCGTCGCCTTCGCCGGGTTCTGGGACCGATCGATGATCACCGCCTATATGGTCACGGTCGCCTTGGCGGTCTGCCTGCTGGTCGGTCTGCCGCTGGGCATATGGGCATCGCGCAGCGCGAGGCGCGCGCAAATCGTCAACGGCTTGTGCGACACCCTGCAAACGTTCCCGTCGTTCATCTACCTGATCCCCGTGATCATGCTGTTCAAGGTGGGGGACGTCGCCGCCATTTCGGCGGTCGTGATCTACGCCATGATCCCGATCGTTCGCTATACCATCTTCGGCCTGCGCAACGTGCCCGCCGAGATCATCGAGGCCGGCATCACGTCGGGATGCACGAAGCGGCAGCTCCTGTGGAACATCCGCATGCCGCTGGCCATTCCCGAAATCATGCTCGGCATCAATCAGACGATCATGTTCGCGCTGTTCATGGTCATTATCGCGGCCTTCATCGGGACCAAGGATCTCGGCCAGGAAATTTTCCGCGCGCTGACCTTCAACGACGCCGGCAAGGGGCTGGTGCTCGGCCTGTGCGTGGCGTTCATGGGCCTGACGGCCGATCAGTTGATTACCGCATGGGCGACGAAACGAAAGCGCCTGCTAGGCCTCGCGTGAGGAAATGGCTGACGGCTGGAAGGCACTGAGGATTGACCTCGCAATCCAAGCGCCCGATGAAGTGGTTGAGTTGCTGGGACCATATAAGGTCGTAGCCGTCGCGCTGGACCAATGCCACTAGCCGACAAGGTGGATCGCAATTCAGCAGGATAGAGCAGCCCGGTAGCTCGCATGGCTCATAACCTAGACCACATGTTCGCCTGAGACTGGGCACGTCCGTCTCGTAATGTGTGGAGGCGAGATCGCCGACACCCCCGCGGCGCTGTTCAGCATCGCAAAGCAGCCGCTTAAAATGCCAACCCAGATGAGCCAGAGCCTCCGCTAAATCGGTCCGTCTAAAGTCTCAAAAACTCTGACGACGAACACTGGAATTGCTCAACACCGATCTTTCGGAGTCACCTGCGACAAAAAGCTTGACGTCAGCAGAGAACGAGTGGATTTTATCCATGGGAAAAAAACAAGACTAACAGGAAAGTGGGCCGCCGCCACCAAGCGCGGAGAAGCCTTGCAACCAATGGGGGATGTGATGAGCGCACACACGGACGTCGCGGCTGTTGGCAGCGGCGACATTCTGCATCGAACGATCAACTGGCACGGTGCTTTCTGGGTGGCGAGCGGCGTGCCTGCCTTGGTCCTCTTCTCGATCGGCGGCATCGCCGGGACCACCGGCACGCTGGCGTTCGTTATCTGGATGGCATCGATCTGCCTCGGCCTGATCCAATCTTTCACCTACGCCGAGATCGCCGGGCTTTTTCCGTCCAAGTCAGGCGGCGCTTCGGTTTACGGCGCGACCGCCTGGCTGCGCTATTCCAAATTCATCGCGCCGCTTTCGGTGTGGTGCAACTGGCTGGCGTGGACGCCGGTCCTGTCGCTGGGCTGCTCCATCGCCGCGGCCTACATCCTCAATGCGCTGGCTCCGATCCCGCTGATCACGGAAGCGACGCCGGACGTCGTCCAGTATCTTGCCGCCAATACCGGTGCCAGTGTGGCTGATGCCATCGCCGCCGTAACGGCAGGCGCCACGCCGGCCATCCGCACATGGACGGCTTTCCAGGGTTCGCTTGGGCCGGTCAGTTTCTCGCTCAACTCGGTGTTCTGGATCGGCGTCGTGCTGATGCTGATCACCTTCGCCATCCAGCATCGGGGCATCCTCGGCACCGCAAGTGTCCAGAAATATATCGGCCTGCTCGTCATCATCCCGATGCTGATCGTCGGCATCGTGCCGATACTTACCGGCCAGATCAACTGGGCGAACTACACGCCGCTGGTGCCGCTTGCTGAAGCCTATTCGCCGGGAGCCGGCACATGGAGCATATCGGGCTGGACGCTGGTGTTCGGCGGCATGTTCATCGCGGCATGGTCGGCTTACGCCTTCGAAACCGCGATCTGCTACACCAGTGAATTCAAAGACCCTGGCCGCGATACCGTACGGGCTATCCTGTATTCGGGCTTGCTGTGTCTTATTCTCTACACGCTGGTGCCATTCACCTTCCAGGGCGTCCTCGGGCTGAACGGCATGCTGGCGGACCCGATCGTCGACGGCTCCGGCGTAGCGCAGGCTATGGCGCAGATGGTCGGCGGCGGCGGCTTCGTCACCAGCGTCATGGTCATGCTGATGATCCTCGCCCTGATGCTTGCGATCATGACGGCGATGGCCGGCTCCTCGCGCACACTTTATCAGGGCTCCGTCGACGGCTGGCTGCCGCGCTACCTTTCCCACGTCAACACACACGGCGCGCCTACCCGCGCTATGTGGACCGACCTTGTCTTCAATCTCTTCCTGCTGGCTATCGCCGCAGCCGACGCGACGAGCTACTTCTTCATCCTCGCCGTTTCGAATTGCGGTTACATCATCTTCAACTTCCTCAACCTGAACTCCGGCTGGATCCATCGTATGGACAATGGCCACATCAAGCGGCCGTGGCGCGCGCCGACCTTCATGATCGCCATCGGCGCCATCCTGTCCTATGTGAACGCCATGTTCATGGGGGCCGGAGCCAAGGTGTGGAACCCCTGGGCGCTATGGGCCGGCCTGATTGCGGCTTCCCTGATCATTCCGGTGTTCTATTATCGGCACTACATCCAGGATGGCGGGAAGTTCCCGGAACATATGCTGGACGATCTCGGTATCCGCCAGGCGGATCTCACCACCAGAAAGGCGGGTATCCTGCCTTATCTGACGCTAGTCGGCGGCTTGGCGGTCGTGCTTTTTGCGAACTGGTTCTTCGTCATCTGAACCAATGGCCTGGGTAATGAAAAAAGGCCGGCGCACGCGCCGGCCTTTTTTCTGTTCGAAGCTTTGTCGTGAAAAGACGAGGCCCGACACATGCCGGGTGCGAAACTGCTCGAACAGCCTGCGGTACACATGCGTCATTGTGTCGAATCGACATGTATGCCTGATGGGCAACAAAGTTTCTTGTAATTCAAGCGACCGTCTGTAGAATGGATAGGCCGGGATACGCGATGTGTCAGGTCACCAATCCCACAGATCGCCCGGCGAGTTGGAGGAGACGACTGATGGCGGATGTTTTGCCCGTGCTTCACCAGGGCCATGCCTCGATCATGCTGCATGAAGCTTTTCACGAAGCGCTGGAGATAGTGGCGGACTGGCCGCGCGACGGGATCGAGCCGACGATAGCCATCGAAGGCAACATCGTGCCGGTGACTGCCATTTTCTCCAGATTGGCGGAATGCACCGATATCATGCCGCAGCGGACCCGGGATGCCCTCAGGGCAGCGGCCCGGTCGATGATCGGCATTCCCCAACTCGCGGAAGAGGATATATATGCGCCGGGCGCGATCCGCATGCTTTCACTGTGCCGTGAGCGGCTGGTCTCGTTTGCGGCATCCGATTATCGGGTGCTGGCCATGCACCAAGCGTAGAAGGTCACGGCATGGTTGGCCGAAACAGAGGAGGGTAATGGAATGACAGCACTGGCGCCGAGAACGCGATCGCTCTACGAGATGGTCGGCTCGGAACAGGGGCTCGATCAACTGGTTCAGGCATTCTACGACATTATCGAGCAGGATCCAGAAGCACACGAACTGCATCTGCTGCATCTTCGAGGGCATGGCGTCGCCCATTCCCGTATCGAGCAATTCGACTATCTGTCAGGGTTTCTGGGCGGCCCGCGCCATTATTTGCAAAGACATGGCCATACGCGCTTGCGCGAGATCCACGAATACATCCCGATCGATCAGAAGATGCGCGACGTTTGGCTGGACTGTATGCGCAAAGCCATTGTCCGCACCGCGATCCCCGCCGAGACGGCTGATGTTCTCATGGCGCACCTGACGCACGCCGCCGACACGACCATCAACATGTAGCCGGGCAGGGCACCTAGATCGCCGTGTGCCCTATCGGGCGCACAAAGGACGATCTAATACTTTGAGTGAGCATCGGAATAATCCGAAAACCGGATTCCACTTTTCGGTCCGATGCTCTAGATAAGGCATCGCGTTTGGCCATGCCGTATTTGGCCTTGGCCACTGGGCTGATGGCCTCGTCGAGGATGGCTTGGGCGCGCTTCTCGCCGATCTCGCGGACCATTCCCTCATAGATGGGAGCGATGATGGCGGCTTCGATCCTGCGGCGCTGCAGGATGCCGATTTCGCCTTCGAGGGCCTGATTTTTGATGGCCGGGGTGTTCATGCTCGTCTGCCTTTATGCCTATCCTGCAAGCCGCGAACGGTAGCCGGATTTCGCGTAAGGTCACCGAATTTCCGGCACCTCGACGCCATATTCGGCCGAAGCATCGAAGATCGTGTGCCACAGGCTGCCGGCGAAGCTCGCAAAGACCAGCAGGTTGAAAACCGGCGAGCCGTCGGCGGCATCCGCCGAACGCCACAGATTGACCGTCGTGTGATCGATCGAAGTGGTCGCTGCCGCGCCGACCGGGAAGGTGTCGTTGTGAAAATCGAGCGACGATATCTTGGCCAGCGTCTTTCGAGCGTCGGTGCCGGAAATACGGATCAGCGCCCGGCCGTCGGATTGGTCGGACAGCGAAGCGATGCCCTTGAACGTGTCATGCAGCCGGTCCAGCGGCAAAATCGCGCCCTGGCGTGGCGATAGCGCCATGACCTGATCGGGTCCTGACCAGATGATCGTTATGTCCTTGCCGGCCACCGCCTTGGGCGCGGATGGGGCGGCAACGCCGAAATCCGCCTTGATGGCCTTGGCCGTCGCGGCCCATTTCCCGCGCCGGGCGAAGATGAGGACGAGGTCGAAAGCGCGCACCTCCGACAGGGTGATCCCCGGCTTTTGCGTGGCGGCGCCGTAGCGGCCGGCAATGGCGGCATGCTGCAACGGAGAGCGAACGGTCCAGGTGAAATCAGCCACGCTGACGGCCTCCTTCCGGGTCGTAGAAAACCGGGCTGCAGATTTCGACTTCGTAATCTTCGCCGCGCAACGGGTCGTGGGCGCGAACGACCTCGCCAATGCGCTCGCGGCCATGCTCGACCAGCCCGAGGCCGATCCACTGGTTCAGCATCGGCGAGTGGCAGACGGAAGTGACGTAGCCCTGATCCGTATCCGGACCGACCGGCGCGCCCTTGGGAATGATGTGGGCGCCCGAGCGCAGCCGCCGCGTCGTGTCGACCGGCTTGAGACCAACCACGACCTGACGGTTCATTGCCACCAGCGCTTCGCGCTCGGCCATGACGCGGCCGATGAAATCCTTTTTCTTCGACACCATCTTGCCGAAACCAAGATCGCCAGCGGTCGTCGTGCCGTTGAGTTCGGGGCCGGCGACATGGCCCTTTTCGACACGCATGACACCCAGCGCCTCGGTGCCGTAGGGGATCACGCCGAACGGTGCGCCGGCAATCATCAGATTGGCCGCCATGGCTTCGCCGTAGCGGGCCGGAACCGAAATCTCGAAGGCTATCTCGCCGGAGAACGAGATGCGGAACAGCCTGGCCCTCAAGCCGCCGCGCAACGCGACCTCACGCGCGGCCATGAAGGGGAAGCCTTCGTTGGACAGGTCCTCGGAAGGGTTGACGATGGCGCGCAGCAGGTCGCGGGTCTTGGGCCCGGCAATCGAGAATTGCGCCCACTGGTCGGTGCACGAGGTCAGCTGCACGTCGAGTTCCGGCCACAGCACCTGCCGGCAGAATTCGAGATGCTGCATCACCGGGCCGGCCTTGGCGGTGGTGGTGGTCAGAAAATAGTGATCTTCCCTCAGCCGTGAGGTGGTGCCGTCGTCCATGACGATGCCGTCCTCGCGCAGCATCAGGCCATAGCGCGCCTTGCCGACATCGAGCGACGAAAAGGCGTTGACATAGACGCGGTCAAGGAAAATCGCGGCGTCGCGCCCCATGACGTCGATCTTGCCGAGCGTCGAGACGTCGCAGAACCCGACGCCGTTGCGCACCGCCAGTACCTCGCGGCTGACGGATGTCAGCCAGTCGTTTTCGCCGGCTAACGGATACCACTGCGCGCGCTTCCACAGGCCGGTATCGACAAATACCGCACCGCGCTTCGCCGCCCAATGATGCGACGGCGTCAGCCGCGTGGCATGAAATGCCTCGTCGCGGTGATGGCCGGCTAGCGCGCCGATCGCCACCGGCACCTGCGGCGGGCGGTAGATCGTCGTACCTGTCTGCGGGATCGAGCGCTTGGTGAGTTCGGCCATGATCGCCAGACCGGTGACATTCGAATTCTTGCCCTGGTCGGTAGCCATGCCGAGCGTCGTGTAGCGCTTGAGATGTTCGACCGACTCGAAGCCTTCCCGCTGCGCCAGCGCGATATCGGACGCCGTCACGTCGTGCTGGAAATCGACAAAAGCCTTGTGCTTGCCTGCGACATGCCAGAGCGGCGCGACGGAAATGCTCTCGTCGGCAGCGCTCGGCGCTTCTCCTGCATTGCCGGTACGACTGCACTCCGAAGCCGCCGAAATTCCGGCCTGGTGGCCGTTGCGCAAGCAGGCGGAGAGTGAAAAATCGCCATTGGCCGCACCCACAGAGGTCATTCCGGGGGGAGAGTCGTCCGGCACGAAGGCGGCGATGTCTTCGCGCCATCTAGGCCGGCCGCGATGATGCGAAGACAGGCCGACGGAAGGATTCCAGCCGCCCGACATGGCAAGCACATCGGCTGCGACTTCAGCGCGGCTGCCATTTGCCAGCGCGACTTCGATGGCGCTTACGCCCTTGGCGCCGCCGTGAACGTCGGCGACGGTGCCATGATGCATGGCAAAACCGCCGCTCTGCGCCAACGCGCGGCAGCGGTCCGGCACGGCGTCGCGTGAATCGACGACTGCCGCGATCTCGATGCCGGCTCGCATGGCCGTCTCCACCGTTTTCCAGCCGTCATCATTGTTGGTGAACAGCGTCAGCCGTTTGCCCGGAGCCGCCGCGAACCGCTCGATATAGGTTCGCACTGCCGACGCCATCATCACGCCGGGGCGGTCATTGCCGGAAAAGACGATGGGGCGCTCGACCGCACCTGCTGCGACCACGCTGCGCTTGGCGATGATGCGCCACAGACGTTGCCGGACCTGATGTGCCGGCGGCTCGGCAAGGTGATCGTTTACCCGCTCCAGCGCGGCATAGATTCCGCCATCATAGACGCCGAAGACCGATGTCCGGGTCATGATGCGGACGTTCGGCAAGGACTTCAGTTCAGCCAGCGTCGCGACACGCCAGACGCTCGCCGGCGTGCCGTCAATCTCGCCGCCGTCCGAATTCAATCGGCCGCCGGGTACGGGGTCTTCTTCCGCCAGGATAACGCGGGCGCCAGTGCGGCCTGCGGCAAGGGCAGCAGCCAGTCCGGTCGGCCCCGCCCCGACGACCAGCACGTCGCAATGCGCCCATGCCTTGTCGTAGTGGTCAGGATCGGGGACGCCGCTGGTCATGCCGAGACCGGCGGCACGGCGGATGGCGGGTTCGTAGAGCTTTTCCCAGAATTTCGCCGGCCACATGAAAGTCTTGTAGTAGAAGCCGGCAACGAAGATGGGCGACAGTAGCGAATTGACCGCCATCACGTCGAAGCCGAGCGAAGGCCAGCGGTTCTGGCTTTGCGCGATCAGGCCGTCATACAGCTCGATCGTGGTCGCCTTGGTGTTGGCTTCCTTGCGCGCGCCGCTGCGCAGTTCGACCAGCGCGTTCGGCTCCTCCGGCCCGGCGGTCAGGATGCCGCGCGGACGGTGATATTTGAACGAGCGGCCAACCAGCTTGACGCCATTGGCGACCAGCGCCGAGGCCAGCGTGTCGCCGGCAAAGCCTGTCATCGCCGCACCGTCGAAGGTGAAGTTGACCGGCGCGTTGCGGTCGATCAGCCCGCCTTTGGCGAGGCGATTGGATTGTGCTGCCATTATTTTGAACCCGCCTTGGCCGCGCCTGCACCGGGCGCAGCCCGGATGGCCGAGATTTCGTGCGACAGCGTATTGCGCTCGACGACGAGCCACGAGCGGCAGCCGCCGCCGTGATACCAGTATTCGCTCATCTCGCCGGCGACGTTGTCGCGCAGGTAGACATAGTCATAAAAGGCAGCCACTTCCGCCGTCGCATCGGTGGTGGCGTCCCGTGCGACCATGGCCGGGCGCTTCGGCTTGGCATCCCCCAGATAGGTGAATTCGCCGTTCTCCCGCTCGCCGCAAAATGGGCATGCAATACGCATTCCTGATCAGCCTTCAGTGCAAATTCGGTTGGGCGCCCTGGCCCTTCTCATCGATCATGGCGCCACGCTCAAAACGGTCGAGGCGGAAGCGCTTGGCTTCCTCATGCGGCGTATCCGTCGCCAGAAGATGCGCGAATACCAGGCCTGATGCGGGTGTCGCCTTGAAGCCGCCATAGCACCAGCCGGCGTTGAGATAGAGCCCGTCGACCGGCGTCTTATCGATGATCGGAGTGCCGTCCATCGACATGTCCATCAGGCCGCCCCATTGGCGCAGGAGGCGTACGCGGCCGATCATCGGCATCAGCGCCATGCCGCCTTCGCACACGTCTTCCATCGTAGGCATGTTGCCGCGCTGGGCATAGGAATTGTAGCCGTCGAGATCGCCGCCGAAGACCAGCCCGCCCTTGTCGGACTGGCTGACGTAGAAGTGCCCCGCGCCGAAGGTGACGACCCCGGGAATGAGCGGCTTGACCGCTTCCGATACGAAGGCCTGCAATACATGGCTTTCGATCGGCAGGCGCATGCCGGCCATCGCCGCGACGCGCGACGAACTGCCGGCGACCGCCATGCCGACCTTGCCGGCGCCGATCTTTCCACGGCTCGTCTCGACGCCGGTGACCTTGCCGTTCTGGTCGCGGGTGAAGCCGGTGACCTCGCAGTTCTGGATGACATCGACGCCGAGCCGATCGCCGGCATGGGCATAGCCCCACACGACGGCGTCGTGGCGCGCGGTGCCGCCGCGGCGCTGCAACAGCCCGCCCTGAATCGGAAAGCGCGCGTTCTCGAAATTGAGGAACGGCATCATCTTGCGGATCTGCGCCTGATCCAGTAATTCGGCGTCGATGCCGTTGATGCGCATGGTGTTGCCGCGCCGGGCGAAGGCGTCGCGCTGGGCATCGGAGTGGTACAGATTGACGATGCCGCGCTGGCTGACCATCGTATTGTAGTTGAGGTCCTGCTCCATGCTCTCCCACAACTTCATCGACAATTCGTAGAAGCCGGTATTGCCGGGCAGCATGTAGTTGGAGCGGATGATGGTGGTGTTGCGGCCGGCATTGCCGCCGCCAATCCAGCCCTTTTCCAGCACCGCAACGTTACGGATGCCGTATTTTTCGGCCAGGAAATAGGCGGTGGCGAGGCCATGCCCGCCGCCGCCGATGACGACCACGTCGTAGTGCGGCTTGGGAGCGGGGTCACGCCAGGTGCGCGGCCAGTTCCGATGCCCGGACAGGGCTGCGCGCGCCAGGGAGAAGATCGAATATTTCATCGTGATTTTTCCGCAGCGCGGGCCGCCGTCAGACGTCCAGGGTATTGTCGCGTTCCCACTGGGTGAAGTGCGAGGCGTAGGCGTTCCATTCTCTCATCTTGAGCTTGACGAAGGCGTCGACAAGTTCCGTACCGAGCATCTCCTTGAACTCCGTACTTGCTTCCAGAAGCCGCAGGGCATCCAGGAGATTGAGCGGCAGCCTCGGCGCATCCTTGATGGTGTGGCCGTCCTCATACATGTTGATGTCGCTGCGCGGGCCCGGATCGAGCTTGTCGCGAATACCGGCGAGACCAGCCGCGAGAATGACGGCCTGCATCAGGTACGGGTTGGCGGCGCCGTCGGGAAGGCGCAGTTCGAAACGCCCGGGGCCGGGGACGCGCACCATGTGGCTGCGGTTGTTGCCGGTCCAGGTCACTGCATTCGGCGCCCAGGTCGCACCGGAGGTGGTGCGCGGGGCATTGATGCGCTTGTAGGAATTGACGGTGGGGCAAATGATCGCCGTCATCGCTGGGGCGTATTTCATGATGCCGCCGAGGAAATGCATGCCCCCTTCGGATAGTCCGTCTGCCGAAGCATCGTCGGCAAAGACGTTCTTCTCGCCGGTCAGATCCCATGCCGAGATATGAGCATGGCAGCCATTGCCGGTCAGGCCGGGGAACGGCTTCGGCATGAATGTTGCGCGCACTCCGTGTCTTTCGGCGATGGTCTTGATCATGAATTTGAAGAAGGAATAACGGTCGGCCGTGATGAGCACGTCGTCGTAGCGCCAGTTCATCTCGAACTGGCCATTCGCATCCTCATGATCGTTCTGGTAGGGTTCCCAGCCGAGGTTGAGCATGGCGTCGCTCGCTTCGGCGATGATGTCGAAGCGGCGCATCAGCGCCTGCTGGTCATAGCACGGCTTGGGCAGGCGATCGTGTTCGTCGGCGATCAACATGCCGTCCGGGGTGGTCAGGAAAAACTCGGGCTCGACGCCTGTCTTGACGCGAATCCCTTGAGCCGCTGCCTCGGCAACGAGCCGCTTCAGCGTATTGCGAGGGGCCTGATCGACCTTCTTGCCGTCCATCACGCAGTCCGATGCCAGCCAGGCAACATCCGGCTTCCACGGCAACTGGATCACCGAATCGGGGTCCGGCACCGCCAGCATGTCGGAGTTGGCGGGCGTCATGTCCATGCCGCCGGCGAAACCGGCAAAGCCGGCTCCGTCTCTCTGCATGTCGGTGATGGCGCGCGTCGGCACAAGCTTGGCCCGTTGGTAGCCAAGCACGTCGGTGTAGGTAATCATGAAGAACTTGACGTCGCGCGCCTTGGCAAAGGCTGCCAGGTCGCTCTGCACGTTCGATTCCGGTTTGGTGTTGAATTCAGTTCCCAAGAATTGTTCCTCCCAATTCGAACGTTTTAAAAGGAGCCCTTACCGGGAATCCAGTTTGTTCCCGCCAGCGGCACGCCGGCCATGGCGGCCGCCTCTATGGTCAGGGCACAGAGGTCCTCTGGCTCCAGATTGTGCAGATGGCTTTTGCCGCAAGCGCGCGCGATGGTCTGCGCCTCAAGCGTTATCACCTTCAGGTAGTTGGCCAACCGCCGGCCCGCTGCTATCGGGTCGACACGTTTCATCAATTCGGGGTCCTGTGTCGTGATGCCTGATGGGTCTTTTCCTTCATGCCAGTCGTCATAGGCGCCGGCATAGGTGCCGAGCTTCTGATATTCGGCCTCCCAGCGCGGATCGTTTTCGCCGAGGGCGACCAAGGCGGCGGTGCCGATCGAAACGGCATCGGCACCCAGCGCCATCGCCTTGGCGACGTCGGCGCCGTTGCGGATACCGCCTGAGACGATGAGCTGAACCTTGCGGTGCATGCCCAGATCCTGCAGCGCCTGAACGGCCGGACGGACACAGGCGAGCGTCGGCTGGCCGACGTTTTCGATGAAGACTTCCTGCGTTGCCGCGGTTCCGCCCTGCATGCCGTCGAGGACCACGACGTCAGCTCCGGCTTTGACCGCCAGCGCCGTATCGTAATAGGGCCGTGCACCGCCGACCTTTACGTAGATCGGCTTTTCCCAGTCCGTTATCTCGCGGATTTCCAGGATCTTGATCTCGAGATCGTCCGGGCCGGTCCAGTCGGGATGGCGCGAGGCCGAGCGCTGGTCGATGCCCTTCGGCAAGGTGCGCATCTCGGCGACGCGGTCGGAAATCTTTTGGCCGAGCAGCATGCCGCCGCCGCCGGGCTTGGCACCCTGTCCGACAACGACTTCGATGGCATCCGCGCGCCGTAGGTCGCGCGGATTCATGCCGTAACGCGACGGCAGGTACTGATAGACCAGCGTCTTGGAATGGCCGCGCTCTTCCTCCGTCATGCCGCCGTCGCCGGTCGTCGTCGATGTACCGGAAAGGGTGGCGCCCCGGCCAAGCGCTTCCTTGGCGGGACCCGACAGCGAGCCGAAGCTCATGCCGGCGATGGTGATCGGGATTTTGAGTTCGATGGGCTTCTTGGCGAAGCGCGCGCCGAGCACGACGCTGGTTTCGCATTTCTCGCGGTAGCCTTCGAGCGGATAGCGCGAAATCGAGGCTCCGAGAAACAACAGATCGTCGAAATTGGGGACCTTGCGCTTGGCTCCGGCACCGCGGATGTCATAGATGCCGGTGGCGGCGGCGCGGCGGATTTCGGAAAGCGTGTACTCGTCGAAGGTCGCGGACCGGCGCGGCGTGGTCGGGGGATTCTGGTAAGTCATGCTGTTCTGCCCTCAATACGCGTCGGCGTTGTCTATATTGAAATTGTAGAGCGTGCGGGCCGACCCGTAGCGCGTGAATTCTTCCGGCTTGACGTCCTTGACGCCGGCGCGGTCGAGCAAATCCTGAACGATGGCGATGTGCTCGGGGCGCATTTCCTTCTTGATGCAATCGGCGCCGAGGCTGTGGACGCTGCCGCGCACGAACAGGCGCGCCTCATAGATCGAATCGCCCAGCGCATCGCCGGCATCGCCGAGAACGACGAGATTGCCCGACTGCGCCATGAACGCCGACATGTGTCCTATGTTGCCACGGACGACGATGTTGATGCCCTTCATCGAAATGCCGCAGCGCGACGAGGCGTTGCCTTCGATGACCAGCAAGCCGCCCCTGCCGGTTGCGCCGGCATACTGGCTGGCGTCGCCCTTGATGACGATGGCGCCCGACATCATGTTTTCGCCGACGCCCGGACCGGCCGAACCATGGACGGTGATGGTCGCCTCGCTGTTCATGCCGCCGCAATAATAGCCGACATTGCCTTTTACGTCGACGCTGATGGGCGCATCGACCCCGGCGGCGACCGCATGGCTGCCCTTGGGGTTCAGGACTTCCCAGGCGGTTTCGTTGGAACCGTCCTTGACGGCATGAAGCGCCTGATTGAGTTCGCGCAATGGCGCCTTCGCAAGGTCGAAGACCCGCATGCCCGAGGTCCTTTCCGCCACGTCGATGACATCATGTTTCACGGTTTCAGTGCTCCCAAAAATAGACGGTGGAGGGTTCAGGCTCCCAGACCCTGGCGTCTTCGATGCCGGGCAGCTTCGCCAGCGCGCGATATTCCGTTCCGAACGCCACATACTGGTCCGTTTCGGCGAGAACCGCCGGCTTGCAGGCGATCGGGTCGCGCACCACGCCGAAGCCGTTCTTGGTGCCGACGACGAAGGTGAAGAAGCCGTCGAGATCGACAAGGCTCGATTTCAGCGCCTGACCAAGATCCTGGCCCTTGGCGATCTGCGAGGACAGATAGGCGGCGGCGACCTCGGTATCGTTCTCGGTTTCGAACTTCATGCCTTCGCGTTTCAGATTGCGGCGCACATTGTTGTGGTTGGAAAGCGAACCGTTATGAACGAGGCACTGATCCGGCCCGGTCGAGAACGGGTGCGCACCCATCGTCGTCACCGCCGATTCCGTCGCCATGCGGGTATGACCGATGCCGTGGGTGCCGGTCATCTTCGAGACTTCGAAGCGCTTGGCCACGTCCGCCGGCAGGCCGACTTCCTTGAAGATTTCAATCGCCTCGCCCATGCCCATGACGCGGGCGTTGGGGCGCAGCTCGACTATCGCATCGCGCGCCGCCGTCAGTTTTTCGCGCGGCACGTCGAAGACGGCATGGGTCGACTTGACCGTCATCTTGACCGGGGAGCCGATCTTCTTGCCGAGTTCGCTATCCAGCCCCGGGAAATCCTGTGCCGGCGATGGCGACTGGACCGTGATCCTGCCGTGATCCTTCTGGCCGGGACCGTAAATGGCGATGCCGGCGCTGTCCGGACCGCGATCGGTCAATGAAACAAGCATCTCCGAAAGCATGGCGCCCAGTTGGGACTCCAGCGCCTTGTCTTTCAGGAACAATCCAACAATGCCACACATCGGCTTCCAACTCCTTCAATTGCCGGCTTAAGTGCTAGCAGTTTTACAAAACCACTTCAACTACCGTGAATTTTTTTTTCATGCTAGAAAACAAAAAGACAGGGTTCGTCACGTCGTCCAGAGAGGCTCTGCACGGCTGGGGCAGGGGGCTTTCGGGCAGGTTTGCAATTTACCTGCAATGAAATTTTTTGCATACCAGTATTGCGTGCGAGGATTTTTGAGGCAGTATGGCGACACCCTTTGCGGCTTCGCCCGGTCGGAGCGACAAAGACCAAGAAACAGGTAGGAGTGAGTATCATGACGGCATCCTGGCGGTTTTCGACATTGGCCGATCGCCATCGCGCCCTCGGGTCCAAGCTGGAAGACTGGAGCGGCATGGGCACGGCCTGGTCCTACGACAAGGACGCGAACGAGGAATACGTCGCGATCCGCACCAAGGCCGGCCTGATGGACGTGTCGGGCCTCAAGAAGGTGCACATCACCGGCCCGCATGCCGCGCATCTGATAGACCTTGCGACGACCCGCAACGTCGAGAAGATCATGCCCGGCCGTTCGGTCTATGCCTGCATGCTGAACGAGGCCGGCAAATTCACCGACGACTGCGTCATCTACCGTCTCGGGCCCAATAGCTGGATGGTCGTACACGGTTCCGGCACCGGCCACGAGGAATTGCAGCGCGCCGCTGTCGGCCGCGACGTCTCGATCCGTTTCGACGACAATCTTCACAATCTTTCCCTGCAGGGGCCGGTTGCGGTCGACTTTCTCGCCAAGCATGTGCCGGGCATCCGCGATCTCAACTACTTCCACCATATGCAGACGCAGCTTTTCGGCTTTCCCGTCATGATCTCGCGCACCGGCTATACCGGCGAGCGCGGCTATGAAATCTTCTGTCGTGGCCAGGATGCGGGGGCGATCTGGGACACGATCGTCAAGGAGGGCAAGAGCATGGGCATCATTCCGTGCCGCTTCACCACCCTCGACATGCTCCGCGTCGAAAGCTATCTGCTGTTCTACCCCTATGATAATTCGCAGAAATACCCCTTTGCCGACGAGGGGCCTGGCGATACACTGTGGGAACTGGGGCTGGACTTCACCGTCAGCCCCGGCAAGACCGGGTTCCGCGGCGCCGAGGAGCATTACCGCCTGAAGGGCAAGGAGCGCTTCAAGATCTTCGGTGTCCTTCTGGACGGCAAGGAGCCGGCCGACGAAGGCGCCAAAGTGTTCCGGAACGGCAAGGAGGTAGGCGTGGTAACCTGCGCGATGGTTTCGCCGCTCACCGGGAAATCCATGGGCATCGCCCGCCTGGATGTCGATTGCGCCGTGCAGAACACCCCGCTCGAAATCCACAACGGCAGCGGCACGATCAAGGCTTCGGCCCATACCCTGCCGTTCGATGACCCGAAGAAACTGAAACGGACTGCGAAAGGCTAACTTGGGAATGCCTGCAACGCCGATCATAAGCCGGCCGGTCTATGGAACGCTTTCGCCGCAGCCCGGCACGGACCACCTCTTCGTCGCTGACGCCGAAGGGGCGTCGGCCATCCTCGACATGGCGCAAAAGGCACCTGCCGGCTTTTTCGATAATGCGCGCGTGATCTTCATTCCCGGAGATACCGGCTCGCGCCATGGCGAGGCGCTGGCCGGGTTGAAGCCGGCGCAATTCCATGAAAGCCCGTCCTTTGCCAGCGCGCTGCCGCGCCTGCGGCAGGTGTTGGCCAATGCCCATATGGGCACCCGGCTCTATTTGTCCGGCTCGGAAGGCCTGATCGGGCAGGCGATGCTCGCCGCGATTGAAGCAGGCATCAATCATCGTTCGATCCAAACCGAACATCGGGGCTCGCTGGCGCGGCGGGTGCAGTGCGTGCACTGCAAGGGCATTACCGAAAACGTGACAACACAGCCTGCTACCTGTTTGCATTGCGGCCTGCTGCTTTTGGTGCGGGATCATTATTCGCGGCGCTTCGCCGCTTTCCAGGGTGTCTGCATCAACGCCGAAGATCCGAGCGAAAACCCCTTGAAGGAAGAGGTTTTCAAATGAGCGCCAGCACCAACAAGATCATCGTCACCGTCACCGATGTCGTTCCGGTGACCAATCTGGTCAAGCGGTTCCATTTCCGCCGAAGCGAAGGCGGGCTGTTGCCGACATTTTCGGGCGGCGCGCATGTCGTCATCGAAATGCGCGAGGACGGTCAGACCCGACTCAACCCCTATTCTCTGATGAGTTCGCCGCTCGACACCACCGACTATACGATCAGTGTCAGGCGCGACGACCAGGGGCGCGGCGGCTCGCTGTTCATGCACAGTCAGGTCAAGCCCGGCTTACGCATGGTCATCAGCAACCCGGTCAATTTGTTTTCACTCGATCTCAGGGCAAAAAAGCACCTGATGATTGCCGGCGGCATCGGCATCACGCCCTTCATGGCGCAGATCGCGCAGCTTTCCCGCAATGGCGGTAATTTCGACTTGCATTACTGCAGCCGTGGGCACACGCATGGCGCTTACGCCGAGATGCTGCGTGAGCGTCATGGCGATCGGATAAACCTCTACTACAGCGAGGAAAAGAGCCGTCTTGACCTCGACAGGCTGCTTTCCACCCAGCCGGTCGGCACCCATCTCTATGTGTGTGGGCCGATGCGCATGATCGATGCCGTGCTGACGACCGCCAGGGCGCTTGGCTGGCCGGACGAAGCCTTGCATTTTGAGCATTTCACCGCGCCGCAGAACGGGGCGCCCTTCGACGTCAACCTTGCGGTAAGCGGCAAGCAGATCCATGTCGGCGAACAGCAGAGCCTGCTTGAAGCGATCGAGGCGGCAGGGGTCAACCCGCCCTATCTTTGCCGGGGTGGCGTCTGTGGCCAGTGCGAAACCAGCGTCATCTCCTATGACGGAAAATTCGTGCACAACGACCATTTCCTGTCGGAAGAGGAACATCGCAGCGGCAAGAAGATCATGCCGTGCGTCTCGCGGTTCGAGGGAAAATCCCTTGTCCTGGAGCGCTAGCAGGTTGACTGGATTTAGCCTGGCGGGTGGGTCAGGCTATTTGAAAATGCCGGAGCGTGCTCCATTTCCGGATGGGTGCAAGGCGCTCCGGCGTATCGGGAGGAAACCATGACGATCAATTTCAGGCAGGAAACGTTTCGCGACGATTTCTCGTTCAAGAACAGCCCCGAGCAGGTCCGGCGCTTTCCGTTTCCCTTCCATGAAGACGGCTACATGTATTCGGTCAATATAGAACCGCATGTAAGGAGCAGCAACAAGGATAGCGTCTTCGGGCACCTTTTCGACGTTGACGAGCATTATGTCTCGGAGATGCACGACCGCGCGCTGGTGCTTGCCGAAGACCCGCTACGCTGCCAATCGCTTCCGCACATGACACTGGCCGGCTGGGACACGCTGGAACTGCTGATGACGGAGATGGCGCGCGACTATCCGGAGTATTTCACGCTAACGCGGGACGACGACCAGTGGCATTGGATCAACCGGCCGCTCGACATCGACCAACGCTTTACCTTCGGGGACACCTCGACGCTGCCTTATGGCCCGTTGGAATATATAACGCGGCAGAGCCAGGGCGATTTCGCCGTGCTTGACCAGCGTGAGGGCAATCTGTGGATGGATGCCGGCATGATCACCACTCAGGCCGACTGGTCGCTGGATTTCGATATCGGCATGAATTTCTTCGAATGGCATGCACCGGTGCCGCTGGCCCATGAAATGGGCGTGTTCACGCGCGCGCTAAAATTCCTGATGGCCATGCAGCAGGGCCAGCCGGCACGCCGCCTCAACTGGACGATGACGATCAACCCTCGCCTCGACACAAGCCCCGAAAATTACCACAAATGGGGCACGGACCGGATGACGGTCACGCCGGAGAATGTGGGCGAGAAGGTGCATCTTCGCGTCGAAGTGCAGATGTTCTTCCGCCTGCCACGTTCCAACGGCATGCTGTTTCCGATCCGCTGCTACCTGATCAAGATGGACGAACTGGTGACGTCGCCGAAATGGGCACGCCGCTTCCACCGGGTTTTGCGCGACGTGCCGAGCGAATTGGCCGAGTACAAGGGGCTGACGCGCTACCGGCCGACCGTGGTCGAATGGCTGTCCAAACATGACGACGGCGCGCCGACTTCATCGGGGTATGGGCCGGATTAGAAGCGGATCAAAGCAGCATCCGATGCTCGACCAAAGAATTCCTGACACGGTTCAAACCTGTCCGCCGCCCTGGCGGTAAGAGATGATCGACAGGTAGCGCATCGGCAGCTTTGTCAGTTCATGTGGGCCGTGCGGGGCATCGGCATCGAAAAACAGGCTGTCACCTGGCACCATCCGGTAAAGATTACTGCCGTGTCGGTACACAACCTCGCCTTCCAGCATGTAGAGAAACTCCATCCCGTCGTGCTGGAACGTCGGAAATACGTCCGAATCTTCCGTCAGCGTAATGAGATAAGGTTCGACGACGACGCCGGCCGTATTGGAACCGATATGACCGAGAAGCGTGTACTGGTGTCCGGCCCGGGTGCCGCGTCGTTCGACATCGACCCCTTCGCCCGCCTTCACGAAGACAGCGTTGCGATCTTCCTCGAATCGTCGCAAAAATGCCGTTACCGGAACACCAAGCGCCCGCGACAGCGACTGCAGCGTCGTCAGCGACGGCGAGGTATTGCCGTTCTCGATCTTCGAAAGCATGCCGAGAGAAATGTTGGTGGCGGCGGCAAGGTCGGCAACCGTGATGCCGAGTTTCTTGCGAAATGCGCGGACTTCGTGGCCGATCGCGACTTCCAGCACCTTTTCCCTGGTGTCGCGGACGGCATGGGGGTCCTGGGTCAGAGGTTTAGGGCTGGCCTTCTTGCTCGCAGCAATCGCGGCAGGAGGTTCTTGCTCATCCGTCGCTGATTTTTTCATTTCGCCACCGCCAACACCCCTACCGTCCTTGTGGTCGATATTTCACCTTGGTAAACATAATAGCCATGTGGTTCAAGTCCGCCGGCTTTCGGGAGCAAGGCGCGGGCGCAGCAAGGCTAGAGTTTCAGGTTTTGAAGGAAGCGTATCCGGCGTTTTCGAAGTAGTTGCTGCATTCGGCTAGTTCGCTTGAGGACACGAGGTGGCCGGGCGATGTCACTTTAACTAGAGTGCGGAATCGTGGGGTTTATTTTGTCTCCGCAGAATTCAAACCCTGGTTCCCGTAACGGCTTTCCACTCCGCGATCGCGTGGATGCGGTGAAGGCGGCTTTGGAATGCGGAGCGTTGTGAATGGGGTGGAAGGAAGATGTTTCGGATGACGGGGAAGATCAAGACGAGCGCTGAAGGCTTCCCGGTGATTGAAAGCGCTGCATCGTTCGCTCCCGCTTTCGCAGCGGCACATGTGAATTCTCGGCGCGGTTGTTTGGGCTCCTTTCTGACCCAGGTCAAACGTAGCCAATTGACTGTCAATCGATCGCTACTGACCATATGTGGTAAGAAGATTATCCGACGGAGCAGCTTTTCTGGCGCATTCATCCCATCCGTTCAGAGGCATAGCTTCCTGGGCTTGCAGGGAAAATAATCGTCTTATTGCCACTTACGAAAACGCGCCGGTGAATGTGAGCATGAATTGCCCGGGCCAGAACCTGGGCTTCTACATCGCGACCAAGGCTCACATAATCATCTGGGGACTGGGCATGTGTAATACGGACCGTATCTTGCTCGATGATTGGGCCTTCATCGAGGTCTGGCGTGACATAGTGTGCTGTGGCGCCGATCAATTTTACACCGCGTTCAAAAGCCTGCTGGTATGGGCTTGCACCTTTGAATGATGGCAGGAAGGAGTGGTGAATATTGATCACTCGACCCGCCATCTTCCGGCATACTGCATCCGAAAGAATCTGCATATATCTGGCCAGCACCACAAGTTCAGCTCCACTGTCCTGGATCGCGGTTATAAGACGGGCCTCCGCGTCGGGCTTATTGTCTTTCGTTACTTTAATGTGGTGAAACGGGATATCGTGATTTACGACGACTTTTTGATAGGTGAGATGATTGGAGACAACGCCCACTATTTCAATTGGGAGAGCTCCGATGCGCCATCTGTATAGCAAGTCATTTAAGCAGTGACCGAAATTTGATACCATCAACAGCACCTTGGTGCGTTCTGCGGCCGCGAAGATTTTCCATTCCATTCCAAAGTCATTGGCAACAACTGCGAATCCTTTGCTCAATTCATCACTTTCGACCCCCGTTTCCGAACGAAAGGTAATGCGAGCAAAGAATGTACCGGTCAGTTCATCGTCGAATTGCGAGGAATCGGTGATGTTGCATCCTTGTGAGGCAAGATAGCCGGAGATACCGGCAACAATGCCTCGGCGGGATTCACATTGGACGGTCAGAATATAATGTGACACAAAAACACTCCGTTTCGGCTGGATTCCATGTGTTTCGACTTTGGATGGTCGATTCTGGTTTAGCTGCGCGGCCTGATCTTACCCGGATCGTAATGCGCGAACGGCACGATCGTCGCTGGCAGCCGTTTCGAGTGGCCGTCCAGTTTGCCTATCTCCACTTCGGTTCCCAGTTGCGAATGCATGATGTCGACCCGCGCCAGCGCGATGGTCTTGCCGAGCAACGGCGAGCGCATGGCCGAAGTCACCTGACCGATCTGGGCGCGGCCGACATGGATGCAGTCGCCATGGCCGACGGCGACATTGGCGTCGATGTCGAGACCGACCAGTTTGCGGGTCGGGTTTTCCTTGCGCCGGATCAGGGCTTCGCGGCCAACGAAATCGTCGGTTTTCGACTTGAGCGGCACGGTGAAGCCGATGCCGGCCTCGAACGGATCGGTCTGGTCGGAAAACTCATAGCCGGCAAAGATCAAGCCGGATTCGATGCGCAGCATGTCGAGGGCGAGCAAGCCCATCGGCTTCAAGCCATGCGGCTGGCCGGCATCCCATACTGCGTCGAACACTGTCTCGGCATCGCGCGGATGGCACCACACTTCGTAGCCCAATTCGCCGGTATAGCCGGTGCGCGACACTACGATCGGGGCGCCGTTGGCACCGCCAATGCGGCCGATGGTGAAGCGGAACCACTCCAACTCGTCCAGCGCTGGCTGAGTGGGCGGCGTCCAGACAACTTCCTTGAGGATGGCGCGGCTGTTCGGCCCCTGCACGGCAATGTTGTGCATCTGGTCGGTCGAGGACCGCACCAGCACCTTCAACCCGAGCTTCTGCGCCGTCTCGCGCAGCCATTCGCCCGAATAGTCGTCGCCGCCGATCCAGCGGAAATTGTCATGGCCCAGACGCAGCAGCGTGCCATCGTCGATCATGCCGCCGTGCTCGTAGCACATCGCACTGTAGACAACCTGGCCGACGCCGAGTTTCTTGACATCGCGCGTCAGCGTATATTGCAGCAACGCCTCGGAATCGGGGCCGGTGATCTCGAACTTCCGGAGCGCCGACAAATCCATCACCACCGCCTTCTCGCGGCAGCCCCAGTATTCCTCGATCGGCCCTTCCTTGGCGAAATCGTTCGCCAGCCAGTAGCCCTTGTATTCGATGAAGTTGCGGGAGTGCTTCGCAAAGCTGGAATGGAAAGCGGTTTCACGGGTCATTTTTGGCTCGGAATCTGGAGTAACGCGTCTGGCTATCGCCCGCGAGAATTTGTGCTGGCCCGAATAGGTCCGCACATGGATGTCGGTCAGGTCCCAGCCATTCGCCGGCGTCGTGTCGTCCGGGCAGGCCGAGGAGACGCACACGATATCGGTCAGGGCCCGCAGCAGCACATAGTCGCCCGGCCTCGACCACGGCTCGTCCGAATACATCACGCCGTGCGCATCGATGCCGGTATTGAAGAAGAAGTTGACCGCCATCCAGCCGGCGCGGGCGCCGACGCCGCGATCGGCCAGCGCGCGGTTGAAGTTTTCCGAACAATTGGCATGGCCCGGATAGCCGATATCGTCGTAATATTTGGCGTAGCAGGCGAGCGCGAAGGCGTCGTGGCGTCCGCAGGTGTCCTGCACCACTTCCACCAGCGGCTCGAAATCCTGATCGTAATATTTGGCGTGCAGGCCGGGCATCGGATAGGCATGGCCCATCAGCGAGCGCGTCGCCGTGACGTCCAGCGCCAGGTCGCGGCCCTTGTCGAGCTTGCGCGCCGAAAAGCACTGGAAGTCAGTGCATTGGCGGCCGTCTACGTCGATGATCTGGAGGTAGTCGCCTGCCTTGACGAAATAGGATTCGGCAGTCTTCGACTTTACCCTCAGGTCGAGCAACGGGTCGGCAAGCGGGTCGGCGAGGTCGGACCGGCCGCGCGTACGTGGCCGTGCCCGCTGCACCGTCAGCACCAGCGGCGTCGTTGTATCGTGGCCATCGATTCTCATCGGGCCGCCGGGCGCCGCCGCAATCAGGACACCGTTGCGGGTGGCTGTGAACGTTTGTTCCACGCCTGCGGGCGTCTCGGCATCGAAAAAGCGGATCGCCTCGGCCCCGGCAAGCTGAAGGCGTCGGAGTTCCAGTCCATAGCGAAAACCGCGCAGGCTTTCGTCGCCAGCCAGCAGCAGCGCCTTCAGCCCGGCCGCGTTGGAATTGGATTTCGCCCCCAGCACGCCGGCATCGCTGCGGCCCGCACCGTCGAAAGCGACCAGTTCGCATGGCTGCCCGCCCTCAGCATTGCGCACCGCAATCCGGTCCCCAGCCTCGATCTCGACCAACACCGCGCCCGCTCCGGCAACGTGGTAGCGCTCCATCCCCGGAACCAGCATTCCAGGGCGCAGGACCAGACTTGGGCGCGGAGGCCCAAGCGTAATCACCGGATAGTCCGTCAAAGGCATGATATCCTCGGGTAAGAATTTTTCCTGTACGTCAAATTTCTTGCGTGACAAGAATACCCTCTTCCTCGTGCGGTAGCAAGCTTTGCCACAGGCGTAAAGCGTACCAATCGAGCGTCCATTATATCTGCACCTCGTCATATACGCTTGCATCGCATCGCCGGTTGACAGGTCGATCAAACCAATTAATGTCACTGCCAGTGAAATTTATTTAGCACTAGAGAAGTCTGGGAGGACTTGAATGGCGGGGAGAGTAGCTGTCATTGGCGCGGGGCCATCGGGGCTTGCCCAACTCAGGGCCTTTCAGTCCGCCGCGAGTAAGGGCGCCACAATTCCCGAAGTCGTATGCTTCGAAAAGCAGTCGGACTGGGGTGGCTTGTGGAATTATACCTGGCGTACCGGCACCGACGAGTATGGCGACCCAGTCCACGGCAGCATGTACCGCTATCTGTGGTCAAACGGCCCGAAGGAATGCCTGGAATTCGCCGACTACACGTTTGAAGAGCACTTTGGCCGCCCGATAGCTTCCTATCCGCCTCGCGCGGTGCTGTGGGACTACATCAAGGGCCGTGTCGAAAAGGCCGATGTCCGCAAATGGGTCCGCTTCGACAGCGCCGTGCGCATGGTTACCTATTCCGACACCAGCGGGAAATTCACGGTATCCGTTTATGACCGCATCAAGGACGAGGTCTATTCCGAGGAATTCGACCATGTGGTGGTGGCGTCGGGGCATTTCTCGTCGCCGAACGTGCCGTATTTCGACGGAATCGACAAGTTTGGTGGGCGCGTCATGCACTCGCACGACTTCCGCGACGCCCTTGAATTCAAGGACAAGGATATTCTGCTGATCGGCCGCAGCTATTCGGCCGAGGATGTCGGCTCCCAGTGCTACAAATACGGCGCGCGCTTCATCGCCAACAGCTATCGATCGAAGCCCATGGGCTTCAAATGGCCGAAAAACTGGGAAGAAAAGCCGCTGCTGATGCGGGTGGACGGCAAGACCTGCCATTTCAAGGACGGAACGTCACGCGACTTCGACGCCATCATCCTATGCACCGGCTATCTGCACTATTTCCCGTTCCTGACTGAGGATCTGCGGTTGAAGACCGCCAACCGCATGTGGGTCCAGAGCCTCTACAAGGGCGTAGTCTGGGACAAGAACCCGAAGCTATTCTACCTCGGCATGCAGGACCAGTTCTACACATTCAACATGTTCGACGCGCAGGCCTGGTACACGCGCGACCTCATCCTCGGCCGCATCAAGCAGCCTTCAAAAGCGGAAATGCAGGCCGACAGCCAGAAATGGGCAGACCGCGAGGCAACGCTCGAGGATGCCGAGCAGGCCATCTGGTTCCAGGGCGACTACACCAAGGAACTGATCGAGGCGACCGACTATCCGACCTTCGATATCGATGCGGTCAACCAGACGTTCATGGAGTGGGAACACCACAAGATGGACGACATCATGGGCTTCCGCAACCACAGCTATCGGTCGCTGCTGACCGGCACCATGGCGCCGAAGCACCACACGCCGTGGCTGGAAGCGCTCGACGATTCACTGGAGGCCTATCTGGGAACGAAATAGGCTTGGCCGGTAGACGAGGAATCTCGCGCCGACTGACCTAAGCTGGCAATAGCTAAGGGAGGTCCTACTCTGTCCGATGCACCTATTCTTGAACTGCGCAACGTTACCCGCAAGTTCGGCGGTCTGACGGCGGTCAACGATCTGTCCTTTTCCGTCCGGCGCAACAGCATCCACGGTCTTATCGGCCCCAACGGCGCTGGCAAGACGACGACGTTCAGCCTAGTCAGCGGTTACTACAAGCCGACCAGCGGCAACATATTTTATGAAGGCCAGGATGTTTCGGGCCTCAAGACAAGCAAGCTCGCGCAGCGCGGGCTTATCCGGACTTTTCAGGGAACGACGTTGTTCCAGGAATTCAGCGTCATCGACAATGTGCGCGTCGGCTGCCACCGCAGCGCCGGCGCTAGCTTCGTTTCCCGCATCATCGGGTCGGACTCAGCGATTGAGGGTGCGGCCGAACGCAAGGCGCGCGCGGCGTTGGAGCTTTTCGATCTGGGTGCGCTCGCCGACGAACCGGCGTCGAGCCTGCCACATGGCTATCAGCGCGCGCTGGGCATGGCGGTTGCGCTGGCGGCCGATCCCACGCTGATCCTGCTGGACGAACCCTTTACGGGGATGAACCCGGAAGAGACCAAGCGCATGATGGACCATGTAAGGCGGCTGCGTGACGAGCGCGACATCACCATCATGCTGGTCGAGCACGACATGCA
The DNA here is from genome assembly GCF_054489545.1 of Mesorhizobium sp. A556. Classification (NCBI taxonomy): domain Bacteria; kingdom Pseudomonadati; phylum Pseudomonadota; class Alphaproteobacteria; order Hyphomicrobiales; family Phyllobacteriaceae; genus Mesorhizobium; species Mesorhizobium sp. A556. Next base: position 124,387 of record NZ_JBTMXA010000008.1, read on the forward strand.
AGCCGTCATGGGGCTGTGCGAGCGCATAACGGTAATGAGCTTCGGCCAGTTCCTGACGGAGGGGTCGCCGCAGGAAGTGAGCACCGATCCGCGCGTCATCGAAGCCTATCTGGGGCGTAGCGAAGATGCTGCTTGAAGTCCGCAATCTGCATGTCCACTACCAGAAGGTCGCCGCCCTGAAGGGCATAGACCTGCAAGTGCCTTCGGGTGGCATCGTGACGATTATCGGCGCCAACGGCGCCGGCAAGAGCACGACGCTGCGGGCCATTTCAGGGCTGGCGAAGCCTTCGAAAGGCGAAATCCATTTCAATGGGGAGCGCATAGACAATCTACCGCCTGAAAAGATCGTGGCGCGCGGCATTGCCCATGTGCCGGAGGGCCGCCGCATTTTCCCGGACCTGAGCGTCGAGGAAAATCTGCGCATCGGCGCGTTTTTACGAACCGACAAGGGCAAGATCGAAAACGATATCGACGGCATCTTCCAGCGCTTCCCACGGCTCAAGGAACGCCGCACGCAATGGGCCCGCACGCTTTCCGGCGGCGAGCAGCAGATGGTGGCAATCGGCAGGGCGCTGATGTCGGGGCCGAAGCTGCTTCTGCTCGACGAGCCCTCGATGGGCCTGTCGCCGGTTCTGGTCCAGGAAATGGTCCGGATCGTGGCCGACATCGCCGAAACGGGCGTGCCCGTGGTTCTGGTGGAACAGAATGCCGGACTGGCGCTCCGGCTAGCGTCCTACGCCTATGTCCTCGAGATCGGAACCGTCGCGATCGAGGGTAAGGCAGCGGATCTGAGGGCCGACGACCATGTCAGGAGGGCTTATCTCGGTGCGTGAAGAATGGAGTTTTTCCGAGCTGATCGCCGCCGGATGGCGCGAGGCCGATCTCGAATGGGAACGCCTGAACGAGGTGGCGCTGTCCTGTCTTGCGGAAGGCCGCACGGAAGAGGCCCGCTCGAATTTCGCCGGCGCGCTGCGGCTGGCCCGCAACGACTTCGCTGCCGGCGATCCGAGGATCGCGGCGAGCCTCACCAATCAGGCGGCGGCGCTGGAGAGCGTCGATGGCCATGCGAACACCGCTCAGATCAGGGCCGCGGCAGCGCAGGCCTGGGCCGCCTGCGACGGCTGGATCGAGAAAATGACGGCGCCGCGGACCGCGCGGTCTTCGCTCTTCCATCTGCGCATGGAGCGGCTGCATCGGCCCGCCTATGAGGAGCGCTGGCGCGTCAAGGGCCGCGAACTGCTTGCCGGCGTTCGCCAGGAAGTCGTTTCGTCAGACACGTTCGAGTTTGTCGGGCTGCAGGAGGCCACCGCCCGCCTGGCGCGCTGGCACAGGGAGCGCCCGGTAACGCTGAGCGACCCGAGAAAATTGATGGCGGCAGTCATCCTCCTGGGCGCGCGGGAAAAGTTGGCCGACGCCCACGGTGAAGCAAGGGAGCATGAGGCCGGGTCGCTTCGGTGAAGGTACGGGGATGAAGAAATGGAGGCGCAACAGTCGGACCGGCGCATTCCCAAACAAGGTAGGGTCGACAACGGGAACAGGCCGGACGGGGACACTTCTCCGACGGGCTATTCGCTCAGCGGAGGAAATGTCATGAAATCTGCATCCAATATCACGCTTAATCGAAGATCACTTTTGGCTGGCGCGGCAAGCGCAGCACTTTTGCCGGTCATCTCCATGCCGAAGGTGGCCTTTGCGCAGGAAGACGTCATCAAGATCGGCTTCATGGCGCCCTTGACAGGCCCCGTCGCGGCGTGGGGCAAGCCCGGCCTCGATGGCTGCAAAATCTGGGCGGACTGGGCCAATGCGGCTGGCGGCATCGACATCGGCGGCAAGGCGCACAAGATCGAGTTCGCTTCCTATGACGACGAGGACGACGCCGGCAAGGCGCGCACCGGCGCCACCCAGTTGATCCGCGAAAACAACGTCAAATTCATCATGATGCTGGGTGGCAATTCCTGGCCCGGCGTGGAGGAGATCGCCGCCCGTCAGGGCATGATGGTCTCGACCCTGCTGCCGAGCGATCTTACGCCCGACACCAAAACCCTCATCGCGCCGTGCGAGGTGCACCCGATCTACAACGTCACCGGCGTGGACTGGCTCGCGGACAACAGGCCGGAACTCAAGACGGCCGTCATCTGCGCGCAGGACGACGCGCTGGGCAAGCCGTCGGTGGCGACTTATCTCGCGGCCTTCGAGGCCAGGGGCATCAAGATGGCCAACGATCCGCTGTTCTTCGATCCCGCGACAACCGATTTCGCCCCGGTGATGACGCAGCTTCTGGAGAAAAAGCCCGACATACTGTGCCTCGACACCTGCTACGCCGACTATGTTCAGCCCTTGTGCGAGCAGGCATTCCAGCAAGGCTTCAAAGGCCAGATAATCTCCTGCACGCTGGACTTCTACCAGCGCATCGTCGAGCGGACCTCGAAGGAATTCATGGAAGGCGTGATCTTCCAGTTCCCCGACTTCGACGACAAGGCGCTCAACGACCCGCGCATCAACTTCAAGAAGCCGAACGAATTCTACGCCGAATACGTCAAGCGCTACGGCGCCACCGAGTGGTCGGCCGTTTCGTGGGAATACGCCTCGATCATGGAACTGTGGGCGGATGCAGCCCATCGCGCCGGCAGTGCCGAACCCGGCGACGTGCTCACCGCCATGAAGGAAGGCGGCAAGGGCAAGCATGCGTTCGGCGAGGCGCGCTGGTGGGGCAAGGAACTGTTCGGCATCGACAATGCGCTGGTCGGCGACTGGCCGGTCGTCGTTATCCGCGACGGCAAGGCGACGATCGCCGAGTTCCGCTCGATCCCCGACTGGTGGGACAAGAACGGGCCGCTGCTGATCAAGCACATGACCGATCTCGGCCAGATGTGGAGCCAGCGCACCTGACACAAATGCGCTGCCGGACCCCATCCGGCCCGGCAGCATCCTCCAAAAAAACCGCTAGCTATCGAACTGGATAGACCATGCCGGATTTTCTCCTGCAGACTGTTTTCAATGCATCTTACGCCGCCAGCTATATGGCCCTGATCGCGGTCGGGCTGGTGCTGATCTTCGGCGTTATGGGCGTCATCAACTTCGCCCACGGTGAACTTTACATGGCGGGTGCCTATGGGATCGTCTTCTTCTACGCTTGGCTCGGCCTGCCGTTCTTCGTGGCTGTGGCTCTGGGGCTGGTCTTTGTCGGCTGCCTCGGGATATTGATGGAACTGGCCCTGTTCAGGCCGCTGCGAACCAATCCGCTGGGCGGGCTGATCGCGTCGATCGGCTTCCTGTTGATCCTGCAAAACCTCGCCGTGCTTGGTTTCGGCCTGCGCAACCAGAATGTGCCATCGGTTTCCCAAGGGCGTATCACGGTCGGCGGGGCGTTCCTGACTTATGAGCGCCTGTCCGTGATCCTTGTCACTGTGGCGCTTTTGACGGCGCTGTGGCTATTTCTGCGGCGAAGCAAATTCGGATGGGCGCTGAGAGCCTGCGCGCAGGATCGCGAAGCCGCTGCCCTTCAGGGCATCTCGATCAACCAGACCGCACGCTATGCGATGTTCATAGGGGCAGCCCTTGCCGGCGTCGCTGGTGCGATGACCGCGCCGCTGGTGGCGCCCTCGCCTTATATGGGCCATTCGGTGATCGTCACGGCGTTCATCATCATCATCGTGGGGGGTATCGGAAGCCTCGAAGGTGCGGTGGTGGCGGCCGTCTTGTATGCTTTCGTCCACACTTTCGTGACGACGTTCTACGATGGCGTGATCGCCAATATCGTCGGCCTGCTGCTGATGCTGGCAGTGCTGGTGGTCAAACCCCAGGGCCTGTTTGGAGTGCGCGAACGTGCCTGAAAAAACCACCATGGGCGGAGCCGGCCTGATCGGCATTCTCATCCTTGCCGCGCTGTTGATCGGCGTCCCGCATTTCGTCAGCTTTTCGCAGCAGGAACTGCTTGTCCTGCTCACCATCAACGTGCTCGTCGTAGTCAGCTACCGGCTGCAGACCTTGACCGGCGAGTGGTCGTTGGCGCATGTCGTGATGATGGGCACCGGCGCCTACGCCAGCGCGCTCTTTGCGAAGAGTTTCGGCTTTCCCGTACCCCTGGCAATGCTGGCCGGCGCGGTGACGGCGGCGCTCGTTGCAACGGTTCTGAGCTTCCCCCTGTTTCGCATGAAGGGATTCTATTTCCTTATCGGCTCGTTTGCCGCGGGCGAGATATTGCGGCTGATCTGGAAGCGCTTCACCAATCCGTTCGGTGGGCCGAAAGGCATCCAGCGCATCCCCGGCTTTCCCGAAATCAATATAGGCTCCGTCCATATCGATTTCTACAACCCTGAAAATTACTACTATCTGGTTCTGGTTGTCGTCCTGATCTCGCTATGGGTTCTATACCGCGTCGAACAATCCCGGATAGGCCTGACTTTTCATGCGATCCACTGGCAAGACAAGCTGTCCGAATCCGTGGGCGTCGATGCGTTCCGCTACCGAATGCTGGCGTTCGTGATCGCCTCCTTCTTTGCCGGCCTGGCCGGTGCGCTCTATGCGCACTATCTCAGCACCGTCAATCCGAACCAGTTCGACGTGGACACCATGGTCTATGTCCTGATCTGGACGATCGTCGGCGGCACCAGCCGCTGGTATGGGCCGATCCTTGGCGTAGTCGCCTTGACCATCATCGATGAGGTCGTGCTGCGGGCGATCGGCGCCGACCAGATACGGCCGCTGCTTTATGGCGTGACTCTCATTCTCGCCATCCTGTTCCTGCCAAACGGGCTGGAAAGCCTGGTCATCAAGGCCAATGATGCTCTGCGCGGACGTAAAGCGCCAGGGGCTCCGGATACACAGGCTGTCGTTCGGGATTAGAGCGCCGTGCGCCTAATTGGACGCACAAAGGACGTTCCACCACTTTGATTGAGCATCGGACCCGAAAACTGGATTCCATTTTCGGTCCGACGCCCTAGAAGACCTGTGCGCGGGTATGGACTGGCGTGTTATCTGTGGTTCCCTCAATCTGAACGATGGATTGGGGGATGCGATGTCACGTCGGCGCATTGGTCAGGAAAGGTTCGGTTTGCCGTTGATCGTGGCCAGCATTCGTCTTTGGATGCGAAGAACCTTTAATTCCGGGAAACGGAACCAACCCTGGCGATTGCGGTTTGTCGATCAAAGGAGATTGGAGCAATGCAGGGTCCTCGAAAACCAAATCCGGACGAAGAAATGCCAAAGCCAGGTCGTGAGCCGTCTCCTATCGACGAGCCCGATCCCGACAGGTTTCCGGACGAAGAACCGAACCCAAATCCTGACGGGACGACGAACCAGCCACTTCAGGGAATGACGACACCGCCACGCCCGGTGCCTGACCCTCAGCCGCCCATGCCACCAGGGCCAATGCCTGATCCCGGGCCGGATGCAGCGCCGATGCCGGCCAGGCTAATGCGTTGCTGAGCGACCAGAAAGGAAACCCCCGAAGAGGTGTGCCGCAGTTCATATATTCCCAACATGAGAATACCATTCTGTGCCGGAGAGACTTTTGCAACAGAGTCGCATCGGCCGCGCCGAGAACGGCCTCTAGAATTCTGGTTTGATCAACGCGAGACCGACGTCAGGATTGAGCTTTTTGCGTAAGTACTCCGGTGATTCTATGAGGATGATCTCCAAAGTGGGGCGGACCTCCGCAGTTTGAAGATGCCCGATCCTTGCAACACGGCTCCGCCGATGGCTGTTCTGCGTCTCGCTGCACGCTCAGTCGCATGATCTATCGCGAAATGGCGGACGCTCACGCCGGCCTCGATCTCTGTCCTTGCGCCTGGCGTCCGCACGAAGCCTCTGATTTTGAGGTGCTCGGAATGGCGTTGATGGCGGCGTGCGAGCGCCATCGGGTGCACGATCTCAGGCAGATGCGGATTGCCGGCACCGCGTGATGGCGGCCGATCGGGCAGGGAGAGCTACTACGAGACTAGCAAGAGCATTGAAGTTCACGCCGCAGTGTACACCTCTTCCCGGGCGCTGCGATCCATCGCGACACAGCCTGCGGTGGTGCGCGTATTGATGCGCCGGTTGCTCGCATGGCCATGGGCAGCGATCTCAGCCAAATCGTCGCCCGGCCGGATCGGGCGTGTCCACCAGCCGTCGGTCAGCTTCCATCCGGCCAGCATGGCGGCCTCGGCGTCGGAGTTGTCACGTCGAAGCGAAGCTGACTGGTGAACGATCTGGGCGCCAATCGAGCGTTTAGACAGTTGCTCCCGGCCCTCGGCAAGAGCCGCGGCTTGATCGTCGGCAACCACCACATTGTGAAAATACCGCCGTGAACGCCGGATCGGCGTCAAGTACGCGATCCTGACTTGAAAGGCTGACATGGCTGCTACCGCCTCTGTTTGCGATTTCCTGATCGAAAGATCGGTAATCGATGACAGCGTTGCAAGGGTCGGTAGGAGTTGCAAGGGTCGGTAGGAAAGGAGTGGAAATGCCCGGCGCCACCCAAATGAAAGCCGGCGAACGGGGAAGAAGGGCCGATGCCGAAAGCACAACGCCCGCCGCGGAGGAGGTGCGGCGGGCGTCATATGGGTGGTCGACGATCGGGAGGAGGTGAAAGTCGACCCTATCTGTCAGTCCCTGGGAGGAGGAGGATCCTGACAGAATTTGATTATCCCATAATACTTTACCCGATACGCTGCGCTAGCCTTGATTTTGCATAGCAGCATTGCAACTTGTGCGACGCAGCATGTCCAACCCGTCAGTGAACGGTGCCGGACTTGAACTCATCGAGGGCCCAAGGCAAGCTCGTAGAGCGAGGCGTGTTGATTCATGTTTTGACTTGATGCCTCGCGTTGTATCCAGAAAGCTATAATGATGGACGTCGCCTCAGGAGAGGTGATGCCCAGAATAATTCTAGTGGTAGGCGTGCGAGCCCACGCAAAATTGTCATGGATTGTGACGCCGATGAAACCCTCCGCGCCTGCGCAGAAAGTTCTTATATATGCGGCGGGAAGTCTGAGGCACGTCCTCCCTTCCACATAGGGGCTGCGAGAAAAGGTCGAGTGGTCGTCATTCGGCGTGATCAGCATGTCGAACGTCTTCCCGGCCTCGACAAGTGCTGCGGCAAATTGCTGGGTGACCGCTGGATGCACGTTCTCGTCGAAATCGCCATGATCAAGGAGAAGCTTGCCCTTCAGGTGTCCGGCTAGTGAACTGTTAGCGACGGCGTCGGCAACAGTCCCGCCTTGCCGAGCGCCCCGGACAAAAAATCGTTCACCAACGTCGACTCGCCGATCTTGGCGTGCAGCGTCTTCACGTCGATCGCTGGCTCCGCAGGTTCAGTATGGCCATCCGATCTGAAAACCCCCGCAGCCCCTTTCAGCAACTGCGATCGCCAGGTCGTGATTTGGTTGGAGTGAACGTCGAACTGCTGCGCCAGTTCCGACAGCGTCTTCGCGCCCTTCAAGACAGCTAGAGCCACCTTCGCCTTGAATACCGGACTGTGGTTCCGGCGTGTCGCTTCGCCATCTGATCTCCTGTCGGCGGCCATGCTGGCCCCCTTTAGGCAGAAACTCCACTTGGCCCAATGTGCAAATTTGCCGAGCCACCTCTCCGTACCGAATCCGAAATGCGCTACACAATGGATCGGACACGATGAGCGAATTCCAAATCCAAAAAACACACTAGAGGCGACGCGTGTTGCAGGTTGCCTTCGGTGATGCGAAGAGTTCCGAGGGCGCTCCCCACTCTTCTTGTCCGTCGCCGCGCTCTCCGGTGATCAAGGCGCGCATCTGGGACAGATAGGTCTCGATGAAGAAAGCGGTCTGGGATTCCAGCGGCGTATAGGGTCCGGGCCGGTAGGCGCGCGAGGCAATGCCATCGGCGTTGTCCTCGGTGATCTTCTTGTCCTGGACGGTCGTCACGTCCCACATCCACGAGATATTGTCGGCGTCCACATCCGCGTCGGCATTCTTGTCGACCAGCCATGTGATGATGACGTCGGTCTCGTTGGCATTGCGCGGAATCATCTGGAACATCGTCAGATAATCGTTGGGGGCGCTGAGGAACGACAAGCGGCCGATCCGGAAGCCGTTCTCTCCGCCGTCATACGTGCTGCGTCCGCCCATCAGGCGCGATACGGGCTGGCCGTCGTCGGAGAGCGTCAGGCGACCCGAGCCGATCGGCTTGCGGTGCATGGCGAAAGGCATGGTGTCGAGGTCGCCGGCCTCCCACACGCCCTTGTCGAACTCGGCGTCGCCGATGACGCTGTGCCATGCGTCGATCTCGCCCTGCCACTCCGCTGCCTTGTCGTCGTCGCGCATGGCCGTCACCTTCACGTGGCCATTGACGCGGAAATATTCCGGATGCGCCGAGCGGCAATGGTAGCATTCGAGGAAATTCTCCAGCACCAGTTTCCAGTTTGCCTTGGTGAGGTAGTTCTTGCGCGCGACGATGCGTGCGTCGTGCACGCCGTTTTCGCGCAACAGGTCGGTCAACCCGGCTGCGGCCGGTTCGATGTCGGGCAGGCTCGAGGCTTCCAGCCCGCAAAGGACCAGCCCGCCGATGACCTTCATCGGCACCTTGTGTAGGCCGAGTTCGTCTCCGTCGACGCCCTCGGGCAGGTCGCCCCGTGTCTGGAGTTCGCCGGTAAGCCTGAAGGACCAGGCGTGATAGGGACACACGAGGAGCTTGCTGCGCCCGTCCTTGGTACACAGGCGCGAACCGCGGTGGGTGCAGACATTGTAGTAGGCGGCTATGTCCTCATCCCCGTCGCCGAAACGGGTGACGATGATCTCTTCGTCGAAAAGCTGCCGGACGATGTGGCTGCCCTTCTCCGGCAGTTCGCTGACATGGGCGACGGTGACCCACTGCCGGGGAAACCATAACTCCCGCTCGAGCGCGAAGATTCCCGGGTCGAGATAGAAAGCCTGCTGCAGGGACCAGTCCTTGCGGTGCCCATCGATCAGGTCGATGACGCGCGCGGGATCGATGGAGGACAAGGCTTTTTCGCAGGCAGGCATGGTTGGCTCCTCGGGCTGGCTCAAGATGACTTTTGATTAGAGTGGGAGCAATACAGCCCGGAAATCAAGCATGGATTTGGCAGGGTTCCATCTTGAAAAGGCATCGAGTAACGTGTCGGGGACATGAAGACGCTCAAAGCCTCCCTTCCCCTGCTCAATGCGATGGTCGCCTTCGAGGCAACCGCGCGGCACGGCAATCTGACGGCGGCGGCGCAGGAACTGGCGATCGCGCAGTCGGCTGTCAGCCGCCATATCGCAAATCTGGAAAAGCAGCATTCGCTCGATCTGCTGGCGCGCAAGGGCAACCGCGTCGCGCTGACGGCAAACGGGGCCTTGCTGGCGGAGGCGATCCGCGAGGGCCTCGGCACGATCCGCGATGCGGTGGAGCGCCTGACGGAGCCCGATCGCGATACGTTCGTCATCGGTAGCGGCTACGACCTTGTGCAGGCCTGGCTGATGCCCCGCTTCGAGCTTGTCACCTCGCTGGTTACCCATGGGCGGGTGTCCCTGCTGACCTCGAACGACCCGCAGGATTTCCGACGGCCGGAAGTGGCGATCTCGATCCGCTTCGGCCACCCCGGACATTGGCCGGGATTCATTGCGCGAAAATTGTTCGACGGAGAATGGTTTCCGGTCTGCTCGCCGTCTTTCCTGGAGCGATACCCGGCGCTGGCCAGGGAGGACCCGTCGACTTTCCTCGACGTACCGCTGCTGCATCTCGCCGCCCCCGGCGAAGCGGTCGACAACTGGAAATCGTGGATCGGAACCGAGCGAAACCTGCCCGGACCGACATTTTCCAGTTACCTGCCGATGATGCATGAGGCGATCGCCGGCCGTGGCGCAGCCCTTGCCTGGGCCGGGTTTGTGGAGGAACAGCTCAGGCTCGGGCAACTTGTACGCCTGACCGCCGCGTCCAGGCACCACGATGAGGCCTTTTATCTGCTCATGCGCAGTAAGGCGACGCCGACCGCGCGGGCGGTGGCGCAGGCGCTCCTCGACAACGCCGCCACGCCCCATTGATGAATTGAACGGGTCTGGAACCGCCTGCCTATTCGGCTGCGGGAGCGAAACGGCGGGCGCCGTGTTGCTTGCTCCAGGCCGGCATTGACTCCTCGATTTCCACCTCGCCCGGGAATGCGTCGAGCGCATAGCGGTCAACCCGGAAACGCGTCGGATCTACGAAGCGCGGCGTATCGAGCAGAATCTCGGTGGCAAGCTTGCCGAGGCCCGGACCGTGGGTGACGCCGCTTTCGTTGTCTCCACCGACGACGACCACATTGGCGCTTCCGGGAACATGCCCGACCAGCAGGCCGACGTCCGGCGTGTAGCAGGGAATACCCTGCGACCAACTCGAGACCGTCGAGCCGCGCAACGGCGGAAACACCTCCTGCAGTCTTTCCATCTGCTGATCGACCATGGACTGCATCAGTTCGCGGTTGCGCGGCTGGCCTGGCTCCGTCCCGCCATTTTCCAGCCGGTGAAGCGGGGTATAGTGGCTGCCGGTGCCCCACATCACCGCGCCGAACGTCTCGCGCAGCCAAAGGTGCAGTTCACGGCACTGAATTGTCGGTAAGGTGGAAGGCAGACCGCGGTCATCGGTGACGACACGGGTCGCGAGCACGCGCAGCATCGGCAGCCGCCAGCCGAGGCCCGCGAGGATTTCATTGTTCCATGCGCCCGCCGCCACCACCGCACCATCCGCCTCGATGGTTCCCCGATCGGTCTCCAGGGTCACCTTGCCGCCGGCGTCGCTGATGTTGCGGACCCGCGTCTGGCCGCGGATGACGCCGCCAAGGCGCTCGATCTCGCCGACCAGTACGTCGAGCGCCAGCTTCGTGTCGACCTGGATGCCATGCGGATTGTAAGCGCCGGAATGGACCTTGGCGGGGTCGACCAGCCCGCCCATCTTCTCGCCGATCTGGGCGGCGTTCAGGTCCTGCATCTCCTTGGGTGCATAAGGCGAATTGAGAACCGGCGCCAGGAAATCCTCGCGGCCCTGCGGCGTGAGCGCCATCATCAGCGTGCCGTTCGGGCGGTAGCCGATTTCCGTGCCGAGTTCGTGCAGCATGCGGTAGAAGTCCAGGCCGTATTGCTGGAGCTTGACCCCCTCCTCGCCGAGCGGGATCATGCCTGCCGACCAGTGCGAGACGAAGCCCGCGCCGGCTGACGTGGTGGCGCTGCCTGGTTCTCCCGCTTCCACTAGCGTAACCTTCTTCACGCCCTCGCGAAGCAGGTGGTAAGCCGTGGAGCAGCCGATGATGCCGCCGCCGATTACTACGATGTGCCTGCTGTTTTCGTCCGCCATCTTGCTGCTCCTCAAGTCGCTGGGGCCGTCGAAGGCCCGTCCACATAGGTTTCGAGCCACCAGACGATACGGGCCGCGGTGTCGATATATTCGGGATAGACCCGAACACTGTGTCCGGCGTTCGGGTAGGTCGCCAGCGCGCTGGGAGAGCCCGAGCGCAAGGCGGCGAAATGGCATTCCAGCGCCTGGCTGGGCGGCGTGCTTTTATCGATGCCGCCAGCCATCACCAGCGTCGGCACCCTGTTGCGCTGCTTGTGAAAGGCGGGGCTGCGCGCAAAATAGGCTCCGCTTTCGTCCCAGGGCGAGGATTCGAGCATGAGCGCGTCGAATTCAGGGATCTGGGTGGTTCGGTGCTGGCTGTACCAGTCTCCCACGGGAGAAATCGGTATGACCGCGGCGAAGCGGTCGCTGCGCGTCGGCATCCAGGCCGACATGAAGCCGCCATAGCTGGTGCCGGTCATCGCAACGCGGCCGGTTTCGGCGATCCCCAGGCTTACGAGCGCCTGGATGCCGCTCAGGATGTCGTCGGCATCCGCTCCGCCCATGTCGCCCTGCACGGCACGCGCAAAGGCATCGCCGCGTCCCGTGCTGCCGCGCGGATTGGGAAAGAAAACGCTCCAGCCGCGAGCGACCAGCAGCGGTGCTGCGCGGGTTCGCGCCATCCAGCGGTTGCGATGCGCCGAGATCGGCCCGCCGTGAACGTCGACCAGAAGCGGTGTCGGCCCATCGGCTTTTTCCGGGCGAACCAGCCAGCCCTGAATCTCCAGCCCGTCCGGCGCTTTCCACGAAAACGGCTCGATGATGCCACGGTCCGCCATCGCGGACGGCGCGCCGGGCGCGGCCAGCGACGCGATCTCCTGCAGTTCGCCGCCCTCGATCCTTGCCAGGAACGGTGTCCGGGAATAGGCCTCGGCGACGACAAGCGAACCGGTATCCCCGACCGGCGCGGCGGCAGGCGCCCACTCGCCGCAGGTGGCCTGCGTCGAGGACCAGCGTTCGGTCAAAGCGCCATGGGAAAGGTCGTAATCGGCGACCACGGTCTCATGGCCGCGAATGCCGGCCAGATGCAGTTCGCCGGCAGAGCGCCATTCGAGCGACGTGATGTCAATGGCGTCGGTCGCGACGCCTTCGACCGTGCCGTTGGCGAGGTCGAGGACACATAATTGCCCGGCGACAAGGCCGCGATCGCTGCAAAATGCCCGGATGAAGGCGACGCGGGAGCCGTCGGGCGCGCCGCGCGGGACGCCGATCTGGTCGGGCGGCCTGTGCGCGAGCGTTACCGCGCCCGAGCCTGCATCGATCAGGGAGAGCTTGGAGGAGTACCAACTGCCTTCGCGGTGGTCGTCGCTGGTGACGGCGACGATCCTGTCGGACCCGCACCAGCTTGCCTCCCACACGTTGAGCGGCGCGCGGGTGAGCGCGGCGGGCGCATCCTTGAGGTTCCAGATCTGGATGGAGCGCCACAGATCGTCGCCCGCGCCCCAGTCCACCTGCGGCAGCCAGGCGGGCGCGCCCGATTCCTCTTTTTGCGCATAGCCGCCATGGATGCCGGCGAGATCGGCGCCGGCTCCCGCGACGACGAGGAGAAGTTTTTCGCCGTCCGGCGACCAGTCGATCTGCTCGACGCGTCCCAAAACGGTCGCGGCTGCAATGGCGCTGTCACCGGACCACAGTTCGATGCAATCGGTGCCGGCTTCCTGCCCCGCGCACGCCACGGCCAGTTTGCGGCCATCGGGCGACAGCCCGATCTGCCTCGTCTCCCGGTCGTTGAGGCGAACCGGCGCTCCGTTCCCGCCTGCTACGCGGTACAGGCGATGAGCCAGCCCGGTTTCGAAGTCCTCGTCGAAACTCTGCCCGATGAAATGGATGTCTTTGGAGGAGGCGTGAGCGCACGGGCTCCGGGCGCCGAACACATGGCCACGCAAACCGAGAAGGCCGGCGTAGAATTGCCGCGCCTCGGCGAATTCCGCGGAAGTGCGGAAATCACCCTCCATCCGGGCGGTTCCCGGCTCGGAGAGCCGCTTTGCGTCCAAGGCCATGTTCGGCTCCCTGCGGCCCGGTCGGTAACGGAGCAACCGCCGTTCCGCCATCCATTCCGGGCAGCATAATCCAGCCGGGCGATTTGTCTAGACACTAGTGTACATCTGATTGGGCCAGCCGTGTCAATGATTGACCGCCTGGTCCGGATGTTGACTTAATGGGGGCGATCAACGCCGAAACAGCGACAGGGCAGGGGTGCTATGAGTCTTTTTGACCAGGTTCAGTCGATCATGGACGGCGAGGTGATGTGGGACGCACATTCCGGCTTCATGCCCGATCCCGCCGCCGATCTGGAGAACCTCGGCATATGGCGTACGGCCGGCTTCAACTACCTCTCGATCGATGTCGGCTTCGATCTACTGCCTTGGGAAAAGACCGTCGCGACGCTGGCCAGTTTCCGTCACTGGATCCTTTCGCGCCCGTCGGACTATTCGCTGGTTGCCTCCGCCAGCGACATTCTCGCGGCCAAGGCCGAGGGTAAGCTGGCGGTCACCTTCGACATCGAGGGAATGAACGCGCTGAACGGCCGGATCGAAATGATCGAGTTCTACCATCGGCTAGGCGTGCGGCAGATGCTTTTCGCCTACAACCGCAACAACCTGGCCGGAGGCGGCTGCCATGACGACGACATCGGCCTGACCGATTTCGGCCGCCAAGCGGTCGACGAGATGAATCGCCTGGGCATGTTCGTCGACCTGACCCATACGGGTTACCGCACCACCATGGATGTCATGGAATATACCGACCGGCCCGCCATCTTCTCGCACTCCAATCCGAAGGCGCTGTGCGGCCATGGCCGCAATATCACCGATGAGCAGATCAGGGCCTGCGCGCGAACCGGCGGTATTGTCGGCATTGTCGGCCTCAACCGGTTCCTCGGGGAAAGCCGCACCGATTCCGAGCGGCTTGCCGACCATGTCGAATACCTGATCGACGTCGCTGGCCCGCGCCATGTCGGCATCGGGCTCGACTATGCCTTTCCCGTGAAAGTCGACGGCGTGGCCGACGCCATCGCCGAAAACCCTCACTTCTGGCCGAAGAACGAATATCCGGAGGGGGCAACGACCTATGCGGCGCCGGGTCAGATCAGGGAACTCATCGAGATCCTGCTGCGCCGCGGCCAGGCCGAACGCACGGTCCGCGACGTGATGGGCGGCAACTTCATGCGGCTTGCGCGCGAGTTGTGGAAATGACCTGCGGCCAGACGCCCCGGTCATAGATACGTTTGGTGTTCATATGGGCCGCGGCAGCCGCTTTCCACCGGTTCCGCTTTTTCACTGGACATATGTGTATGGTGCGGGCACGGTAAGGGGAAAATTCTGCGGGAGGCGCAGACCTCTCATGTGTCTCAAAACATAGAACAACAAGAGGGTAGAACATGGTCATAACCGGAAATAATACCAATATTTCGCGCCGCACCGTCCTCGCCGGGGCAGGGGCGCTCGGGCTTGCTTCTCTCATCTATCCCGCACAGCGCTCCCAAGCGGCGGGTTCCATCCTGCGGGTGCGTTCCTATTCCGACATCCAGACGCTCGACCCCTGCTACCGTCTCGCTTCTCCTGAGGGCGACATCACCAACGTCATCTTCGCGGGGCTCGTCATCACCTCCGCGGGCGACACCTGGGGCTGGAAGCCGATGGCCGTTGAAACGATCGAGCAACTCGATCCGCTGACCATCGCGTTCAAGCTGCGCGACAATATCGGTTTCACAGACGGCTTCGGCCAGATGACCGCCGAAGATGTCAAATTCTCGATCGAGCGCATCGCCGATCCCAAGAACGAATCCCCTTATTCCGGCGACTGGACGACACTGAAGGAAGTGGAGGTCAAGGACACGCTGTCGGGTGTCATCCACCTGAAGGAAGCCTTCGCGCCCATGTGGACCACGACGCTGCCGACGCCGTCGAGCACCATCCTTTCCAAGCGCGCGGTGACCGAGGCCGGCGGCAAGCTCGGGGTCAAGCCGATTGCGCAGTCGGGACCCTACCTTTTGAAGGAATGGTCGCCCAAGCAGCGCACCGTTCTTGTGCGCAACCCAGACTGGAAATACGAGCCGGGCGGCTACGAGGAAATCCACATCCATCCGATCGAGGACGAAAAGACTGCCGAGCTGGGCTACGAGGCCGGCGACCTCGATTATACCTGGACCTCGGTGTCCTCGATCACCCGGCTCAAGAAGACGCCGCCACCGGACACCACGGTGGTCGAAAAGCCGTCCCTCGCCTTCGTCTGGCTCGGCATGAACCAGGTTGCGGCGCCGTTCGACAATCCCGACCTGCGCCGCGCCGTCCAGTATGGCGTGGATCGCAAGGCGGTGGTGGACGCAGCCTATTTCGGCGCCGCCGCCACCTCCACCGGCATCATCGCCCCGGGACTGATCGGCCACCGCGAGAAGAACCTTTTCGATTACGACCCGGACCGTGCGCGTGAGCTGATCAAAAAGGCCGGATTCGACGGTGCTACGGTGACGCTCGACATCCTCAACAAATCCGAGCGCCTGACGGCCGCGCAGGTGATCCAGGCCAACCTCCAGGAGGTCGGCCTCAATGTCGAGATCAAGCAGAACGACAGCGGCACGTTCTGGACCCTCGGCGCCAAGGAAAGCCCGTACCAGAACAAGCTGCAGATGCTGCTGTCGCGCTTTTCCATGCAGCCCGACCCGAGCTGGGCGACGGAATGGTTCACCACGGACCAGATCGGCGTTTGGAACTGGGAGCAGTTCAGCAGCGAGGAATTCGACAGGCTGATCGTCGAAGGCAAGGTGGAACTCGATCCGGCCAAGCGCGACGTCATCTACAAGAAGATGCAGGACCTCATGGAGGAAAGCGGCAGCTACGTCTTCCTCACCCATGAGGTGACCGGCGCGATGTTCCGTAACAGCGTCGCCCCGGCTCTGAAGCCGAATGGAGAGCCTGTCTTCGCCGATTTCAAACCCGCCTGATCCGCCCATGCTTGGCAAAGGCACGGCGCGGAGCGGCTCGGCCGAAAACTGAGATGCTCCGCTACGCACTGAAGAGACTTGGTCTGGGTGTCATCATCGTAAGCGTTGCGATGATGATCCTCTTCGCCATGGTCTATGTGATCCCGGGCGACCCGGTATCCGTGGCTCTAGGGCCGCGCGCCACGCCGGAGATGATCCAGGCCCTGCGCGCGCGCATGGGTCTGGATCAACCGATCTGGGTCCAGTTCGTCAAATTCTACACCTCGGCGTTGCGCGGCGACCTCGGCACCGCGGTGCTTTCCGAACGCCCCGTGCTCGATGTGGTGCTCGAGCAGCTGCCTTTCACCCTGGCGCTGGTCGGGGGGGCGATCACGTGGTCGGTCCTGCTCGGCATCCCGCTGGGCTGCATCGCGGCGGTGCGGCGCGGTGGCTTCGTGGACCGCGTGGTCGGCGTGCTCTCCGTGGCGGTGATCGCCGTTCCCTCCTTCGTCATCGCGATCTATTCGCTGCTGATCTTCGCCGTCGCGCTGCAGTGGCTGCCCGCCATCGGTGCCGGGGAGCCCGGCGATTGGGGCAGCCAGCTCAAGCACCTGATCCTGCCTTCCCTTTCGGTCGGCATCGGTTGGGTGGGCTACATCGCGCGCATGGTGCGCGCCTCCATGCTTGAAACGCTGGAGGCCAGCCATATCCGCACCGCGCGCGCCTTCGGGCTGACCGACCGGCGCATCACTTACTCCTACGCGCTGCGCATCGCCATCTTGCCGACCATCACCCTGCTCGGCGTCGGCATCGGCAACATGCTGTCCTCCGCCGTCTTCGCCGAAATCGTGTTTGCCCGGCCGGGCATCGGCAAACTCGTCTACGAGGCGATCTCGGTGCGCAACTATCCCGTCGTCACCGGCGCCGTGCTGGTGACCACCGTTTTCTTCGTTGTGGTGAACGTTCTCGCCGACATCCTCATAGGTGCATTGGACCCCCGTGTCAGAACAAGCTTTGATTGAGCGGCCGACCGCCGGCCGCCTGGCCGGGGCGGGCCGCATCCTCAGGCGCATCCTACGGGAGCCGCTGGGTGCCTTCGGCCTGACCCTGGTCGTGCTTGTGGTTCTGTCGGCGGTGTTTGCCGACGTGCTGACCAGCTACCCACCGACCAAGCTTTCGCCGATCGACCGTTTCGCGCCTGCAAGCTTCGAGCATCTCATGGGAACCGATCATCTCGGCCGGGACCTGTTTTCGCGCGTGCTGCATGGCGGCCGCATCGCGCTGGCGGTCGCCCTCGGCGCGACCGGCCTGTCGCTTGCGCTCGGCATCCTTCTCGGATTGATCGCGGGCTACGGGCCGCGCTGGCTCGACAATGTGCTGCTGCTGGTGTTCGATGCGGTCAAAAGCTTCCCGACTATAATGCTGGCGCTGACGCTGGTCACGCTTACCGGGCCGTCGCTGTTCGCCGTGCTGATTGTCGTGGTTCTCGTCAGCGTGCCCGGCTATGCCCGCATCATACGCACGCAGACCCTGGTGCTGAAATCGGCCGAGCACGTCATGGCCGCGCGGTCAATGGGCGCCGGCACAGCGCGAATTCTCACCGTTCATATACTGCCCAACGTCATCGGCCCGATCCTGATCCTGGCGTCGATGGACATTCCCGTCGTCATCGCAATCGAAGCCGGCTTGAGCTTTCTGGGCCTCGGCGTGCGCCCGCCGATGCCGAGTTGGGGGTCGATCCTCAATGACGGTTTCGTCAACATCCGCGATTCCTACTGGATCGTCATGGCCGGCGGCCTGCCGATCGTGCTCACCACACTGGGCTTCACCTTTCTCGGCGAAACGCTGCGCGACCTGTTCGACCCCAGGCTGAAGGCACGCGTATGACGGTGCTCGACGTCAAGGATTTGAGTGTCGACTTCGCCACGGAGGGCGGCGCGCTGCAGGCGCTCAGGAAGGTCAACCTCACCGTGCCGGCCAACCGGATCGTCGGCGTGGTCGGCGAATCCGGTTGCGGGAAATCCACGCTCATCAACGCCATTCTGGGCCTGCTCGCCGACAATGGCGAGGTGAAGTCCGGCCGCATCCTGTTCGAGGACGAGCACGACCTCACCACGCTCGACGGCAACGCGATGCGCGCCCTGCGCGGCCAGAAGATCGCCACCGTCTTCCAGGACCCGATGGGCGCGCTCAATCCCGTGCTCTCGGTCGGCCGCCAGATGCGCGATATTCAGTACCGCTCCGGCCTGTCGCGCCGGCAAATGGACGAGCGCTCCGTCGCCATGCTGCGAAAGGTCCGCATTTCCGATCCGCAGGACCGTCTCGGGCAGTTTCCGCATGAGTTCTCCGGCGGCATGAAACAGCGCATCGCGATCGCGATGGCGCTGTTGATGGAGCCTTCGCTGCTGATAGCCGACGAGCCGACGACGGCGCTCGACGCCACACTCGAGGTGGCGACCATCGAATTGCTGAAGGAGTTGCAGCAGCAGATCGGCTGCTCCGTGCTTTTCATCTCGCATCATCTCGGCGTCATCGCGGAACTTTGCGACGAGATGATCGTCATGTATGCCGGTGAGGTCGTGGAACGCGGCTCGACGCGCGACATCTTCCACAACGCCAGGCATCCCTATACGCGCAAGCTGCTCGCCTGCGATCCGGCTCGGTTATCGAAACGGGAGCCGCGCCTGCCCACGATACCGGGGACGCTGCCGGATCTGCGCCGGCGGCCGCAGGGCTGCGTCTTCCAGGCGCGCTGCGAATTCGCCGATGAAATCTGTTCGACCATGCCGCCGGATGCCGTGCTTTCGGAGCGACACACCGCCCGCTGCTGGCATGTGGATAAAACCGCGGGAGCCATCGCATGACGGACGAACCGCTGCTGTCCGTTTCGGATCTGCGGGTGCGCTTCCGCGTCGGTGGCGTGGTGAGTTCGCTGGCCCGCCGGGTCGAGATCGGAGCGGTTGCCGGGGTCGGGTTCACGCTGGAACGGGGCCGGACCTTCGCGCTGGTGGGCGAGTCCGGCTCGGGTAAGACGACGCTGGCGCGCGCCGTCAACGGTTTGCAGCCCATTGCGGGCGGATCGATCCGCTTCGAGGGCAGGGAACTGCAAGAGCTGCCGAAAGCGGACTGGAAGCCTCTGCGGCGCAAGATGTCGATGATGTTCCAGGACCCGGTCGGATCGCTTTCGCCGCGCCTGAGCGTACGCTCGCTGCTGGCGGAGCCTTTCGCCATTCACGGCCTGTCCGGCCGCAGCCTCGAGGCAGAGGTGGAGCGCCTGCTGTCGCTTGTGGGCCTGCCGAACGATTTCGCCGATCGTTATCCGCACCAGCTTTCCGGCGGCCAGGCCCGCCGCGTCGGCGTCGCCAGGGCCGTCGCGCTCGACCCCGTCCTGATCATCGCGGACGAGCCCACGGCCGGGCTCGACGTGTCCGTGCAGGGCGAAGTGCTCAATCTGCTCAACGAGTTGCGCGACCGTATGGGCCTGTCGATG
This sequence comes from Mesorhizobium sp. A556, assembly GCF_054489545.1. NCBI lineage: Bacteria > Pseudomonadati > Pseudomonadota > Alphaproteobacteria > Hyphomicrobiales > Phyllobacteriaceae > Mesorhizobium > Mesorhizobium sp. A556. Next base: position 144,120 of record NZ_JBTMXA010000008.1, read on the forward strand.
CTTATCATCACGCACAATCTGCACGTGGTGCGGCAGATCGCCGATCGCATGGCGGTCATGTATCTCGGCCGCTTCGTGGAGGAGGGCGAGACGGAGGCTATTTTCCGGGCGCCGCATCATCCCTATACGGCAGCGCTTCTGTCGGCCAATCCGGAGCCGGACCCGGACAAGGTCCATAACCGCATCTCCCTGCCGGCCGAGGTGCCGTCCCTGCTGGCGCGCCCGTCGGGCTGCGAGTTCCACACGCGCTGCCCGTTCGCGCAGGAACTGTGCGCGACGACCGTGCCGGCGCCATCCATCATCGGGTCGAGCCGACTGACCTGCCATTTCCCGTTGAACACCGATTTGTCCGACGCCGCTTCGGGCGCGCCCAACCAAAGGATATGACATGAAGGATATTCGCATCGTCACCGATTTCCCTCGCAAGGTACGCGAGATCGAGAACCTGTGGATTCCGATGCCCGATGGCACAAAGCTCGCGGCCCGCGTTTGGCTGCCGCAAGACGCGGAGGCCGACCCTGTCCCCGCCATCCTCGAATATCTTCCCTACCGCAAGCGCGACGGAACGGTGGAGCGTGACGCCCTCACACACCCTATTTCGCCGGCCATGGCTATGCGGGTGTGCGGGTCGACATGCGCGGAACCGGCGACAGCGAAGGCATCTGCAAGGGCGAATATCTGAAGCAGGAACACGACGACTGCCTTGCCGTCATCGAATGGCTGGCCGGGCAGCCCTGGTGCTCCGGTACTGTCGGCATGATCGGCATCAGTTGGGGCGGCTTCAACGGGCTGCAGGTCGCCGCCCGCCGTCCGCCCGCGTTGAAAGCGGTCATCTCGCTCTGCTCCACCGACGACCGCTACAATGACGACGTGCATTATCTGGGCGGCGCGCAGATGGGCGACAATCTCTGTTGGGGCACCACGGCCTGGGCCATCGCCATGACGCCGCCCGATCCGGCGATCGTCGGCGACCGATGGCGCGAAATGTGGGAAGGCCGCCTCAAGGGCAACGGCATCTGGATGCAGGATTGGTTCGGGCACCAGCGCCGCGACGATTTCTACAAACACGGCTCGATCTGCGAGAACTACGCCGATGTCGAGATTCCGGTCTATGCGGTCGGTGGCTGGGCGGATGGCTATCCGAACCCGATTTTTCGGATGCTCGAGAACCTGCCGGGCATTCGCAAGGGGCTGATCGGGCCGTGGGGCCACAAATATCCGCATTTCGCCATGCCGGGACCGCGCATGGGCTTCCTCAAGGAATGCCTGCGCTGGTGGGATCAATATCTCAAGGGCATCGATACCGGTATTGCCGACGAGCCGATGCTTCGGGCCTGGATGCAGGACCCCGCGCCGCCCGCAGCCCTTTATGACGAGCGGCCCGGCCGCTGGGTCGCCGAACCGTCATGGCCGGGACCGGGCGTCGGTGAACGCTCGCTTGCCCTTTCGCCGGGCCGGCTTTCCGAAAAGGGCAGCGACGACGTGCTGACGATCTCCTCGCCGGAGACGGCCGGATTGTCGTCCGGGTCGTGGTGCGGTTACGGCGCGGTGCCGACACTGCCGGTCGACCAGCGCATGGAGGCCGGCAACGCGCTGGTGTTTGAAACGCAGCCGCTCGACGAAGCGGTCGAGATACTCGGCTTCCCGGAGTTCGAGGTGACGCTGTCTTCCGACAAACCGGTCGCGCTGCTCTCTGCCACCCTGTCGCTGGTGCTGGAGGACGGGGCCGCTTCGCGTGTCAGCTATGGCATCTTGAATCTCACGCACCGGCACGACGATCTCGATCTCGAAGCGATGACACCCGGCAGGCCTGAAACGGTCCGTGTGAAATTGCGGTGCTGCGGTCAGCGCTTCGAGAAGGGCCAACGCATCCGGCTCGCTGTCGCCACCGGCCACTGGCCGATCGTCTTCCCGGCACCCGAGAAGGCGACGCTCTCGATCCACTGCGCCGGCGGCAGGCTGATCCTGCCCGTCCGCAAGCCGCAATCCACTGATGCGGCGCTCGCGCCGTTCGAGGGACCGGAGAGTGCGCAGCCGATGGCGCAGGAGATAGTCAAGGCGGGCGAACCGCTCCGGCGCGAACTGACGACGAACCAGATCACCGGCGAGGTCACCTATCTGCTGACCAGCGACAGCGGAACCGTGCGGCATCCGCACACCGGAATGGTGCTGTCCGCCAGATCGAGCGAAACCTTCGTCGTCCATCCCGACGACCCGAATACCGCCCGTGGCACGGTTACCTGGGACAAGTCGTATGCACGGGGCGACTGGATCGCCCGGATTTCCGTTTCGGCGACCGTGCGCGCGCTACGCGACGTGTGGCGGATGGAAACCCGCCTCGTCGCCCATGCCGGCGACGAACTGGTCATCGACCGCGAAGAGGTCAGGGATTTTCCGCGCGACATGAACTGAGCCGACGCATCCTTCTCCCCGTTCACGCGGAGAAGGATGCGGGCCGGCCGGATGATGGCGGCTTTCCGGCCTACCCATCCCTCTGCACGAGCCTGGCGAACACTTCCACCTCGCCTTCGAGCGGGTCCTTGCCGGTATGGGTGCGCAGATAGGCGGGGACGAGGGAAAGCCGGCTCCGGACCGGTTCGTCGATCTCCAGCGAATAGTATCCTATCTGCACGAAATAGAGCACGCGCGCCCGCACGTAGGCTTCCGTATCCTCATAACCGTAGCGCTTGAACATCGCGCATACGGCCGCGACGCGCGCGTCGTCTTCCTCATTGACGACGCGGCGGACTTCCGCCGACAGCCTCGACCACGCGCGCACGGCAAAATCCAGTTGCGGGTCAAAGAGGGACGCGTCCAGCCAGCACTCGAAGACGTTGAGCACCGCTTGCGTTATCGAGGCGGCCGGGCGTTCGGCCCGCTCCACGATGAAGCGGGTGTTGTTGTTGCGCCAATATTCGAGAAGCTGATCGAGAAGATCCTGACGGCTTTTGAAGTACCAGTAGAAGCTGGAGCGGGAGACGTTGAGCCTTTGTCCGAGCGCCAGCACGCGAACCGCTTCCACCCCTTCCGAGATGAGCGTCTCCAGCGCCAGTTTCAGCCAGTCTTCGCGCGTTACCTTGGCGTTGCCCGAGCCCCCCGGTCTACGCACGAGGTCTTCGATACTGGAATCCGATAACATGGCGAACCTGGCAGGTTGAAGGTCGCCTAGTTAACATCGGGACGAACCTCGCTACAACCGGGACGGCTGCCAAGCCACTCCCACAGATACGGCGCGAGCCCCCGATCGACATGGATGCGGAGCCGGTCGTCCGCACCGTAGCGGTAGACGATGGCGTTCACGCCGGCGAAGAGCACGGCAGCCGATGGCGATTTGCCGGCGGGGTCGAGCGTCATGGCGTTGGCGATGACGCCGTCGAGCCCCTTTCCTTCGATCTCGAAGATATGCAGGGCGCCATCCATGCGCGTCGTGGCAAAGTCGCCATGCCAACCCGGTTCGACAGCGAATGGCTTTTCGGAAACGGCGAGCAGACGATCGCGCGCAAGGCGAACCTGCCATGCCTTTCCTGTAGCCAGCGCCAGCGCACCGACGCCGTGGCCGGACAGGTCGGCCGCCGTGTTCCACGCGTCGAGATCGCCGCTGACGAGCATCTGATACAGGCCGGCGACGGATTTCGCGGCAGCACCCCCGCCTTCGATCCTTGCCGAACTCCACTCGGGAGCGGCCGGCCAGCGTTCAGCCAGATTGGAAATGATTTCAGCCATTGAGCCGGTCTCCGGCTGGATCGAAAGAGCAGGGTGCGGTGATCGTCGCGCGCCGCAGCATGCCCAGGTGCTGGATGTCTATCACCTCGCCATGGCGTGACGCGCCGGTCTCCATCAGTGCGAGCGCGATCGGCCGGCCGAGCACCGGGCTGAAATAGCTCGACGTGACGTAGCCCAGGCTGCGCCTGGCCTCGCCCGCCCGCTCAATGCCGTGGGCGCCGGCGCCGAGCGGTGCTTCGCCCTCGGCGACCGCCAGCCCGACGAGTTGCTTGCGATCGGTGCGCATGCCTTCCTCCGTGAACAGCGAGCGGCGGCCGACGAATTCGCTCGTGCGCTTCATGCGTGGGCCGCCGACGCCGAGATCCTGCGGCATGGTGGTGCCGTCGGTATCCTTGCCAATCACGATATAACCCTTCTCGGCGCGCAGGATCATCAGCGCTTCCAGCCCGATCGTCACGGCCTCCAGCGCGCGGCCTTCTTCTTGCATGCGCGCCCACAGCGCCTCGGCCCGGTCGGCGCGGATGGAGACCTCGTAGCTGCGGTCGCCGGTGAAGGAGACACGGGCGATGCGCACCTCCTCGCCACCGAACCGGCCATGGGCAATCGCCATATGCGGCAGGCTGGCGTCGTCCAGCGCCGCACCGAGATCGAGCTTTTCCATGAGTCTGCGTGCATTCGGTCCCGATACGGTCAGCGTCGCATAGTGCGCGGTGGCGTTGTGGATGTAGAGCGCGTCGCCGCCGAAGCGGTCCTGACGCCACTCCTCCAGCCGCGCATGGACGGCGGCGACATGCGAGGACGAGCAGGACACGACGAAGCGGTCGGCGTCGAGGCGCACGAGAACGCCGTCGTCGAAGACCACGCCGTTCTCCGACAGCATGAAGCCGTAGCGGCAGCGGCCAGGCTTCAGCGTCGACATGGTGTTGTAGGTGATGAAATCGATGAATTCGGCCGCGCGCGGGCCGATCACCTCGATCTTGCCCAATGTCGAACCGTCAAACAGCGCCACCGACTGCCGCGCGCGCCGGGCCTCGTTCTGGATGGCGGCAGCGGCATTGGCGCCCGCGCCGCCATAATGGGCGGGGCGCAGCCAGCCGCCATATTCGCGGAAGGAAGCGCCCGCAGTGCGATGGACGTTTTCCAGCGGCAAGCGGCGCACCGGCGCCAGCAGCGAATTGCGTTTGAGGCCGGCGAAACTGGCGAAGGGAACCGGCGTGAAGGGCGGCCGGTAGGTGGTCGTGCCGACATCGGGGATGCTGCGCCCGGTCGCCTCCGCCAGCAGCGCCAGCCCGTTGAGGTTGGAGGTCTTGCCCTGGTCGGTCGCCATGCCGAGCGTGGTGTAGCGCTTGAGATGCTCGACCGAGATGAAATTCTCGCGCGCCGCCAGTTCCACGTCCTTGGCCGTCACATCATTCTGGTAGTCGATCCAGACGCGGCCCTTGGCCTTCGGCTGCGGCCATGCGGCGCTGACGTTCAGGCTCGCCTCGACGCCGGTGCTTTTGGGAAGCGGCGATGGCGCATGGGCAAACGCGCCGAGCGCCACAATAGCGCTCCCCAGAACCTTGGACAGCGCGGTTTCGCCAACGAGCGCGCCGGCCGCGCCAATCCCCTCCAGGTCCGCTCCGGGCAAGAAGGCCGCGAGATCCTCGCGCCAGGCAAGCTTGCCCCTGGCCTGCGAATAGAGATGCACGCTCGGCGTCCAGCCGCCGGAAACCAGCAGGCAATCGGCCGCAAGCCGTGTACCGTCGTCCAGGCTCACGCCCTCGACAGCCTTGCGGCCATGCGCGGCAACGACGGCGCGGCCGGCAAGCACGCGCGCTCTGCCTGCGTCGAGCTTCGTCCCGGCCGGGCGAATATCGGCCAGGACGACATCCGCGCCGGCTTCAGCCATGGCGGCGGCGACTTCGCAGGCGCTGTCGTTGTTCGCCGCGACCACGATGCGCTGGCCGGCCAGCACGGCGTGCCGCCTCAGATATTGCAGTGCGGCGTCGGCGGAAAGAATGCCCGGCAGGTCGTTGTCGGCGAAAGGCAGCGGGCGCTCGATGGCGCCGGTCGCCAGCACGATGCGCTTCGGCCGCACCCGCCACAGCGTATCTGGCTGCCCGTCGCGATGCCGCTGGTTGAGGGCGACCAGACCATGGTCGTAGACGCCGAAAGCGGTGGTGTCAGTCAGCACGAGATGGCCTTCGTCCTTCAGCTTGGCTGTAGCTTCCTCTGCCCATTGCCTTCCGGGCACGCCATCGACCGCGCTGGCGCGGTGGCGCAGCGAACCGCCGGGGTGCGGACCGTCGTCGACCAGGACGACGGAGTGCCCGCCCGCCGCCGCATTGCGTGCGGCGGCAAGACCAGCCGGACCTGCGCCCACGATCAGTATGTCGCAGTGATGGTTGATCTGATCCGACCCGCGCTGCGGCGACCATTCGGGGTCAACGATGCCAAGCCCGGCCATGGCGCGGATGCGCGGCTCGAACAGGTGCCAGTCCGGCCACATGAAGGTCTTGTAGTAGAACGCGGCCGGAAGAAAACGGGCGAAGCGATCAAGCATGGCGTTGCGATCCGCCACGGCATTCGGCGACGCATTGACGCTTTTGACCGTCAGCCCCTGCGCTGCCGGCTCGGTCGTGGCGCGGGCGTTGGGCACCCGGCCAAAGGCCGCTTCGATGTCGACCAGCGCGTTTGGCTCCTCGACGCCGGCGCCCCATATGCCGCGCGGCCGATGATATTTGAAGCTGCGCCCGACGATGGCCTGCCCGCTGGCCAACAACGCGGACGCGATCGTATCCCCGGCGAAGCCGTCGATGACGCGGCCGTCAAAGCTGAACGTCAGCGGATGGGAGCGATCGATGTCGCTGCCGCCGCTAGCAAGGCGGTTGGCGCTCATGGCGTTTGTCCCGCCTGACCGTGTGCGGAGGATCCCGAAACGGCGTGACTGACGGTATCGCGGCTCATCACGAAGAACTCGCCACAGGTAAGGTGCACCCATATCTCGCGGGTCGGACCCTTAGGGTTGTCGCGCATGTAGAGATAATCCGCCCAGCGCTCGGCCGGCACGTCGGCCCCGTCGGGCCGCAGATTGCCGGCCTCGCCGCCGTAGTGAAATTCGGCTTCCGCGCGCGGGCCGCAGAACGTGCAGGGAAAGAGTTGCATCGAAGATCCCCTAATGCGCTATGCCGGACCCAGCCGCCTCGTCGATCAGGCGACCCGTTGCGAAACGGTCGAGATCGAATGGCCGACTGATGTCGTGATGATTGCCGGTGGCAAGCAGGTGCGCCAAAAGCGTGCCGCCGGCCGGGATGGCCTTGAAGCCGCCGGTGCCCCAGCCGCAATTGAGGAAGAGGCCGGGAAGCGGCGATTCGCCGATGATCGGCGATGAGTCGGGAACGACGTCCACGATGCCCGCCCATTGCCGCATCATCTTCAACTGGCCGAAGATCGGGAACATGTCGAGCATGCCGGAAATCACGCTCTCCAGCACCGGCAGGTTGCCGCGCTGGCCATAGGATGGAATGCGATCGAGCGCACCGCCGATGACCAGTTCACCCTTGTCGGACTGGCTGACATAGACGCCGGTATCGGGCGAAATCACAACCGTGTCGAGGATCGGCTTGACGGGTTCGGATACGCAGGCCTGCAGCGCGTAGGAATTGATGGGCAGGCGGAAGCCGGCCTTCGCCGCCAGCACCGAGGAGTGGCCCGCAACGGCCATGCCGGTGCGCTCCGCCCGGATCGCGCCCCGCGACGTGACGACGCCACGGCAGCGCCCGCCTTCGACGATGAAGTCGGTGATCTCGCAGTTCTGGATGATTTCGACACCGAGACGGCTGGCCGCGCGTGCATAGCCCCAGGCGACGGCATCGTGGCGGGCGGTGCCGCCGCTTGCCTGCCAGGTGCCGCCATAGATGGGATAGCGGCAGTCCGGCCCGTAATTGTAGATAGGCACGACGCGCCGCACGTCGTCGAGCGAGAACAGATCGCAATCGACGCCATTGATCTGGATCGCGTTGACGGAGCGCGCTGCGGCTTCCATCCCCGCCTCGCTGTGCGCAAGCGTAAGGATGCCGCGCGCGGAAAACATCACGTTGTAGTTCAGGTCTTTCGACAGTGTCTTGTAGAGGCCGTGCGCCAGTCCATAGAGCGCCGCACTCTCGGGGTAAAAATAGTTGGAACGAACGACGGTCGTGTTGCGGCCGGTGTTGCCACCGCCGATCCAGCCCTTCTCCAGCAGCGCTACATTGGTGATGCCATGGTTCTTGGCAAGGTAGTAGGCGGTGGCGAGGCCATGCCCGCCGCCGCCGATGATGATGGCGTCATAACGCGGTTTCGGCTCGGGTGAGCGCCAGGCCTTCTCCCAGCCGGTCTGTCCGGCAAGGCCCTCCTTGAACAGGGAGAGCGCGGAATAGTGTCTGGTCATGCCGGGTCCGTATCAACGTCCGAGTGATGTTTCGCCGATGGATAAGACACAGGCAACGATCTTCCCGCTTTCAAACGGGCTGAAAGTAGAACCGAATAGACACTAATGTCCAGTCGCAACTCGTCAACCAGGCGTCACCCGCACGGATGAACGGTAGGCCGGTGCCAAGCGGTCCTTGTCAAACGCATCAATGGCGCCATGCCGCATCCGGCGCAGCGTGCTTGAGACGACCACAGGAGTGGCATTTTCGCGTCCGGTTGCTCCACGATGAATGTCCGCAAGTCGGCTTCGGAGCCGGAAGCGGAATGGCGGTTTGAACCGCGATGATGCAAGCGGACACCCGCTGGCGCTAGATTGTTTGCGAAGCGAGACCGCCAGTACAAGTACCAGTCCCGCTGGTTGCGTGCCAAATGGGTGGGAGACACGCGAATGGCCTTGGCCGCTCAGTCAGCCTTTCACGCCGGATCGCTTGCAAGGATTTTTGCAACCTTGTCTGCGATGGCCTTTCCGAGATCCAGATTGTTCTGCACGGTAAAATGGATGCCGTCGCTGCCGTCGGTGGTAATGAAATCACCGGCGTTCAAGAAGTCCACTTTCATAAAATCCGCCATGTCCCTGTATTGCTTGCCAAGCTCCCCTGATTTTTCATGTCCGCCGCCGAACATGCCCTGGAAATAGGGGTGGGGCATGGGCGACAGCGGCGGGGGAGCAACCACAAGGCATTTCGGCGCTGGATAGGGCGTCCCGATGCCGCCACCGCCCGTAAGCACCTGCCCAACCAGTTTGGCCATCCCGTAGGTGATGTCATAGGGCGTGCGGTTGAAAAATGGCTTGGTGTCGTTGGTGCCGAGCAGGAGGATGACCAGATCGAGCGGCAGGTGGCTGGCGATCGAAGCCGGCAGATAGGCACTTCCGTTCAGCCGGGGATCGTTGGGATCGTCGGCACTGGTGGTGCGTGCGCTGAGGCCTTCCTCGACGACATGGTAGGCGTCACCGAGATGGGACGCCATCACGCCCGTCCAGCGCTGTTCGTATGGATAGCGATATGTCGGCGACCCTTCGATCACCGGAATCCAGCCCCAGGTGAGTGAATCGCCAAAGCACAGGATCGATTTCTTTTGGCTCATGTGTCTCCTCCAAAAAATAGCTGTTTCAGGACCTGGCCGTGCGCAGGCCGTAGAAGATCGCGGCAAGCAGGATGATCAGGCCCTGGGCGATGAACGTCGCCAAGCGGCGAGGCCGGCAAAAGGCCATCGTTGCACTTGCACGCCGGCTGGCGGTGATCATGCACCGCATGTGGAGCGACGCACCGAATTCCGCTGGACAAGGGAGAGCTCGCCCGCAGTTGTCTGAACAGACTGCCAGGAAGGAGACTATAAAGTTCCGCCTGCCGGTGGAAAGGCGTCCTTCGCGGGACGATGGATGAGGTGAGTTCGCTTGGGTTCTTGTATCGGTCGCACCATCGCGATCAGGACGCGCAACAGATTGGGCCGCCTCATTCTACTGATCCCATAATGGGAGGGCCAAAGAGTCGATCCCGAAGAGAAGCGAGGGCCCGCGAAAGACGTTAATCATCAGCCGAGCGGAAAGCCCGAAAGCGCTTGACCTCAACACGCCGAATAGAGAAGAACCTCGGGTTGTCGCCCTATTTCCGCATTTCCTATGCGACCTCCGAGAGCGAACTCAAGGAAGCGTTGCAGCGCATTTCCGCGGCCTGTGCCGGCCTTGCACCGGACGTTCGCCAAGCCTCTTGAGACAGGACCAGCCGATGTTGAATGATCCCCGCTCCTATGGACTGTGGGAGGCGGCCGCGCCGCAGGCTCCGGCAACGGCCGCATTGGAATGTGTCAGTCGATGTGATTGGCGGCGGCGGCTATATCGACATCACCTTAGGGGCCGTGAAACAACTGCTATTGGTCGGGCACGGGAACGAGCTGCGTCTGTCGTCCGCTCAATCGAAAGTACCGTCTGCGGAGGAAGCTCTCCACCATGCAGGGCCTGGAGGTGCTGGACTACGTCCTTATCCGCTGCCGTGAGCCGATGGTTCAGACGAAGAAAGTCCATCCAGGTTGGCGTGCGGAACGTCTCTGTCCAAACTGATGGTGTTTGAAGGTTGCGCTGAAGGGTCCAGTTTCGTGCACCGGCGCGGCTTTGAACGTGCCGCCTTGCGCGCATGCAATCCAGGAAGGCCGCATTATTCTCATCGGATATGGAATACTCGATTTTGGCCACGATCGGGCCACTTCTGGGCTTCAGATCGAGTGCCAGTTCCGGCGGGTGGAAATCCGAACTTTCTTGATCTGCTTCTTCCCATGGACGTATCGGCAACAGTATTCCCGCTGCCGCGACCAGCAACAGAGCTCCCGCAGCGCCCTCCAAGGCCCAGGTCAAGGAGTAGTTCTGCGCGATGGTACCCCATATGAAGCTGCCGGCAGCCATACCGCCAGCGCTCAAGGCATAGTAGATCGAGAGCGTGCGGCCGACGACCCACCTTGGGCTTGCCAGCTGCACCGACACGTCAATGCCCGTCCAGGTGACGAGCCAACCCGCACCGCCCAGTGCCAGCGAAAAGGCCGCCACAGGGACCGACGATGTAAGCGCGAGGGAAAGGCAACATGCTGCACAAGCGACAGAGGCGACCGCCACCAGCCTGTTTTGAGACATGATGCGCCTTAGGAAGCCGTTGCTCATGCCTGCGATGAAAGCCCCCATGCCGAAGGCGGCCAATAAGATGCCGTAGACGATTGGCCCGCTTTTCAACTGATCGCGGACGACGAGAGGGAGCAGAGCGAGGATGGAAATACTTGCCAACCCGAAAAGAGCCGCACGGGCGATCGCCGCCCTGATCTCCAAGGACATCAACGTGAAGCGCAGCCCGTCGTGAATAGCCGTGGTCATTCGCTCGCGAGGAAGAGGAGAAGCGCGAACTTTCCATTTGGTGCGCCAAATTGCACCGAGAGGCGCCAGATCACTCACCGCGGCCACGGCGAAAGCCGCCAGCGGTCCAAAGAAGGCCAAGATCAACCCACCCAGCGCGGGTCCTATGCCCCGCACAATGTTATATCCGACGGACATCAGCGTCACCGCAGCCGGAATGTCGCGCTTGTGAAGGATATCACCAACGGAAGCATGCCAGGCCGGATCGTTCAAGGCGAAGCCGCAGCCGGCCAAGAAACCCAGTCCGAGAATTAGCCATGGACTGACAAATCCCAGACCCACTGAAATCATCAGCATCGTTGATGCCGATGCCAACAAGCAGTGCCCCGCAAACATCACCCATCGGCGGCTGAAATTGTCGGCGATGGCACCCGCAAGGATTGAGAGAAAGAACACCGGTAATGTGGATGCGGCCTGCACGAGTGCGACCATCAGATCGGAAGTCGTAATGGTGGCCATCAGCCAACTGATGGCAACCGTTTGTACGAGCCACCCGAGACTGGATATTTGTGAGGCCGTCCAGATCGAACGAAACACCTCGTTCCGGAGTGGAGCGAGGGTCGTTGATTTGGGTAGATGGGGATCTTCACGCTGCATGACGGTTGACTGCTTTCGAGCGGATTATTTGGTTCACGGCAGCCACTACTGCCTTTTTGGCTTTTCAATTTAAGCAAGGGAATCGTACTTCAGGCATGACCGAGCACCGGCATTCCGAATGCTCTAAGTCAACCCTTCGGCCAACATATCGTTTAAGATGACGCGCCCAATCCCGAGTTCTTATCTAGCAGAGATCGAAGTCGGAAGTGTCGCATTGAGACCGGACAGCAAAATAGATCATGCGACAGGGTGCTTTTTTGAGCGACTCCAACGAGAAGTCGCAGACAGACCCACTTGGCGCGATATTCGTCCGGCGTCAGACCGAATGCGTCGTCCGATGCCCTTCAGCGATTTGAACTGTTTGCCATCTTCCAGGCAGATGATGAATTCCGGCGTCACCGTTTTTCTGACCGGAACAGCGGGAACGAGTTTTTCTTCGGGTGGGGCGTCGCGCTGCCTGATTGCAAGCCACGGACTGCGGCATGGACGTCGACAATGGTGTGCGGCAGCTCGACAGCCGGGACCAGATTGTTGCTGACATAGGCGTGGACAATGTGCTTGGTCAGCTCGATCAGATCGATGCCGGCATCGACGTTTTCTTCGGTCATGGCCAACTCATGTTGGGGTCAGGTGCGATGGCATGTCCGCCGTCCTGATTTTCGCTATAGCAAGAACAGCCCGCTGCAAACCCTGAAACCGTTCGCGTTCTCTGCCGGGAAGCAAGACCGTAGGCGTGATTCTGCGCAAGGCTCTATTTGCGTGGCGAGGTGCCTCCCAAGGCGAGGCGCCAATCCCCGTCCTCAGCGGCCGCTACGGCTTTGCCTTGGCGGTGATCGTTGTCCGGTCCGGAACTCACGGGCGCCTGTCGAACGGTGAATTGGTCCCACCAGGACGGGAGCCAGACAATGTCGCACAATCTGAGCCTAGCGCAGAACCACGCTTACGATCTCGCTCGCACCCTGATGATCCCAGTGACGCCGTTCAAGGTCGATGATGAATACGGCGTCATGCCGAGCGAATATCTCGAGGACGGCGAGGTGGAGGTGATCCATGAATACGACCCCCACCAGTGTGGGCGCCGGGCTCATTGAGCCCGTTATCTGCCTCCCTTGCGCCCGGAAGGGCGCAAGGGAGGCTTCGCCGCGGGACAGGCCCCTCAAATATGCCGAGTTGTCATCAGCGCCCTTGCGCCCTTCGGTCTTCGCGGCTGGCGGGGATTCTGCCGGACAAGACCGGTGACCGAAACCAGACAGGAAGGGCCGAAGCCGCGATGCGGGGAGGGACAAGAACTATCGGCCCGGCCTTGGTGCGCCTGATGCAGGCGCACCACTAAAGTCGAGAAGAAAACGATCATCGAAATAACGACCAGTGATTTGACGCGCTGCTCACAGGCCGCGTGCCTCGCAGTCTGCAACTTGTATCCGACAGCGCGATCACGCCTTCGGAAGTAGCGAACCTATCGATGTTTACGGAGTTCAACGACATCCTCGATGGGAATCCGGATCGAACACCTGACCCCGTCAGGATGGAAATCCAGATCCGCGCCACCGTTGGGAGAATATTGCAGGCTTCGCCCGATCACGGTTCGCCCGAAGCCCTTTCGTTGAGGTTCCTTTACTGGCGGCCCGCCGCTTTCGATCCAGTCCAGCTTCAAGGACTCGGTATCCCGCTGCGCGTGCAAACAAAGCTTGCCAGTCTCCGTTGAAAGGACTCCATATTTGACAGCGTTGGTCGCCAATTCGTGAATGGTCATGCCCAGCGCGATGGCTGCGCGGGGTGTGATCCCGATACCGAGTTGTTCAAGCTGAACACGGCTATTGTCGAGTGAGACAAACGGCGCCAACTCGGTTTTGACGACATCCGCGACGGTCAGGTTTGTCCATGCTTTGTCCGCCAGCAGATTATGAGTAGCGGCGAGTGATTGAATGCGCCCGGAAAACGACTTGTGAAAGCCTTCCAAGGTATCTTCCTTGGAAAGCGTCCGGTTGGATATGGACAGCACCAGGGCCAGTGTATTTTTGACGCGATGGTCAAGCTCACCCATCATCAGCAGTTGCTGCTTTTCCGTGACCTTGCGCTGCGACAGGTCAACTAGGGTGATGACGCAACCGTTGATTGCTTCTCCTTCATGTGTAAGGGGCGCGGCGCTGATCAAAACGTCCTTGACGCGCGGCGCATCCGGCGCATGAGCTTCGATGCCCTGCAAAGTCCCTCCGTTCACAACCGTGGAGATCAGATCGTCGGAATTCGCAATACCGGAGACCGCCGGAAACGTCAGCTTTACGGCCTCGCCAAAGAGTTCACCGATGAGTTCGCCCTCGCGGATGGCGAGCATGGCGGCATTCACATGGGTTATCCGGCCATCGTTGTCGCACACAACCACGGCTTCGTTCGCCGAGGCGATGATGGCGCGGGCAGCTCGCTCCGAAGCCGAACTCTTTTCCGCCCGCACGCGGTCGGTCAGATCGGTCAGGGTCAGCGCGAACCCTGACACGACTCCGGTGTTGAACGGTGCCGCCGAGACCAGGAAAAACTGCTTTTCCCCCTGGTTTTCCAGCGAAATCTCCGCCGTCTGCTTTTCCGTTCGTGCATCCTCCAACAGGTCCCCAATCGTCGGACGAACCGTCCCCGGCAGGACGTCGAGCAAGGACTCTCCCTGGCACGCCGACAAAGGCTTTCCCAAAAACTGGCAGAAGACGGTGTTGGCATAGAGCACTTCGCTATGCGCGCCCAAGGCCGCTGCGCCGTGGTCCATCGTTTCCATGAAGGCGCGGTACGAATCGTCCCAGCCTTGCAGGGAAAAGACCTCCTCCGTCATGGCCCGGCGGATGACGAGGGCGTCGACTTCGCCTTCGCGGATTGCGCGCAGTGTTTCCTCGGCCTCATTGGAAGGGCCTGCGTGATGGCCACTTCCTTTGACGGGGTCACTCATGAGGAATGCCGCTCATATCGAGGTGGACGAGCACCTTTTGCGTGTCCGAAAGATCGCCGATGATCTTGCGGATCGGCACGGGAAGCTGGCGCACCAACGTGGGGATCGCCACAATTCCATGCTCGCGCGCGAGCATCGGATTCTGCTTCAGATCGACCACTTCGACGATATATTGGGCATCCAGATGCTCCGCGCAGATGCGCTTGAGGTTGGCGATCGCCGCCAGTGACTTGGGCGTCTGACCAGCGACATAGAGCACCAGCTTGCGTCGGTTGCTGTCTTGCTCGGTCATTTCGATTTACGTTTCTTCACTGGGGCGCCGTCATCCTTACGGCTGCGGCGCATTTCACTCTCGTCGATATCGAGTTGCGCCAGATAGGCAGTCTCGGTTTCGATCATGCGCTCAAGTTCCATCTCATCGGACGTAAGATCGGTCTTAAGCAATTCGATCTGCGCTTCGAGTTTCTTACGACGATGATCGAGTTGCTGCTGCAAGCGGGAAAGCTCGGCAGCGCGGACAGTCTTCTCGCGGCTGGTCTTTGCCTCGAACGCACGCCGCGACGAACCCGTCAACGCACCGCCCTCTCCGAGATACGGTTCGCGCAATTCGATGCCTTTCTCGCTCATGGCGAACTCGCGCACCTGATTGGAATGCTGCATGCCGCGCGCCTTGAGCAGATACAGTTCCCGATTGAATTCGCCGTTGCTCTCTCGATTAAGCAGCAATATCCAGGCATCCATCATCGAAGATAGGCCAGCTTCGGTTTGCGTCTCCTCGCCCTTGGCGTGTGCCAGATGCGTGAAGACCGCGGTGATCCCCTTCGCCTTAAGAAAATCGACCATGCGCAGGAGCATGGCCTGCACTTCCGTCGTATCGTTTGGCGCCACAAAAGCGGAGACAGGATCGAGCACGACAAGCTTCGGCTGAAACTTGACGACTTCCCGAACCATGATGGCCAGATGCATCTCCAGGCCATAGAGCGTCGGCCGGGCCGCCACATAGCGCAGCAAATCATTTTTCATCCACCGCTGCAAATCGATGCCGATAGAGCGCATGTTGCGGGCGGTCTGGAGCGCAGATTCTTCGAACGAAAAGTACAGCGCCTTTTCGCCGCGCTGGCAGGAGGCGTCAATGAAGCTCGCGGCGGCCGAACTCTTACCGGAGCCGGCGACACCGGAAATCAGGATACTCGAGCCGCGATGGAAGCCGCCACCGCTGAGCATCGCGTCAAGATCGGAGATGCCGCTGGATATGCGTTCGTCGGAAACCGTGTGATTGAGCCCGATCGAACTTATCGGAAGCACGCTGAAACCATCCTCGTCGATGAGGAACGGGTATTCATTGGTTCCGTGCGCCGTGCCACGATATTTGACGATCCGCATACGGCGCGTCGAAATCTGGCTCTCCACCCGGTGGTCGAGCAGGATCACACAGTCCGAAACGTATTCTTCAAGGCCGCTGCGGGTAAAAGTCCCCTCGCCACGCTCGGCGGTTATAACGGTGGTCAGTCCGCGCTCTTTCAGCCAGTCGAACAAACGGCGGATTTCCGCACGCAGGATTGCCGGGTTGGTGAAAGCGGAGAACAAGCTCTCTATCGTATCGAGCACGACGCGCTTGGCGCCGACCTGTTCGACCGCCATCTGGAGCCGGATAAACAAGCCCTCTAAGTCGTATTCGCCGATCTCGGCCAGTTCTGCTGGATCTATGGCGATGTGTTCGATGTAAATCTTGTTGTCCGCGATGAGCTTGTCGAGCCCGAAACCAAGCGAAGCAACATTGTTGATGAGGTCGATCGGGCGCTCCTCGAAGGTGACGAAGACGCCCGGCTCGTCGCACTCACGTGCTCCATGCACGAGAAACGTAGAGGCAAAGAGCGTTTTGCCACAACCCGCCGCGCCGCAGACAAGCGTTGGCCGGCCAGTCGGAAGGCCGCCCAAGGTGAGGTCATCGAATCCGTCAATTCCGGTAGGGGATCTCGAAATGCCATAAGCATCTGCCATTGAGGCACGACTTTCGTCTGATAAGTTGCATCACCCTTAGAGAAGGACGGTTCGCTTGGCAACAAATCAGCCTCGCGGAAGAGGCTACCGGCCCTAACGATACAGGGATCGCTAATATTCGTCTGCTTGGTCGTCTAGGACCAACCGACTTCAGTGATCGGGCGTGGTATGCGGGCGATCTGATTGGTTCTCATGAACGAAAGTGCCCGACGCCTGTGTCAAGGGACGTCGGGCACTTTCGGATGTCGATTGCTCCTGGGTTGAACCGATCAGTCTAGCCAGGTCTGGCCGCCATACCAGTCGTCAACATCGCGTTTTGCGAGGTCTTTCTCGATGCCGTACCGCTCCTGAATCTTGCCCTCGAGTTGATCGCGCCGGCCTGCGATCTGGTCAAGATCGTCGTCGGTCAGTTTCCCCCATTGTTCCTTGACCTTGCCCTTTACCTGCTTCCAGTTTCCTTCGACGCGGTTCCAGTCCATGGTTATCTCCATAAGGCGGGGATCGCCTATGAGAGAAACGCCGGACCAGTCTTTTTGTTCGCTTGGAATGTCAAATAATTGGATTTATCGGACGATACCCAGAGAATCCGCCGCCACGGGTTTACGCCGCAGTAGGCGGCCCGAACCAAGCTCTTAGCGCCTCGGTGATCCCCTGCGAGGCTTGGTCTCCAACCCATGCCACATAGCCGTCGGGTCGGACCAGCACAACGGTGGGCGCCGTTATCGCCCCAAGCGCAGGAAGCTCCCACGGACCATCGTATCTGGCGTCGGCCAACTGAACCCGACCCGCCCACGGCGTGATGTCGAGCGCGGCCGGCTCACCGAAGTTGAGGAGCACCGGCCGGGCGTCATGCAGCAGGCTGAAGACCCGTAGTGGGCCGTTGGCAGTAACGATATCGAGGTCGGGCATGCGGCGTCCGAGCAGGGGATGTCCCTTGCCGAGATCGTAGTGAATGTCGAGCCCCGACATCATCGCGGCAAATCGCTGGCGCGGCCCGTCCATGCAGAGCAGCTCGGCCATCGTGTCACGCACGGCCTTGGTGCGATCGTCATCGCGGCGCAGCGCGACTGAGGCCATGGTGTTACGCAACACGCGGGCAGCGATAGGGTGGCGCTCAGTGTGGTAGGTATCGAGGAGGCTTTCTGGTGACGTCCCCTTGACCACCTGGGCCAGTTTCCATCCGAGGTTGACCGCATCCTGCACGCCGGTCTGGAGACCCTGCCCACCGTCCGGGGGATGTATGTGGGCGGCGTCGCCCGCGATCAGTATCCGTCCCTTGCGGTAGGCCGCGGCCTGCCGGGCCGTATCGGTGAACCGGGAGATCGAGATGGGGCTATGGACCCCGTAATCGGTCCCATAGACGGACACGAGCACTTCACGAAGGTCGTCGAGGGTGGGCTCAGTGGTGGCTCCGATCTGCCGTTCGGTCACAAGGACGCGCACCGGCCCCTTATCTGCGTAGATGATCTGGCCGTCGCGGATCTCGTATTTTACGCGGCCGAGGGAATGGATGCCGATCTCGTCACGACGGGTTCCCCATTCCGGCGGCAGTTCGGCCAACTCGACCTCAGCGATCAGATTGCTGGTCGTCGGATCCGATCCGGGGAACGCAATGCCGGCGGCCTTGCGGACCAGACTGCGACCGCCATCGCACCCGACGAGATATTTCGACCGCAGCGACGAACCATCGCTGAGGTCAATATCGACGCCGGAACCGTCCTGCGCGAAACCCGTCGCCTCAATGCCGCAATAGATCGGCACCTTGAGTTCGTCGACCCAGCCGGCCAGTATCCGCTCGATGCGGTTCTGCCACAGCCCGAGCCCGTAATTGTGCCTTGTGGGAAGGGCACTGATGTCGAACGTGATCCCGGCGAACCCATAGGGCTGGGCTTTCTGCCCCTCCGCCAGGAATCGGTCGACGATGCCGCGTTGATCCAAAATCTCGAGTGTGCGCGCGTGAAGCCCACCCGCGCGGGAGCCGGCGAGTTCCGGGCTGACGCGCCTCTCGACAATGGCGATGTCGACGCCTGCCAGTGCCAACTCGCCTGCCAGCATCAGCCCGGTCGGGCCTGCGCCAACGATCACCACCGCAAGCTCGCTCATCGCCACACTCCGGTCGGCATCATCGTAGGCATCTCTTCTGGCCCTCTTCAGCCATTAGTTAATGGATAAAACGCGATCCACCAATTCCTGAACTTGACTGCCTCGTCACCAAGTACAGAGAGGGGCCTGACAGGCATTACGGCCACAATCCGGTTTGGAAGATTTCACGACCGCGTTTTGAATTCTTGAGTATCTGTCGAAAGAGAATACGCCTGACGGCGCGGATTTGTGCCTTTGTAGGGGAACAATCGCACCAACATCGTGTTACATCAGATACCCCGGCTTGCGAACGGGCCCACGGAGAAATTTCATAGACGAGGCCGAGATGGCCGATGATGTCGCAGGCATGGCAAACCCTCGGCGGACAGACTCCATACAAAGCGAATTCAGCTACGAAGATTTCATCGATAATGGCATCGTGGCACTCCATGTTGTTGGTCCAGATGGCGTTATACAGTGTGCGAACAAGGCTGAGTTGGAACTTCTGGGGTATGGGGCAGACGAATACATTGGGCATCACCTTGCCGACTTCTACAGCGATCGTCATGTTCTCGACGAAATTTTAACCCGCTTGAAGCGGGGTGAAAATATCTACCGCCGATACTGTAAACTTAACTTTCTTTGCTCGAGAATTGGTCTGGCAGGTGGTGTTCAAGCGGCTTGGAGCCGAGCGACATCGTTCCACATGCGCATCGCCGCTTCCCGCAGTTCTCGATGATGCCGGGATGCCATCTCATGGCGGGGAATGTAGAAGAGGCTGGCGATTGGGTCGTGGATGGAGACGAAGCGCTGTATCTGACCTGCTGACTTGAAACGCTTCATGATCCGTTCCCGTCGTCGGATCGGCTGATGAGAATTCTCGGCTCGGTTGTTCAAGCCTTTGTGCGACCGGTGCTCGATACCAGGCATGATCTCCCGCCGTGCTGCATCATAAGACCGAAGCTTGTCGGTGATCATGACACGCGGTGGTTGGCCCTGTCCTTTCAGCAGCTTGCGCATCAAACGCTTTGCCGCCCTGGCATTTCGGCGGCTCTGGACGAGAACATCGAGAACAAAGCCGTTCTGATCGACGGCCCGCCAGAGCCAATGCTTCTTGCCCCGAGTCGTGAGGACGACTTCGTCGAGGTGCCACTTGTCACCAAGCCTGCCGGCAGAGCGCTTACGGATATTGTATAGCCCCGAGTTTTGTAGACGCTCCCGGGTGTTCCCCGTCAGCGTCGTTATCGACGGTAGCCGAACCAACCACGATGCTATCGTTTCCTGAGACACCATAAATCGCTTGCAGACCCGCTCCCGGCGCCGGCTGAAGCCGATCCGGATACTCAAGAGCAAATATCTGAATAACCGGATCGAGCAGGATCATCGGCGCATCAAGCGCCGCGTCCGGCCAATGCTTAGCTTCAAATCACAGACATCAGCCGCGATCATCCTGTCCGGCATCGAGATGGTCCACATGATGCGCAAGCGACAGGCGAGATACGCCTTCAATCCGAGTCCGGCCCTAGCCGGACAGTTCGCAATTCTTGCCGCATAATTGGCCTCGAGGCAGGCCTCTTTACGTTTCCAGTCAACGGTTGCAACAAACCCGTGTTCGTGCTGGCTCAATCCACTGGATATATCAGACACGGATCAAGCATGATCTGACGTTCGCCAACACGGCTGTAGCCGCCCGCAAACAGAACGATCTCACGCGATGCCTTACGCTGTGCATAGGTCACACACATAATTTGAATGCCTTCCGGCTTACACATAATGAGATAGGCTAGGGCGCCGTCCCAGTGGCTTTCCTCGATCGAGCCTTTTATAACCATGGTGATCCGGCCATCATAATCGGGCACACGATCGATCCAGTCACCGATCGTCTCGCAGGTTGCTGTCGTGCCGAAGCCCTCTCCGCTCCGAAACGGCCCATCTTCCTCGAACACTGGCTGAGCTATCGCCAAAGTGCCGGTCACGCATAGAACAACCGTTACTAGAACTGCCTTCAGGCTACCACTCATTTCTGAATTCCATCTGTCCACTTGCTTCCGGTTTGGACCAGCACTGACAACGTCGCGATATCGGCGCGATACCTCCCGGAGGCGATGCGTCGATTGCGAGGTATGTTTCCGTTGGCTGATAATTCTACTTCTGCTCCGCCTTGAGTTCCTTCTCGAAGGCGATGCGCGACTGTTCGACGATGTCATGCAGCAGGCCGGGTTCAACGAAGGCGGCCTTGTCACCGGCGTCCAGCTTGGCTTTTCGTTCGAATAGGCCGGTCACTTGTGGATGCGATGGCAGAACGATGTCGGCTTTCATGGCGCCAAGCCGTTCGAAGCTTGTGCGAAAATCCGCGACAATACCCGGATAGCCCTTGTTGCCGACCAGGGCATTGCCCGCGATGCTGACGCTGCAGGGAAAGATGACCTGCCGTTCCGTCCCCTCGTCGGTGTCCCTCAGCGACCATGTCGTGCAGCCCTTCGTATGGCCGGGGGTGAGCGTGGCCGTCATGCGAAGTTCGCCGAGCGCAACGACGTCGCCGTCATGCAGCACCTTGTCCACCTTGACCGCCGGGAAGCGGATGATGCCATAATTGGTGTCGCCTTCCGGCGTGCCGCTCTCAAGCGCGCGCCTGTCCTGTTCCATGGCCATGAATATCGCGCCCGTATCGCGCTTCAACTGCGCAGTTCCGGCCGCATGGTCGTAATGGGCATGGCTGTTGAGGATGATCTTCACGTCCTCGAGTTTGAATCCCAGGGCCTTGATATTGTCTTCGATCGGCCCGGCATTTTCGGCAAGTGTTCCATCGAGCAGGATCGCCTGCCCGTCCGACACCAGCAGATAGGAAGCCAGCCCCCGCGTGCCGACATAATAGATGTTATCGGTAATCTTGAACGGCTTTGTCGGCTGGCTCCAGATAGCCGGCGGGGCCGCAATGGCGCATGCACCGATGCTTATGCTGAAAGCCAATGCCAGCGCCGATACCGGTATTTTTCTCATGCCGAAGAATGTCCTTGTAAGTGATAATGCCCCTGAGAACCCGGTGACGAGGCGTATTCGCTATGTCCGCGACCGGCAAACGATGATATCTCGGCAGAGACATTAGAATTATTTGGGTATCGATGGATCGGCCTCGTCTTCCGCTTAACGCCTTGCGCGCCTTCGAGGCGTCCGCAAGGCATCACAGTTTTACCCGCGCTGCGATTGAGCTTTGCGTCACTCAGGCGGCCGTCAGCCATCAGGTCAAGAATCTGGAGGCGCAACTGGGCGTGTCGCTCTTCCGGCGATTGCCGCGCGGCCTGATGGTCACCGAAGAGGGCGAGGCCCTGCTGCCAGTGGTGCGGGATTCCTTCGACCGCATCGGCGAGACACTCGACCGGTTCGAGGAGGGGCATCTGCGCGAGGTGCTGGCCGTCGGGGCGGTGGGAACCTTCGCCGTTGGTTGGCTGCTGCCTCGCCTGCACACCTTCGGGGAGCAGGCGCCCTTTGTCGATCTCAGGCTTTCCACCAACAACAATCGCGTCGATCTCGCCGCCGAAGGGTTGGATTACGCCATACGGTTCGGCGCCGGCGCATGGCACGGTCTGGATGCGATCGAGCTGTTCGAGGCGCCGCTGTCTGTGCTGTGCAGTCCGCAGGTCGCCGCCGGGCTTTCGTCTCCCGAAGATATCTTTCAGCAGACCTTGCTGCGCTCGTACCGCAATGATGAATGGCCGAAATGGTTTGCCGCGGCAGGGCTGAAAGGGCCTGCCGCCGTGCGCGGCATGACGTTCGATTCCTCGCTTGCGATGATGGAGGCCGCCATTCATGGTGCGGGCGTCGCCCTTGCCCCGCCGTTGATGTTTGCCAGATTGCTGGCCACCGGCGAGATCGTCCAGCCGTTCGATGTTTCAATCGGGCTGGGCAGCTACTGGCTGACCAGGCTGCAAAGCAAGCGCCCCTCAGGCGCAATGCAGGCTTTTGCCAACTGGCTGCTGGGGCAGGCTGGACCGATTGGCGATACTGCTTGATACATGCTGCTGCACAACTCGCGATGATTTTTCAGGGTAAGCCTCCGACGGATGCCACCGTTACAGCGCTGACATTCTTGGCAGGAGCAAATATAGACGCGCCGTGCAAATTGTGCTCGTCATACTCCCCAACCGATAAATGTCCATCCGCGGAATTGCGCCGGTGACCCGCCCTTGAGACGGGTTTTGCATTTCGCATCACAACCCGCACTTCCTACGGCATTATCCCTTATTGCCGCACGGCTCGGCTTTATCTTCTGCCTTTGCTGCAGCGGTTTTGTCGCCATGCTGTTGTGCTTCAACATCCTGTTGAGATGTCGCGACGTTCTTATCCTCCGCCATCGGCATGTTGCTACCATCCTTCTGAGGGCTGGCGGCGGCGCCCTTATTCGGCTGGACTTCCAAAGGAGCTTTGGTACCGTCCTTGGAAATCGGAGGCGTCTTGGTTGCATCGGCGGAATTGCTGGTTGAGGCCGTCGTGTCCGCGCAATCCGCCATTGCCAAGCCGCCGGAAAGCAGCAGCGCGGTGGTCGCGGAAGTGGCAATCTTTGTGAAAGTGTTCATTGGGTTGTCCTCTTCGTTGCGATGAAGGACAATTTGAAGTGCGGTCGTTGGTTCCGCATCACGTCATCACGTTTTATCGTGCTAATGCTGCGGATCGGACGGAATGAGGTGCTCGTCTGCCATTTCGTTGGCCAGGAAGGGAAATCGGGAAAATCCTCCTGTTCACCGTACCGTCGGGCCCGGTTGACACGACCCGCAGCTAAGTAGGAACGCGGCATTGCCGAAAAGGTTCAGAGGTCGCCAGTCTCGCGGTAGAGGCTAGCAGCGCGCCGAGCGCGGGTAGCTCCCAGTCTCGGAAGTCGTCGGGTCGACACGGCGCGTTCCCCGGTCTATCCTGAGATGGCGGGGACGAGTTTCAGAAGGATAGAGCAGCCCGGTAGATCGTCAGAGCAATCGGCCGGCTAAGGCACGACAAAGAGCTTTGCCAGGACAAACACGGTGGTTGTGAAGACGATTAGATATATCCAGCCGCGTATCGCTTGGCGGGTATCGGCCTTCTGCTGCTCAGGCGTTCTCTTGTCTCTGGTGTAGATGTATTCGTCGCTGTGATCTTTCATCGGATGACCTTAGGCTGATGGGCTTGGACAAACCCGGATAGCCTATTGCAGAGGCTCCAGCAAATCGAGCGCCTCAGAGCCAGTCGCGGTAGAGGCTGACAGCGCGCCGAGCGTGGAATGGGCAAGTCAACCGCTGCGCAGGCACTCGGCGCAAAGACCCACTCTGCGCGCTGACGCGGCGGTAGCGTGGAACAATCTGCCACACTGGAGGCACTCCACGTCACCAGCCTCCTGCCTTACTCGGGTGCGGTCGTGCTGATGCTTTTCGCTTTTCCGCCCCTCTAGTTCCTCAGAAGCGTTCAATTCTGTGAACCTAGACGCTTTCATCCCGGTTGCTCCAACAGCCACGTCCGAAGCATCTCACCAATGCCTCTAACCGACAAGCGGAAGGTAAGCGGGTAGGATTAACTGCCGCGTTGCGCGTTGATTCGATCGAGTACGGCTCCGCCAAATCCATCGGCACTATGGCTCGTGTCTAGCTTTCGGCCTGCAGGACGATTGATCTCAAGTAGCGCTTGGACGGCTGGGGACTTAGGGTCAACGATTGACCATCCTTCACGCCTAGCATGCATGACTACATAGGTGAGCAGGCCACTCACGGTCTCTTCAAGCACGTCGATGCGGTCTAGCGCTGTCTGTAATTCGGGGCTGATTGGTTCAGTGGTCATTCGCATCTCCTAAACTATGGAACGCCGCGGCACGTTGGCGACGGTAATCCCACGTCAGGAAATCAGAGATGTCCCTGGCCGACAAGCGGGGCGCTATCACGAGAGCCTGGACAACGTGACGCCAGCCGACGCCTACTTCGGCAGGGCCGCAGCCATCATCAAACAGCGAGAAAGGATCGCAAACGCCAAACTATCCAACACCGGCGCTTGCAGCACCGCAAGATCGCCGCTTAACATCAACACCAAGACGAGCCCGACACTCCGCTAAGCTACGCCGCAAACTGAGCCGAATGTTCTGACGACGGAAACCTTTCAAGGTCGATCAAGAAGGAAATCCTCCAAGTTGATCAGGCGATCTGCAGATCACTGCTTGGAAGTATCTTATCAAGAGGCATCGCTTTTACGACCTCTTCTGGCCGGGCGACATGAAGTTCCGCGAAATACCAGCCGGTCGCTTCGATACCGGTGGCGTCGAGCCCCATCCCGTCCAGATTGTCGAGCACCTGCTGGCGCTCTTCTGACGACGCGAATTGGCGCTGAGGGAAAACACCAGCCACTTTTTCCGTGACATAGCCGTGCCGCGTCAGCATTTCCTCGGAAGCTCCGAAATCAAACATGCGCAATACGAAGTGTGCCATCCATGGACGACTGTCGAGACTTGATCGCAGGAGCCGTTCCAGCGAGACCTCGCTGACATAGCCGACGCAACCAGTTGAAATGACGAGATCGGTGTTTTCAAGCGTTGCGGCCTCTTCTGGCGTTGGATCTGTCGTCTCGAGATCGGTTACGACACCAGCGTCCAGCATTCCCACTTCGACCGCGTAGGAAACAGCGCGCTCGGCTAGATCAACGCCCACCATTTCGATCGCTGGATCCACCGGCGCGGCGTAGAGCTCACGATCCCGGGCAAGAAGCGTCTCAGGATCGTTGATCTCTGCATACAGCCGGTAGAGCTCGTCCATGGATAGCCCATGCTTCAAAAGGGCACCGTTGACCCCGTAGGAGCAGCCCAGATCAACGACTTTTGTGCTGTCGGATTGGGTGGCGCTTCGCCGGGCTTCGATCAATTGCTGAAATCGTGGCTTTGCTTCCTGAGGTATCCGGTAACCGAGTTCAGATAGCGTCGAAAAATAGATGAATGGATCAGGTTTATTGTAGATCTCACTCATATTTATCTTGCCAGTATTATCGTAAGTCATATTGTCCAACGTAGCATCTCCTATGTTGTGGTCTTGCCGTATTGCTATTGACGGAGCGCATTCACGCCCTGTGCGCGCACAACAATCGTGTCGTCGCCAGTTCGCGTTCTTCCAACAGGACATGGAAACAGTTGCGGCTTTTGCCTTGCGCTGAAGTGGCCAATTACTCGGGAAGCCAGGACGGCCCCCGCAGTTCCGGCTTCCGCGGGGCTGGCGCCCTTGAGAAGCGCTGCGAGAAACCCCGCCGCATAAGCGTCGCCGGCTCCGGTTGTGTCGACCAAGCTGTCCACCGGCACCGCCGGAGTCCAAATTCGTGTGCTATTGCTCACGATGACCGATCCGCGTTCGCTGCGTGTCACGGCGGCGAGCGGAACGTTCTCGGCAACATGATCCAGCATCGCCTCAAGATCGCTTTCGCCGGCTAGAACATAAGCTTCAGCCTCGTTGGCGAGAAGGATATCGCAATACTGATCGACGAAGCCGCGGATCTCGTCCAGGTGGCGTTCGACGCAACCGGGATCGGAGAGCGTCACCGCAATTCTGGCGTCCGCGGCATCTGCGCAATCGAGTGCAGCATCGATGACAGACGGACCGTGCGGGGCGTCCCACAGATAACCTTCGATTAAGACGGTGCCGAAGCGCTCGGGCATCGAAGCGACGACGTCAGGGGCATCGAGTGACACTGACGCTCCCAGAAAAGTGCACATCGTGCGCTCGCCATCTGGGGTGATGAGAACCAGACACCGGCCGGTGCCTTCGCCATCCGTCGCCGGCATGACATAGTGGTCGATGCCGATGTACCTGAGATCGCTCGCGAACACCTTGCCGAATTGATCCTGGGCGGTTTTGCCGACAAAGCCGCAGGCCAGCCCCGCATCCGCCATATGGGCAACAGTGTTGGCAACGCTGCCCCCCGAGCTTTCCATCGCCGGTCCAAGATGTTCGCATAGCTGCCACACCGTGTTCTCGTCCAAGACGAGATGCATCGCTCCCTTCTCCAGGCCATACTTGGTGAGTGTGGCTGCATCAACGTTCACCAGAATGTCGACAATGGCGTTGCCCACTCCGACGATATCGAGAGACCTATCCGTCATGATCTGGACCCTTCGTGTGTTTATCAAATTATGCTGGCCTGCCCCGAACGTGGAAGCGGGTTTACTCGGCGGCTTGAGCCATGCCGCCGAAGGATCGTGCCAACTCGTCGGCGAGGTTCGTACGCTCCCAGGAGAAAGTTCCGTTGTCCTCGGCGACACGGCCGAAGTGGCCATAGGCGGCCGTTCGGGCATAAATCGGCCGGTTGAGATCGAGTTGGGTGCGGATACCTCGTGGCGTCAGCGAAACCATGTCGCGCAGTGTTTTCTCGAGCTTATTTGTGTCCACCTTCGCCGTGTTGAAAGTCTCGATGTAGAGCGCGACCGGTTCGGCGACCCCGATGGCATAGGCCAGCTGAATCTGGCATTTGTCAGCCAACCCGGCCGCGACGACGTTCTTCGCTAGCCAGCGTGCCGCATAGGCAGCGGACCGGTCGACTTTGGATGGATCCTTACCCGAGAATGCACCGCCGCCATGGGGTGCTGCGCCGCCATAGGTGTCGACGATGATCTTTCGGCCAGTCAGGCCACAGTCACCATCTGGGCCACCGATGACGAACCGGCCGGTCGGGTTCACCAGAAGCTTGTCCTCCGGACAAGCCCACCCCTTGGGCAGTGCCCTGGCGATATAGGGTTTGACGATCTCACGCACCGCTGCCTGATCAAGTCCCTCGACATGCTGCGTCGAGACAACGATGGAATCAACGGCGACTGGCTTTCCATTCTCGTAGAGCAAAGTGACCTGGCTCTTGGAGTCCGGGCCGAGGAACTGTTCTTGGCCGGCGCGCCGAGCCTCGGCCATGAGCTGCAGGATGCGGTGGGAGAAGACGATAGGAGCGGGCATCAACTCCTTCGTCTCGGTGCAAGCGTAGCCGAACATGATACCCTGATCGCCAGCGCCCTCATCTTTGTCCACGCCGCTATCGACACCCATCGCTATGTCAGCCGACTGCTCATGCAGTTTCACGACGATCTCGTTGTTCTTCCAGTGGAAGCCGTCCTGCTCGTAGCCGATGTCTCGCACGGCATTGCGGACACGTTCCTCGATGTCCTTCAGCACATCGGAGGGACCGCGTACTTCCCCGGCAACGCATATGAAATTAGTCGTGGCCAGCGTCTCGCAGGCAACGCGTGACTGAGGATCGGCGGCCAGATACGCATCGACGATCTCGTCCGAAATGCGGTCACAGACTTTGTCCGGGTGCCCCTCGGAAACGGACTCGCTCGTGAACAGCCAGCTGCGGTTCAGCATCATTTATCTCCTTTGTGTCCTTGCGCGCGCGGCGGCCGCACGATTGTCGGGTTGAAGTGAGACGCCGGGTCGGAGCCCGATCAATGGGTTCAACCACGCACGCAGTTCAGATTTGCGCGAGAGAAGGCGCGAGTCACCTACGTCTCAGATGCCTACAGGCGAGACGTAGCCCGGAAGGTTTGCTCACGCTGGAGCAGAGACCGGATCGCTCTTCGATTTGTACGGCCGATGGATCAGCCGACGGCGAGCCGAAAACCTCTTGTGGTCCTGATGGACATGCGCTGAAAATGTTCAGGGCACGAGATTTTCCTCGCAGGTCAGCCAAAAACTGGTTGGGCAACCCACTGAACCGACGCTAAGACAAAGCTATTTTCTTTTCACGGTTTAAAATGAATTTTTTTTGTGCTAGCCGCGCACGCCAGTCTTTGGCCTACAGCCAGATCCGGTTACGGTAGCACTCGACAAACGCTGGTCGATCCAATGCTTGAGCGACAAAGCCGGAGGCCCTTTGAACCAGTGCTGAAGCCGCGCCGCGCCCTTTCAAGCAACAGGGAGTGTATCGATCGGCAATCCGTCAGCAGGCTTCCGCCGGCACGACGCGGCATCGGCATTCTCTTCCGGAATGAGCTGCTATTCCCGCACTTGCCGATCGGTGCCAATCTTGCCTCCCGACTTGCGTGTTCGGTGGCAGGGCGAAAGGCGCGGCGGGAGCGGATCGCCGAAGCATTGACGGAGGCCGGGCTTCGAGCGCCGCGATTTGACTACGTTATCAAACGGAGCGCGCTCGTATCGCCCTCATGAGGACGCTCCTGGCAGCGGCGAGGCCTCGTTCCTCGATGATCCCTTTTCCAAACCCGATTCCGACCTGCGCCGCGAGTCCCGTCGCCTTGTAATTGACCGGGTCGCCGCCAGGCGGCTTCCGATCCTACTGGTTACGCACGATCACGTCGATGCCGAAGCAGTCAATGGTCAAATAGCTAAGCTCGCGGGGCGATGACCAACTGAGACTTCAGGTTCCTACTCCGTGATCTCGATCTGCGGCGCCCGGAACGAGGCTCTCGCAACGGGGTTGCCTTCCGGTGTTCGTCCATGCACGATAAGTCGAAAAGCAGGAGCCTTGACCTGACCTACTCTACGACGCTGCCTTCCGGCCTGGCTTGTGGCCCTTCTTTGTTCGCAGCCTTTGCATTGGCATTCATACTCACTCTGCCTTTAGCGCCGCTCAGTGCGCAGGGGCTCAAAAGCGACCAGTCGCTACAAAAGATTATCGATTCTGATGTCGAGGAAGGGGAGACAACCGCGCGCGACAATGCGAGCCGTATCATAGCTGCCATTGACAAGACCGTCGAAGCAGCCAGCGCTGTACGCAAGACAACCTTCCTCGATGAAATTGAGATCGTCTTCTTGACAGACGTTATCGATGACGGGTTGCCATCCGCTCTAGAGACGCAGATCGAACGGCACGAATCCGAGATCGCACAACTCCGACTGGAGATGGAAGGCAATGCCATGCTTTATCATGCGATCGATTCCCACGGGGTCATGCTCAAAGATGTAATCGCAATTGAATTTCACGATGAGAGGAGAGCCGTCATCTTTGTCGCCGCCAAACCGACTGGCTGAGTGGATGTTAAATCCTGGCAGCCATGCATGCACCGGCGGCACAGCGCGCTTACGATGACGCCAGCATTCAGTTAACCGCCCCAACAGGTCCACCCCATCACAACCGGTTCGAATCACCCATAAACAAGATCCGGCAACCAGGTGATGATCGGCGGGTACAGCATGCAGGTTATAAGCGCGATAAGTTGAATTCCGAGGAAAGGTAGGGCCGACCTGAAGATGCGCGTCATCGGAATGGATGGGGGTGTCACGCCGCGCAAATAGAAGAGCGCATAGCCGAAGGGTGGCGAGAGAAAACTCATTTGCATGTTGATCAGATAGAGCACACCAAACCAGAGAACCAAATGTCTGGAATCCTCGAATCCGAAGGCAGCCGGA
This sequence comes from Mesorhizobium sp. A556, assembly GCF_054489545.1. Lineage (NCBI taxonomy): Bacteria > Pseudomonadati > Pseudomonadota > Alphaproteobacteria > Hyphomicrobiales > Phyllobacteriaceae > Mesorhizobium > Mesorhizobium sp. A556. The sequence goes on from NZ_JBTMXA010000008.1 coordinate 174,145, forward strand.
CCCAGGTTCTCGATGATGGGCACGAAGATCGGGACGCACAAAAGCAGAATTCCGACCCAGTCCAGAAACATTCCGAGAATGATCAGGATTATCATCATGATGATGAGGATGCCCCATGGACCGAACCCGGTGGCCTTCATCGATTCCTGCACGAATTCCTGTCCGCCTTCGATAACATAGAGGCCGACGAAAATCGTCGCGCCGAACATGATCCAGACGACCATGGCCGTCGCCTTGAGCGTGACCATGGTAGCGTCGCGCACGGCCGCCCAGTTCAAATTCTGATGGATCGCCGCGACGATGAAAGCGCCGAAAGTTCCGATACCGGCTGCCTCGACGGGTGTCGCGATCCCGGCGAAAATCACCCCTAGAACAATTATGACCAACGCGATGGGCGCCGCCATCTTGCCCACCAGGCGCACCTTGGCGGGGAGGGATATGCGTTCCTCGATCGGGATCGGGGGACCGTTGTCCGGATTGATGTAGCACATCACGATCACGTAGATGATGTATAGACCGGAGAGCAGAAGTCCTGGAAGCACAGCGCCTATGAACAGTTCCCCCACCGATTGCTCGGCCACCACCGCGTATATGATCGCCAGGATCGAGGGCGGAATCAGGATTCCAAGCGTTCCGCCGGCCATGATGGAGCCCATAGCAATCTCGGCGTTGTATTTGCGCTTCAGCATGGCGGGCAGGGCGATAATACCCATCGTAACCACCGCTGCGCCGATGACGCCCACCATCGCCGCAAGAATCGTAGAGGCGATGATGGTTGCGGCCGCCAGCCCGCCCCGCAGTCCGCCGAGCACCTTATAGATGACGTCGAACATATCGTTGATGATACCCGCGCGTTCCAGCATCGCTGCCATGAAGATGAACAGTGGAATGGCTGAGAGCTGATAGTTCGTCATGAGCGGGAAGATACGGCTGGGCACAATATTCAGCGTTTCCGCATCCCCGAGGATGAAAAGGAACACGCAGGCTAGGCCGCCGGTTACGAAGGCCAAGGGCAAGCCTGCCAGAAGCAGCACGAGAAGGCTGCCGAACATGATCAGGGTTAGCCACCCAATGGAAATATCGATGCCCATTTTCTCAGGTCTCCCGTGCCTGGGCGATGGCCCGGATATCTTGGGTGAATTTCGATATGCCTTGCAGGGACAGGAGTATGGCGCCGACCACCATGGCCCATTTCATCGGCCAATAGGCGATGCGCCATTCGGTGAAGGATACTTCGGAAACACGCGTCGCATCCATGGCGAAAATCCAGCTCGTCACCAGCAGCACTCCGGCGAAAATGAAGAAAAAGATCGAGGTGAGAAGATCGATGATCGCCTTGCGTCGTGCCGACCAGGTTGCATAGAAAATGTCGACGCGCACATGGTTCTCGGTCAGCATGGCATAGGCGCCGCAGATCAAATACTGCATACCGAACATCAGAAACATGCTTTCATGTGCCCAGATCGTTGGTGAGTTAAAGACGTAGCGGGCCATGACTTCGTAGTAATAGACAAAGACGGCGATGACCGCCCAATACGAAACGAACTCGCCGGTCAGCATGGACAGCCGGTCGATCGCGCCAGTCCATCCGCGGGTGAGATAGGCTTTATCGGGCTGGCGGCCGAGTATTTCGTCTTCGGTCGGAATCGTCGAGTTGGGCCCTACCAAAGGCGGTTCGCCAATGGTTTCTGCCGGTTTGCGCCGGTTCGCTGTAGCCACCAGCCGCGGCAGCAGGATCGCATCAATTGCCATCGCTGCAAGAATGACGATGAATGCGTAGAAGGCCCGGCTGCGCCAGGTCACGAAGCTTGTTCTTGCCGCATCAGCGACCGGCTTTGCCCGTTCAAATGTTTGTTCAGCCTGCGAAATCCGTTCCCTGCTCCTCTCGTCCTTGCTTCGGGCGCTCTCAATCTTTCGCTCCGCCAATCGTTGCGCGATGCTGCCTTCTTCCGCCTCTTCGAACTGGGTCTGAAGCTGCGCGATTCGTTCGGCGGAGCCGGCCAAACGCCCCGTCTCTCGTTCGAGAGCCGATTGGGCGGTGCTGACCTGATTGGCGGCATTGGAGAGTGCGACGCGCGCGTCCCGCTGCTGCGCGTTGGCAACCAGAATGAAAAGGAAAGCCAGTATAAAGACAAACCCCAGTTTGCTTCTGAGATAGAGGCGATGCAATCCGAGCATGCCGCCGGTAACAAGGATGAAATACCCAAGCGGCAGCGAGAAGGGACGCGTGCCGGTGATCGAGGACCGGCGGGCAAGGATCATGGCGAGCGCAGGGAATATGACCAGCCCCGCCCAGTAAAGCCAGTGAGGCAGCACGAACGTCAATGATGGCATTCGTCTCTCCAGAAATCGAAGGGGAAAAGAAAAAGCAGGCGCCCCCGGACCGGAGGGCGCCCAATATGCGGGTGAACGCAAGCACTCAGAGCTTGATTTCCTGACCTTCCAGCATGGCGTCGTCCACATAACCCAGCGAGCCGGATTTCATGTACTGGAGCTGGATTTGGAAGATGCGGGCGGCATACTTGTCCTTGTTGGCCCAATTGAACCAGATCGGCACCGCCACTTCGGTCATGATTTCCACATCATCGGTCGACAGGCGCGTGATCTCGGTTCCTTCCTCTTCGAACTTGAGCCATGCGTCCTGGTTGGCCTGCTGGATGCCTGCGAAGTGGAGATTCGAGTAGACTTGAGTTTCCATCTCCACGAATTGCTTCATCTCGTCGCTGAGGGAATTCCAAGCATCCATGCCGACCGTGATATCCATCAAGTCGACCGGTTGATAGACCGACATGAATCCGGCTGGCCCCATTGATATGTATTTGGTCACCTGCGCGAACCCGAGTGCATAGTTCACAGCCGGTCCGGTGTAGTCGGCAACGTCGATGGTACCCTTCTCGAGCGCGGGGAAAATCTCCGAACCCGGAAGAACCGTCGTCTTGGCGCCGAGTGCCTGGAACACTTCGGCGACCATGCCGCCCGGCACGCGCATCTTGCGGCCGCTGAAGTCGTCTACCGAGCGGATAGGAACCTTCGAATGGATGATGTTGGCGTCATGCTGGACGGGGCCGACAAAATGCATGTTCTGCGCGGCATAGATTTCGCGGGCGATTTCCAGTCCCCCGAGGCCGTAATAGAAGGCGTCGAACTCACTCGGGTTGCGCAGGCCGAGCGGATACGACGTTAGAAATACCGCAGCAGGAATTATGCCCTGAGCATAAATGGTGAACGGATTGACAGCCTGCAGGACGCCATTCTTGACCGCGTCGTAGAGTTGGAAGTCACCGACAATGTCATTGGCCCCGTAAGGCTCCAAGGCGAGCTGGCCGCTCGTCTTCTCAACGATCGTCGCGCACCAGTCCTTGAATATCTTGAGGCCGGCCCCACCCGGCCAGGAAGTCTGTATCTTCCAGGTCGTGGTCTGGCCCTGCGCGGTAGCGATGCTTGGCATGGCAAGCGTGGAGCCTGCCGTGGCGGCACCTATCAGCGCCGAGTTGCGGATGAACTTCCTTCTGGTCACTTCAGACATCGGATTCTCTCCTCCCTACAGTTAAGGCCGCGCCATTACACCCGGCGTCTTCTGCGGACTGCCTGCAAGTACGGGCGCGCCTTGCACGGCGACAGTGTCGCATTCTTGTTTGCATGTGACAACCTGTCGCGGGATGCATGTCTGACCAGGCAATCTTCATGCCAACCGAATCCTTCTGAAGGCTCGCTTTCCCCGTCCGGATTCGGTTCCATAGCCGTGGATGGTTTGTACGGAGGCTATCGATGTGGGCTAGGCTTGTCGAAATGGGAGGGCCTGAGAAGCGGTTCGCTCCGGACGAACTCAGGCAAGAGGCGCGTAGCTGCCACCACCTTGAAGCTGCGAATAGCCGCTTATGGGTTTGGCGCAGCCAGCTCGGAATAGCTGAATTGGGGTCGCAAGCGGTCCGCGTGTAGATCGTCAATTTCGCAATCGGCTTTTTTTTGGGTAGGATGAGTTGCTCGACGCGGCGCGCGCACTATTGAAGGATGGGTTCCCAGTCACGAAAGGCATCCGCCTTCTCGGCGTGACGCTGTCTTCACAGGACGGCCACGATAGTATTCCAACGGAAGGCCTATTGGCTCTGTTCTGATCGTGGCCGAGGTTCCTTGCGCACGCCGTCGCCCGTGGCCGGTGCGACGGTCCTACCCTTCACCGCTCGACGATCTCGACTCTCCGGTTCTTTGTCCGGCCCTCCTCGGTGCGATTGGTAGCGACAGGCGCAGCCATGCCGACGCCGACAGCGGTGAGGCGGTCGGCGTCTAATTCGTAACCGGACAACAGCGCCCCGACCACGGCCTTTGCACGCCTGAGCGACAGATCGTGGTTGTAGTCGAACGCGCCCTTGGCGTCCGTATGGCCGACGATCAACACCTCGAGGTCGGGGCTGTCCTTCAGGAGTGCGGCAATCTCCTGAAGCTGAGGCTCGGAATCCGGCCTTATATCTGCCTTGTCGAAATCGAAAAGGATGCCATAGACGGCAACCCGCCCCTCCGTCGCAATCTCCGACTGGAGTGCGCTGGCGTCGAGCACCACCATCTTTGCTTCCATGGGCTTCAGCTCGACGATATCGAGCTGCACCATGGCGCGGTTTGCATTCGCACCGCCGCCGGCCTTGTTCATCACGGCGTAGATTGCGGCATAGACATCGCCCTCGGGCCGTGACTGCTTGGTTGCCAGATAGCGCTGTTCGGCCTGATATTCGCCGAACAGCGAATAAAGCTTGCCGGTCGCAATCGCGTGGTTGAAGTTTCGCCCGCCGCAGGCGTCCGTCTCGCAGGTGAAGACGGCCTCGAAACCGGCAGCCTTCAGGGTGTTCTCATAGTTGCGGAAGACCTCCAAGACCGAGCGGTCGGCCGGTGCACGATAGCTGATGCGCATCACCTTGCCTTCGAGCGGCAGGGTGGCATCGAGGTTCTTGTCGAGCCCGCCGTAATTCTTCGCCCGCGCGTTGAGCAGCCGGTAATCGGTGAATTTCTCCGCGGTGTAGCTGACGATCTCCGAACCCTCGTAGCGCGGGAGCAATGGATGGTCGGCGCTGCCAGCCACGTCGGCGGCTAGCGCTGCTGAAGCGGAGAGTAAGACCGCGCCCAATGCCAGAAATATCGCGGTTTCCGTCAAAGCCATGTTGCGTCCTCTCTTGCCCGACCCCGCTATTATCGGCGTAAGGCTTTCCCATAATCATACGTTTGCCCGATACTCACTCGATCATTGCATCGAGGATCGATACGTCGAATGCATTTTCTTGGCCACGTTTGACGATGAGCGCCGTAGCCGCGACCTGAAATGCTCCGATCTCGACAAGACAGACGCCATGCTGTGCCTCGTATAGCTCATGGCTTTTCACCAGGCAGCGGAATGTCGGCCGCTCCCAATGCACCGAAAACGACCGCAGATTGGCAAAGCCCGTATCCTGGATGAGCGCCCGTTCGATTTGCCCGGTGAGACCTTGCGCATCAATGCCAAACAGCGTCTCGGGGGCCGATGCGGTGGCCGGCTGGTAGAACCGGATATCGTCGGCCCGGCCCGGCCCGGCCCATAGACCGGCAAAAGCAACCATGAGGAGCAGCAACCTCATCGAGATTCTGCCGCCAATGCAACTCCCTTTTGACCGCGGTTCCATCGCATTCCCCTTGTCCGCCGGTGCCTGGCCAATAATGTCTACTCGGTTTCGCGCCGGATCCTTGAATATTATGTCATCATCGGCTCCGGTGTCGCCGGCACCGGAAGCTCATGTGTCGTGGTCATGGCGTCGGGAGAGGTCGCTTTCAGCTTTCCTCGAAACCGTAGTTGATCCTGGCACAGATTGAGCTGCCCGTCTTCCACGGACCAGCGCCCGGCCGTCTGCGAAGCCGCCTGGCCGTCGCCACGCATATCACCACGATTGGTTTTCGCAATCGTCGTCAATTCGGCGGCAAGCGAAGCGGTCGCGTAGGTGCCATCAGATTCGTAGACCGTGATGACATTCCGTCGTTCGCCCTCAATTACCTTCGGCCGTTGCATGACCCTTTGCATCCATTCGATCGGCCGTCGCCCGTTTCCTGCCACCTGCCGACGATGCATGCGTCAATCGTATCGGAGCCGCCGCAGGGTTGGCACCCGGCTTCGCGATCGCCTCCAGGGCCCGAACGCGTCGCCAGTCGAGGCCCGCAAACAGCGCTTCAAACTGGGCATGGCCTTTGCGGAAGTCCACCGGCTTCGTCGCCACCATGATTCGCACACGGTTCGATGGAAAGATCATGCCGAGGCCTTGAACGCTCGTGCGACGGCCACGATCCGTGCCGCAGATGCGCCTTATCTCGAGCTCAGAACCTGTGTTCAATCCAGAGTCATCGCCATTGGCCCGGCCAGGACAAGGGCGATCAGGTCTGCCTGGCGGTTCGTATTCGTCTTCCGAAACAGGTTGCGCATATGGAAGGCGGTGGTCGTTGGCGAAACCCCGAAACTCGCCGAAATATAGTCGGGACGTTTCCCCTCGGCCAAGGCAAGCGCGATCTGCGCCTCGGTGGGCGTCAGGCCGAAAAGTCCGCACAGAACGTTTTCGGGAACGCAAGGACGGCGTTCAGGGTCCGAAATGAACATGGCGGCGGCCGTCCCCTCGCCGTCATCCTGGCCGGCCAGGGTACAGGCAAGAACAAGCAGGTCGCGGCGTCCCGATGGTCTGGGCACCGTCAGACACATGACCTGGTCATCCCCTTTCAGGCCGGCATCGATCGTTGCCGATATGATGCGCTTCAGTTCCGTGGAATGATCAGCGAGCGACGCCTTCATCGTCTCGCCGATGATTAGCCCGTCATCTTCCCCCGCGTAATCACGCGCCGTGCGATTGGCAAAACGAACCTGGCCATGGCGATCGAGAAGAACAATGCCGAGGGCGACATAGTCAAGGACACGAACGGTGTTGTCGAAAATGCTGCGGGTTTCCTGTTCCTGCAAGTTGGCGAGAGCACCGCGGATTTCGACGACCTCGGCCGCGACCTTATCGCGCATCCGCGAGACCTGACGTAGCCTGGCGGCAATGGTCGCCAGCATCAGTTCGAAATCGATCGGCTTGACGAGATAGTCGTCGGCGCCGGCACGCTTGCCGTCCGCGACTTCTTTCGGATCTGCCAATGCCGTCAGGAAGACGAAGGGAACGTCGGCAAGGTCCGGTCGTGTTTTGCGGACTTCCCGCAAAAGATCGTAGCCATTCTGGACCGGCATGTTTACGTCGCACAGGATGAGGTCGGGGTTCACCGCAGCCAGTTGCGCCATGGCCTGTGCGCCATTGCTGGCTTCGAGAACCGTATATCCGGCTTCCTCCAGCTCTTCGACGAGATCGATACGCAGATCGTCTTCGTCTTCCACGCAAAGCAGTAGCGGCCTGGTCGTTTCAGCATCTTTGGAAGACGCGTTCATCTCCAGATTTCCAACAGGGCTCTGAACCATATCGACCTCTTAACACCGGCTTGCGGTTGTTTACGCGACGTCGCGCGCCAAGCGGCTTTCCGCAACTTGCGGAAGACGCAGCGTAAAGGTGGACCCGACCCCTTCCTCGCTTTCCACCGTGACATCCCCGCCATGCATGCGCGCCAGATGACGCGCGAGGTTGAGGCCAAGCCCGGTGCCCGCTATATGGTGCGCGGTGCTGGCCCGGAAAAACCGCTCGAACAGACGCGGTAGCTCGTCGGTGGGAATGCCGACGCCATCGTCTTTCACGGAGCAGCAGAACGATCCGCCGTTGGCCCAGACGCGTACCTCGACCGGGGCCGTTGACGGTGAATATTTGAGCGCGTTCGAAAGAAGGTTCGTCAGAACCTGCTCGACCAGAACCGGATCGCATTGCACTTCCATCGGATCACTCTCAGCCGATACCAGAATCCGGCGTCCCGGCATGGCGTCCTGCTGGTGCGCGCAGGCACCGCGGACCAGAGCGGCGACATCGCAATCATTCGCATTGACATGCTCCGGTTCGGCATCGAAACGAGTGGCGCTCAGCGTCGTGTCGATAAGCTGGGTCATCCTGCTGATGGCGGCTCGTATCCTGGTGGTGCGTTCGGCAAGTTCATCGGCCGTCACTTTTTCTCCGCGGCGTGCGAGCCGTTGAGTACTGGAGTCGATGACGGCCAGCGGCGTACGAAACTGATGCGAGGCCATGGCGGCAAAACTTCGATAGAACTCATTGACGCCCTGCTCCTTCTTCAGCGCTTCCTCCAAAGCGAGCGCGGCCATCTTGTATGGCGTGACATCCGCTAGGCGCATGACGGTCCCCCCCGTGGGCATCGATCTGATGGTCATCTGGGTCCATTTGCCGCCCGCCATATGGAGATCCCTGCGCACATCGCTTCCCTCCGTGAGTTCACTATCGGGATGAGCGCCCTGATCCGGGTGGGCCAATTGCATCACGGCATCCATTACATGCTGAACCGGCGTTCCGGCCGCGACCAGATCGTCGTTCAATGGCAGCAAGTCCCGAAGATGACGATTGGCCAGGACCAGTCGGCCTTCCGTGTCGAAAGCTGCAAACCCGTCCGGCGCCGTGTCGATCGCCGACACGAGCTGAAGCTGGGCATGTTCGAGATCGCGTGTCCGTTCCTGGACAATCTTTTCGAGCTGGCTGCTGTGGCGCGCCAATGCACGCTGAGCGGCATGGCGTTCGGTCACATCGCGAATGAACAGGATAATACCGGTCGTCTTGCCCTCGGTACGCAATGGAAAACATGCCAGGTCGATATAGACCTGTGCCGCGTCCGGTTTCGGGACGAACATCTCGTCGCCGACGAAGACCTCCTCCCCGGCCAGCCCGCTCTCAAGTGCGGTTTTGATCGATGGCTTCTCGAAGAAATTGGAAACCTGCGCGATCTCCATTCCGGTGCAGCTTGCGGCTGTGACGGCGAAGAGGCGCTCCGTGCCGGGGTTCAGCAATATGCATCGCAACCCGCTGTCCAGCGCCACGATGCCCTCGCCGCTCGAGTTGATCAGCAGATCGGAGAATTCCTTTTCCTTGCGGAGCGATCGCTCCGCGGCTCTTTCCTTGTGGAGAGTGAGCAGCAGCCTTACCGCCAGAAACAGCCCGCTGAGCATGATGCCGATGGCAGCGGCGATGACCTGCAATACAGCACCTCGGTATTGGTCGAGCCGCGCTCCCGATTCTTCCCACTGCCTTATCATCGCCGCGTTGGCGACCCGACCCAACAGCGCGTTCAAGGGTTGCAGCGCTTCGTGAAATTCGTCCGCTATGACTGTTGCACCCGGCACGATTGTGTCGAGGCGGGGCTCGAAAATATGGACAGCCTCCGAATGTTCGCCGATGGCATGGGCCATCCCGAGTTCATCCAGGTACCGGGCCTGCGGCCCCTGGGACAGCAGTTTCAGGCGGCTCAGCAAAATGTCGTACCGAAGCCGGATATCCGTATTTTCGAGGTCACCGTTGGTCCGCCTTGCGACCTGTTCATCGAGGCGCAGACCGGCGATTTCCGCCTGCGTGAGGACCCAGAGCATGTTCTCTCCGACATTGAGACGCATGTCCTTTTCGATTCTCGCCAGGGTCGACATGGAGAACGCCAGGAAGACGGCGAACGCCACCACGACAATCGCCGGCACGCCGTACGAGATGAGATTTCGACGCCGCTCTCTCACCGGACGTCCAGATGGTGCAACTGCCAGACCCAGCGAGAATCATATCTGATGTCCTGCAACACCGTGAAATCGTCGCGTGGATAAACGATCCAGTATGGCCCCTTGTCGCGCCGGGTAAGCTGCTCTCCATCCATTTGGAATGCCATCAGAACATCGAATTCCTCAAAATCGGTCACGGGTATGTCGACAACATAATCATTGAGAGCGCTTGCGGTGACGACCGTCCCGGCTGCACCGACGACATCGAGCAAATCACGCATCAGGACGCCCTTGAACCGTTTGACGCCGTCTGCGACGACCGTCGTAGTCTCCAGCGTGCTCAGGGCAAGCGCCTCGATCATTGCGCGATCGAAACGGGCCTCGCCGTCGCCATTGGTGCGTTCGATATCGCCCGTAATACGCAGCAACACCTTGCCGGCCGGCTGCGGCAGATCTTTTGCCAAAGCCCCGGCCGGAAGTCCGAGCAGGGCTGCGACCAGCAGGATAGGCCGGAAATATCGGGCAAATCCGGGTAGCCAGCGCGTGGACCCGTCATCCTTCGGGTTTTGAAAAGGTTCGCCGTTCCAACTCCGGTCCGTTCGATGTGCACGTTCAATTCGCATCCTCGCCCCCATAGCAGAGATCAGGCTACGTTCGGTCGATCACAAAATGCAAGGACGTGGGCGCCTGGCTTTGTTCGAAGTGAAAGTTCCTAAGATGAACCGACGCCTGCGAATTGACCTTCCCAAAGACAGGTTACTGAGAAGCGTGCAGCGATTTAATTCTCCTTTCCCGTCCGTTTAGACGGGGCGCCCACCCTGATCTTTCTGATACCGGAAGGCTGGGTTGCGAATCGCCGAGGGATCGCATTCGCCTATGGTCGAGGCGTGACACGCCTGTTGGGGGAGCAATGTGGGATTTTGAAATAGGCAAGGCGCTCAGCCTTATGTGGCGGACGCTGCCATTCGTCATCTTCCGCATGCTGGTCTATTTCGGCATCGCTGTCGCCTATGTCGTTGCCACGGGCGTTGGCGCCGGTGTCGGCTGGGGGATCGGAAATATCGGCGACGAGGGTTTTCGGGCAAGCGCCTCGCTATGGGGCGGGATCGCCGGCTTCGGAATTGTCGGCGTGGTCATGTACTGGCTGCGCGAATATATCCTGTATCTGGTCAAGGCGGGCCACATCGCGGTGCTGGTGGAACTGCTTGACGGCAAGCCCATGCCGGAAGGGCGTTCGCAGATATCCTATGCGCAATCGGTCGTCAGCGAGCGGTTCGCCGAGGCAAGTGTGCTGTTTGCGGTGGACCAGCTCGTCAAGGGCGTTCTCGCCGCCATCACCGGGCTGATGCGCGGCATACTTTCGATCCTGCCGCTGCCGGGCATAAAACAGTTGGCCAGCATATTGCGCGCATTTTTGCGGATCGCCGTCGGCCTGATCGACGAGGTGATCTTCGCCTATGCCATCAGAACGGGTGCGACCAACCCGTGGGAGTCTGCCCGCACGGCCCTGATCCTCTATGGCCAGAACTACAAGCCGATGCTGAAGAACGCGGCGTGGATCGCCTTATTCGTCTATGGGCTGTCGTTTCTGGTTTTCCTTGTCATGCTCGCGCCGGCAATGGCCATCGTTTACCTGATACCGGGCGCGTGGGCGGCGGGCGGCGTGATCTTTGCGCTGTTGTTTGCATGGAGCGTGAAAGCTGCGCTGCTTGAGCCGTTTGCCATCGCCTGCATGATGCAGGCCTATTTCCGCGCCATCGACGGTCAGCGGCCGGACCCCGCATGGGAAGCGCGCCTCGACGAGCTGTCGGGGAAATTCCGTACTCTCAAGGACCGCGCGCTCGCCTGGTCGAAGCCGCGGGGCGCGCCGTCCGCGCTGGCGGCGAAGCTGCCATGACACTGAATGAATTGATCGGCGCGAACGGGAGAACCTGGTGACAGCGCATTGCAAACCTGCACATTCCAAATCTGCTTCCGCCATTTTCAGGCCGCACCGCATGGGCATAGCGGCGGTGGCGATCATACTGCAGGCGGGCTTGACCATGTCGTCGGCCCTCGCTGTCGTCCTGCCGGAAACGGTTACGAACGAGTTGGAGCAGCGTTTCGATGGCTTCGTCGGACAGGGTGGATTCACCGAGATCGATGCAGAGTCCCTGACCGAGGGGAACTGGTATGACCCGGCACGCTTCCCGCAAATAGGGTCTTCCGCTTTCCAGCCCGACGCCGCCATCGATCCGGTCACGAAAAGCATTCTGCTCGTGGAAAGCCGCGAGGCGCAGCTTCCCCACACCCGTTACCAGGTCACCTACCGGCTGTCAGCGGCATCCCCCGACTATCCCGATGTTCGATACGCCTATGTCGAGGTGACGAGGTTCAATCTCGGGCCTGCCGTCCACAAGGACGTTATTGGTGCGTATGGAGCCGAGAATGCCGCGCCTGAGAAGGTCTTCGGCATAGGCCCGCATATCACATGGCGTTTCATTGCCGGCGAAGTGATGGGGATGCGGGCGAGCGTCGTGCGCGCCAGCCGCAAGGAACTGAGCGATCGTGAGGCGCGAGCGGCCGATTGCCTGGGCGTGCCCTGCCTGTCACTCGACATTCCCGAGGGGCCGAGCGGGAAATGGCAGACGATATCGGCGCCCGATTTTGAGCTTCCCGTCTATCAAGAGACGGATGGCGCCATGCCGGGGCCGGCCGGTATTGCCGATTATCTGTTCTCCCATGCGACGCGCAATGGCGAGGAACCCGGCGACGGGGCCTTTGCCGACAGGCCGCAAATGGTTTTCGTCATTTCGATGAACATAAGTGGCCAGGAGCAGACGGCCTTGGGCCTTCTTCATCGACCCTGGCTGATGGACGACGCTATTTCCGACATCTGGACACAGCGTCTCCAGGTCGGCCGCGATCTGATCGAGTGGCACGAACTGACAGTCCACCGCCCAGGACGGCAATGAGAATGCGCGGCCCGTTCTTCCGAATTTTAAGAAGGTCTACCACCATGAACATTTTTGCGAAGTTTCTGGCTGTTTCGGCGTTGCTCGGCTTGAGCGTGCCGGCAATGGCTGCCGAGCGATCGATCATCGTCCTCGACGGGTCTGGCTCGATGTGGGGTCAGATCGAAGGCGTGCCTAAACTCGAGATCGCGCGTAGCGCCCTGCGTGATGTTCTGGAAAACGTGCCCGACGGCCTTGAGCTGGGCCTCATGGCATATGGCCACCGGGAAAAGGGCAATTGCTCGGATATCGAGTTGCTGGTTCCGCCCCACGCCAATGCCGGGCCGGAAATCATCGCCGCCGCCGACAACATGAAATTTCTCGGCAAGACGCCGATCTCGGCCGCTGTAAGGAAGGCCGCCGACACGCTGCGCTTCACCGAAGACAAGGCGACGGTCATTCTCATTACCGATGGCATCGAGACATGTGAGGCGGATCCATGTGCGATTGCAGCCGACCTGGAAGAGCGCGGCATGGATTTTACCGCGCATGTCGTCGGGTTCGGCCTATCGGAGGATGAGGGCAGGCAGGTTTCATGCCTGGCCGAAAAGACAGGCGGGCGTTATTTCCCGGCCGGCAATGCGGCCGAACTAACGCGCGCCATGAGCGAGACCGTGGCGGTGGTTCAAACCGAACCGGAACCGGTGCAAGAAAAATTGCCGGACGCAACCGTCGAAGCGCCCGCCGAGATTCCTGCCGGTGCGGACTTCGAGGTCGCCTGGACGGGCCCGGACAATCACGACGACTACATCACCATTGTCGAAAAGGGCGCGCCTGAGGATAAATATAACAGCTACGCCCGCACCAACCGGGGCTCGCCGGCAAATATCCGGGCACCCGACGCCGTCGGCGCCTACGAAATCCGCTATGTACTGAAGGAAACGAAGCGTGTGCTGGCCAGCCAGGACGTCACGCTGACGCCTGTTTCTTCAACGGTCGAAGCGCCCGCCGAGATTCCTGCCGGTTCGGACTTCGAGGTTGCCTGGACGGGGCCGGATAATCACGACGACTACATCACCATCGTCGAAAAGGGCGCGCCTGAGGATAAGTATAACAGCTACGCCCGCACCAACCGCGGCTCGCCGGCGAAAATCCGGGCACCCGACGCCGTCGGCGCCTACGAAATCCGCTATGTGATGCAACAGTCCAAGCGCGTTCTGGCCAGCCAGGCGGTCACGCTGACGCCCGTATCGGCGACCCTCGAAATCCTGAACACGCCCGTTCCGGGAGGCGCCGTCGAAATTGCCTGGACGGGCCCGGACAGTCACGACGACTACATTACCGTCGTCGAGAAGGGCGCGCCTGAGGATAAGTATAACGACTACGCCCGCACCAACCGCGGCTCTCCGGCGAAGATCACTATGCCGAAAGCCATCGGCGCCTACGAAATCCGCTATGTGGTGAACCAGTCCAAGCGCGTGCTGGCGAGCGTCCCCGTGACGCTGGCGGAGGCGGCGGCCAGCCTGTCGGCGCCGGGTTCCGCTGCAACCGGGGCGACCCTCAAGGTGGAATGGACCGGACCGGCCAATTGGGAGGATTTCATCGAAATCGTGCCGGCCGGTGCGCCTGCCGATACCAAGCCGCTGCGCGAGACGCGAACGTCTCAGGGAAGCCCATTATCGATCTTCGCGCCGTCATCGCCCGGAGAATACCTGATCCGCTACAAGATGCGCGGCACAGGTGAAGTGGCGGCGGAGATCCCGCTGATTGTCGAATAGCTGAATCACCGCCCGTTTCCGGGGTGGCAGTCAGGCGCCGACACCAAGAAACATATAGTGATTGGAAGGGGGACAAGGAGATGCTGGAAGTGAGCCTTGGAGTCGATGTCTTCGACACGGCAGAGGCGGCTTCGAGCAATTTCCGTAGTGTCACACGCGGCATGTCCGCCAAGGAAGTCTCCGATGCCATGGATGGCATCGTGAATAAGGCCACAGAAAAGGTAGAACTCGACAGCGGAACCAAGCAGGGCGCGGCCAAGCAGCTTTCCAGCGCGGGCGGCGGCAAGGGGCTTCACTTCGAGGATGTGGAGGGTGTTGCAGATGAGGCCCGTTTCGGGACGAGGTTCGGAACGCTCTATGTCCGGCAGGGCAATCTGCAACTTCGCCTGGGCGCCTATCACGGCCACGGCATGATGCCGTCGGAACCGGGCAAATCGATAATGACGGCAATCAAGGAATGGCAAAAAGAAACCATGTCGGCCCGCAAGCAGCAGAGCGCCGAACTGGCAAAGGCCATTGTCGCGGCGCTGTGACCGCAGATCCGGAGGCCCAAACTACCCTCTGGCGACACCCACGACCCTTACGACCATCCGAAACAGGAGGCACGAAATGGACTTTCGCTATCTCTACACATCATTCGACGGGCGCATCAATCGCAAGCCCTTCTGGATTGCCTGCCTGATCATGGTCCTGGCGGCGGTGATCCTTTCCATCGTGATCGTCATGCCGCTTTCAGCGGTCAGCTCGACGCTGGGAGCCGTGGCAAGCCTGATCCTGTCTCTGGCATTTCTTTATCCCGCTGTCGCCGTTGGGGTGAAGCGGCTTCACGATCAGGGCAAGCCAGGCCTTCTCATGGCGGTTTTCATGGCGCCTGGTTTGATATCGCAGGTCGGAACTCTCCTCGGGCTTACCGGAAGCGAGCAGATGCTCGCCGGACAGAGCATCTATCTGCCCAATACGCTGGGATGGGCGCTCAACATCGTAACGCTCGTGATCGGGATCTGGGCGCTGGTGACGCTCGGCTTCCGAAAAGGCACGAGCGGCACCAACGTATACGGTCCAGATCCTTTGATGGGCGAGGCTCCGCAAGCGTCAGCGGGTTAATAGGAACGTCCGCACGTGAGAGGGGGCGACACAAACCTTGAAAAACCTAGTCGGCAGGCGCGCTTGAACCAGTTTGGTTATCTCTTCAAGCGGTGCTGTCACGTCGATTTTTCGTCAACCGATGTCTCGTAGTTCTTGGGGATGAGTACACCGGCACCGACTTATAAGAACCATCGCTACCCGATCGAGGTTCGAGAGAATGCACCATAGATATATTGACATAAAGATATCGTTATGTGAATAGCAGGACTGCTGTCGCATTGGGAACGAAATATGTCGCATGATCTGTCATTGCTGGATGAACTTTTCGGCCCGGTCGCCGCCAAACCGGATGGCACCAAAGTGCTGGCCGCGCTGACCACCGCCGCACGCGAGCGTATCCTCATCCTCGATGGTGCGATGGGCACGCAGATCCAGGGACTTGGCTTCGACGAGGATCATTTTCGCGGCGACAAGTTCGTCGGCTGTGCCTGCCATCAGCACGGCAACAACGACCTGCTGATCCTTTCGCAGCCGAAGGCGATCGAGGATATTCATTATCAGTACGCCATAGCCGGCGCCGACATCATCGAGACGAACACGTTTTCGTCTACCTCCATCGCGCAGGCGGACTACGGCATGGAGGAAGCCGTCTACGAACTGAACCGTGATGGCGCGCGGCTGGTGCGGCGCGCCGCGATCCGGGCGCAACAGGAGGACGGCAAGCGCCGCTTCGTCGCCGGCGCGATCGGCCCGACCAACCGAACGGCCTCGATGTCGCCCGACGTCAACAATCCCGGCTACCGCGCGACATCCTTCGACGACCTGCGCCTCGCCTATGGCGAGCAGTTGCGCGGCCTGATCGACGGGGGCTCCGACATCATTCTCATCGAGACGATCTTCGACACGCTGAACGCCAAGGCGGCGATCTTCGCTTGCGAAGAAATCTTTGCCGAGAAGGGTATCTGGCTGCCGATCATGATTTCCGGCACGATCACCGACCTGTCCGGCCGCACGCTGTCGGGCCAGACGCCGACCGCCTTCTGGCATTCGATCCGCCACGCAAAGCCCTTCACGGTCGGGTTGAACTGCGCGCTCGGCGCGGCCGCCATGCGGCCGCATCTGGCCGAGCTTTCCAGCGTCGCGGATACGTTCACCTGCGCCTATCCGAACGCCGGCCTTCCCAACGCCTTCGGCGGATATGACGAAAGCCCGGATTTCATGGCGGGCCAAGTCGAGGATTTCGCGCGCGAAGGCCTCGTCAATGTCGTCGGCGGTTGTTGCGGCTCGACCCCGGAGCATATCCGCGCCATCGCCGAGGCAGTGGGCCGGCATGCGCCACGCAGCCCGGCAGAGCACAAGCCCCTGATGCAACTGTCCGGCCTGGAGCCGTTCACGCTCACCAAGGACATTCCCTTCGTCAATGTCGGCGAGCGCACCAACGTCACCGGCTCCGCCAGATTCCGCAAGCTGGTCACCGCCGGCGACTATGCGGCAGCGCTTGAGGTGGCGCGCGACCAGGTCGCCAATGGCGCGCAGGTCATCGACATCAACATGGACGAGGGCCTGATCGATTCCAAGAAGGCGATGGTCGAGTACCTGAACCTGATCGCCGCCGAACCCGACATCGCGCGTGTGCCGGTGATGATCGACAGTTCCAAATGGGAGGTGATCGAGGCCGGCCTGAAATGCGTGCAGGGCAAGCCGATCGTCAATTCCATCTCGATGAAGGAAGGCGAGGAGGCTTTCCTGCACCATGCAAAGCTTTGCCGCATGTATGGCGCGGCTGTCGTCGTGATGGCCTTCGACGAGCAGGGCCAGGCCGACACCAAGGCGCGCAAGGTCGAGATCTGCACGCGTGCCTACAAGCTGTTGACCGAGCAGGCCGGTTTCTCGCCGGAGGACATCATCTTCGATCCCAACGTGTTCGCGGTGGCGACCGGCATCGAGGAACACGACAATTACGGCGTCGACTTCATCGAGGCCATCGGTGAGATCACCTCGACCTTGCCGTATGTCCACATCTCGGGCGGCATCTCGAACCTGTCCTTCTCGTTCCGGGGCAACGAGCCTGTGCGCGAGGCCATGCATGCCGTGTTCCTCTACCACGCGATCCAGCGGGGCATGGACATGGGCATCGTCAATGCCGGGCAGCTCGTCGTCTACGATACGATTGAACCGGGATTGCGCGAGGCCTGCGAGGATGTGGTTCTCAACCGCGTGCCTGCGGCCGGAGGCACCGCGACGGAACGCCTGCTGGAGATCGCCGAGCGCTTCAGGGGTACGGCCGGCCAGGAGGCCCGGGAACGCGACCTCGCCTGGCGGGAGTGGCCGGTCGAACAGCGCATCTCGCACGCGCTGGTCAACGGCATTACCGAGTTCATCGATGCAGATACGGAGGAGGCGCGACTGGCCGCCGAACGCCCGCTGCATGTCATCGAAGGCCCGCTCATGGCGGGCATGAACGTGGTCGGTGACCTGTTCGGCGCCGGAAAAATGTTCCTGCCGCAGGTGGTGAAGTCGGCGCGCGTCATGAAGCAGGCGGTCGCGTTGCTGCTGCCCTACATGGAGGCGGAAAAGCTGGCCAATGCTGCCAAGGGCATCGACACGGGCGAACGCAAGACCGCCGGCAAGATTCTGATGGCAACGGTGAAGGGCGATGTGCACGATATCGGCAAGAATATCGTCGGCGTCGTGCTTGCCTGCAACAATTACGAGATCATCGACCTCGGCGTTATGGTGCCGGCCACCAAGATTTTGCAAACGGCGCGCGACGAGAAGGTCGATATCATCGGGCTGTCGGGCCTGATCACGCCCTCGCTGGACGAGATGGCGCATGTCGCGTCCGAGATGGAGCGCGAGGGTTTTGACATTCCGCTGCTGATCGGTGGCGCCACCACCAGCCGTGTTCATACGGCGGTGAAAATCCACCCGCGCTACGAGCAGGGCCAGGCGGTTTATGTAAATGACGCCAGCCGCGCGGTTGGCGTGGTGTCCGCCTTGCTGTCGAAGGACGCGAAGGAGGGCTATGTCGACACGGTGCGCACCGAGTACAAGAAGGTGACCGAAGCGCATCACCGATCGGAAGCCGACAAACTGCGGCTGCCGCTGGCCAGGGCGCGCGCCAATTCCCACAAGATCGACTGGGCGAACTACGAACCGCCGAAACCCTCCTTCCTCGGTCTCAAGGTCTTCAAAGGCTGGGACCTTGCTGAACTGGCCCGCTATATCGACTGGACGCCGTTCTTCCAGACCTGGGAACTGAAAGGCCGCTATCCAAAAATCCTCGACGACGAGAAGCAGGGCCCGGCGGCCCGCCAGCTTTTCGAGGATGCCCAGGCGATGCTGAAGAAGATCATCGACGAAAAATGGTTCGCACCGAAGGGTGTGATCGGCTTTTGGCCGGCCAATGCCGTGGGCGACGATATCCGGCTTTATACCGACGAGAGCCGGTCCAAGGAACTTGCAACGTTCTTCACGCTGCGGCAGCAACTGACGAGGCGTGACGGCAGGGCCAACGTCGCGCTCTCCGATTTTGTTGCGCCGGTCGAGAGTGGAAAACCCGACTACCTCGGCGGATTTGTCGTGACGGCCGGCATCGAAGAGGTCGCGATCGCGGAGCGCTTCGAGCGCGCCAATGACGACTACAATTCGATCCTGGTCAAGGCATTGGCCGACCGCTTCGCGGAGGCCTTCGCCGAACGCCTGCACGAGAAGGTGCGCAAGGAGTTTTGGGGCTATGCCTCGGACGAGGACCTCGTACCCGACGAACTGATCCGTGAGCCGTATCAGGGCATTCGCCCGGCGCCGGGCTATCCGGCGCAGCCCGATCACACCGAGAAGGTGACGCTGTTCAGGTTGCTCGACGGCGAGAAGAATGCCGGCGTCAGCCTGACCGAAAGCATGGCCATGTGGCCCGGCTCATCGGTGTCCGGCATGTACCTCTCGCATCCCGAGAGCTACTATTTCGGCGTCGCCAAGGTCGAGCGAGATCAGGTGGAAGATTATGCGCACCGCAAGAGCATGGCGGTGGTGGATGTCGAGCGCTGGCTGGGGCCGATCCTGAACTATATTTCTGCGCCGTTCGCCCAAGCAGCGGAGTAGCGACACCGTCTCCTGTCATGTTGCGTATTGGCAAAGGGGTAATTGGAAGCCGGTTTGATGCCGGCGCTGCCCCCGCAACGGTAGCCTGAATGGTTCGGCTATCGCCCTCAAAGTGTAAGTGGTCGAGCGCTGGCCTTTGGTCCGGGGAATCTCGATAATACGTCGGAAACGGGAGAGCAGGGACCGCAGGCTATGCTGCCCATCGCGACACGCATTTTGCCTTTCTGAAGAACATCGAAGAAAACGACCTAATCCGCGTTACGCGTAAAGATGGACAGATCGCGACTTATCGCGTGACGCATATGGCCATTGCGCAACCGAAAGGTCCTCTTCATCGCGTTCAATGAAGGAGTGGCGCAAGCGTGGGAGAACGCCCTCATAGACAGAGCTCGTCGCCCAGCCCGGCTTAGGGGCTGTTCGGAGACGCTGCCATGCGCCTGGTCTGCATGGCCATCTCCTAGCTGGCCGACGGAACAGGGCAGCTCATGTCGCCCTCTTCGCATGACAGGTAGCCGACGCAACCCGTTGAAATGACGAGATAGGAGTTTTCAAGCGTTGCGGCCTCTTCTGGCGTTGGATCTGTCGTCTCGTGATCGGACAAGGCGCAACGACACTCAAGGCAAAAATTGTTATTGTCCGAACATGGAAGACCAGTTTTCCAGCATGCGAAGCTTCGACATTAACGGCACGCAGCTCGCTTATGTCGAGGAAGGTCAGGGGGATCCGGTCGTCTTGGTGCATGGAGGCGTGTCCGATCTGCGCACTTGGAACTATGTGGTTCCAAAACTGGGACGTCACTGGAGAGTTACTGCGTACAGCCGACGGTTCGCACGCCCGAATGTAGACATTCCTGACGGCGCGGCCGACCCGATCCAGTCCCATGTCGACGATCTGGCTGAGCTCCTTCGATCGAACATGCTGGCTCCCGCCCACCTGATCGGCCACTCTTGGGGTGGCGTCATCGTCCTAATGACTGCCATGCAACACCCCGAGCTCGTTCGTTCTCTCGTGATGATCGAGCCTCCGGTTTTGACCCTGTTTCTCGACTTTCCGGTGAGGCCGGGACAAGTCCTGTCCATGCTTGCCAGATCACCCTTCGCGGGATTTGCGATCCTGAAGCTTGGTTGGACCGTGATGGAGCCTGCCGCAAAGGCATTCCGGCGCGGCGACGACAAGGCCGCCCTCGAGATATTTGGAAGAGGTGTCCTAGGATCGTCCCGCTTCGATCGATTGAGCCCGGAGCGGTATCAACAGGTCTGGGATAACAGAAGATCCGACAAGGCTCAGATGCTTGGAGAGGGCCTTCCCCCGCTCGACGAGCACCAAGTCGCAACTGTCGGGGTGCCGACGCTGCTTCTGGTGGGATCGGAAAGCCCCCCGGCATTTCACAGAATGTCGGCACGGCTGCTCAAGCTTTTGCCCCATGCGCAGCTCCATGTCGTGGAAGGCGCGTCTCACATTGTTTACGAGGACGCGCCCGACAGATCCATCAGGGCCATCATGGATTTCCTACTGGGGCAATGACCGCAAAGGCTCGACGCGGTCGTCACTGGAACTCGGAAATTAATGGGTCCTGACCAGAGTGTCGATCTTTGGAGCGTAGAGTTTGCATCTTCCTCGAAGGACGGCCTTTGGTAGCGATCAGTGCATCAACAGCACTGGCACTCGGACCGTGGCCGAACGACAGATTGGCTAATCCCTCGTCCATCAAGCAGGAGAAGATCAAGGCGTCCCTCAACCGGCTTCGTCTCATATCTGGTTGACGATAGCGCAGGGGCCGAACATATGAAGGAACGGCCGCCGCGAAGAATGTGATTTCTGTCACTATTGCCGGCAGACGTATGACCTAGTGATGTTGCATAGCAATGCGGAGTCCCGTATGTGCAGGACATTCACTAGGACCCGGTGGAACTCCGGGTGGCTCTTCCGGCCGCCAATCCGCCGGACAACTAAATCAATACCGTCTTCCGGTACGACCCCTGCCTCTCAGGAGCCGCTGGTTTGGTTTTGTCAAATTTCGGAATTACATGACCTCTTTCTCTGCTTACCGCGCACAGTGGGTTGGCAATGTGCGCGGAGACTTGCTCTCCGGCCTTGTTGTCGCTTTGGCGCTTATCCCCGAGGCGATCGCCTTTTCCATCATCGCGGGCGTCGACCCGAAGGTCGGCCTTTACGCGTCCTTCTCCATCGCGGTCTTGATCGCCTTCGTCGGCGGCCGGCCCGGCATGATCTCGGCCGCGACTGCTGCGACAGCGGTGCTCATGGTCACGCTGGTGCGCGATCATGGCCTCGAATTCCTGCTCGCTGCCACGGTGCTTGCCGGTTTGATCCAGATCGTTGCCGGCTTCCTTAAACTGGGCTCGTTGATGCGTTTCGTCTCGCGCTCGGTCATAACCGGTTTCGTCAATGCTCTGGCGATCCTGATCTTCATGGCGCAGCTTCCCGAGCTCGTCGGTGTGCCAAGCCTGACCTATGTGATGGTCGCAGCCGGCCTGGCGATCATCTACCTGTTCCCCTACGTGACGAGGGCGATCCCTTCTCCACTTATATGCATCATCGTGCTGACGGCCGTTGCGATTTCCTTCGGCTTCGATATCCGCACGGTGGGCGATATGGGTGAATTGCCCTCCACCTTGCCGGTATTCCTCATCCCGAATATCCCGCTGAACCTCGATACCCTTCTCGTCATCCTTCCGTACTCGCTTGCGGTCGCGGTCGTCGGACTTCTGGAGTCGTTGATGACGGCCCAAATTGTCGATGACCTCACCGACACCCCGTCGGACCGCAACCAGGAATGCATCGGTCAGGGTATTGCCAATACCGCCACCGGCTTCATCGGTGGGATGGCCGGCTGCGCCATGATCGGTCAGTCGATCATCAATGTGAAGTCTGGCGGACGCGGGCGGTTATCGACCTTCGCCGCTGGCCTCTTCTTGCTCTTCATGATCCTGGTACTCGGCGATCTTGTGAGCCAGATACCCATGGCCGCACTGGTCGCAATCATGATCATGGTCTCGATCGGCACCTTCTCCTGGTCCTCAATCAAGAACCTGACGGCCCATCCGCGCTCGTCCTCAGCGGTCATGCTGGCAACCGTCGTCGGTGTTGTGCTCACGCACAATCTTGCAATTGGCGTACTCGTCGGCGTGCTTCTGTCGGGCATCTTCTTCGCTTGGAAGATCGCGCAGCTTTTCCGGATATCCTCCACCCGGAGCGAGGATGGCCGGCATCGAATCTATGTGGTGGAAGGCCAACTGTTCTTCGCTTCCGCCGAGAACTTCATGGCCGGATTCGATTTCAAGGAGGTGCTGGAGAAGGTCACGATCGATGTTGCCCGCGCACATATCTGGGATATTTCCAGTGTGGCGGCGCTCGACATGGCCGTGCTGAAATTCCGCCGTGAGGGCGCGGAGGTGGAAATTGTGGGCATGAACGAGGCGAGCGAAACCATCGTCGACCGGCTTGCGGTTCACGACAAGCCGGGCGCGCTCGACAAGTTGATGGCTCACTGACGCGAGGGAGGATTACATGACAGAAAAACTCATCGCTCTGATCGACGGCTCTATATACTCGAAGAGCATCTGCGAGAGCGCGATCTGGATCGCCAGCCGCACCGACGCGTCGATAGAACTACTCCATGTGCTGGGGCGACGCGAGACCAGCAGTTCGGACCTGTCGGGCGCGATCTCGCTCGGTGCCCGCACCGCGCTTTTGGACGAGCTTTCAGCACTCGACGAACAGCGCGCCCGACTTGCGCAGAAGCGGGGACGGGCCATTCTCGAGGACGCGGAAGCAATGATCCGGGCGGCAGGCGTGGAGAACGTGACCGCGCGGTTGCGCCACGGCGATCTTCTGGAGGCAGTCGCCGAGGTCGAGCCCGGCTCGCGTGGAATCGTGATCGGCAAGCGCGGAGAAGGTGCCGATTTCGCCAAGCTTCATCTGGGCTCCAATCTGGAATGCATCGTCCGTTCCGCGACCAAACCCGTTTTCGTGGCCGCGCGTTCCTTGAGGGCGATCAATAAGGTGCTGATCGCCTATGACGGTGGACCAAGCGTGATCAAGGCGGTGGACCATATCGCTCGTAATCCACTCTTTGCGGGGCTGGACATTCGCCTACTGACGGTAGGTGCCGAAAGCGTCGAACTGCGGCGCAGGCTCGAAGATGCGCAAGCCACGTTGAAAGCGGGAGGCCATGAGGCGTCGATCGAGATCGCTCCTGGCCAACCTGACAAGACACTGGCGGGCATTGTGGAGCGCGACGGTATAGATCTCCTGGCGATGGGCGCCTACGGCCATTCGCGCATTCGATCGATGATTATCGGATCGACCACCACCGAGATGATCAGGTCGTGCAAGGTCCCCATGGTCCTGTTTCGTTAAGGATATGGAACCGGATCCGGAATCGCTGGATGACAGGTTCCGTTCTCGGATCGAGACGGAGCTTGCGGAGCTGACCTGCCAATCCCGGGCGACGAACGCGGACCGGTCTCCCGTTGAGCTCGACCAGCAGTCGGTCGGCCGCCTATCGCGCATGGACGCCTTGCAGGTGCAAGCGATGGCGAAAGCTGTCGAACGGCGTCGTCAGGCGCGGCAGGTTGCTCTCGAACAGGCTTTACGCCGGATGCGGGTAGGCAAGTTTGGCTACTGCCTTGACTGCGGCGAGTTCGTCGGCCTGCGTCGGCTGGAGATCGATCCTGCTGCGCTCAAATGCGTGCGCTGCGCTTAAAAGGGGCTCCGGTCCTCAGACTATTCGGCGCTGGCCGAACTGGCGGAGCTTGTCTCAAACGCCTCGTTTCGGGTGAGAATGCGGCGGCTGACACCATACATAGGCGCACTGACTGCAAAGCAGTAGATGCTCATCACCTCGATCTGATGGCGTGCTGACCCCGGACAATCAGGACAGATACCGCTTGAACCAGTCTATGGTTCGATCCCAGGCAAGTTTCGCTGCTGCCTCGTCGTAACGGGGGGTAGAATCGTTGTGGAAGCCGTGGTTGGTGCCGGGGTAGATATGGGCTTCGTACACCTTGCCGTTTTCCTTCAGGGCTGCCTCGTAAGCCGGCCAGCCAGCATTGACGTTTGCGTCGTTCTCGGCGAACTGCAGCAGCAACGGCGCCTGGATCTTCTGCACGTCCTCGACCGGCACCTGACGACCATAGAAGGGGACGGCGGCAGCCAGTTCGGGATACGCGACAGACGCGGCGTTCGACACACCGCCACCGTAGCAGAAGCCGGTGATGCCAATTTTGTCGGTGGTCAAGTCGCTGATCATTAGGAACTCGATCGCCGCGAAGAAGTCGTTCATCAGCTTGGTCGGATCGACCTGTTGCTGAAGCTCTCGGCCTTTTTCGTCATTGCCGGGATAGCCGCCCACCGAAGTCAGCCCATCGGGAGCCAGCGCGACGAACCCCGCCTTGGCCACGCGGCGCGCCACATCTTCGATATAGGGGTTGAGCCCCCGGTTCTCATGCACCACCACGACGCCGGGTACGGGACCCGCGACGCCTGCGGGCCGCACCAGATAACCACGTACCTCGCCATGTCCGTTGGGCGAAGGATAGGTGATATACTCGGGCAGGATATCCGGATCGGTGAACTCCACCTGCTGAGCCAGCGCATAGTTCGGGCTCATTGAGATGAGGATGGCGGCTGCCGTCATGCCGCCAACGGCGAACTTGCCGGCACGATCGAAAAATTCACGTTTGGTGATCTTGCCGTGTGCGTAGAAGTCGTAGAGTTCCAGCAACTCCTGCGGGAAATCCTTCGCGGTCAACCGGGTCATCTTCTGTCTTTCGTCTTTGAAACCGGTGTCATCCTAGCCGATAAATCCCGGCACGGTTCTCAAAATCGCGAGAACGAGGCTGCTCAGTCGTTTGGGTCGAAATCGGTCAAGCGGCCATCGGTGGCGAAACCCGCGTTGAATTCTCACCTGGCAAGAACCGAGCACTACTCCTCGCGGCGTAAACCCAACGAAGGGATACCGCAGTGAAACGTCTTGTTCTCTCCGCTGTCACTGCCTAGATGCTGGCTACTTCGGCGATGATCGGTCAGGCCGCGCCCCTCAATGCGCTGGCCGCACCGCAGTCGGCCTATACGCAGGTCGACCATAAAAGCCGGTCGTCCGGAACGCCATGCCCAGCCACGCTTTCAGGCTGGATGGCGTTGGTCGCTACTCAGGGACGAATTGGCGATGCTGTGAAGCAGTTGGGAATTTCGCGAACGGCGCTTTTGGAAGCGACGGTGGAAATCAAAGCAATGGTGCTTGGCAACGGCTAATCCGGCTGCTCTTCATTGAAATGCCGATCCAAGCCGCGTTCCTTAAGCCCTTAATCGGAGCCGAGTTCGAAGTGTCGCACCACAACTGATATCTCAGAAGAGCATACGGCAACTTAGTCAGAACTTGTCCATTTGGCGACGACTTCGGCCGATGGCGAAGTGCGGACCTTCTGATCAGCGTCGCTACGAATGCGTATCGGCCTATGATGCACACAGATCACCGTCAGAAAATGCATCGCTCCGTCATACTCTGCAGCAATCCGGTCACCGGGCGATGGAAGAGAGACGAACGTGTACTCGCCCCAATCTTGCGACTGGTCCCGAATAGATCCTCTCTCCACCATCAACCTAGCCGCAAACGTCATCTCCCGTTCCCTCGACCGTGTTCGCGGAACGGCAAGCGCCCGCCAGCTATCATGAACGATAGCGCAGAAAACAATGTTCGCCAACAGTTCCGGTATAATGTTATGCGCTCCGCCTGGGTCACTGCGATTCTGCTATTTCGAATGGTCGTCCAGAGGCCTCGATATTCAAAACGACAACAAGATACGCAATGATCAAGACTATCTGTGAAGAGCGTGCAGTGTACAGGCGTACGTCAAGAACATTCGGAGACTAACAATGAGAGTAGTCATTTGCGGCGCTGGTCAGGTCGGCACAACAATAGCTAGGCATTTGGCAAGCGAAGGCATGAACGTCACCGTCATCGACACGGATCCGGATCTGATCCGGCGCGTTGACGAAAGCTACGACGTTCGTGGCGTGGTAGGGCACGCCTCGCATCCCAGAACCCTCCGCAAAGCAGGCGCTCGTGAAGCCGATATGCTGATCGCAGTGACCCGGTCGGACGAAGTCAATATGGTAGCCTGTCAGATGGCCTACTCGCTATTTGGAGTCAAACGGCGGATCGCAAGACTGCGACACGCTGGTTACCTTGAGCAAGACAGGTCGGGTCTCTACGCCGCCGAGCACCTTCCAATCGACATCATTATTTCTCCCGAGATCGAAATCGCGGAAGGCATTGCGCGCCGGCTCCGCACACCGGGAGCTTTCGATATGGTCCCGATGGCGAACGAACAAATCATGTTGCTAGGTATACACGCCGAGCAACCACATTCTCCGGTCGTGGGTCAGCGCCTTCTCGACATTTCGGAAGATGACCAGTTCGAGGGCATGTCGATTGTCGCAGTTGTCCGAAAGGGCCGCAGCTTTGTGCCTGATGAGCATGATCGGATCGAGGTAGGTGACGATGTTTACGTGATCGCCAAGTCAAACAGAGTGACAGAAGTGATGGTTGCCTTCGGTCACCGGGAGCGGGCGGCCAGAAAAATAGTGATTGTCGGCGCGGGGAATATTGGCCTGCACCTGGCGAAAAAAATCCGAAAGGCCTCCCCCAAAATTGATATCAAGATCATCGAGCAAGATCGCCAACGCGCAGAATATGTGTCAACCGAGCTGGGATCCGGGGTGATCGTTCTGCACGGTGATGCGCTGGACGGAGTGCTTCTCGAGGACGCTCAGGCAGGGCTTGCAGAAACCATCGTCGCAGTTACGAACGATGATGAGGCCAACATTTTCGCTTCGGTTTTGGCCAAGCGGGCCGGGTGCAAGCGCGCCATCAGCCTCGTCAATAAGCGAACCTACGAGACCCTGATCCCGACGCTTGGCATCGATGCAGTCGTGAATCCAAGTGCGGTGACAATTTCCACCGTCTTGCGACATGTTCGTCGCGGCTCCATCGCAGCCCTCTATACGTTACGTGAGGACTTTGGCGAGGTCATCGAGGCGGAGATTACCGAGCAATCGAGACTCTTACTCCGCCCGCTCGATCAACTGGGCTTGCCACGAGGAATGAAAATCGGGGCGGTTGTCAGAGATGGCGAGGTCTTGATCCCACGAAAGGATACACATTTACAGATCGGCGATCATGTAGTGGCGCTTGTCACCTATAGCTACCTCCATCTTGCCGAAGCCTTGCTCGGCACGGAGACGAAACGTGCCTGATACCCAGTTCCGTCGTCTAAACGAGCCCCTTCACGCTGCCTCAGGCTTTGGAATCCGGCCTATCCTGTTTCTCATCGGGTGGGTGCAAATAGCGACGGCTGGAATGATGATGTTCCCGATGCTCGTCGATATCTACTGTGGAAGCCCCGCCTGGCAGGCCTTCGCGGTCGCATCTGTTCTTTCCGCAAGCATTGGAGCCTCACTCACATTCAAAAACCGCAACTCACTGAGGGCAGGGCTGACGCTGCGGCAAGCGTTCATGCTGACCCCGCTGAGTTGGTTCAGCGTTGCCGCGGTCAGCGCGATGCCGTTCTTCTTCTCCGATTATGGCATCGTCAGCCACAGCTTGGCTAATTCCGTGTTTGAGGCGGTGTCCGGAATAACGACCACCGGTGCCACAGTGATCGCGGGTCTGGACGATGCACCGCCCGGATTGTTGCTTTGGCGCGCCATTCTTCAATGGATGGGAGGTATCGGGATCATCGCAACCGCAATTGCGATCCTTCCCGCCCTGGGCATCGGTGGAATGCAGCTTTTTCGTACGGAGTCATCCGACCGCTCTGAAAAGGCAATGCCGCGGGTCCGTCAGATCGCGAAGACCATCGGTACAATCTATCTGGGCCTGACGCTGCTCGCTACGCTCACCTATTGGCTTGCCGGGATGCGGTTGTTCGACGCGGTGACGCATGCGTTGACCTCCATTTCAACTGGCGGCTATTCCACGTCGGACGACTCTTTCGGAGCTTGGGAAGCGAATGGCATCCAGTGGTTCGCAACGGCCTTCATGCTCGCGGGAAGCATCCCATTTGTACTCTATGTCCGCCTCGTCGCTGGCGACCATATGGCGCTCTGGGATCGTCAGGTCAGAACCATGCTGACATTCCTGGCGCTGGTGATTCTGCTGATTGGATTATGGCTTGCGCTTTCAGGTCAGTACGCGATTGAACCCGCCTTCCGTCATGCCGCGTTCAACGTGGTGTCGGTTGTAACTACGACCGGTTATGCCACCGTGGACTACACTGCGTGGGGCAACGTAGCGATAGGTATTTTCTTCGGTCTTACCTTCATTGGAGGCTGCACCGGCTCTACCTCGGGCGGGATCAAGATATTCCGCTTCGAAGTCATGGCTGTGATGCTGAAGGCGCACTTCATGCGCCTTCTTTTCCCGCGGGGTGTTTTTCCGCGTTCCTATGCGGGACGCCTATTGGACGACGAGATAATCGGCTCCGTCGTCGCATTCTTCGCAGTATTTTTCATGTGTTATTTGGTCCTCACCATCGGATTGATGGCCTTCGGCCTTGATTTTTTGACCAGCACCTCAGGCGCCGCAACTGCCTTGGCTAACGTTGGACCGGGTTTGGGTGATATCATCGGCCCCGCCGGCAATTTTTCTTCCTTGCCTGATGGCGCAAAATGGCTCCTGTCTTTCGGGATGCTTTTCGGGCGTCTTGAGCTCTTTACGGTTCTGGTGCTGTTTGTTCCGCGATTCTGGCGAAGTTAGTGCGCCCCAGCATGCCCGGCAAAGCCAGAACCTGGCCCGCGCTGTGGGGCTGGTTACGAGATCGGCCGATCGCCCGGCCTGCCGCTCCCCGTTTCTTCTGTGGCCGTCGCCGCTTTCGACCGGAAGCGTTGTCTGACTAACCGGCTCGCCAACGTCCAACTACGATGGGACCATGGAGATTGCTGCCGTGGCGCATGGCCCAGGCCACTTCGGATTGGATGGAGTTCCCTCTCGCTGGGTGCGCCTTGCCTTACCGCTCGTGGTCAGTGGTCTCCTTAACAAGCAGGCAGCCGCTGAGTTGGGGATTAGCGAGGTCACGCTCCAAATTCATAGAAGGAATGTCATGCAGAAAATGGTGGCGGCGTCACTCGCCGATCTCGTGCGCATCGCGGAACGATTGGAAATACCAATCAATTTACGGTCAAGCTGCATCGCGGGAATGTCATGCGCAAAATGGAGGCCGCTTCCATCGGTGAGTTGATCCGGGCATGGGAAACGCTGCCCGCTCCGATGCGTGACGCCATTGCAGCTTAATACAGGGATACGCAATTAGCTACGCCTGCCCGAATAGTATTCGAAGAACGTGCCCGCATTGAGTGACTGCTGGTCGCGATCATGCGCAGCTCGCACCCCGGTGATCACCACCGCATGTTGGGTTCAACCCATCTGCGCGTCGATATTCCCACCTCCCTACGCATTTCTCTCAGGCTCATTGTCTTCCTTCCAACCTACCGCCTCAAGCACCACATCGACATCGCGAACGAAACTCATCCACGCCGGATCGCCATCGTATTTGGTGTCTTCGGGTAGGCCATGGCGTCGGCACAAAGCGCGGGCGGCCAGTTCTCGGGGATCTTGGGGGTTGCTCACCATCCCCGATCTAACTCCCATCCTCCACAATTCGCAACTGGACGCCTGACCATCTTCCCAACGCCAGCAATATGATCTCCTGGTCAAGCGGGTTCTTGCTCTGTCTCGTTGCAATCATCATGGTGATTCATCTGTGGGGACGGCATGAAGATCGGGTCTGGGCGAAATACTCAGGCTGGTCATCTTCGAATTCCGCCGCCTTGTTCTTTCTGACTAGCGGCGAGCGGTTCATCGCCTTGGCACGACCATAAAATCGGGCGCTGGCTATCTCTTTGACGAGTTTCGTCATTGCGGTGTTCGGATTTACGATTTTCGGCGGCATCCTAAGCCACATTAACAACGAACGTCATACCGCCACACCTGCATCGCTGGTGGCGCAACATTTGCCGATACATTCGCCGGCTATCCACCGATCGACGGAATGAATTGAGAGCTGAATCCTGCCGAGCAGGTTGACGAAGAGAAGCGACTTAGCAGTATAGGGGCCTACCCTTACCCTCGATCGTTCACGAGCTTATCTATGAAATCAGTGGAGGTCCGAGGGCTTCCAATCTTTAAGGTCAGGTCTTACGACGTGCTGAACTGACCTTATGCGACGCGCCCGCTTGGGCGCGAATGGCTTGCCGGCTCCCCTTCTCCTGTTCGGGAAGCTCCCTTGAATGCCGGTCTTCTTTATCGGAAAATGTCCGCAGATCCGTACCAGCGGGGCTCTGGAACACTTGGAGGTCGAACTCCGGCAGTATTGCCAGGAGATGATCGAATATGTCGGCTTGAATGCCCTCGTAGTCTGCCCAGGCGATCGTGTTGGTGAAGCAATAGATCTCCAGCGGCAAGCCTTCGGGCCCTGGCTGCAATTGACGGACCATCGTGGTCATGCCGTGATGTATACCCGGATGGCTCGAAAGATAGTTCTGAACATAGGCACGGAACGTACCGATATTGGTGGAGCGTCGCGTGTTCGCGGGCACCTTGGCGCGCTCTCCGAGCGCTTCGTTCCATTGGGCGAGTTCCTCACACTTGTTTTCGAGATAGTCGCTCAGCAGGCCAACGGCACCGAGGCGCTCCAATTCCTCCCCATGAAGGAAACGAATGCTGCTCTGATCGAGATAAAGCGCTCGCTTGATGCGGCGACCTCCTGCTTCCTGCATGCCGCGCCAGTTCTTGAAGGGGTCGGTGACCAGCTTGCGGATTGGGACCGTAGTGATCGTCTTATCGAAGTTCTGCACCTTCACCGTATGTAGGGCGATCTCGATGACGTCGCCATCGGCGTTCTGGCCGGGCATCTCGATCCAGTCGCCCACACGCACCATGTCGGTCGAGGAAATCTGGATGCCGGCGACCAGCGACAGCAGCGTATCCTGAAAGACCAAGATGAGAACTGCGGCCATCGCGCCAAGACCGGAAAGCAGGATGAGTGGCGAACGGTCGATCAGCGTCGCGATCATCAGCAGCGCGGCAATGACATAGACCACGATCTTAACGACCTGGATATAGCCCTTGATCGGTTTCAGCCGCGCTTCCGGCCGTCGATGGTAGAGCGTTTCGACAATGTTGAAGGCCGCACCGATCGCCATCGCCACCGTCAGGATCATGAAGGCGCTGGCAACGTTCTGGACGACGCTGACAAGGAACACCGGAAGGCCAGGCACCAGCGGGATACCAGCATAGATCACCAAGGCCGGCATGATATTCGACAAGCGTTCGACAAAACCTTGGCGACGCAACTCCGGATCGCGGCCATAGGCTGTAAAGGCGAGCACGCGGTTCAGGCCACGTAGTAGCAGGGCCTTGACGACATAGTTTGCAAACAGCGCGGCAAGCAACAGCAGGACCAGCGTGATCGCCATCGCGATGAGCGGATGAAGATCGATACCAGCCACGAACTTCGTCATATCCATGCGATCTGCCTCGAATTACGCCGGGTGAAGGGCCTTACGATGTTTTCGTCGTCAACCCCGTGTTCGCTTCAGGCTGCAGCAGGTTCGTCGCCCGCTTTCTGGATCTGCTCAAGGCTGGCTGTAATCTGCTGCACGCGCTTGTTGATCGCTGCCGCACCCTCCGATGCCCGGCCCAGTTCACGCAACAGCTTGGTAACGTCGCTATCGGCAATTTCCGAGGGGCCACTTCCGTGGCCAGCAAGCAGCCATGACGGACTGACGCCGAGAAGGCCCGCCATCATCGCCAGCCGATTGCCGCGAGGCTCATCCCGATCGCATTCCCAGGCATTCCAGCTTGCCGTCATGACACCCAGGCGGCGCGCCGCCTGTGCGATGGAGAGGTTCGCGGCTTCCCTGGCCAGTGAAATTCGTCCGCCCAGCGTATCGTCATGCGCTGGGTTACATTCATTCTTGTGAGTAGGAATGGTCCTGTCCTCCTTGATTGTAATGTGAGCCGAGCTTGCCCGGGTATCCGGCGCATAGACGCCGATGGCGGCGGATGGCCGCCATCGGCTATTTGCTATTTTGAGGCCGCGCTTGCGGCCTTCATCCAGCCATCGACGAGATCGCCATGCGCCTCGATCCACTCGCTCGCGTGGCGCTGGATATCTTCGGTCTTGCCTTCGCCGTCATTCATCTTGGCATTCTGTGCGAAGATGTCCTCGATCGGGATCGATACTTCCTCAAGCAGCGCCTTGGTCGCCGGATTGTCCTTCAGGAAGGCCGAGTTGGCGACCGGACGGATATCGTTGGCCGGGAACCCCAGCTTGCACGGATCCTCGACACAGCCGGGGACGCCGGGAAGCGTGGCGGCATCCTCGAGACTTTTCTGAGCCTCAGGCAGGTCGACCTTCGGAACCTCGATCCACATCACGTCCTTGCCGGGCTTCAGCGTGTTGACAGTCCAGTTGGGCGTCCAGGTGTAGAACAGGATCGGGGTGCCCTGCTGATAGGCGGCGACCGCGTCGGCCATCGAAGCGGCGTAGCTTGCCTTGATCGGGTTCACGTCGTCGCGCAGCCCATAGGCATCGAGGTGATGCTCGATGGTGATCTCGCATCCCCATCCCGGAGGGCAGGCAACCAGATCGGCCTTGCCGTCGCCATCACGGTCGAACGCCTTCTTCACGTCATCACGCTTGAAGTCGTCCAGCGTTTTGATGCCATATTTCTCGACCGAGGCCTTGTCGACGAGATAGCCCTCAAGCGCGCCTCCCTTGGCGACGTAGCCGACGAGTTCGGCGCCTTTGGAATAGGTGCTCTCGTAAGAGTTATGCAGTGGGAACCAGCCATTGACCCAAAGGTCGAGGTCGCCTTGGGCGACGGCCTGATAGAAGGGCGGATTGTCGAGCGTGGTCGGGCCCTCGACTTTATAGCCGAGCTTCTCCAGAAGCTGCTTGTAGATCTCGGCGTGAAACCAGCCTGTATCCCAGGTGGCCTGGCCCATCTTGATCGTGGTGCCGGTGCCCGGACCTTCTTCGGCATAGGATGCGACAGGCGCCGCCATCATTACACTCGCCGACAAAGCGAGCGCGAAGAGCCGTGGCAAATTGTTCATGAATTGTCTCCTTGTCTTCTTCTTGCGTTCCCGGAAGGGAACATGGGAACCGCGCAGGACGCGGCCGGGAAGGTTTGCTCAACCTGCCCTTTCGGTGGTCGCTGTCGGCGCGCCGCGCCGGAGCGAGAACAGAGATTTTACGGTCGCGAACAGGGAAGGGGGGCGCATTGCGCGCTTTTCGCCCAGAGCCTGGCTGATGCGGTCGAGGATGATGGCGATCAGCACGATGCCGACGCCGCCTGCTGTCGCATTGCCGACGTCGAGCCGGCCAAGGCCGGTGAACACCGTCAGCCCGAGCCCGCCGGCGCCGATGAGGGCGGTAATGACCACCATCGACAGCGCCAGCATCAATGTTTGGTTGAGCCCGGCCATGATCGTGCGCATGGCCAAGGGAAACTGCACTTCAACGAGCGTTTGCCAGGCTGTCGCACCGAACGAGACGGCGGCCTCGGTCAGATCCTCCCGCACGTTGCGGATGCCGAGGTCAGTAAGGCGTACGATCGGAGGCAGGGCAAAGATGATGGTAGCGATGATGCCGGGTACCACGCCGACACCGAACAGCATCACGATAGGCACCAGATAGACGAAAGATGGAATCGTCTGCATGATATCGAGGATCGGCCGCAATACCGCCCGGAATGTATCACTCTGCGATGCGAGCACGCCAAGCGGTATGCCGATTATGACACAAAAGAAGACTGCCGTAACCACCATGGCGAGCGTAGTCATCGTTTCCGGCCAAAGACCGATCAGATCTATGAAGCAGAGCGCGGCAAGCGTGAAGATGGCCACGCCCCGGCCCGCGGTGCGCCAGGCGATCAAGGATAGCGCCGCTGTGAACACAACCATGGGCAGGCCGTTCAGGAAGCCCGACAATCCGTTCAAAACCTGCGTCACCGGCCATTGCAGCGAACGGAAGAAGGGACGGAAGTTCGGCACCAGCCAGTCGCGGACGAACAGATTGACCCAATCGTCGAAGGGAATGGAGAAGAAATCGGATGGGCTAAACATGGATCAGGTTCTCCCATCGGAAAGCTGGGCAAAGACCGCTCCCGGCGAAACGATCCCGGTCGGTCGTCCAGAACCTTCGCCGCCCTCAGTCAAAGCGATGGGCAATCCCTTCTCTGCCAGAACGTAGAGATCGTAGAGGTGGGTCTGCGGTGCGGCTGTCGGGAAGTCGCTGGAAACCACGTCAATCAATGCGCCGCCATTACGCAGTGCAGCACTCACGGCGCGGTAGGTCACCAACCCCACAAACTTGTCGTCCTTCACGACATGCATGGCGTCGACACCGAGTTCGTCCATGCACCTGATTGCCGACGGAACATCGGCGCCGTCCAGGTCAAGCGCCTGAACCGGTCGAGCGATACTCTGCGCCGTGAACACCAGCGATCGGTCAATATCCTTGGTAAAGGCGGATACGTAGTCGTCAGCTGGGTTGCCGACGATCTCTTCCGCGGTGCCTGTCTGCACGACAGCGCCGTTGCGCATGATGGCGATGGTGCTGCCTAGCGTCAGCGCTTCTTTCAGGTCGTGGGTGATGAAGACGATGGTCTTCTTCAGCGACCGCTGCAGTTCGAGCAGTTCCTGCTGCATGTCGCTCCGGATCAACGGATCAAGCGCGCTGAACGGCTCGTCCATGAGCAGTATCTCCGGCTCAGACGCCAGTCCGCGCGCCAGCCCGACACGCTGCTGCATACCGCCCGACAATTCATCCGGGTAGCTGTCGGCGCGTGCGCCAAGTCCAACCTGATCGAGCGCTGCCTGCGCACGCTCACGCCGCCCGGCAGCATCGATGCCCTTGATCTTGAGACCGAACGCGACGTTGTCAACGACCGTCTTATGCGGGAACAAGGCGAAATGTTGGAACACCATGGCGACTTTGTCGCGCCGTACCTGGCGAAGCTCGTCCTTTGAGCAAGAGGCGACATCGATGCCGTCGATCAGGATTTCTCCCGCACTCGGCTTGATAAGCCCGTTGATCATTCTGACCAGAGTGGACTTGCCGGAACCGGAGAGCCCCATGACGACAAAGATTTTGCCCTCGGGTACCTGGAAGCTGACATTGTTGACGCCGACAGTCTGTCCGGTCTCTTCGTAGATCCAGTCTTTCCCCTTGCCAGCCTTGAGAAATTCCAGCGCTTCGGTGGGTTGTGTTCCAAAGATTTTGTATAGGTTATTGCCAATAATTTTAGAAGACATGATCCTCGGAAAGTATATCAATTGAAAATGACGCGTATTACCAGAGCATACATTAGAAATCGTATGTTGGAGATACGCGCAGGACATGATCGAGTGTCATGTCTGTGATTGGGGATCACGATGGGAGTACGCTGCTGCCCCTTACGTTGCAGGGCTTATAAAGACATAAAACTCTCAGAGCAACCCGGACGGCTCAAAATACCGCAATCCTGAGTTGCTAGCTTGGAATGGAGGTAGGCCGAAGGCCTGCCCACTCCTTATCGGGTAGGGCGGAATAGTGGAGACTGCGAAGAGAATTGTCATCGTGGAGAACGATTTGCTGGTACTCTTGAAGCGCACCAGCGCTTGGGTTAGCTGGCGGCGGTCCTTACGATCGCCTGTGTCACGGTTCTGGAGAACACTACACGCGTCCGTGCCGACAAATGCCCCGCCAGCAATGGGTCGCTGCCGGCGGTGGTCGCGACTTGGGCTTGCGCCTCTTGTCTGATTCTGGGTCGGAAGTCGGCGAATTTCCGTTACGATGCGTCAAAATGGCCTGCCGCAGTGCAAATTGGGGCTTGTCAATGCGCCATGCGTCGACAAGATTGCGCGCTTCCGCCGCCTAAGGGCCGGCGCATATGGAATGGGCCTGTGAAGGAACCATGACGGGAGCTGCCAAAGAATGATCGGGCTCGTGCTTGTAACGCACGGTCAACTGGCCACCGAGTTTCGCCATGCGGTGGAGCATGTCGTGGGACCCCAGGAGGACTTTGAGATTGTCGCCATAGGCGACGACGACATGGAACAGCGCCGCCGCGATATCGTCGCGGCCGTCGCGAAAGCCGACACCGGCGCCGGCGTCATCGTGCTCACGGACATGTTCGGCGGAACGCCCTCGAACCTCGCCATCTCGGTGATGGAATCGGGCCGCGTCGAGGTCATCGCCGGCATGAACCTGCCCATGCTGATCAAGCTTGCAAGCGTTCGAAAGGGCGACGACATGGCCGTCGCATTGGAGGAAGCGCAGGTGGCCGGACGCAAATATATCACCGTCGCCAGTCAACTGCTGAGCAGCAAATGAGCGTGGACACCTCCAACCAGGACCAGATCGTACGGGACTTCCGCATCGTAAACCAGCGTGGGCTGCATGCGCACGCTTCCGCGAAGTTCGGTCTTACTCTGCTTGGCCTGCTGTGTGGCGCCTCGATCAGCCGTGAGGGGTCTGACGGTACAAGTCGGCGGGTCAAGGATGCTCCAGGTGGCCCGCTGAGGCGGCATGGCGCAGGCGCGGGGTCTGATCCTCGCCGGCTCAGCCGCAAGCGTCGCCGTCGCTTGATGCGAGGGAAGTGGGAGACGATCTCATGCCAATCATCAGCTACCGAAACGTTTGCGACGGGACTACGTTTGACCCACCGAGCTTAGCGGCATGCCCGCCGGCTCTATCTTCAATGAATTTAACGGCGGCCGCGATGCCATTTTCCTGTCGGATAGCGGCGCCCAGTGTGGCCGCGCGCTCGCGCATCTGCGGATCGTCCATTGCCACGATCGCCTCCGCTACGCTTTCGGCCGATAAGGCCTTACGATCGAGTGGAGGCGGTCCGACGCCGAGATCTGCAACACGCCGTCCCCAGAAAGGCTGGTCGCCGAAGAACGGACAAATAGCAGTGGGCTTGCCCGCGCGGAGCGACGCCCCCGTCGTTCCTGCACCGCCATGATGGATCGTCGCCCCGACATTAGGAAACAGCAGGTCGTGCGGCGCTCCAGCTATGATGTGGACGTTGGCCGGAGTGCTCTCCGCCGCCCCGAGCGCCCCGCCACCGCTCGCCAGCAATCCACGCTTGCCCGCTCTCGCAAGGGCTTCGATGATAATTGCCGTTGTTTTCTGCGGATCGAGCCCGGGCATGCTGCCAAAGCCGACATAAATCGGTGCTTCACCGGCATCGAGAAATGACGCAAGGGCATCAGATGGTCGCCAATTCTCGTTGTCGAGGAACCAGTAGCCGCTGACCAGCACAGTGTTGTCCCAATCCAATGGAACAGGGACAACATGGGGGCTATAGGCATAGAGAGTGCCCGAGGGCGTGGGAGCCCGACGGGGACGCGCAGAAAGACCCAGTGAGGCCTCCCGCCAGTCGCGGATCAGCTTTCCGAACAGGAACTCCGCGCCCCTGATGACCAAGGCATGGCTTGCACGGTTGAGCGGGCCCATAGTCGCGAACGGCAGCATCGGACTAGGGAAGGCTGAGGTTGGCGTAAAGCCGGGCAGGGGCGACGCAAGAATGAACGGTCGTGCTAGGGCTTCGGCCATATGCGGGGACGCAATTGATTTCGGGTGGGAGACGATGACATTGGGTGCGAA
The DNA here is from genome assembly GCF_054489545.1 of Mesorhizobium sp. A556. NCBI lineage: Bacteria > Pseudomonadati > Pseudomonadota > Alphaproteobacteria > Hyphomicrobiales > Phyllobacteriaceae > Mesorhizobium > Mesorhizobium sp. A556. The sequence goes on from NZ_JBTMXA010000008.1 coordinate 212,345, forward strand.
CGCCTTCACGGCTGCCCACTCCTCCTCCAGCAGGCGCCGCATCAGCGGGCGCACGTGCTTCAGGAGCTTGAGGCCGGCGCTGAAGCCTCGACCGCCCGCGATCGCAGCCTTCCCTTCCGGTGTGTCCATCAGCGCCAGAAACTCGCCCGGAAGCGGCGCAAAGGCGATGCCGCGCTCGCGAACCATAGCATCGAACTGAACGGGTGCCGCGATCTGTACCTCGTGTCCTTGGCTGATCAGTCCGAGCGCCAGTGCGATGTAGGGTTGGACATCGCCTCTAGTGCCGAGCGTTTGAATGGCCACACGCATCTTGGTTCTCCGGGCCATGAGCCGCATTAACCGCTGTGGGAGATTTTCTACCGGCCATAGGCCTCTTGAGGGAGTGCTATCGCGGGGAACTTTCTCTGCGGTCTGAGAATCTTAGAACGATGTAGCCCGCCAGACCAGCGATCAGAGATCCGGCCAGAATCCCGAATTTAACGCGATCCTGCATCGCAGGATCATCAAACGCCAGGAGGCCGATGAACAGGCTCATCGTGAAGCCGATTCCACATAGAAGGGCAACACCCAGCGTCTGGCCCCAGCTTGCGGCGGCAGGGAGATCGGCAAGGCCCGCCTTGACCAGAAGCACGACGGTGCCGAACACGCCGACCAGTTTACCAACGACCAGTCCAGCCACAACGCCGAGCGTCAGCGGTTCAAGTAGCACGGCAGGGGTGACGCCCGCAAAGGAAACGCCGGCATTGGCAAAGCCGAAGATCGGGACGATCAGAAAGGCGACCGGCTTTTGTAGAGCGTGTTCGAGTTGGTGTAGTGGCGAGATCGAGGGCGAAGCCTCTGGCGTGCCAGGTGTGAGGCGGATCGGGACGGTCAGCGCCAGGATCACTCCGGCAAGCGTGGCGTGAATACCGGAGCGCAAAACCAATACCCAGAGCACGGCTCCCAGTATGAGATAGACCCAAAGGCGCATCACCCCGAGCCTGTTCAACGTGATCAGACCGGCAACGATCAAGGCAGCGCCGCCGAGAGCGACAAAGTTCAGATCGGCGGTATAAAACAGGGCGATGACGATGACGGCCCCGAGATCGTCAATGATTGCGAGCGCGGCGAGGAAGATTTTCAAGGAAGCAGGAACGCGTGGCCCGAGCAGGGACAGAACGCCGAGAGCAAAGGCGATATCGGTTGCGGTCGGAATTGCCCATCCTCGCAGGGCGGCCGGGTCGCCAAGATTGAAGACGACATAGATCAGGGCAGGCACGGCCATGCCGCCGGCAGCGGCAGCGCCGGGAAGCACTCTTCGGCTCCAACTGGACAATTGCCCGTCCAGCATCTCCCTTTTGATCTCAAGCCCGACCAGCAGGAAGAACACGGCCATCAGTGCGTCGTTGATCCAGTGCTGTACGCTCAACGGGCCGATATAGGCGTGGAGAGCAGCGAAGTAGCTACCGGCGACGGGCGAATTTGCGGTGAGGATGGCGAGCAATGCCACGGCCATGAGAACGAGGCCGCCAGAGGCTTCATTGTCGAGAAATTGCCGGAGCGTGGAATTCATGCGGCCCCGGGTCGGGCCGATAGGCTGATTTGAAGCCATAGGTCTGCGTCCTCTTGCAAGAGTTTTTCTTTTCTCCGTATTAGGGTGAGGCCCTGGCACACGCAGCACACGCCATGATTTGCGTATTTTATCCAAGACTTCGGCGAATGCCAGTAAAACCGGTGGACTGCTGCTGCCGAAAACGAGGCTTCGTAAAACTCCGCAGACCGTGTGGAAACTCGTCTTGGGGTTCCCGTTCGGAAGTCGTCGCGTTAGATTTTGCCCATGGCGCATATTTAGGGAGCGGACCGCTCGCAGATGCTGCTTCTGCCGGAAGCGATGGAAGACTATGTCGGGCCTGACAATCCGGTGTGGTTTGTCGACGCCTTTGCTGATGAACCGGACCTGGCGAAGGCGGGTTTTGCGCGGGTGCAGCCGAAGGAAACAGGTCGGCCGGGCTATGATCCCGGCGACTCTTGAAGCTCTCCATCGATGGCTATTTGAACCGGGTCCGTTCGAGACGGCGACTGGAGGTCGAGGCGCATCGCAACATCGAGGTGATCTGGCTGGCTGTCGCGCCACCTGAAGCCGGACCTCAGACGATCGCCTATTCCGCCGGATGCATCACGCCGCCTTCCGGCAGGTGTCCCGGGAGTTTGTCGTTCTTTGCCGACCAACTCGACCTGCTCGGCCGGGAACTGCTGGCGGTGGAGCCGCATCGACCACCACTGAGATGATCAGGTCGTGCAAGGTGCCCATGGTCCTGTTTCGTTAAGGATATGGAACCGGACCCGGAATCGCTGGATGACACGTTCCGTTCTCGGATCGAGACGGAGCTTGCGGAGCTGACCTGCCAATCCCGGGCTACGAACGCGGACCGGTCTCCCGTTGAGCTCGACCAGCAGTCGGTCGGCCGCCTATCGCGTATGGACGCCTTGCAGGTGCAAGCGATGGCGAAAGCTCTCGAACGGCGTCGTCAGGCGCGTCAGGTTAGCGCGTTGGTGACCGGACGGTCCCCTCGGAGGACTTGAGTAACCGCGCGACGAGCTCTGCTTGTACCGGCTGGTTCCATGATCTACAAGCAGCTTCTGGAGAAGCTCGACTATAAGGTCGAGGGCCCAACCACGCTAGACAACCCGCTGTTCTATCAGGCCGTCGCCCAGGGCGATCTCGATTTTTGGGTGGACGGTTCGTTCCCGCGACAGCAAGGCGGACCTGGTAGCATGTCCTCCGGGCTGGGGCTGCGAGATCACCATCGAACACCACCTCGATGCCTATGGGCTTCGCGATCACGTGAACCCGATCAAGACCAGCTACCCGGCATCGATGGCCGATGCGGTCGCTGCCCACCAGCAGGGCACGCCGATCCTGTTCTACACCTGGACGCCCAACTGGACCGTCAACACGCTGAAGCCCGGCAAGGACGTGATGTGGATCGAGGTTCCGAAGGTGGATCTGCCTGAGGACCAGAAGAGCCTTGAGAGCGCCGTGACGCTTCCAGGGGTCCCCGGCTGTGTCGAGAATCCATGCAAGCTCGGCTTCCCGGCCAACGATATTCGTCCGGTCGCCAATTCGGCCCTCCTCAAGGACAATCCTGCGGCCAAGGTTCTGCTCGAGGAAGTATCGATCCCGATCGAGGACATCTTCGCCCAGAATGCCAAGATGAATGACGGCGAAGGCAAGACCGAAGATATCCAGGGTCATGCCGACGAATGGATCAAGGCAAATAGTGACATCGTGACAGATTGGCTCGAAGCCGCACAAAAAGCAGCTGAGTGATATGTTGCGCCATGGCGGGGGTTGCCGCCGCTTCGCCATGGCGCGACAGTAGGAGATTCACCAACAACCGAAGGAGACAAGCTATGTTTACCCAAAACGAAAATAACGACGTAGCATCCGACGACACGATCGGTGGACGAATATCTCTTGCACGCTCGGCTTCACATTTGACCATGGCCCAGGCAGCACGTCGACTTGGTGTGCAAACGTCTACTTGGCACGCATGGGAATGCGACCGCTCCAGCCCTCGCTCCAACCGGCTGGCCATGATGGCCGGTGTTTTGGGTGTAAGCCCTTCTTGGCTGCTGACCGGCCTGGGTTCCGGGCCTGTGGACCGGAACGTCAAGGACGATTCCGAATCGCTTCTTCAGAAATTGCGCAGCGCGTCAGCGAACGCCGTTATCTCGCAGCAGAGGGTGGAAGGTCTCTTGCTGCAATTGGAGGAAAGCCGAGATCAAGATAAGGGTCACGCTGCCGCATAATCCCGATTACACGCCGGCAGTCTCAACGTTCAATCGATCAGCCTCCGGGATACCCGTCTAGCCATAGATTTGCCATTATGGCTAAACGCTGAAATAATATTGCTTGCCAATAGGCTGGAGGAATTGCGTTTGGATTGGCCTCTAAACGGAACGTGAAAAGGAAGAATATATGGCAACCGACAGTGATACAGACTACGAAGTCGGGCAAGACAATATCACCGTAATGGGGCTCGATATCCACAATCCGGTCTTTTTCATCTCCGGTGGGGTCATTGTCCTGTTCGTTTTCCTGTCGGCATTGTTCCAGCAACCTGCCGCCGAGTTCTTTGGGTGGCTCAGACCTGCGGCCACGAGCTCATTCGATTGGTTTCTAGCCATCGCGGCCAACATTTTTGTTTTGTTCTGCGTCGCCCTGATTTTCACCCCATTCGGCAAGATCCGACTGGGTGGCAAGGACGCTAAGCCTGATTTCTCCTATACTGGTTGGTTTGCTATGCTGTTTGCAGCTGGCATGGGCATTGGGCTGATGTTCTACGGCGTATCCGAGCCGGTTTCGCACTACACGGCAGCTTTTGCCTCCAATGCAGGCGCTGCTGGCAGTTGGGCACCCCTTGCAGGAGCGGCAGGAGATACAGAAGCGGCACGGCGCCTTGGCATGGCCGCCACGATCTTCCATTGGGGATTACATCCGTGGGCGATTTATGCGGTTGTTGGGCTCGCACTTGCCTTCTTTGCCTACAATCGTGGACTGCCCCTCACAATTCGTTCGGCATTTTATCCGCTGCTTGGCGAGCGGGTATGGGGATGGCCTGGGCATATTATCGATACGCTTGCTGTGTTTGCGACCTTGTTTGGTTTGGCAACGTCACTCGGGATCGGTGCCGAGCAGGCGAATGCCGGTCTCAATCATCTTTTCGGGATTCCGGTTTCCGAGACCTCTAAGGTTCTGCTCATTATCGGCATTACCGGAGTTGCCCTGTTTTCTGTTGTCGCTGGTCTCGAGGCGGGCGTAAAGCGGCTGAGCGAGATCAACATGGCGCTCGCGGCGCTTCTTTTGGTTTTCGTCATCATCATGGGGCCGACGCTCGCGATCATCACCGGCTTTTTCGAATACCTAACCGCCTATGTGACGCATCTGCCGGCGCTCGCTAATCCGATCGGACGTACCGACAAGAACTTCTTTGACGGTTGGACAGCTTTCTATTGGGCATGGTGGATTTCCTGGTCGCCATTTGTCGGCATGTTCATTGCGCGTGTTTCGAAGGGGCGCACGGTCCGCGAGTTCCTGATCTGCGTTCTACTCATACCGTCCTTAGTCTGCATTTTGTGGATGACTGCATTTGGCGGAGCAGCGTTGGATCAGGTCATCAATCAAGGCACCACCGCAGTTGCAGATGCAGCGTTGGAGCTCCAGCTCTTCATCATGCTGGAAGGCCTACCGCTTGCTGCAATCACCTCGGTTCTCGGCATCGTCCTTGTCATCGTATTCTTCGTCACGTCCTCGGATTCCGGTTCGCTGGTGATTGATACGATTACGGCTGGCGGAAAGGTGGACGCTCCCGTTCCCCAGCGCGTATTTTGGGCTATTTTCGAAGGGCTGGTCGCTATTGTTCTCTTGCTTGCCGGGGGGCTGGGTGCATTGCAAGGAGCAGCCATCACCACCGGCATCCCCTTTGCACTTGTGCTGCTTGCGATGTGCGTTTCACTCTGGAAGGGATTGAGCGCCGAGCATCGCGCCAACGCAACAGCAGTGAACTGACCCTGGATCACATGCTAACCACCGTTGCGTCGCAGCTAGCAAAGCCATGACACGGCGACAAGAGCCAATGCCGGGTTCGGATGGTCCTGGAACTCCGGCAATGGTTCCGGGTCTGGGATCATTTGACTGACACACACAATAAAACTCAAAATGACGGCGCCCGATCCGCACAGGAATTGCTGGCGCGCGATTCTACCGGTGCAGCCCTGCGCAACATCATAGATATAAAGAGAATTCGTTGGATACCTTAAAAGAGTTTCTTATCCAAAACCCTTGGGTCGGCTCACTCCTGGCGATGTGCACCTTGGTGCTGGCGGCACTTTTTGCCAATTACGGGGTGAAGGTATTATTGCTGCGTGTTCTCAATCGCCTTGTTGGCTGCACTGCCTACGGACGTGACCCGGAACTGCGACGGTTCGGTGTTATTGAGCGACTCGCCTCCAGCAGCCCGGGCCGCAGACCATCGTCAAGAAGTCCGTCCGACGTGCCCTGATCTACGAGAAATTCGGGGAAGCGGTATCCATCCTCGATAAGTGACGTGGCGTCGTAGGTTCGCCACGAGGTTTCGTCCGTCCCGAGATATTTCTCGAAGGCCGGTCTCGACCAGCCGGCGGTGCTAGGCTGGGTGATCGGCGCGAACGCTGAGCAACTCTTGAAACGCTGTAGGTTTTTCAAGGCAATCGTCAATGCGCTTGACAGCCACTTCGATCGGTGTAACCTGCAAATAGACCGATTGGTCTAATTGCAGGAGAGACGCGATGCGAGTTGCTAAAGACGACATCGATATCAGGATGAACATCCCAGGAGCGGTGATCCGACAACGCCGAAACTTCGGGGACGTGAGCGGCTATGGCAGGATAAGTGGCGAGTATTTTAACCTCGCCAAGGGTGTCGACACGACACCCTTGTTTCAGGGTCTCGAAGGCAATCTGTGTCAATGCCCCCATTGGGGCTTCGTGTTGAATGGCAGGATCACCACCACAGATGCCTCCGGCAAGCAGGAGACAGTGGCAGCCGATGACCTCTTCTACTGGCCGCCGGGCCACAATGTGCGGGTCGATGAGGACGCCAGCATTGTTATGTTCAGCCCGGAGCACGAGCACAGCCAAGTGATCGACCACATGATCAGGAAAACCGGGGGCTAGACTCTTGCCTCAACGCCCTGCGAGAATGTCCCGCCGGGCGCTGGAGGTTCACTCGTTGAAATGACGCACGCAACGAAGCAACGCCTGATCGATGCTGGGCTGCGGATGCTCCTCGAACAGGGCTACAACAGTCTCGGCATCCAGGCAGTACTGGATGCCACAAACACGCCAAAGGGATCCTTCTACCACCACTTCAAGGACAAGGAGGATTTCGCACTGAATGTGGTCAACGTCTATGTTTCCGACGTCCACACTGGACTTGATGAATGCGTGCAGGATCGGACTCGTACCCCCCTCGATCGGGTGCGGCACTTTTTCGAGCTGACTCAACAAAGCTACGAGAAGGACGGCTATATGGGCTGTCTGATGGGCGGTCTCGGGCAAGAATTATCGGGTGTCAGCGAGGTGTTCAGGGCTAAGATCGAATGGTGCTTCTCCTCGATCGCCGAGCGTCTCGCGCTCTGTCTAGCGGAGGCAAAGCAGCAGGGAGACATTCCAGCAAGCTGCGACATTCGACAGATGGCGAACCTGCTGGTTGACTGTTGGGAGGGGGCCGCGCTGCGAAGCCGGCTCCGGCGCAGTCCAGCACCACTCACCACTATGCTTGATTTTTACCTGCGCTCGGTGACGGCTCCGAGCGTGGAGCGGCCTCGCCGTCACAGGAGCCCACGAACAGCCGCTTAGGGTCACCAACGCTGGTGAGATCAATGTCCAGCTTCGGAGAGGAGAATCGGTCCAGGGAAGGGCAGCACTGGGTTCGGCCAAGACGTTCATCGCGGTTGTCACCGATGGCCGGAACAGGTCGGGAGTGACCTTGTTGCAGGGATCGGGCTTTGACGTTTAGAGAAGCGGTCACCACCAGACAGGACTGCCCGAATGCCGCACAAGTTCAATGACCTGCGTCGCCATGTGTTCCCCAAACAGCGCTACCGGGTTACGAACTGGGCGGAATACAATGAGGCCCTTCGCCGTCGTGGGGATCTGACGATCTGGTTCGAGGATGGCGTTGCCGATTTGTGGTCCGCGCCGCGCCGCATGACGCGGGGCGGTCATGGCCGGCCCCCCTGAGGTGGTCCGGGTTTAATGTTAGTGCATGACGGGTCTTGGCGCTACGGCCGGTGTGGCCGGCGAAGCTGGTCCGGGTTGCGCAGCCGGCCACAGGATAGCTTCCGGTGCGGGCGGTTTATAGCCCAGCGATGAATGTGGTCGCA
>NZ_JBTMXA010000009.1:0-202801 GCF_054489545.1 Mesorhizobium sp. A556
CCTATCTCTCGTCTCGCAGGATCAACTCGACGACGTCGCTCTGAGGCTCAATCAGCGACCCCGAAAAACCTTGGACTTCGAGACCCCGGCCGATAGGCTGCAGAAGGTGTTGCGATGACCGGTTGAACTCACCGCCCCATCCTGGCCATTCATTAAAGTTGCTGCGAGCTTTTCGCCCCCTTGGCTTTTTCCGATCTATCTCCTTACCCATCATGGCATCAAGTCTTATCGGACTTGCCGTCAGCGAAGCAAACCATCGAGGTCGAACTCATCCCAACCTTTGAGCCTTGGAGGCAGGCCGTCCTTCTCGAGAACGGAGGCCGAGCCAGCCTTCTGCTGGCCTTTGCCAGCCCGTGTGAGAGCAGCCTTGCCAGCCGCGCGCCGCCTGTTTTCCGCAGCGGCGATCGCATCTTCTTCACGCCAGACATCGGGCATTCCACGATCGAGGACATCCTCGATGAGACGCGGGTCGAACACATGGAAAGTGATTTTCCGCGCGCGGCCGCGCAGCTTCACTGTCCGTGTTCCAGCGCTTTGCAGACGGCCGTCCTTGAGCCACCGATGCCGCTCGACCGAGGTGATCGTCAGGATGTCCTCGACCTCTCGCGGAATGACCGGCAGGTCCTCGATGCCATTCAGAATCCTCGATATGATTGTGATGGTGTCGTGGAAGTCATTGTCGCTGTCGTCCGGCACTCGCAGTTCGAGCGCCCCGGACGCGATATCGACTAGCTTCTTCGCCGAAAGCGGCAGGCCAGCCCGCACCTCTAGAAGGATTCCTCTGGCCCGAACCGACGACCCGACCGTGGCGGCAGTCGAGAGCGGCCATTCCTGGATTAGCTTTGTAGGTTGCGGCATCTTACGGCGTGCAGGCATGGGGCTCAGATAGGTTTTCGAGCATTCAGCCTCAACCCTAAATCTGCTTATCACTGTGCGACACGAGCGTTGACTTGATCGGTCTCTTTGGTTGAAGCTCAGCTTTTCGGATTATTCGCCTGAAGCTGCTTATCCGCAATCGGCCCCAGACCTGTAGCTCGAGGTTAGAAGCGACGACGCTGAAAGCGGACATTGCAGATGGCCGTTGGGATCATATCTGTCGCAGAAGTCAGGTGTAGAATTGTCGCTTTAATCGGGATTTTCGCGAAAGGGCGATGTCGGCTTCCGACCCCATTGCCACCGTTCGGATTGCTCCCGTCGCTGTTCGAAACCTGCCGTTCTTTCAATTCGACCTGGCGGCAAGAAAGGGGGCCGGAAGCGGTACGTCCCGTCTTGCGCGCTTTCGTCGATCAATTGCGCTGCTTCGGCGGGTTTTTTATGGACGATGACTTAGCCTCGGCAGTCAGAGCGGCACGCAGGCGACGAACTTCCTGATTGAGGGCTATCATCTCTTTTGCCGTCATACCTGCTTTGGCGAAAAGCGCCTCTCCGAGACAGCGGCTCTGCTCACTGAGCGCCTTGCCTTGATCGGTCATAATGACCCGAACACTGCGTTCATCCTCGGCGCTGCGGAGTCGACGCACCAATGACGCGGCTTCCAAGCGCTTGACCAGAGGGGTGATCGTGCTTGGCTCGAGATCGAGCCGGGTTGCAATTGCGCTGATACTCAAACCGTCCTTCTCCCACAGAGCGTTCAGCACGAGATACTGCGGATAGGTGATGCCAAGCCCATCGAGCAGCGGCTTGTAGAGCCGGCTGACCGCCATGGAGGTGGAATAGAGCGAGAAGCAAAGTTGGTCTTCGAGAGGGATGTTTTGGGTCATGAGGCTACATATCACGCAATTGTTTATCGCGGCAAATAAAAAACTGGACAGCTGATTGGCGAAGCGTTAGGTGTGTGTTTATTGCGATAAAGATTTTCGCGATATCAATCTAAGGAGACCGATATGCCCGTCAATGTTCTATATAGCACCAAAGCCACATCCACCGGCGGCCGTGATGGCAAGTCTCGGATCGAGGGTGGACGGGAGATTGCGCTGTCCACACCAAAGGAATTGGGCGGCAACGGGGGAGAAGGCACAAACCCCGAACAACTCTTTGCTGCCGGCTATTCAGCCTGCTTCCTCGGCGCGCTCAAGGCGGTTGGATCCCAAATGAAGGTCAAGGTTCCGCAAGATGCCGCGGTCACCGCGACGGTCGGGATCGGGCCACGCAGCGAGGGAGGCTTCGGCATCACCGCCGCGCTGGCGATCAGCCTGCCAGGCCTTGCTCGTCACACCGCCGAACGGCTGGTCGAGGCCGCGCATCAGACATGCCCCTACTCCAATGCGACCCGCAACAACCTCGATGTCGAGTTGACGCTCGTCTGAGGCCTGATCGCGCCAATGTCCTGCACCCCGGGGTCGTCCCCTGGGGCAGCGGAAAGGAATCGACATGTTTGGAATTACACCCCTCGGTTGGCTGCATACGCTGGGCAGCCTGCCCGCCATTCCCGCCGCCGCCTATATGCTTGTCCGCCATGGCCGGATAACCCCACGCTCGGTCGCCGGCCGTATCTATTTCGTCTGCATGGTGATCGGCGGGCTCACAGTTTTCCTGGTGGCCACCGCGCCGGAAAGCCCGATCATCGGAGCGGCCACCCTGTTGCTTCTTTTTGCCGGCTATACGGTCGGACGGGTCACGATCCTGGGCCGCGTCCGCCGGTATCTGGAAACCTTTCTCCTGACCCTCACGGTCTTCCTGCTGATGGTCCCGACAGTCTCCGAAATATTGCGCCGCGTTCCCGATGGCCACCCGATCGTGACGGACCCGGACTCTCCCATTCTAAAGGGCGCGCTCGCGAGTCTCGTGGTGATGTTGATTTTCGGTCTTGCCGCGCAGTTTATCTATCTTTTCAAGTTCAAGGTCAGCAACAGAGCACGCTGAAAAGCCCAGCGTCGTGATCGGACGTTTGCCGGGATACTCAGTGAGGGTTTCGAGTTCTCGGGCGACGGAGGATGGCTGGCGCGCAAGCATGGCACGCATCGCGCTGGCGTCTTCGAAGACAGTCTGCTCGCTCTTCCAGCAAGTAAAGCTCCGAACATGCTTATGTGCTGCGAATGCGAAAAATGAGACGTCTGTGAAAGACCTGACCGTACCCGGAATCTGCCGTTCCGCTTCCCACCCCAGAGCGGCGGAGCTGTCGCATAAATTCTGACTTTGCTGCCAAGCCAATGGCGAGGATGGGGTGGATTCTTGCCCGACTGCTTCTGGGCGGCGGAACTGGGAAAGCTGCCATTCAGGTGGCCGCCGCACTTCGACCGCAACGCGCCCCCATTCCGGACGTTCAAGGCGCCTTTGCCACTGCCCAAGAGCAGACGTCACCCACGGGAAGCTGGCAAGCAGCCAGTGCACTTGGCGCCGGATCGAACGAAGAACCGCAAGTGGAGAGCGACGACGGTGATTTGGGGAGCGGTTCGGCGCGCCAATTTTGCGGACGCGCCGAAATTGAGCATTAAGGGCGGGCGGCTTTCAAGCGGCCGTCAGATACGGAATGGCGCCTGCGATGTCGGTGTCGTCGATCATGTGGAAGTTGCTGACGCTGCCGGCCCGGCGCGCCTTGGCATACGGCGCATAGTCGGGATCATTCGCGAAGCGCTCGAGTGCGTCGCGGGAAGGAAATTCCAGTAGCGCAATGAGCGTACTGTCCTTTTCCTGCCCCTCCATCGTGCTGATGTTTCCGCTCCGGGACAGGTAGCGGCCGCCATGTTTTTCGACGAGCCTGTGCACGTTGTTTGCGTATTCCGGCACCCATCCGTCGTCGGTGACCTTGATGTCGGCGATCAGGAAGACACTCATTGTGGTTCTCCGTTCCTCTGCTTTTCGCAGCGATCTTCATGAAGGCCACGATACGCACTCGATGCTGGAGCCGACGGCGGCAATGGTCCAGTCACGGAACTGGAGCGCGGGGTACAGTTTCTGTACTTTAGCCGCCCCGCTTAGCTGCTAGCATGAGGACCTCAGTGAACTCATGGAGGTCTTCAGTGTCCCAACCCGGTTACAAGCAGTTTTGCCCTTTGGCGATGGCGGCCGAAATCCTGTGCACCCGGTGGACCATGGTGCTGCTTCGTGAGTTTATAGCCGGATCAACACGCTTCAACGATCTTCGGCGCGGGGTTCCCAAGATGTCGCCGACGCTGCTTTCCCAGCGGCTGAAGGAACTCGAGATCGCGGGCATCGTCGAACGGCGTCCGCTGCATTCTGAGAAGGGTGTGTTCGAGTATCACTTGACCCAGGCTGGAAAGGACTTGCGACCCGTTGTGGAAGCCATGGGATTTTGGGGCCAGAAATGGGTCGAATCGAGCCTTTCCCTCCGCAATCTCGATCCTTCCCTGCTGATGTGGGACATGCGGCGCAATCTGAACCCCGAGCCGTTGCCCAAATTGCGTACGGTGGTACAGTTTTTGTATTCGGATCTTCCGGCTTCCAAGAGCCATTGGTGGCTCGTGATCGAGCCTCAGGGTGAAGTCGACCTGTGCTGGTCAGATCCCGGCTTTGAGGTCGATCTCTTTGTCACGACCGATCTGCGCACCATGACGGCGATCTGGATGGGCCTGACCACGGTCGCGCAAGAGAAGAACATCGATCTCTCGGGCTCGCGCATGGTGGCATCCTCGATGCAGGCGTGGCTCGGCCTTAGTCCCTTCGCTGTCCAGGCGAAGCTCGTTGCATAGGACCGGGCCGCGCGGGCAATCACATTCATCCTGCTCCTCGGAAGCGCTGATCGCGGTACAGCCAGTGTCTGACCACAGCCGCGGACGTCAGGGCGGTGTCATGCGGCAGGCCGGCCATGCCGGCGGTTAATGTCGGACATTGAGGTCAGCATTGCCGCCTCCTGAAAGCCGACATTCCAACTGGCTACGCTGAGGGTCGTGGTTGCGCCAAGAGCGGTCCTTCGAGCGAAGTTCCTTGGGTGTCATGTATCACCGGAAGCGGACGTTGGTCTGCGCTGTTGCACCTCATAGCGTAGCCCAAGAAGCTATAACAGCGGCTGCCCGCCGTGACCCGGAAGATCGTGCGGTGACGCAACCATTTCGGGAATTTCGGGAGCGGCCAGAGAGCCCAAAGTGCGTGCAAACCGGACCGACAGAGTGATACGCCCATTTGCTGCTAGACACGCAAGCGGCCAAGCGACGCAATCTCATTCGGCGATTTCCCGCATCACGTGGTAGAGCGCCGACTTGGCTTCGAACCCGACGCCCGGGATCTGCGGCAAGCGGACATAGCTGTCTTCCACGGCAATGCCGTCCGCAAAGCCGCCGAAGGGCTGGAACACGTCCGGATAGCTCTCGTTACCACCGAGATGGAGGCCGGCGGCGATGTTGAGCGACATCTGGTGGCCGCCGTGAGGGACCACGCGGCGCGAAGACCAGCCAAGTTCCTGCATCACCTCGAGCGTGCGCAGATATTCCACCAGCCCGTAGGACAGGGCGCAGTCGAACTGCAGCCAGTCGCGATCGGACCGCATTCCGCCGTATCGCAGCAGATTGCGGGCGTCCTGGTGCGAGAAGAGGTTTTCGCCGGTGGCCATGGGCAGGCCGTATTGGGCCGCAAGCTCGGCCTGGAGCGCGTAATCGAGCGGATCACCCGCTTCCTCGTACCAGAAGAGATTGTAGGGCTTGAGGCCTTCCGCATAGGCGATGGCGGTGCCGAGATCGAAGCGCCCGTTGGCGTCGACCGCCAGCCGCCGACCGTCGCCGACCACGTCGATCACCGCTTCGATGCGGGCAATGTCTTCCTCAAGCGGCGCGCCGCCGATCTTCATCTTCACCACTGAATAGCCGCGGTCGAGATAGCTGCGCATCTCGTCCTGCAATTTGCAGTGGTCCTTGCCCGGATAGTAGTAGCCGCCGGCGGCATAGACCCAGACCTTCTCATCGGCCACGCCGCCACGGAAGCGGTCGGCAAGCAGGCGCCAGAGCGGAACCCCCGCGATCTTGGCCACTGCGTCCCACACGGCCATGTCGATCGTGCCGACGGCGACGGAGCGCTCGCCGTGACCGCCGGGCTTTTCGTTGGTCATCAGCGTCTTCCAGATCGCGAAAGGATCCAGATTGTCGTTGGCTTCGTCGACGAGGCTCGCCGGATCGGCCTCCAGCACGCGGTCGATGAACCGGTCGCGCATCAGCGCGCCCTGTCCGTAGCGGCCGTTGGAATTGAAGCCGTAGCCGACCACGCGCTTGCCGTCGCGGATCACGTCGGTGACGACCGCGACCACCGAGCAGGTCATTTTCGAAAAATCGATATAGGCGTTGGCAATCGGGGAGGCGATCGAGACGGTCTTCTCGCGGATTTCAAGAATCTTCATGTCGGTTCTCTTTCAGTTCAGTGCGTCGGCAATCGCCTTGCCGCAGGTCACGGTGTCGGCCATGCCGCCAAGGTCGCGCGTGCGCAGCGCAGGTTCAGCCAGAATCTTTTCGATAGCTTTGAGGATGCCGGCGGCCGCCTCGGGATGGCCGAGATGGTCGAGCATCATCGCGCCTGCCCAGATCTGGCCGACCGGGTTGGCGACGCCCTGGCCGGCAATGTCGGGCGCAGAACCGTGGACAGGCTCGAAAAGCGAGGGGAGGGCGCGCTCCGGATTGATATTGCCCGACGGTGCAATGCCGATCGTGCCGGTGCATGCGGGGCCGAGATCGGACAGGATGTCGCCGAACAGGTTCGACGCCACCACCACGTCGAAACGGTCGGGATGCAGCACGAAGAGCGCGGTCAGGATGTCGATATGATATTTGTCGACCTGCACGTCCGGATAGACCGCCGCCATCTCCGCCACCCGCTCGTCCCAATAGGGCATGGTGATGGAAATGCCGTTCGACTTGGTGGCCGAGGTCAGGTGACGCCCGCGTTTCATCGCCAGCTCGAATGCGTAGCGCAGGATCCGATCGACGCCGGTGCGCGTCATCACCGTCTCCTGCATCACGATCTCACGGTCGGTGCCGGGAAACATCTTGCCGCCAATGGAGGAATATTCGCCCTCTGTGTTCTCGCGCACGATCATCATGTCGATGTCGCCCGGACCTCTTCCCGCAAGCGGCGAGGAGACGCCCGGCATCAGGCGCGCCGGCCTCAGGCTCACATACTGGTCGAACTCGCGTCGGAACTGGATCAGCGATCCCCATAGCGAGACGTGGTCGGGCACCGTGGCGGGCCAGCCGACCGCACCGAAGAACAGCGCGTCATGGCCGCCGACTTGCGCCTTCCAGTCGTCGGGCATCATCTGACCGTGCTTGGCGTAGTAGTCGCAGGACGAGAAGCCGAATTCGTCGAACCGGAAGTCCAGCCCATAGCGGCCAGCGGCGGCCTCGAGCACGCGAATGCCTTCAGGCACCACTTCCTTGCCGATTCCGTCTCCGGGGATCACGGCGATGCGCATGCTGTTATTGCTCATTTCGTCCTCAATCGTTGCGGCCGCGGATGGCGGCGATGACGGCCTCGGTCACGCGGTCGGTGGTGGCGGTTCCCCCCAGGTCGGGGGTGTGAAGTTCGGGACTGGCAGTAACCGTCTCGATCGCGTCCATCAGGCGGCGGGCAGCTTCAGGCTCGCCGATATGGTCGAGAAGCATCGATGCGCTCCAGAAGGTGGCGACAGGATTGGCGATGCCCTTGCCGGTGATGTCGAAGGCCGAACCATGGATGGGTTCGAACATCGAAGGCGTCCGCCGTTCGGGATTGAGGTTCGCGGTCGGGGCGATGCCGATGGAGCCTGCGAGCGCGGCGGCCAAGTCCGACAGGATATCGGCATGCAGGTTGGTCGCCACGATTGTGTCGAGCGACGAAGGATTCAGCGTCATCCGCACGGTCATGGCATCGACGAGCATCTTGTCCCAGGTCACGTCCGGAAACTCCGTGGCAACCTCACGGGCGATCTCGTCCCACATCACCATGCCGTAGCGCTGAGCGTTCGACTTGGTGACCACGGTCAGCAGCTTGCGCGGCCGCGACTGCGCCAGCGCAAAGGCGTGGCGCATGATCCGCTCGACGCCGGCTCTGGTGAAGATCGAGACCTCGGTCGCGACTTCACCCGGCAGGCCCCTGTGCGAGCGCCCGCCCTGGCCGGCATATTCGCCTTCCGAGTTCTCGCGCACGATCACCCAGTCGAGGTCGCCGGGTCCGACGCCGCGAAGCGGGCTTTCAATGCCGGGCAGAATACGGGTGGGGCGGACATTGGCGTACTGGTCGAGCGGCTGGCAGATTGCCAGGCGCAGGCCCCAGAGCGTCAGGTGGTCGGGCACGTCGGGGGCGCCGACCGCGCCGAAGAAGATGGCGTCGAAGGCGCGGAGCCGTTCGGCGCCATCCTCCGGCATGAAGTCGCCGGTCCGCTTGTAGCGCTCGCTGCCCCAGTCGAAGGTCTCCACCTCGAGGCGGAAGTCGCCGTCGCGCTCGGCCAGCGCCGCAAGCACCCGGTGGCCCGCGGCAACGACCTCGATCCCGATCCCGTCGCCCGGGATCGAGGCGATCCGATAGGTCTTCATCATTGTTCCTTCTCTTACATCAGCATGCCGCGGGGCATCCGGAGGAGAAGCACGTCGGCCATCAACCACCAGAAGACCGCGACGGTAACGATCGCAACGAGGCCGCGGAGGAGCCAGGTGCGGGCCGGCACGCTGTCATGCTCGCCGACGGCGGTCATGGCGACAAAGGCCGTAAAGCTCGTGACGATGAAGCCGACGACCGGCAGGAGCCAGACCCAGACCGCGAAGATGGCAACCAGGATCGCCCGCCGCCTGTTGGAAACAGGTCCGACCGCGGTCTCGGTCGGGACCGGCCGGTTCCTGCCCATCACTCCGAGGACGGTCAGTGCGGCCGACATTGCGGCCAGGAGCACCGCGATCGTCTTGGGGAAGATCGAGCCCATGGCCGACATGCTCTGCGCGCCCCAATAGGCCAACCCGGCAGTGGCGAGGAAGATTGCGGCCAATCCCACCGCGCCCCAGTCATGGCCGCGCGCCGCCACGGGCTCGGCTTCGGGCAGCGGATGCGCATGGTCGAGCGCGCCGGGACGGCCCGTCGCCGCCGTTGCCACTTCGGTCAGGGCGGCGGTGCCGCGCTTTCTTGCCCGGTAGTCGGCCCAGAAGGGATAGAGCAGCGTGATCAGCGCGGCGAGGATGATGGCGATGCTGATCGGGCGGCCGAAGAACATTCCGAAGAGGTTTCCGGTCGCATTGCCGATGAGATAACTCTGTACGAAGCCCTGCTCGGCAATCGAGCCCAGCACCAGCCCGAGCACGATCGGCGACGGCGAGAACCCGTAGCGATTGATGAACCAGGCGATAATGCCTACTCCCAGCATGACCTGGGTGTCCTGCACGTTCGAATGGACGGCGAAGGAGCCGATGATCGTCAGGAACGCCACCGTCGGAACCAGGAGCGCCTTCGGGAAGGCGATGACCGACTTGTAGGCGTAGCGCCCGATCAGCAGCCCCGCCGGCAGCATCAGGATGGTCGCGATCAGAAGGCCGTAGATAAAGGTGTAAACGATGTGCCCTTCGGAGGAGAACAGCGTCGGCCCGATCTTGATGCCCTGGACCAGCAGGGCGCCGAGGATGATGGCGTCAGGCGGCGTGCCGGGAATGCCGAGAACCAGCGTCGGGATGAAGCCGCCGCCGACGGTGGCGTTGTTGGCGGCTTCGGTGGCGATGACGCCGTCGGGCTCGCCCTTGCCGAAATAGGCCGAGCGCGGCGATGCCCTGCGCGCCTCTGAATAGCTAACGAGGCCGGCGATCGAGCCGCCGGCCCCGGGGAGGATGCCGATCACGGTTCCGATCACCGACGAGCGGGCGACGTTGAATTTTTGCTTCCAGCAGATGCCGACCGCTTCGCGGAACCTGATCCCGTCGGTATCGCCTGTGATCTTGAGATGCGGGTCCTTGGTCGCGACGAGGTCGATGATGACCGGCACGCAGTAGAGCCCGATCAGCGCCGCGACATAGTCGATGCCGCCGAGGAAGGCTTGCGAGCCGAGCGTGTAGCGCACGTCACCGCCGACGACGGCGACGCCGACCATGGACATGAGAAGGCCGATACACGCGCCGATCAGGCCCTTCAGCGTGTTTCCCACGGAAAGCGCCGAGATCAGCGTCAGACCGAAAATGGCCAGCCAGAAATATTCCGTTGGCCCGAAGGCGAGCGCCACCTTGGCGAGCGGCGGGGCGAGCAGCAGCAGGCTGATCGCCCCCACGAGACCACCCACGACCGAGGCGATGGTGGCGAGCGTGATCGCCAGCCCGCCGTCGCCCCGCCGGGCCATGGGATAGCCGTCGAAGGTGGTGGCGATGGAGGACGGCGTTCCCGGTGTGTTCACCAGGATCGCCGCGAAGGCCCCGCCGTAGATCGCGCCGGTATAGATGGCGCCGAGCGCGATCAGGCCCGCGGCGGGGTCCATTGTGAAGGTGAATGGAACCAGCACGGCCACGGCCATCGTTGCCGACAGCCCCGGAAGTGCCCCGATGACCGTGCCCAGTACGACGCCGCCGAGGGCGAGCACCAGGTTGAACGGGCTGAGCGCGTCCAGGAAATAGCCGAACAGTTCCATCCGCCGGTCTCCTACTTGTCGCCGATGCCGAGCGCTTCTGCGCCCGCGGCATATTCAGCCTTCATCTCTTTCATGAAGGCGTCCATCTTGTCGTAGGTGATGTCGGTCAGCACGAAGCCTCCGTCCTCCATCTTCTTCTTGAAGTCGGGGTGCTCGTTGATCTGCTGGACGATGTCGGAGATGCGCTGCCGCATTTCCTCCGATGTCGAGTCCGGCACCGCCACGCCGCGATAGGCGCCGCCGGCCATGTCGTAGCCGAGTTCCTTGAAGGTCGGCACGTCGGGGAAGGCCGGCAGTCGCTCGTCGGAGGCCACGGCGAGCATCCTGAGATCCTCGCCCACATTCACGCCGGACGTCGCGTAGTTGAATCCCGCCCTCGTTTGCTGGCCAAGGACGGCCGTCATTGACGGGCCGGTGCCCGAGAAAGGCACATAGGTGGTGGTGACGCCCGCAAGGTTGTCGAACTTGGCTTGGCCGAGATTGTTCGCCGAATTCGCGCCCGAACCCGCGAATGTCACCAGCCCCGGATTCTCCTTCGCATAGGTCACGAGATCCTCGAGAGTCTGGAACTCGCTGTCCTTGTGCACGAAGATCGCGTTCGGTGTGTAGTGGAAATAATGTACCGGCGTCAGGTCATCGGTGGCGTAGCCGACCGAACCTTCCATCGGCTGCAGCACCGTGTGCGGCAGGTTGATGCCCATGATCGTGTAGCCGTCGCCCTCGATCTGGTTGAGCTCCGACCAGGCCTGCGCGCCACCGGCGCCGGGCTGATACTGTACGACCACGTCGTGTCCGGTGACGTCCTTCCAGACGCTCTGCTGGTAGCGTGCCGAGACGTCGGATTCGCCGCCGGCATTGAACGGGATGATGTAGGTCATCGGCTTGGTCGGAAAGTCTTCGACCGATTGCGCTGCGGCCGGCAGGGCAGTCAGCAACGCAAGCGCCGTGCCTGCGACGAGGGTCAATTTGATATTCATGGTCATCCTCCCAGAGATCGGCCCGAACGAGATGTCGGGCGCCTGTTTCAAGAAAAGTTCGGCAGGCAGGCAGCACACCGACCTGCATTGTCTGCGCATCCGGGCTTCCTTCCTCATCGAACTGCGCATCCTCGGGTGCCGACACCGCCCATCGGCAGCTATCGGCGACGCCGGCAGGTTAACTTCTGAATTCTGCATTTGGAAATTCCGATATTTCATTTCATTATTGCGTTTGATGAACGAATGGAGATTGGATGAGCGGCGAGAGCGACATGCAGTTCTTCACGGTGGTCGCGCAACGCAACAGCCTGTCGCAGGCTGCCCTGGAGCTTGGACTTACGGCCTCGGCGGTCAGCCGGCGGCTTGCCAGGATCGAAGACAGGCTGGGGGTGCGGCTGGTGAACCGCACCACGCGCCGGCTCAGCCTGACCAGCGAGGGCGAGGCCTATCTTTCCGCCTCGCATGACATCATCAACCGTATCGCGGTCGCCGAGGAAGCGATCTTCTCGGCCCGGGCCGAGCCGCAGGGCCTTTTGAGGATCAACGCGACGTTCCAGTTCGGCCGCGAGCATATCGCGCCCGCGATCTCGAAATTCTCCACGCTGTTTCCGCAGGTGCAGGTGCAGCTGGTGCTGACGGATGCGCCGATGAACCTGATCGAGGACGGGTTCGATCTGCAGATCCGGTTCGGGCCGCCGGCGGCGACGCGGCACGTGACGGCGCTGCTGCTGCGCAACAGGCGGATGCTGGTTGCCGCGCCCTCCTACCTGGCGGCTCGCGGCGTTCCACGTCGGCTGGCAGATCTCGCGCACCACTCGTGCATCGTTCTTCGGCAGGAGCATGCGGCCTACGACATCTGGAGGCTGGGCGACGACCAGGGCGTGCGCGTTGCCGGCGCGCTTGCGACCAATCACGGCGAGATCGCCGTCTCCTGGGTGCTCGACGGCCATGGGATCATGCTGCGATCGGAATGGGACATCGCCCCGCATGTCAGGTCAGGCCGGTTGCAGATCGTGCTGCCGCGCCACTACACGCAGGCCGACATCATGGCCGTCTACCCGGAGCGGCTGAACCTTTCGGCGAAAGTGCGCATGTTCGTCGATCTGCTGCGCGAGGAGCTCAAACCGAAGACGCGGGAATTGCAGCTTGCCTGACAATCATAACTGCGCACAGGCTTAGCGCTCGCGAGCCGCTTCGCCACGCTTGCTCGCACGAGGCCGCAGCGTTGATGGCGCGCTCTCAAGACAATGCCCCAACGGCATCTCTTGGCATGCAGTGCAGACGTTCATTCTTTGACTCTAGAGTGACCGCTAAGGGTCAGATCACGACCTTAATTCCAGCAGGTTGAATGTCTGCAATCTTCGTTCTGAAGCCAGAAGCTGCCTGTCCGCAGTCGGCCCCAATTTTAAGACGTTCGTTATGTCTCGACGCATGCTCGCTACTGGGACAACCATGGAGCCATGAAAAGAAAATTGGCAGCGACCGTCGCCTCCGTGCTGCGGCCGCCGGATGATCGTCCTGGGGCGGAACCAATTGAGCGCAAATGTAGGGCCATTTCGGTAGCTTAACCGACCCGCCGGAGCAGATTTCGCTACGGACGGCAGGACCGGAAGAACTCTTCTTTCGCCGACCTGTTGACAAGTCGATCTTTTAGCGATTGTCTACTGATCGATCGATCAGACAGGGAGCTGGAAGGTCGACAGGATGGGAGATGCGAGACTCTCCGAGCCTTTTGGGAGGAACTTATGCTTAACGACGTTTTTGTCCTTGATGCCATTGCGCACGCTTATAATTTCGCAGACAGCAATCGCATCGGTCAGCCATATGCCGATGGTATTGCGAACGGCGTCTATCAGATGCACACGCAATACGCGCCCAAGGGGCGGCCTGATCTGGTCCTCGATCAGCGAACATTCGACAATGATATCTGTGATCCCGACCTGACCGGCGAAGTCATTTTCGGCGAGAGCCACACGGACGCCACCATCTACCATGAGCTTCCGCTCTACGGTTACTTCAAGGATGGCGGCTCGCCCTTGTGGGTTGGCGAAAAGATGCGCGAGCGGTGGCCGGGTCGCGTCTTCCTCTATGGCGGCATTTCTCCTCACCAGCCAAACGCGCTGGATCGTGTCGACGAACTGGTGGAGCGCCATCGGGTATCGGGCATCAAGCTTTACCCGCACGACATGATCTCTGGCGAACTCCGTACTTACGGTATCGACGACGAGAAGTTGCTGTTTCCCATTTTTGAAAAAGTGCGCAAGCACGGCATCAAGACCGTCGCCATCCACAAGGCGATCGTCATGGGACCGGTTCCGATCGAACCTTATTTCCCCTTCGAGGTCGGGGCGGCGGCACGCGCTTTCCCGGACATCAATTTCGAGATCGTTCACGGCGGCTGGGCGTTCATGGAAGAAACCGTCGCGCAGATGCAGTGGCATCCCAACATTACGGTCAGCACGGAAGGGACGACCGCTCTGCTTGCCCGGTCGCCGCGCAAGTTCCTGGAGATCATCGGGACACTGATGATGAACGGCTTCACCGATCGGATCCTGTGGGCGATGGGCGGTCTGGTAGGTCACTCTCGCTGGTACGAAGAAGCTTTCTGGAACATCGAGATGCCGAGGGATCTTGTCGACGGCTACGGATTTCCGGAGCTGACCGAGGAGGCCAAGCGCAAGATCCTCGGTTTGAACGCCGCAAACCTGCTCGGCCTCAACATGGAAGAGGTCAAGCAAGCCACGTCCTCGGACGAATTTGCAAAGCCTCGCCGTCTGAAGGCGCCCTATTCGGCGCTCAAGCGCTCAGCCGCATAAGATCGGAGGACTTCATGAATAACGCAGAATTGCGCGAGTCCATCGCGCAAACCCTGGAAGCTATTGTCGACCCTTGCAGCATTGCTTCGGGCGCGCCTGCCGGGCTGGTCTCGATGGGGTTGGTAGGTGACATCAACATCATGCAGGCCACGGACAGCGCGGACGTCGAGGTCACCCTGTATATAACCGAACCGGGCTGCATGATGGCCGCCCTGTTCCAGATCACCGCCAAGCAAAAACTCGAGCAGATCGAAGGCGTCGGCAGTGTCGATGTGAAAGTCGACTACGGTCACATCTGGGGCCCGGAACAGATGACGCCTGAGTACCGGGAGCGCCTTCGCGAATACAGATCCTGTCAAGAGAAGCACATGCAAGCACTTCACGCGTCAGCATAAATCTAAAGGGAGGGAAAGATGAAACTACTGAGGAATTTGAAAGATTGGAGTATCATGGGCGGGGCCGCAATGGTTCTGCTAGGCGGCATCGCCTCGACGGGAAGCGCGTCCGCGCAGGAGGCCGATCCCGTCGCATTTGCCAAAACCGTCGTCGACGCTGCCCGCCAGAGCAAGATGTCGCGCAGTCCGCTCGACCAGGGCGGCGTCACATGGACCGGGGCGGACAGTTCGCCCAAGCCCATCGAGAAGGCAAGCGTGGCGGTAATGCCATGCCCCTTGTCGCTCGGCGTATGCCAGTTCCTGTTCAAGTCCGCGAAAGAGGCTGCCGAGGCGATCGGCTGGGAAGCCTTCCCGATCGACAACAAGGGCGATCCGGCCGTTGCGCAGAAAGCGGTCGATGCCGCCATCACCCGTGGCGTCAGCTGCGTGCTGACACTTGCCTCTCCCGCTCGCGATATCCGGTCCCAGATTCAGCGCGGCAAGGACAAGGGCGTCGCCTTCGTCACTGGCTTCTCCGATGATCCGAAGGAGTTTGGCGGCGATATCGGCTTTGGTCTCGACTACCACGCGGCCGGTGAATTGCTGGGCGCCTATGTCGTGGCGCATGGCGGCGGTGGCGTCGTGATTTTCGACTCGCCCCAGCTTCCCCAGCTTTCGGTCCGCCTGGCCGGGTTCAAGAGCTATCTTGAAAAGCATGGCGGCGGGGTCGCCACCATCGTGCACGAGGAAGATTATTCACTGGCGGCTGGCGCTCCCGGCCAGATCACCAAGATGCAAGCCATCCTTACCAAATATCCGAAGGACAGCTTCCAGTGGATCATCGGCCCATTTGACGATGCCTTGGTTCCCCTCTTGCAAACGGCAGCACAACGCGACCGTACCGAGATCAAGGGCCTTGCGTTCGACGGCGAACCGATCGCCTACGACTCCATCCGCAGCGGCGGCTCCCAGGCCGCCACCATCAGCTGGGGACTGGAGTGGGTTGCCTGGGCCGGCATCGACGAGTGCAACCGCGCGCTCAACGGCGCAGAGGTCGGCGTCAACAAGGACTTCCCCATTCAGCTGACCGACAGCACCAACGTGCCGGCGGAAGGCAAGTCCTACGACATCAACTTCGACTTCAAGGCCAAGTACAAGGAGATGTGGTCCGCCGCCCGCTAAGGCGCGCCGCCTTGCCACAACGGATGTGAGGCCCCCCGCGGGCCTCACATCCCCCAATCATGCCCGAGTTCCGACAGACTGCGGATGCGATTTCCTATGCAGACACATGATCAAATCGTGATGGCGAACACGCCGGGCGACGCGACCGAGGCGGGAGCTGCGTCAACGGTCCTCGCCTTCCGCAACATCGGCAAGACCTTCGGGCCGACGGTGGCCGTGGACGATGTCAGTTTCGAACTGCATGCGGGCGAGATCCATGCCCTGGTGGGCGAGAATGGCGCCGGCAAATCGACGCTGATCCGGATTCTGGCCGGAGACCATCAACCCGACCAGGGTCAGATCCTGCTGGACGGAAAACCAGTACAGTTTGGTCATCCCGGCGCGGCGCTCGAACACGGGATCGGTTTCGTCCACCAGATTCCGATGTATGTGCCGGACCTCAGCATCACCGAAAATCTGCTGCTGGGCGTGCCTTTCCGCAGGAATGGACTTGGCCTGATCGACTGGGCC
This sequence comes from Mesorhizobium sp. A556, assembly GCF_054489545.1. Classification (NCBI taxonomy): domain Bacteria; kingdom Pseudomonadati; phylum Pseudomonadota; class Alphaproteobacteria; order Hyphomicrobiales; family Phyllobacteriaceae; genus Mesorhizobium; species Mesorhizobium sp. A556. Next base: position 16,370 of record NZ_JBTMXA010000009.1, read on the forward strand.
GCCGAGCACATCGCCGCGAAAAAGGACCTGCTGAAGGTCGGCATCCATGCCGATCCTCGACAGCCCTTGATCAATCTGGGGCCGGCCGAGCGCCAGCTTGTCGCCGTCGCGCGATCGTTGCGCCGTGGCCTGAGCGTGCTGGTGCTCGACGAAGTCACCGCCTCGCTGACGGAGTTGGAAGTTCGCACGGTCCACACGCAGATCAAGCACTTGCGCGACCAGGGCATCGCCATCCTCTATGTCAGTCATCGGCTTGAAGAAATCTTCCGCATCGCAGACCGCGTGACGGTCATGCGGGACGGCCGGCGCGTGGCCACCCTGCCCGTCGCGGGGATTTCGCACCGGGACCTCGTGAACCATATCGTCGGGTCCGATGTGGACGATCTCTTCTCAAAGCCCAACGCTTCTCCAACGCACGCTGGTTCGTCTCCCCGCCTTGAACTCGCGGGCCTCGGCGACGCCAAATTGAAGGGCCTGGATCTCAAGCTCTACCCCGGCGAGATCGTGGGGATCGCGGGCCTCGGCGGCAGCGGGCGTTCCCGCCTGCTCAAGACGATCTATGGCGAGGTCAAGCACACCGAAGGCGAAATCCGTCTCGACGGGAAAGTCTGTCGGTTTGCATCTGCGTCGGATGCCTTGGATGCCGGCATAGGCCTGGTGACCGAAGACCGGATAGCCGACGGCTTCGTCGACACCTTGCCTATCTGGAAGAACATCACCCTGCCATGGGCCAAGCGTTATTCGGGACGCGGCTTTCTGAAATTGGGGCACGAGCGCACATCCGCATCGCGCGACGCCGCCCGTGTCGCGGTCAAGATGCCCTCGGTCGACGCGCTCATGACGCAACTGTCGGGCGGAAACCAGCAGAAGGCGATTTTTGCGCGTTGGATTTCCGCGCCGATCAAGCTGCTTCTTCTGGATGAGCCGACGCACGGCGTCGATATCCGTTCCAAATCTCACATCTACGAGTTGATCCGCGACCTGACGAAACGGGGCGTGTCCATCCTGCTGGTCTCCTCCGACACCGAGGAACTGGTGGGGCTGTCCGACCGCGTCTTCATTTTGTCCAGCGGCCACTTCCGGTCCGAATTGTCCGGAGACGAAATCAACAAGGATCGCATCCTTCACTCACTCCTCGATGAAGAAGAACAAAGCTGATGACCATGGTAACCACGGAAAGGAAAGCCAAGCCGGAACTGCCTGACGGGCCTGAACCGCGCAGCAAGAGCAGAGTGGATTGGGGCACGCTCGCGCCAGTCTTCTTCTTCTGTTTTCTGATCGCCGTGTTCGGCATTCTGGAACCGGCGGTTTTCCTGAGCGGCGAAAACCTCGCCTCCATTCTCAATAACGGCGCGGTTCTTGCTATGCTCGCTTGCGGCCTTACCGTCGTGCTTGCCGTGGGCGAATTCGATCTGTCGATTGCCGCAACGGCGTCTTTTGCCGGCGCGATGGCCGCCGTGCTGGTCACGCAAATGGGCATCGGCGTGACGTTGGTCGTCCCTGTCGTCGTATTGCTCGGGCTGATCATCGGCCTGGTCAACGGCATCCTCGTCACCCGCTACCAGATGCCCGCTCTTATCGCGACCATCGGCGTTTCCAGCCTGCTCGATGGGTTGACGCTCTGGATAACCGGCAACTCCGTCATCTTCAGCGGATTTACCAAGGCCTTCCTGAAGCTGGGCGACTGGCGCATAGGCACCATCCAGGCACCGGTATTCTATCTTCTGGTGCTGAGCGCGGTTCTCATCGTGGCCCTTCGCTACACGGCCACCGGCCGCCATATCTATGCGACCGGCGGAAACCGCGCGGCAAGCCGGATGTCCGGTATCCGGGTCGACCGGCAGATCATTACCGCCTTTGTCATCGCCGCCATTCTCGGCTCGCTCGCAGGCCTGATCTATACGGCCCGCCAGGGTTCGCTGACCCCCTTGTTCGGCGCAAGCATGTTGCTGCCGACCTTCGCGGCCGCGTTCCTGGGCTCGGTGACGCTGGCGCGGCGGCACTTCCATGTCGTGGGCACCGTCATCGGCGTCTATCTCATCGAGACCGGCACGACGGGTCTCCTGATCCTGGGGGCTCCCGCCTATACGCAGCAGCTTTTCGCCGGGGCCGTGCTCATTTTCGCGACCATCGGGGCCCGTTACCGCCGCCGCGGTTCGACCTGAGCGCCGCTTTTCACAGCCATTAGTCACAGCAACGGAAGGAAGTACCATGTTCATTCCCATCGTTCCCGCCGGGGCATCCAAGCCCATCGCCCCCTACGTTCACGGCGCTCGCGCCGGCAACGCCCTTTATGTTTCAGGGACACTGGCAATCGACCAGGCAGGCGCTGTCGCGCACCCCGGCGATATCCTGGGTCAAACCCGCCATGTGATCGAGCAGATCAAGGGCGTGGTCGAGGCGGCGGGCGGCTCGCTTCAAGACATCGCCTACAACATGATCTTCATTTCCGACGCCAAATATTACGCGGGAATGAACGAGATCTATTCGAGCTACTTTCCCAATCCTCCCGCCCGGTTCTGCATCATATCCGAATTGGTCAGGAAGGAATTTCTCGTCGAGATCGCATCGGTTGCTCACATCGGGGATGCGTGAGGCGACCGACAGAAGCCGAGCAAGCTCGAACCGATGCAGTCAGCCGCTCCTCAAGCGCCATTAATACTAAGGTTTTCGGATGCCCATTGCCCAACTTTCAGATTGTGAGATCTACTACGAGGAGTACGGCGAAGGCCCGCCGCTGATGTTCGTGTCCGGTCTTGGCGGGGTCGGCTCGTACTGGACGCCGCAGATCGAGGCGTTCGCCAAGCATTTCCGCGTGATCATTCACGATCATCGGGGCACGGGGCAGAGCACAAAATCGAAGATCCGCTATTCGCTGGAGCAGATGTCGGCGGATACGATCGGCCTGATGGATGTGCTCGGCATCAGCAGTACCCATCTGGTAGGGCATTCGACGGGTGGCGCGATCGCCCAGATCCTGTGCCTCGATCACCCGGAGCGCATCCGCAGTGCCGTCATGTACGCCACCTGGACACGTGCCGATAATTTCTTCCGCAGGTGCTTCGAGGTGCGCCGCGAATTGTTGAAGGCGGGGGCGTCGGCCTATATTCGCGGAGCTTCGATCTTCCTCAATCCGAGCTGGTGGATCCGGGATAGCGCGGACGAGGACGATACCTCCGTCTACGGAGAGGATTTCGACACCGATATCGTCGACAGCCGTATCCAGGCGCTTTTGGATTTTGACCAAACGCAACGCCTCTCACAGATTGCCGTTCCAGTGCTGGTGGTTGGGGTGGAAAACGACCATCTGACCCCGCGCTATTATTCCGAGGAACTGGCCAAAATCATCCCGGGCGCGGAACTGGTTATTCTGGCCGATGGCGCCCACGTCGCGTCGCAACTGCGCCCACATGAATTCAACAAGGTCGTCTATGATTTTCTTTCCCGGTCATGACCGGGAGCGGTGAGGCCAGTGCCGGGGCTGGAAATTAGAGGTTTCCGCCGCCGTATCTGTGGTGAACGTAGTGGCGGAAAGCACCCGTGAGCATCGTGTACTTGAACCTCGCTCTGGACTCAGGTCGGTCGGGAAATATAACGTTCCGCATCGCGGTAGAACATTTGGGTAAAGCTGCTATCTCATGACAATCGCCAAGATTAAGTCTCAAGATCGGAACGACCGCATAACCTCCGATACGAGCAAGAGGGACGTCATCCTGGATCAGGCGGCGATATTGTTCGCGTGCAAGGAATTCGAGGGCACTTCAATGCGTGACATAGCGCGCATGGCGGATGTCAGTCAGTCCCTCATCCATTACCATTATGAAACCAAAGAGCAGCTTTTCGAGGCGGTATTCGATCGTCATATGACCGAGATGAACCGTCATCGAATGAGCCTCATAAGCGATTTTATGAGCAGCAAAAATCCCGATGAAGAACAATCGATCGAGAAATTAATAGAGATCTTGATCAAACCGTGGATCGACCTGACGAATGACGAAAGAGAGCCTACGAGAGAATTCGCGAAATTTGTTATCAGAAGCGCCTATCACGATGACGAGTGGTCGCGAACCGTCGCGGTCAAGTACTTTGATGAAGTCCAGCGAACGGGCGTAAAGGCGTTCAAGGCAATCATCCCCGAATTCGACAACAAGGCGGCCTTCCGGGCGTATTTTTTCACGCTCAGCATGTTCTACATGTCGTTGAGTGCACGGGGCCGGCTCTCAGCGCTCGCAGGGGGGGACACCGATATGGCGGATTCCGGCTCCCTTCTCCATCATGGTGTGTGCTTTGCCGCGGCCGGTATTCGCGCGATGCGGGCCGAGATATCGGGCAGGACCGTTCACGAATGAGATGGGGCCTTGTTGTGGCGGCAATGGCTGAAGCCGTAGATCCGCTTCAAGGTCGCTCCAATTTGCGGATCACAGTACCGCCAGACAGAAGCCTCGGAAATTCATACGATCGGAATCTTCTACTGAAAGCGGACATTGTTGGGCCGGCTGGAGCTATCCATGGTAATCCCCTTTATCAGATTTGGTGGCGGAGCCATGATGGGCTTTCGGATCGTAAATCTGATCGTGCTGGGGCAGCCGCAGAATTTTCACGTGAATGCAGCAACGTGGGGTGTAGCGAACCACCGGGAGTCGATACCTAAGCTGGACGTCCCCGTCATCAGACCGCTACGTCGAGCGCTTCGACGTTGCCGTCGAACAGCTTGATCGCTGACGTCAATGCCGTGTTGGACAGGGTTTGCGTCGCCAGCACGGCGAGCCGCTTCATCGGTCGCGAGATCGAGACATAGAAGAGATTTCGCGCGCGGAAGTAGCCCTTACTGTTGGCTGCCGTCAGCGCTTTGGTCTCGATGAGCTCCAGCAATATGGGCCAATTATAGTGGTTCCAGCCGCCGCCAAGCACCACTAGGACGTTCTCGAATTCCGCGCCCTTGACGCTGTGTTGGGTCGCGAAGGGCGACTGCTTCTCGACGAACTTCACCAACGAGATCACTTCGGCGTACGCCACCGCTCGCAACGCGTCATGCCGCTGGAGACCTGTGGCGTCGTCAGGTATCGGCTCGCCGTTGAACTGCCGCAGTTCATCCTCGCGGCGTAGCACCCGATCGGGAAGGACCGGACGTTTCGTTGCCTGCAAATGATCGAGCACGGCGCCGATGGTGCCTTCGTTGCGGAGATTCAACAGCCGGTCCATGTCGTTCCGCCAGGCGAGCTTATCCGCTTGCGTGTGGATCGCCGGACGACTGCCATAGAGGCGGAAGACCTCTGCATAGTTGGATGTCCGATAGGCCTCAGCCATCGGTTCGAGCGTTTCCGCGAAGAACTTTATGGCAGGATCTTCCTTCCGCGCGAACGCGTCATTACGTTTCCGGAAAACCTCTGCGATGGACGGGTACCGAGGCGCTGGCTCGGCTCGCAGTGTGGGCGCTCCGGCGTTATGCGCCGATCGTTGCCGCCGATTCCCCCGACGGTCTGGTCATCGATACGACGGGCGCTGATCATCTTCATGGCGGCGAGACCGTTATGCTCACCGATATGGTGGAACGGCTCGCCGCGTCCGGCATTACGGCTCGTGCCGCGATCGCCGATAGCTGGGGTGCGGCGCATGCGCTTGCCCGCTTTGGCGCGCTGCCGATCCATGTCGTGCTCCCAGGGGAGAGTACAACTGCGATCCAGCAACTGCCGATAGCAGCCTTGCGCTTGCCGACAGAGATGGTCGCCAGTCTGCGGCGGCTTGGCCTTGACCATATTGCCGATCTCTCCTCAAAACCGCGTGCACCGCTAACCCTGCGTTTCGGGCCTGAACTCGGCCGTCGGCTTGACCAGGCGATGAACCGCCTCGGTGAACCGATCGAACCGGTCCGGCCGCCCGAAATCGCCGAGGTCCGCCGCGCATTCGGCGAGCCGATCGGGGCCGCCGAGACCATCGCCAAATATACGGCAAGGCTCGTTGCGGAACTTTGTTCATTGCTCGAGATCAGGGGACATGGTGCGCGCCGTCTCGATCTGCTGCTCTACCGCGTCGACAACCGTGTCGAGGCAATCCGTGTCGGTACGGCGCAGCCTGTGCGTGACGCAGAACGGCTGGCACGGCTTCTCACCAACAAGATCGAGACGATCGATCCTGGCTTCGGCATCGAACTCATGCGGTTGGCCGCGACCGAAGCCGAACCGCTGAAACACAAGCAGACGATCTCTTCACTGATCGAAGCGCCTGAGGCCGATGTCTCCGATCTGATCGATACGCTCGCCAATCGCATCGGCGAAGAGCGGCTCTATCGCTTTGCACCGATGGCCAGTGACGTTCCGGAACGGTCGGTCCAGCGGATTGCTCCTACGGCACCCGATTGCGGAGAAGTTTGGCCGAGCCGCTGGCCGCGGCCGACACGATTGCTGACGACGCCGGAATTGATCGAGACGGTGGCGCTCCTGCCCGATCATCCCCCCGTCACGTTCACCTGGCGTGGCATCCGCCGCCGCGTCCGCCGCGCCGACGGTCCCGAGCGTGTTTTCGGCGAATGGTGGAAACGCGACGCCGAGTTGACGGCTGTCCGGGATTATTTCCAGGTCGAGGACGATTCCGGCGAGCGCTTCTGGATTTACCGCGCCGGTGACGGGGAGGATGCGGCGACGGGCTCGCACAAATGGTTCCTGCATGGAGTATTCGGGTGAGCGGCGTCGCACGCTATGCGGAATTGCAGGTGACCTCGCATTTTTCCTTTCTGCGCGGAGCGAGCAGTTGCGAGGAATTGTTTTCGCAGGCCGCCGCACTTGGCATCGAGGCGCTGGCCGTCGTGGACCGCAACAGTGTCGCCGGGATTGTCCGTGCCCACCAGGCGGCCAAGGAAACCGGGGTGCGCCTGATCGTCGGCTGCCGTCTCGATCTTACTGGCGGCCTGTCGGTCCTGGTCTACCCCACCGACCGTCCCGCCTATGCACGGCTTTGCCGCTTGCTGTCGCTCGGCAAGGGACGGGGCGGCAAAGGCAAATGCATTCTTGGCTGGGACGATGTCGTCGCCTATGGCGAAGGATTGATCACCGTCCTTGTACCCGACGAAGCCGACGATATCTGCGGCCTCCGCTTGAGGCGATTGCACGAATCCTTTGGCGACCGCGCCTATCTGGCGCTGACGCTTCGGCGGCGGCCGAATGACCAGTTGCGCCTGCACGAGCTTTCGAACCTGGCGGTCTCGATGCGCGTGCCGACCGTCATTACCAATGATGTCCTGTTCCACGCCCCGGTGCGGCGTCTGATGCAGGACGTGGTCACCTGCATCCGGCACAATTGCACGATCGACGACGCGGGGTTCCGGCGCGAGCGCCACGCCGATCGCTACCTGAAGCCTGGCGAGGAAATGGCACGCCTGTTCGGCCGCTATCCGGAAGCGCTTGCCCGCACCGTCGAGATCGCGAAACGCTGTCGCTTCTCGCTGGATGAACTCGCCTACCAATACCCGGAAGAAAAGACGATGCCGGGCCTGACGGCGCAACAGGCGCTCGAACACCTGACCTGGGAGGGTGCCGCGGAGCGTTATCCCGAAGGCCTTCCCGACAAGGTGCGCGCCTCGCTCATGCACGAATTGCGGCTGATCGAGAAACTCGAATATGCGCCGTACTTCCTGACGGTGAATTCCATCGTTCGCTTTGCCCGCTCCCAAGGAATCCTTTGCCAGGGCAGAGGGTCCGCCGCCAACAGCGCGGTCTGCTTCGTGCTCGGCGTCACCTCGATCGATCCAGACCTCAACGATCTTCTGTTCGAACGGTTCGTCTCCGAGGAGCGGCGCGAGCCGCCCGACATCGACGTCGATTTCGAACATGAACGGCGCGAAATCGTCATGCAGTGGGTGTTCGAGACCTACGGCCGTGACCATGCCGCACTTTGCTCGACCGTTATCCGCTATCGTTCGAAGGGTGCATTGCGCGATGTCGGCAAGGCGCTCGGCCTCACCGAAGATCTGATCAAGATGCTGTCCGGCCAGATCTCGTTCTGGTCGAAGGAGGGCGTCGACCCGAAACATGCCGAAGAACTCAATCTCAATCTTGGCGACCGCCGCTTGCGGTTAACGCTTGAACTTGCCCGCGAACTGATCGGCACGCCGCGCCACCTCTCACAGCATCCCGGCGGGTTCGTGCTCACCAACGACCGTCTCGATGATCTTGTGCCAATCGAGCCGGCGGCGATGAAGGATCGGCAGGTAATCGAGTGGGACAAGGATGATATCGACATCCTGAAATTCATGAAGGTCGACTGTCTGGCGTTGGGTATGCTTTCCTGCATGAAGCGAGGATTCGATCTCCTTTCCGCGCATAAGGGGATCAATCTCGATCTGGCGAGCATTCCGCCGGAGGACGCGAAAACCTACGCGATGATCCGCAAAGCCGACACCCTTGGCACCTTCCAGATCGAATCCCGCGCGCAAATGTCCATGCTGCCGCGAATAAAGCCACGCACCTTTTATGATCTCGTCATCGAGGTGGCGATCGTCAGGCCAGGCCCGATCCAGGGCGACATGGTGCATCCCTATCTGCGTCGCAGGGAGGGAAAGGAGGACATCGTCTATCCCAAGCCCGAACTGGAAAGGTGCTCGGCAAGACGCTCGGCGTACCGCTGTTCCAGGAACAGGCGATGCGGGTCGCCATTGAATGTGCCGGGTTTACCCCGGGGGAGGCCGACCAGTTACGCCGGGCCATGGCGACGTTCAAGCATACAGGCGGCGTCAGCAAATTCGGAGAGAAGCTGATCTCCGGGATGATGAAAAATGGCTACGAGCGCGAATTCGCGGAGAAGACCTTTAGCCAACTCGAAGGATTCGGCTCCTACGGGTTTCCGGAAAGCCATGCCGCGAGCTTCGCGCTGATCGCCTATGCTTCGTCCTGGTTGAAATGCCATCATCCTGACGTCTTTTGCGCAGCACTTCTCAACGCCCAGCCGATGGGATTTTATGCGCCAGCGCAGATCGTCCGCGATGCAATTGCCCACGGTGTCGAGGTCCGCCCGGTCTGCGTCAATGCTTCGCGCTGGGATTGCACGCTGGAGCCGACCGACCGGGAGGATAGTTTTGCCGTCCGTCTTGGCTTGCGGATGGTCAAGGGCTTGGCCAATGCCGATGCCGCCCGGATCGTTGCCGTTCGCGCAGACCGATCTTTTGCCTCGGTCGACGATCTCTGGCGACGCGCGGGCGTTCCAGCCGCTTCCCTCGTGGAGCTAGCCGAGGCCGATGCCTTCCGCCCGTCCTTAGGACTCGCGCGGCGGGAGGCACTTTGGGCGATCAAGGCGCTACGGGACGAGCCTTTGCCCCTGTTTGCCGCCGCATCGATCCGGGACGCCGAAACCGTTCCGGAAATCCACGAACCTGCCGTACCGCTGCGGCCGATGACGGCTGGCGGCGAGGTAGTCGAGGATTACGGTCATGTCGGGCTGACGCTGCGCGACCATCCCGTCAGCTTTCTCCGGGAGGACCTTCGTCGGCGGCGCATCGTTTCCTGCGCAGACGCCATGGCCGCGCGCGACGGCCGTTGGCTGGAAGCTGCGGGCATCGTGCTAGTCCGCCAGCGGCCGGGGTCGGCAAAGGGCGTGATGTTCATCACAATCGAGGACGAAACCGGGATCGCCAATCTGGTAGTGTGGGAGAAGATCTTCGAGAAACATCGGCGCATTGTGCTGTCAGCCGGCATGATCGGCGTCCATGGCCGCATCCAGCGTGAAGGGGATGTCGTGCATCTCGTCGCACATCGGCTGACCGACCTGTCGGCCGATCTCGCCAGCGTTGGTGATCGAGACGCAGCATTCCCGTTGCCGCATGGCCGAGGCGATGAATTCCACCATGGCGGCCCCGGTCTTGATCCGCGCGGCGGGCCGAAATTGCGGAACAGCGACAATTCAGACGCGCATATCGAGCAAATCAGGGTGAGGACGCGGGATTTCCGATAATCGGCGGAGGCATTTAGCGAGGCATGAGGATGCGTCTTATTTGATCACGCCGCAGACATTGCCCACGATGAAAGCCTGGCAGAACCCGACGCTCGGCTTATGTAGGGGTGGGAGGGTCGCTCCATGAAACTCGGACTCTGCAGTTGAAGATCGCCAGTTTCAACGTCAACGGCGTAAACGGTCGTTTGCCCGTTCTCGTACGATGGCTGGGAGAAGCCCAACCCGATGTCGTTTGTCTTCAGGAACTGAAATCACCAGACGACCGCTTTCCGATCCAAGAGATCGAGAAGGCCGGATACGGTGCAATATGGCATGGACAGAAAAGCTGGAACGGCGTTGCCATCCTTGCGCGGGGGAAAGAGCCGATCGAAACCCGCCGGGGATTGCCAGGAGATCCCGATGACAGTCACAGCCGCTATCTCGAGGCGGCCATCGACGGAATGATTGTGGCCTGCCTTTACATTCCGAACGGCAATCCTGCACCTGGTCCGAAATTCGATTACAAGCTGCGCTGGTTCCAGCGGCTGTCGGAACACGCAGCCTCGCTCCTCGCACTCGACATACCCGTCATCCTCGCCGGAGATTACAATGTCATGCCGACGGATTTGGACGTCTACGCGCCCGAGCGCTGGCGTGACGACGCGCTGTTCCGGCCGGAGGTGCGTGCCGCCTATCACGATCTTGTTGCGCAAGGCTGGACGGATGCGTTTCGTCACCTTCACCCGGACCAGCGCATCTATACCTTCTGGAAATATTTCAGGAACGCCTTTGCGCGCGATGCGGGCCTGCGGATCGACCACTTTCTGCTGAGTCCATCCGTCGCTCGTCGGCTGAAGGCCGCAGGTGTAGGCAAGGACGTGAGGAGTTGGGAGCACGCTAGCGATCACGCCCCTGTATGGATCGAATTATCGAAATAGGCAGCCGAGCATCAACGCCCCTCCCGTCGGCGCGCGAAGTCCGACAAAATGGGCTTTTGACCTTCCAGGATTTTGCTGTCGGCTTCGGCCAGACTGAACCAGGCGGCGCGATCCACTTCGGGAAACTCTTTCATCTGGCCGGACCGGGGCGGCCATTCCAGTGTGAACGTATTGCTGGTGATCGCTGTCAGGTCGATGTCGATGTTAGCCTCGACCGACCAGGCGATGACGACTTTTCCACCGCGTTGCTTGTACTCGCCAAGCCGCTCGAAACGACCATGGATCCTTGTTCCAATTTCCTCTTCGACCTCGCGCTGCGCGGCCGCCAATTCGTCTTCGCCGTCGTCGACGAGTCCTTTCGGTATGGACCACGCCCCCGCATCCTTCTTCGCCCAGAACGGTCCGCCGGGATGGACGAGCAGCACTTGGAGTTCCGCCTCTGTTCGACGAAATATCAACAGTCCGGCACTGCGCTTTACCATGTCGACCCCCAGGGCGCCGGTGGTCGCTAGTCGGAGCCGGGTCGCACGGTTTGAACATCAAGCGATCCTGCGGGAAGTGGCCTGAGAAGCTCAGCTTCAGGCTTCGTAAGATGAATCCAGGATGCCCAGTCTTCGGGACGCAATACGACCACCTGCCGATTGTGATAGGGCCTGACATCCGGCCCAGGTTCCGTCGTCAGCATTGCAAAGGACGGAGGCTGGTTACCCTCGCCGTCACGCCAAAGGCCCGCGATCGCCATGAAGGGTGAATTTTGCAGTGTGAACCTGTGCTTGGCCTTCGGATACTTCTTTCCCGTGAATTCGAAAAAGGCGCTCGCAGGAACGAGACAGCGCTTGCTTTCCGTGAACCTTCGGCCTTCCGAGCGGAAATTGAAAATCGGACCGCTTTTTGGATCTGCCGGGGGAAAACCGAAACGCATCGACACGAGTTCGATCGTCTCACCTGCACTTCGCATCACGGGTCCGGTGTCGCCGATCTTGACGTCGTCTGCCATCGGCAAGTCCAGTTCGGTGTGTTGCGGAGGAATCTCCAATTCCAGTTGCCGCATAAGTTCGCGATACTCTCCCCAAACGATGTGTTGTTCGTAATCGTTACACATTCTGGCAAGATAGGGCGGACCACCACGGCTGACGAGAGGTCAACATTGTCTTTGGGTTCAAGGTAGTCGCGGGAATGGCCGTTCGTCGGTAACTTCGTCGCGAACGTGGAAGCTCTGGAACAACAATTGGTCGCGGACGGGCTGCAAACCGAGCTGAAATCCATCCTTATCGCCCAGGGCCTGGCCGGCGCCGCCAACATGTCTGATGCCGACCTTGTCGCCTCTTTGAAGGAGGACAAATGCGGCTATGCTGCACAACTCGGAGCCCAATGCGCAGTCGATCCCACCCTTATCCCCGCGCGTCCCTGCAGTTTCGAGTCGGATCTCTTCGAATCCTTGGTCAGGAACCGACTATAGAGGGACCGCGAACATCGAGTCTTTTGGAGAGGGAATGAATCCTGAAGTCATATATCAAGGACTCATTCTAAATTGTTGACATTAAAGCGCTAAGTGAAATTCCGCGATTTGACCGTGAGTGCCAAAATAGATACAATTCGCGCCCGCCGAGCGGCGCGGCGACGCGGCGTGGACGGCGAGTATGAGGAGAATGCCGCCTAGCTTTGCCGAGGTGGCAGCTCGTTTAGTAGCGGCGGCCCCATGGAGAAGATGCCCTCGCTCGACGTTCCAGATGCCGGCTCCGGACCGGCAATCACGGCCGAACTGCTCGAGCTGTGCATGGACCGTGGTGCCCAAGCCATTGTCAGGGACGAAAAACGCGGCGCCGCCTATCTGCCCATCTACGACAGGCTGAGCGCGGAGCTAGCGGCCATGAGGCAACGGGCTGCGACGCTGGACGAGATACGGGAGCGCGTCAGACGATCGCTGGATCGAAGTCGAAAGCTATCTGGTTGAGGACCTTCTGGCGAAACTTCAACGAGCCCTTCTCGCCATACAACGGCCTCTCGAGCTTATGCCCCACTAGGACTTCCCGTAGCTCCATATCGATGCCCCCTTCCAGCATGCGGTCCTCAAAGGAGTGCCTGAGCGAATAGACGGCATGCTGCTGGCTGGGCTTGAGGCCATTCTCCTTCAGATATTTGTTGGCCATCGCCGAATAAGAGTCCTCTTTGTCCTTGTAGCGAAGAAATCCCTTCGGATGCCGTTTGAACACCTCCAGGGCGACGCCGACTAGCGGGATCTTCCGGTCTGACTGTTCGGTTTTTATGTCTCTCGTGTCGTCTGGGTCGGTGCGGGCCGTTACGTGTATGTAAGGGACCTCCTCGTCGAGATGGATGTCTTCTGGCACGATGTTGCACAGCTCCGCCGGACGACAGCCTGTTTCGATCAGTGCCAGGGTGATTCCGCGACCTTGGTCGTTCATCGCCGCGAGCGCGCCGGGGGCGAGGATCTTGTCCCGGATCCACTCCGGCGCAAACGGCAATCTCTTCCGCCCGCCGTCGTTCTTGAAGCTGAGATCGGAGAATGGGTTCTTCCTGTCCTCCTGCTGGTGCTTGAAGTACTCCGAAAAAATGTTCCGCAGTATGCCGATCTGCTTGTTGGCGGTGCTCGGGGAACACCCTCTCTGTGTCTTATCCTCCGGAATTACCCTGCCAAGCCAGTATTTGTGCAGGGTCAGACCGTCTCCGCGCGTCGTGTCCGCGATCGGTTTTTTATCTGTCAGCAAAAGGAATTTTGATATAGCGCCCTTTCTCGTGTTGTCCCAACGCTTCAACTGCCCTGGACTCTTTTTTGCCAGTTCCTGTTTCTTGATCACGCTCTTGTAGACTTCGTATGCATTCCACCAACTGACCGTCGGGCGCTCCTCGCGTCCCAGGGCCGCAGCCTCCGCTACGGGCGGCGTCCCCGCCGGCAGGATCGCGACCACGTGCCGGACGAGTTCGGCGAGCGACCCCGAAGCCAGTTCCGAACTTGTCCGGTAGGAAAATCCCAGCGCCTCGGCCCGCCGAGCCGCGGCTTGGTACCGCAGGCGTGCCTGGTCCGCGTCCTCGTCGAGAATCAGTGCTTGCCAATAGTCGCTGTCGGCCGCCTCCAGCGCGTCCCGCTTGGCTCTGGCCTCCGCCAAGTCGTCGGTCTTGAGCGACATCCGGACGAGAGGTGAACGCGAATCCAACGCGGCGACGACGGCGGGAATACGACGCCAGTAATAGTAAATTCCCTGTCGGGGCAGCAGGTAGCGATCGGGATCGACCTTCCGGTAATAGCGCACTTCGTCGCCTCGCGGTATTACTGATTGTATCTCACATTGTATCACAATCTCGCAGCAAGTCAAGCGGGCTCCCTATGGGCTGTATCGCGCGATGCCTTTGTTTGCAAGGCGTTGGCGGAGAATTAGGGGGTGAGAGATGGAGCGGGTAGCGGGAATCGAACCCGCGCGTTCAGCTTGGGAAGCTGACAAGCTACCATTACATCATACCCGCGCAGCAGCCTCGTTATCATGAAGCTGGGTCGTGGGGCAATCGCAAAGCCGATGGCTTGAAGCGCCGATGGCTTGAAGCATTGTCTGCACGTGCTATTTGACGAACAAAATAATCTGGAGCCGCGTCTTGTCCGCATTGAACCGCTTTCTCGGCGACAGTCCCATCAAGGTGCTGCTGAAACTCATCGTCATCTCGTTCCTCGTCGGGCTGGTGATGAGTGCCTTCGGATGGTCGCCACTCGACGTGCTCTACCGCATCAAGGAATTTTTCCTCGACATCTGGAACATGGGCTTCCGCGCTCTCGATCATTTCCTCGGCTACATCCTGCTGGGGGCCGCGATCGTTGTTCCGGCCTTTCTCCTGCTGCGGCTTGCCAGTTTCCGGAAATAGCACCACCGGCCGCATATTTCGGTTGATCGACACTTCTTGAGGAAAGCTGCCCTGGATCAGGCTTCGACATTGGCTGCCCGGCCGTTTACGGTTTCGAACCGCTCGGTACTGGCGATTGCCGTACCGATGACGCTTGCCTATCTGACGACGCCGCTGCTTGGCCTTGTCGATACGGCCGTGATCGGTCAGTTCGGCGATGCGGCCCTGCTTGGCGGACTTGCTGCCGGCGCGCTTGTCTTCGACGTGGTCTTCACCACTTTCAATTTCCTGCGCTCCGGCACGACAGGGCTGGTCGCGCAGGCTTTCGGGCGTGGCGATACGCTGGAAGAACAGGCGGTGTTCTGGCGCGCCGTGCTCATCGCGGTCGTGGTCGGTCTGGTGCTGGCGCTATGTGCGCCGCTCGTGTCGCTTGGCGGGCAATGGTTCATGGGCACTGAGCCGCGCGTCAACGAGGCCATGGATACCTATATCCGTATCCGCCTGCTCGGTGCGCCGTTCTCGCTGATCAATTACGCCGTCCTCGGCTATGTGCTGGGCCGCGGCGAGGGCAGGCTCGGCCTGCTCCTGCAACTCGTTCTCAACGGCATCAACATCGTCCTTTCCATCGTGCTCGGCCTGAAATTGGGCTGGGGCGTCTCGGGCGTCGCCTGGGGAACCGTCTCGGGCGAATTCATCGCCGCGCTGGCCGGGCTGGTCATCCTCAGCCGCCGCTTTGCGAGTATGCCGCGCGTGTCGAAAGCCCGCCTGCTCAACATAGGCGCCTTCGTGGCCACCATGGCGCTCAACCGCGACATCATGATCCGCTCGTTCTCGCTGCTGGCGGCCTTTGCCCTGTTTACCCGCCACGGTGCGCAGTTCGGCACGGTGACGCTGGCCGCCAATGCGGTGCTGATGAATTTCTTCATGGTCGCCAGCTTTTTCCTCGACGGTTTCGCCACCGCCGCCGAACAGCTGGCGGGGCGGGCCATCGGTGCCCGTGCGGAGGCCGCATTTCGGCAGGCCGTGCGCCTGACGCTGATCTGGGGGTTCGCACTGGCGGCAGCGGCCATGTTGGTTCTGCTGCTGGCGGGCGACAGCCTGATCGGCCTCATCACCACGTCGCCGGACGTACGCGCCGTCGCCTCGGCCTATTTGCCATGGGCGGCACTTACGGCGCTGAGCGGCGTGCTGGCGTTCGAGATGGACGGGATATTCATCGGGGCGACATGGTCGCGCGACATGCGCAACATGATGCTGCTGTCCCTGGCGGCCTTTGTGATCGCAATGCTGGCGCTGGCGCCTTTCGGCAACAACGGCCTGTGGATGGCGCTGCACATCTTTTTGCTGATGCGCGGGTTCGGCCTGCTGGCTATATTGCGCCTGCGCGTGCGAACCGCCTTTTAAAGCCACCCTTCTAAAGCGGCTTGGCCGCCCAGAGATACAGGTCGCTGTCGCGTAGGTCGCGGATCGACGGCAGGCCTTCCTTGCCGACGAATTCGGCCATGCCGGAAACGATGCGCGCCGGCAGGCCCGGCCCGGCATAGATCATGCCCGTATAAAGCTGGACCAGATCGGCGCCGGCCCGGATTTTCTCCAACGCCGCTTCAGTGGAGCCGACACCGCCTGCGCCGATGATGGCTCTGTCGGGACCGAGCAATTTGCGCATTTTGGCCAGCACGATGGTCGAGCGCTCGAACAGCGGCTTTCCCGAAAGGCCACCGGCTTCACTGGTAGCGCTCCTGCTGCGAAGGTCCTGCCGCGCCAGCGTGGTGTTGGAGACGATGACGCCGTCCACCTGCTTGGCCGTCACCTCGGCGGCGATGGCTTCGAGTTCCGCTTCGACAAGGTCGGGCGCGATCTTGAGGAAGATCGGCGGCTGCGCGGAAGCTTCCGCTCTCGCCGTCATGACGCGCACGAGCAGTTCGGCAAGCTGCTCTTGCCCCTGCATGGCGCGCAGGCCGGGCGTGTTGGGAGACGAGATGTTGACCGTCAGATAGGACGCATGCGGGGCGAAACGGCGAATGCCGAGTTCATAGTCACCGATCCGATCGGCGCTATCCTTGTTGGCGCCGATATTGACGCCGACGATGCCGCCTCGTCCTTTGCGGGCGACCAGCCGGCGCTCCATCGCCTCGTGTCCCTCATTGTTGAAGCCCAACCGGTTGATGACGGCCTCGTCTTCGACAAGCCGGAAGATGCGCGGCTTGCGATTTCCGGCTTGTGCCAGCGGCGTCACCGTACCAACTTCGGCAAACCCGAAGCCCAGGCCCAGCAGGGCGTCGGGCACTTCCGCATTCTTGTCGTAGCCGGCCGCCATGCCCAGCGGATTGGGAAAATCGATGCCGCATAGGCTTGTCTTCAGCCGGCTGTCGGCGGGTCTGCCGGTCCTGATTGGAAGCCCGCTTTTCAGCGCGGCGATGGACAGGCCATGCGCCGTTTCCGGGTCCAGCGCGAACAGGATTTTCTGGCCGATTTTATCGAGCACGCTTATTGGCCATCCATTTCAGGAAATTCATGTAGGCCGTCGGCGGCAAGCGGCAAGGCGCGAACCCAACTTACGGCGTCGAGGTCGAGAACGCCGTAAAGATGAGGAAACAGCGCGCCGCCCCGTGACGGCTCATATTTCAACGCATCGCCCAGGCGGTCGCCGTCGACGGCGACCAGCAACAGGCCGTCCTGCCCGGAAAAATGCTTTGCCGCCGTTTCCCGCGCTTGCGCCGCTGTGGAGAAATGAATGAAGCCGTCGGCGATGTCGACCGGCGCGCCGAGGAA
The DNA here is from genome assembly GCF_054489545.1 of Mesorhizobium sp. A556. NCBI lineage: Bacteria > Pseudomonadati > Pseudomonadota > Alphaproteobacteria > Hyphomicrobiales > Phyllobacteriaceae > Mesorhizobium > Mesorhizobium sp. A556. The sequence goes on from NZ_JBTMXA010000009.1 coordinate 33,847, forward strand.
GCGGCGTGTCTTTTCCGCTTCGCGCCAAAGGCTTGCGGGGCATATCTTGTAGATGGTCTGTGCCATGCCTGCGCTATAGTCTCAATGCGGGCTGCGGGAAAGGGCAGGGCAAAGGTCTTCCCCATTTCAGCCGGAAACATGCGATAATCTCGACCGACCGACCGATGGAGGAAGAGATGCGTCTTCAACACCTCATTGTTCCTGCCGCGACTGCCTTGCTGGTCACGGCATCGGCACAGGCCGACGACAGCGGCCGTTACCGGTTGGAGAAATCGGCTGACGGCTATGTCCGCATGGATACGCAGACCGGCGCCATGTCGACATGCAAGGATCAGAACGGCCAGTTGGTCTGCCGGACGGCCGCCGACGAACGCGCTGCCTTTCAAGATGAGATCGACCGCCTCCAGACATCGGTGAAGGCGCTCGACACGCGCGTGGCGACACTGGAAAACTCGTTATCGGCACGCCTCGAATCCAAGCTGCCCACCGAGGAGGAGTTCAACAAGACGATGGGTTATATGGAGCGCTTCCTGCGCAGCTTCATGGGTATCGTCAAGGACATGGAAAACAACGATAGCGGACCCGCCAAACCGGCCCCGGAAAAAACCTGAGGTAGCGGATCACGTCGTCCGCATCCATTTCGCCAGCCGCTCGGCGGCCTCTTCCAACTGGTCGAGGCGTCGATTGAAGCACAGGCGGAAATAGGGCTCGCCGCCTGTGCCGAATGCCGATCCGGGCGCAAGGCCGACATTGGCGCGGTCGACCATGTCGAAGGCCGCGGCCCGCGAGTCAGTAATGCCATCGATCGAGAAGAACAGGTAGAACGCCCCCGGTGGCACCGTGAAACGGGCGCGCCCGGTGTCGGCAAGGATCGCGCAGACCAGATCGCGCGCCATTCTTGCCCGGTCCACCTGCTCGGTGACGAAGGGATCGCCCTTGTCGAGGGCGGCGACCGCGCCGCGCTGCATGAACTGCGCCACGCCCGACGTCGAATACTGGATCAGGTTTTCGAAAACGGATTGAAGCGCCGGGTGTGTTTTGACCCAACCCACGCGCCAGCCGGTCATCGCCCAGTTCTTGGAAAAGCTGTTGACGAAGAGGATGCGGTCTTCCTCGCCTGCGATGTCGAGGAAGGAGGGCGCCCGTCCGCCGTCGTAATAGAAGCGCGAGTAGATTTCGTCGGCGATGATCCAGAGCCCCTTGCGCCGGGCAAGGTCGAGGATCGCCTGCAGTGTCTGCCTGTCGGCGGTCCAGCCTGTCGGATTGGAGGGGGAGTTTACAAAGATCGCCCGGGTGCGCGGCGTAACCGACGCCTCGATCTTTTCGACATCGCAGGACCAGCCATTGTCGGAACAGTCGAGTTTGACCGCAACCGCCCGCGCACCCGCCAACTCAGTGGCGGCAGGAAAATTCGGCCAGGACGGCGACAGATAGACGACCTCGTCATCCTTGCCGGCGATCGCCGCCAGCGCCAGCTGGATCGCGTGCATGCCCGAGCCGGTAACAATGAATTCGTCTTCGCTGAAACCCCTGCCGAAATGCCGCTGATAGTAGCGGGCAAGCGCCTGGCGCAAATCGGGAATGCCTTTTTGCCAGGTGTAGAAGGTTTCGCCGCCCGTCAGGGCTGTTGCTGCCGCGTCGGTGATGAACGCCGGCGTCGGCAGGTCGCCTTCGCCGACCCAAAGCGGGATCAGCCCCTCGCGGCCACGGCCATGGTTTGCCACGGCGACGATGCCGCTTTCGGGGGCAGCGCGCGCTTCCGCGCGCAAAGTTCCGATCAGGTTCATGCGTTCAATCCATCAAGCGGCAAAAGCAGAAACCCCGGCCGCAAGCGACCGGGTTTTTGATCCAGTCAAAAGCAGCGATTACTTTCTGGCAAGCAGATCGCGGATTTCCGTGAGCAGCGCAACGTCGGCGGGCGGCGGTGCTGCCGGGGCGGCAGGCTTTTCGCGCTCGAGACGCCGGCGCATATTGTTGACGCCCTTGACCATCAGGAAAATGATCCATGCGAGGATCAGGAAGTTCAGTACCACGGTCAGGAAGCTGCCATAGGCCAATACCGCGCCTTGCTCCTTCGCCGCGGCCAGCGAAGTTGCAGTAACGGTCGACGAAAGCCCAAAGAAGTAGTTGTTGAAGTCCAGTCCGCCGAAAATCGCGCCGACGATCGGCATGATGATGTCGTTGACCAGTGAATCGACGATCTTGCCGAATGCGGCGCCGATGATGACACCGACCGCCAGGTCCATGACGTTGCCCTTGGAGATGAATTCTTGGAATTCTTTAAGCATGGGCCGTTCCCCTTGGCTGTGCAGTTGTCGTTCAGATCCAGCCGTGGATCGGTCTGGAATCGTCTGACAATAGCAAAAACATCGGTTTAGAACACAGGAATTTTCAAATGAACGGTGGATGGATACGCGCCGATGCGCCCTCCGCCGCCGTCAGGAATTTTCGTGGTGTTGAGGCAGGATCGTACCGTAGGATCGCCGAATTCTCTTTCGTGCCCGAGGATTGAAACAGTTCGACTGTTGGAGCGGCCCAAATTGGAAAGCCGTTTCCGGGCGCGATCTTGACCCAATTATCGGATATGGACTAATTACAAGGGCAGGTTGCCCTGCCAGAACGCGTCCGTTTGTGGCAGTTGAAAGTCAGGCGGCCTTTCGCCGGCACCAATCAGGAAATGGTACATGCAGCATCTTTCGGCGGTCGAAGCGGCTGAGGCTGAAGTCTCGAACTATCCAATCCCGGCCAATGTTCACGCCGAGAAGGTGGTGTCCGTGCGGCACTACACCGACCGGCTGTTCTCGTTCCGCATCACCCGGCCGCAATCGCTGCGCTTCCGTTCCGGCGAGTTTGTCATGATCGGCCTGCCCAATGCCGAGAAGCCGGTTTTTCGGGCCTATTCGATCGCCAGCCCGAATTGGGACGAGGAACTCGAATTCTTTTCGATCAAGGTTCCGGACGGCCCGCTGACCTCCAAGCTGCAGAGGATCAAACCCGGCGACACCGTCATCATGCGCCAGAAATCGACCGGCACCCTGGTGCTGGATGCGCTGACGCCCGCAAAGCGCCTGTTCATGATCTCGACCGGCACCGGCATCGCGCCCTTCGCCAGCGTGCTGCGCGACCCCGAGACCTATGAAAAGTTCGAGCAGGTGGTCCTCACCCATACCTGCCGCGACAATGCCGAATTGACTTATGGGCAGGAACTGGTCGCCGCACTGGAGAACGATCCGCTGATCGGCGAACTCGTCCATGGCCGCGTCACCCTCTACAATTCGACGACGCGCGAGGAATCCTCCCGCGTGGGCCGCATCACCGCGCTGATCGGCTCGGGAAAATTCTACGCCGATCTCGGCATTGAAAAACTCGATCCCGAAACCGACCGCATCATGATCTGCGGCTCGATGCACATGCTCAAGGACGTCAAGGAAATAGCGGAAACTCTCGGCTTTCGCGAAGGCTCGCTGGCCAATCCGGCAAGCTTTGTAGTCGAACGCGCCTTCGTCGGTTGATCCCGCCAACCACATCCGGCCTTTCTGGTGGTTCTGACGGTTAAGCGTCCTATTTCCTCGCGGGGAAGACGGGAGACGGCGGTGCTGGCCAGCGACACCATCTGCCAGGCGATCAGGAACCGGCGGGTCCTGTCCTTTGTCTACAAGGACGGCACCCGCACGGCCGAACCCTATATACTGGGCTACGACGCATCCGGAACGCTCATGCTGTCGGCGGTGCAGATATCCGGTGGCAGCGGCATGGGTTTTCGTACATTCATCGTCGCCCATCTGTCGGTCATCACCGTCACGCAACAGCACTTCATCGGCGTGCACCGCGACTACAACCCGCGTGACCGTCTGTTCACGCATGTGCTGTGCCAATTGTAGGACGGCACTGTCCCGGGTTCGCGCTGGAACATCGGTTGACGCCGCCCAATATGTTCTTTAACCAGAAAAAACAAATATAAGCGCCGCCGTGCCATGAAACCATGCGCCGCGACGCCAGCGCGCGATCCGGGAGGCAGCGGAATGACGGCTCATCTGACAGGCAAGACGGTGGTGATTACGGCGGCGGCGCAGGGCATCGGCCGCGCCAGCGCGCTTGCCTTCGCGGCGGCCGGCGCGAAGGTCCATGCCACCGACATCAACGAGCCGCTGCTTGCCGAATTGGGCAAGACGGCCGGCGTTGCAACGCGAAAACTCGACGTTCTGGACGACGTCGCCGTCAGGTCGGCCTTCTCGGACATCGGCAGGATCGACGTCTTGTTCAACTGCGCCGGCTTCGTTCATTCCGGATCGATCCTCGAGATGAAGGATGCCGACCTCGACTTCGCGCTCGACCTCAATGTGCGCGCCATGGTGCGGACCATTCGGGCGGCGCTGCCCGGCATGCTGGAGCGCGGCGATGGCGCGATCATCAACATGTCGTCGGTGGCAAGCTCGCAGAAAGGCGTGCCCAATCGCTTTGCCTACGGCCTTACCAAGGCGGCCGTCATCGGTTTGACCAAGGCGGTTGCGGCCGATTTCATCGGCAAGGGCATCCGCTGCAACGCCATTTGCCCCGGTACCGTCGAAAGTCCGTCGCTGGAAGGCCGCATGCGCGCCGCCGGCGACTACGAAACGTCCCGCGCCGCCTTCATCGCGCGCCAGCCCATCGGGCGTCTCGGCACGGCGGAAGAGATCGCCGATCTCGCCGTCTATCTCGCCGGCGCGGCCTATACGACAGGGCAGGCCTATAATATTGATGGCGGCTGGTCGCTCTAAAAGGGAAAAAAACATGAAATTGCTACGCTACGGCGATGTGGGTGCCGAAAAGCCCGGCTTGCTCGATACGGATGGGGTGATCCGCGATCTGTCGAAGCACGTGCCCGACATTGGCGGCAAGGCGCTGGATCCGGCATCGCTTGGCGCGCTTGCGAAACTCGATCCGGCATCGCTGCCGGCGGTCTCGGGTAGTCCGCGTATCGGCGCCTGCGTTGCCAGTGTCGGCAAATTCATCTGCATCGGCCTGAATTATTCCGACCATGCCGCCGAAACCGGCGCGGCCGTCCCGTCCGAGCCGGTCGTGTTCATGAAGGCGTCCTCGGCCATCGTCGGCCCGAACGACGCCGTGCTGATCCCGCGCGGTTCGGAAAAGACCGATTGGGAAGTTGAACTTGGCGTCGTCATCGGCAAGACGGCCAAATACGTCTCCGAGGCCGAGGCGCTCGATTACGTAGCTGGCTACTGCGTGTCGCACGACGTTTCCGAGCGCGCCTTCCAGACAGAGCGGCAGGGCCAGTGGACCAAGGGCAAATCCTGCGACACGTTTGGGCCTATCGGACCGTGGCTGGTGACAAAGGACGAGGTGGCCGACCCGCAGAACCTGAAGATGTGGCTGACGGTGAACGGGGAAATCCGGCAGGACGGCTCGTCGAAGACGATGGTGTACAACGTCGCCTTCCTCATTTCCTATCTCAGCCAGTTCATGAGCCTGCATCCGGGCGACGTCATCTCGACCGGCACGCCGCCCGGCGTCGGCATGGGCATGAAGCCGCCGTGCTATTTGAAGGCCGGAGATATCGTGGAATTGGGTATCGAGGGGCTGGGCACGCAAAAGCAGACGTTCAAGGCGGACGTTTGAGCTGACGGCCAAGCTGCCCGCTTGGGCTGACGGCCCAAGCTGACATTCAAGTCTGGCGTGTAGAACCACCACCGCCGTCATCCCGGAAGCCTGCGTCGGAGCGTAGCGACGGCGCGGTTGTCCGGGATCCACGCCGTTACGGCAACAATTTGCATTGCGCGTCGACGCGCCCCATCCGGCCAAGTCACGGCATGGGTCCCGGGTCTCACGGAGCTTCGCTCCGATCGCCGGGGATGACGCCTGCATCGCCCGCCTTATCCTCCCGGATGGCAGTCAAATGCCTTTTACTTCACCGCCATGCCGTCCACCCCGAATCTGTATGTCCGGTCAGGGTCTGGCGTCGCGTAAAGCGTCGCCCCTGGCTCGGCGTCATAAACGCCAAACAACCGCACCGTGATCAGCCCCGTCTTCTCGCAATCGAGATAGAGGTTGGTGTCGGCGCCGAGATGCTCGGCATGGACGACCGTGCCTTTCCACGCGCCGCTGTCTGGGCTGACGATGATGTGTTCCGGCCGGACCCCCACCGTCTTGACGCTTTCACCCAGGCGTTCGCCGTCGATGAAATTCATCTTCGGCGAGCCGATGAAGCCGGCGACGAATTCGTTTGCCGGTGAATTGTAAAGCTCCATCGGCTTGCCGATCTGCTCGATTCGGCCGGCATTGAGCACGACGATCTTGTCGGCCAGCGTCATCGCCTCGACCTGGTCGTGGGTAACGTAAATCATCGTCGCCTTCAGGCGGCGATGCAGTTGCGCGATTTCCAGCCTTGTGTTGACGCGCAGCGCGGCATCGAGGTTCGACAACGGCTCGTCGAACAGGAACAGTTTCGGTTCGCGCACGACGGCGCGGCCGATGGCGACGCGCTGGCGCTGGCCGCCGGAAAGTTCGGCCGGACGGCGTCCGAGATAGGGCTCGAGCGATAGCATGGTGGAAGCCGCACCGATGCGCTTGTCGATCTCGGCGGCCGGCGTGCCGGCCTGCTTGAGGCCGAGACCCATATTGTTCTTTACCGTCAGATGCGGATAGAGCGCGTAGGTCTGGAACACCATGGCGATGCCGCGCTTGGCCGGCGGCGTCGAACTGACATCGTCGCCGTCGATGACGACGCGGCCCGAACTCGAATCCTCCAACCCCGCGATGACGCGCAGCAGCGTTGATTTTCCGCAGCCGGACGGGCCGACGAAGACGACGAACTCGCCGTCCGTCACCTCGAGGTTGATGCCCTTCAGCACCTCGATCGGGCCGAACGCCTTTTTCACATTCTCGATGATCAGTGAGCCCACGGCCTGTTCCTTACAGTTTGACGGCGTTGCCGGTGCGCACGCTTTCATCCGCGGCAAGGCAGACGGCGAGCGAACGCACAGCGTCGTCCATATGGCGCGAAAGATCGATGTCTTCGCGGATCGCCTTGAGCAGGAATGCCTGTTCGAGGTCGCACAATTCCTGATGGCCGGGCTCGCCCTGCATGGAAAGCAGCTCGTCCGGCTTGGTGAATTTTCCGTCCGCCCCGGTCGCGGCACTATGCAGACGGATGGTCGAGGTTTTCGTGTGGGTGTCGATGTCGTCGGATTTCGCGCCCTCCGCCATGACGATGGAGACGCAGCCATTGGGCGAGATCACATCCTTCACGAAGAACGCCGTTTCGGAAATCATCGGCCCCCAGCCGGCCTCGTACCAGCCGACCGAGCCGTCGTCGAACAGCACCTGTAAATGGCCGTAATTATACATGCCGTCAGCGATTTCATCGGTCAGCCGCAGCCCCATGCCGCGAACCTCGACAGGCCTGGCATCGGTGATCTGCAGCATCACATCGAGATAATGCACGCCGCAATCGACGATGGGCGAGGTGGTCTGCATCAACTGCTTGTGCGTTTCCCAGGTCGCGCCCGAGGACTGCTGGTTGAGGTTCATGCGGAACACGTAAGGACCGCCGAGTTTGCGCGCTTCCGCGATCAGCCGCATCCACGACGGATGGTGGCGCAGGATATAGCCGATCACCAGCTTCTTGCCGTTGGCCTTGGCCGCATCGACCACGCGCTGCGCGTCGGCCACGGTGGTCGCCAGCGGCTTTTCCACGAAGACGTGGCAACCCGCTTCCAGCGCCCGCACGGCATAGTCGGCGTGACTGTCGGAATAGGTGGCGATGCAGGCGACGTCCGGTTTTTCATCGCGCAGCGCGTCATCGAAGGAGCGGCGGATTTCGTAGCCTGACAGTTCGGCCGGCAAGGGCACGTCGGAACGGTTGACCAGTGCGGCAATGCGGAAACCGGGATTGGCTTCATAGGCGAGCGCGTGGCTGCGGCCCATATTGCCCAGGCCGGCAACGACCACGCTGATGGGTTCGCTCACTTGACTGCTCCTGCTGTAATGCCGCGGATCAACTGCCGCGAGAAGATGAAATAGAGGATCATGACCGGCAGGATGGCGAGCGAAAGTGCGGCCAGCACGGCGTTCCAGTTGGTGACGAACTGGCCGAGGAACAGTTGCGCCCCGAGCGTCACCGTCTTGGTGCTTTCGGACGGCGCCAGGATCAGCGGAAACCACAGATCGTTCCAGATCGGGATCATGGTGAAGACGGCAACGGTAGCCATGGAAGGCCGGACCAGCGGCAGCACCAGCCGGAAGAAGATCCTGTATTCGGACAGGCCGTCTATCCGGCCGGCGTTCTTGAGGTCGTCGGAAACCAGTTTCATGAATTCCGACAGGATGAACACGGCCAATGGCAGGCCTTGCGCGGTATAGACGAGGATCAGCGCCGTCAGCGTGTTGACCAGCCCGCTCGCCACCATCAATTGCAGGATGGCGACGGTGGCGAGCCGGATCGGGATCATGATGCCGAGCGCCAGATAGAGGCCCATCAGCGTGTTGCCGCGAAAGCGGTACTCGGACAGCGCGAAGGCTGCCATGGCGCCGAACAGCAGGACGAAGAACAGCGAGACAACAGTGACCACCAGGCTGTTCCAGAAATAGAGCGGGAAGTTGCCCTGCGACAGCACGGTCGCATAGCCGATGAGATCGAACGTCTCCGGACCGGGCAGCGCCAGCGGCGTCTTGAAGATCGCCGCGCGCGACTTGAATGAGTTGACGACGATGACCAGCACCGGAAACAGCGCGATGACCGTATAGGCGATCAGCACCGCATGGGCAGCGGCGGTGCGCGGCAGGGACTTTGTTGCGCGGCTCATCTTCGCCCCTCAGAACTGATACCGACGCAGGCGCGTCTGGATGCCGAACAGATAGGTCGCGACGCCGATCAGGATGATGAGGAACATCATCGTCGCGATGGTCGCGCCCATGTTCGGATCGCCGATTTGCAACTGGAAGCCGAAGAAGGCGCGGTAGAGGAAAGTGCCCAGGATGTCGGTCGAATAGTTCGGGCCGGCAAGCGCGCCCTGCGCCGAGTAGATCAGGTCGAAGGCGTTGAAATTGCCGACGAAAGTCAGGATCGAAATAATGCCGATGGAGGGCAGGATGAGGGGCAACTTGATCTTCCAGAACTGCGCCATGCCGGTGACGCCGTCGCATTCGGCGGCCTCGATCACCTCCTCGGGGATGGTAAGCAGCGCTGCGTAGATCAGCATCATCGGGATGCCGACGAACTGCCACACCGAGATCAGCGCCAGCGTCGTCAGCGCATAGGCCTCCTTGCCGAGCCACGGCGCGAACAGGCTCTTCATGCCGATCAGATCGAGCAGGTTGGGCGCAACGCCCCACAGCGGCGACAGGATCAGCTTCCAGGCGAAGCCGACAATGACGAAGGACAGGATGGTCGGCACGAAGATCGCGGTGCGGTAGAAGGCTGAAAAGCGCAATCTCGGGCTGGCCAGAAGGGCGGCCAGCACCACCCCGATCGGATTTTGCACCAGCATGTGGACGATGAAGAACCAGGTGTTGTTTCTCAGCGCGTTCCAGAACCCGGTCGACCAGCGCGGGTCGCCGAACAGCGTTCGGAAATTGTCGAAGCCGACAAATACCTGCGATTGCTCGACATTGCGAAACAGAGAGAATTGCAGCGTGCCGGCCAGCGGCAGGATCATGATGGCGGTGTAGATCAAAACCGCTGGCGCCAGGAACACGGCGATGTGCCAGCGGAACGGCCTTTTCGGTTTTGTCGCTGCGGCCATCGGTCGGTCCCATCCGGTCAATTCAGGCTTCTTGCGCGCCGGAGCCATCGGCTTGTACCCCTCCCATTGTGGGGCGGCGGCGAGCAAACGAAATAGAGTGTAGCTTGCAAAACGGGGTGGAGGTCAATGCCGAGAAGTCCTCGACCCCCACCCCGTTCGCTTCAGTTGCGACCCTCCCCGCGAGGGGGAGGCAACACGCTGACGGCTACTTGGCCGGCTTGTACCAGCTGTCGAGACCGTCCTGCAGTTTCTTGGCCGCGGCTTCCGGCGTCTCCGTGCCGTTGATCACGTTGGCGGCGGCTACCCAGGTTTCGTTTTCGAGGTTGGGCGTACCGCGCGACAGGATCTGGTAGGTCGAGCGCATGGTCGGCTCGCAGCTCTGGCGCCAGCTCAGGAATTCCTTGGCCAGCGGGTCCTTCAGTTCCACCGTCTCGCTGGTTAGCGGGAAGAAGCCCGGCAGCGCGTTGCCGTAGATCTCGGCGAATTCCTTGGAAGCCACCCAGGCCAGGAATTTCTTGGCTTCTTCAGGATGTGCCGACTTGGCGTTGATGCCGATCGCGTGGTCCGGCTGGTCGGAGAGGTAGCACTTGTCGCCTTCCTTGGGCAGCGGCGGCGGGAAAGCGCCCATCTTGAACTGCGCCTGCGTGTTGAAGACGGAGATTTCCCACGAGCCGGACGGGTAGATGGCGGCGCGGCCGAGCGTGAACAGGTTCTGGCTGTCCGGATAGGCCTGCGCCTGGAAACCGTCGCCCATGAACGGACCCCACTTGGCCAGTTCCGTGAACGGCGCGACCCAGTCGGCGTCGGTCAGCTTCTGGGTGCCGGCGATCAGTGCCTTGCGGCCTTCCTCACCGTGCCAGTAGTTGGGACCGATATTCTGGTAGGCCATGGTGGCGGCTTCCCACTGGTCTTTGGTGCCCATGGCGAGCGGGATGAAGGTGCCGTCGTCCTTGATCTTCTGCAGGGTGGCGAAGAACTCGTCGCTGGTCTTCGGCGGCGTGATCTTGAGCTGGTCGAAGGCATCCTGGTTGTAGATGAAGCCATGGATGACCGAGGCCATCGGCACGCAGAACGTGGTCTTGGCGTCGTCCGTCTGCCATGCCGCCTTGGCGACATCGGAGAAATTCTTCATGCCGTCGATGTCGTCGACCGGGCTGAGATAGCCCTTGTTGAAGAGATCGAGCGAAGCGTCGAACGGGCGGCAGGTGATGAGGTCGCCGGCCGAACCGGCGGCCAGCTTGGCGTTGAGCGCGGCGTTGTATTCGGTGGGGGCTGCGGCGGCGAACACCACCTTGATGCCCGGATTGGCCTTTTCGAAAGCCGGGATGATCTGGCTCTGCCAGATCTGGGTGTCGTCGTTGCGCCAGCTTTCGATGGTCAGCGTCACGTCCTCGGCGTAAGCCGTGCCGGCCGAACCCAGAATGCTGGAACCCAGCAAAACTGCCGTCAGTAGTTTCGGTGTCATGTTCATTCTCCCTGTTGACCTTTGTCAGGTTCGGTTTTGATGAGGATCGCGGCTTGCTACCGTCTGCTCCCCTCGACAACGGAAAGGGCAGGCCGCAATCTGTGGCCAGTTCCTTCCAGTATTTTCTCGGCCGCCTCGGCGTCGGGCGCGCCCGACGCCAGCAGCACGGCAATCTTGACCGCGCCGCCGCTGGTGTCGAGCAGGCGGCGGGCTTCATCGCCGTCACGTCCGGTAATGGCCGAAACGATGCGTGCGGCGCGCTCGCGCAATTTGATGTTGTCGGCGAGGAGGTTGACCATATGGCCGTCATGGACATGGCCGAGATGAATGGCGGCGAGCGTCGACAGCATGTTGAGCGCTATTTTTTGCGCGGTGCCGGCACCCATTCGGGTCGAGCCCGCGATCACTTCCGGCGGCGTCTCCAGCAGGATGGCGACATAGGCTAGCTCCAGCAGTGGCGTGCCGGCATTATTGGCGATGGCGATGGTCGCCGTACCCCGGCGCTTGGCTTCTTCCAGCGCCCGCACCGTATAGGGTGTGGTCCCGCTGGCGGAGATGGTGATCAGGCAGTCGTTTGCCCCCAAAGCCGCCTCGGCGACGGCCCGCGCCGCTTCGTCGACATCGTCCTCGGGTCCGCCCGCAAGCGTCTTGAACGCCTGGTCGCCGCCAGCGATCAGGATGGCGATGCGGTCGCGCGCTATGCCGAACGTACCCGGCAATTCAAGCGCATCGGCCAGCGCCATCAGGCCGGAACTGCCAGCGGCGGCGTAGGCGACCCTGCCACCACGCCGGAGTTTTTCGGCGACGATTTCGGCAGCGGAAGCGATGGCTGGAATGGCGTTGCGAACGCTCGCAGCCGCCTCGATCTGGCCGTTGGCCAAGGCGGATAAAATAGCGTCGGGGGTCTCGGTGTCCAGTCCTGTCGCATTCTGGTGCGGCGCTTCGGTGCGCGGTTCAGCCATCCTGGTTTCTCCTCCTCCAAAACGATACCAAAAAAATACCACTTGTCCACACGCATTAACGAATTGACGTGCAGAAAATGTCGAAAACTAAAAATACATAATGTTATCAATAAAATACGTATTAACTTTATTTGCAGCAGAAATTAAGCCTTGGATATTGGTACTTTATTGGTATCATCAAACGAGAGGAGAAATCGCTTTGAATTTCGTGCTTGGCATCGACGGTGGTGGCACCAGCTGCAGGGCGGCCCTTGCAACCGCGGACGGCGTCGTGGTCGGTCGTGCCAAGGGCGGAGCGGCCAATATCCGTACCGATCTGACCGGCGCGCGCGCCAACATCGCCGAATCCGCCCGACTAGCCTTTATCGACGCCGGCCACGACCCCGCTCTTGTGTCGAAGACGCCCGCTGTCCTGGGCCTCGCCGGCGCCAATGTCGGCACCTACCGGCAGCAACTGGAAGCGATCCTGCCGTTCAGCCAGAGCCGCGTCGAGACCGATGCGGAGATCGCATTGGAAGGCGCGGTCGGCCCGCATGACGGCGCCATGGCGATCCTGGGGACCGGCTCCGCCTATATGGTAAGACGGGGCGGCAGCATGCGCGCCATCGGTGGCTGGGGCTTCCAGATAGGCGATCAGGGTGGCGGCGGCCGCATCGGTCGCGATCTGCTTGAACAGACGTTGCTGGCCCATGACGGCATCCGCCAGGGTTCGCCGCTGACGGACGAGATCCTCGGCGTGTTCCGCAACCATCCAGAAGACGTGGTGGAATTTACTACCAACGCCAAGCCCGGCGATTTCGGCGGCTTCGCGCCAAAGGTGTTCGAACACGCCGGCAAGGGCGATGCCGTCGCCACGTGGATCGTGGACCGGGCTGTCGCCGACGTCGAGGCAGCGCTGGCAGCGCTCGACCTTGCCGCCGATGCGCCGCTCTGCCTGCTCGGCGGGTTGGCACCCCTTTATGCGCCGCGCCTGTCGGCGCGCTATCGTTGCCTGCTTCGCGAACCGCTCGGCGATGCGCTTTCAGGTGCTGTGCAAATGGCGGTTCGCGCTTTCGCAGGCGAGGCGACCAATGGTTGAGGCCACCGACCAGATATTCGCTTCGCTCCGGCAATCCACCCGGCGCGGCGCACCGCTTTACCTGCAGTTGAAGAAAAACATCGAGGACGCCGTCAACCGTGGCATTATCGGCCCCGGCGATGCGCTGCCTTCCGAGCGCGACATTGCCGTCAAGGCTGACATTTCGCGCGTTACCGTGCGCAAGGCGGTGCAGGATCTGGTCAAGGGCGGCATATTGGTGCAGCGCCATGGCTCCGGCACGTTCGTCGCGCCGCGCATGGAGCGGGTCGAGCAATCGCTGTCGCGGCTGACGTCTTTTACCGAGGACATGGCGCGGCGCGGCATGAATGTACGCTCGCAATGGCTTGACCGGGGGCTTTACACCCCATCGCCCGAGGAGATGATGGTGCTCGGCCTGTCGTCCAGCGAGCGTGTGGCGCGTGTGGCGCGCCTGCGCATCGCCAATGAAACGCCGCTGGCCATTGAGCGCGCCGCCCTGTCGGCCAGCGTTCTGCCCGATCCGGCCGCCGTCGATTCATCGCTCTATACGGCACTTCAGGCAACCGGGAGCCGGCCGGTCAGGGCGGTTCAGCGCATATCCGCGGCGAACCTTGCCGAAGCGGACGCGTGCCTGCTGGAAGTGGCGCCCGGCTCGGCCGGCCTGCACATAGAGCGAATCTCGTACCTCGCCAGCGGCAAGGTCATCGAATTCACCCGCTCGATCTATCGCGGCGACGCCTATGATTTCGTTGCCGAACTGAGACTGACCGGGCCAAGCGACATCGGAGACGGACAATGACGGCGACAATCACGCATATGCGACGCGAGATCGAGGAAATACCCGAGGCGGTGGCCCGGCTTCTCGACCGCTCGGGGTCGGCGCTGAGCGAAGCCGGACGCGGCATAAGCCAGCGCAACCCGCATTTCGTGGTGACGGTGGCGCGCGGTTCTTCCGACCATGCGGCGACCTTCATGAAATATGCGGTCGAACTGACCGCCGGGCTTGCCGTTGCGTCGGTGGGGCCATCCATCGCCTCCATCTACGGCACCAAACTGAAGCTCGCCGGAGCGGCCTGCCTTGCCATCTCGCAGTCGGGCAAGAGCCCGGATATCGTTGCGCTGACGCAAACCGCCAGGGCCGGCGGCGCGCTGACGGTCGCGCTGACCAACACGGCAGACTCGCCGCTCGCCCGCGCATCCGACTACTCTATCGACATACTGGCCGGGCCGGAGCGCAGCGTCGCGGCGACGAAAACCTTCGTCAATTCGGCTGTCGCGGGCCTCGCCCTGATGGCGCATTGTACCAACGACACCGCGCTTTTGGAAGCGCTGGCGCGCCTGCCGGAGCATTGCCGCAAAGCCATCGATTGTGACTGGATGCCGTTCGCCAGTTCGCTAGTGCAGGGCCAGTCGTTGTTCGTGCTGGGGCGCGGCCCGTCCTTCGCCATCGCCAGCGAAGGCGCGCTGAAGTTCAAGGAGGTCTGCGGCGTTCACGCCGAGGCCTATAGCGCGGCCGAAGTCATGCACGGGCCGCTGGCGCTGGTCGGGCCGGGTTTCCCGGTGCTGGCGCTGGCCGCGCGCGATGCAGCGGAGGCCTCCATCGTCGACGCCGGCGATCGGCTGGTCGCCAAGGGCGCATCGGTCTTCGTGACCAGCGATGCCGCCGGAAATGCGCACAAACTGCCATTCGTGGCGACCGGCCATCCCCTTACCGATCCGCTGGCGCTGATCGTTTCGTTCTATGCGTTCGTCGAGGCCTTCGCCCGTCATCGGGGCCTCGACCCGGATGCGCCGCGTAACCTCAACAAGGTGACGGAAACCCTATGAGTAATCGTGTTGCCCTGATCGGCGCGCGCGTCTTCGACGGCGATGCCTGGCATGACGATGCGGCGCTGATCGTTCGCGGCGGCGAGATCGAGGGCATCGTGGCAGTAGATGCCGTGCCCGCCGACCTGGAAACGGTCGAGACGAGCGGCATGCTCGCCCCCGGTTTTGTCGACCTTCAGGTCAATGGCGGCGGCGGCGTCATGCTGAACGACCACCCCGACATTGCCTCCATCGAGCGCATTTGTCGGGCGCATGCGCCGTTTGGCACCACGGCACTTTTGCCGACGCTGATTACCGACACGCCTGAAATCACGGCCGCCGCCCTTTCGGCAGGCGCTGAAGCCGCGCAAAAGAAGGTGCCGGGTTTCCTAGGCTTGCACATAGAAGGGCCGCATCTGTCGCTGGCACGCAAGGGCGCGCACGACCCAAGGCTGATCCGGCCGATGACGGATGCCGACCAGGCGGCGCTGATCGCCGGGCGCGCGCAAATGCCGGTGCTTTTGACCACCATCGCGCCGGAATCGGCCGATACGCAGCGTGTCGCGGCATTGGCGCAGGCCGGCATTATTGTCAGCTTTGGCCATTCCGATGTCGGCTATGCGACGGCCGGCGCTTTTGCGGCAGCCGGCGCCTCGATGGTGACGCATCTGTTCAATGCGATGAGCCAGATCGGCAACCGCGAGCCGGGGCTGGCGGGAGCGGCCATCGACAATGGCAGGCTGTTTGCCGGGGTGATCGCAGACGGCTTCCATGTCGACGCGGCCACCATCGGCATCGCCCTGCGGGCCAAGCGGGGGCCGGCGCACATTTTCCTCGTCACCGACGCGATGGCGACAATCGGCACCGACATGGCGTCGTTCACGCTGAACGGGCGCACCATCTACCGCAAGGATGGCAAGCTGACGCTGGCCGACGGCACGCTGGCCGGTGCCGACCTCGACATGATCTCGGCCGTTCGTTTCATGCACCGGGTTATCGGTCTCGACCTTGCAGAAGCGCTGCGCATGGCATCGGCCTATCCCGCCGAGGCGGTCGGCCAGTCGCACCGGCTCGGACGGTTCACCAAGGGGGCCGCGGCAAATATCGTCGCGCTGTCCGACGAACTTGACGTCAATGCCGTGTGGATTGACGGCAAGCAGGTGTTTGCCGCCGAAAGCTGATGGCTTACCGCGCGTCGGCTGCGGAGCGAATGGCCGCGATGTTGCTTCTGTAGGCTTCGACGCTGTCGCCCTTGAAAATCGCAGCACCCGCCACGAGGACGTTCGCGCCTGCTGCCGTAACCAGCGGCGCGGTCTCCGGCGAGACGCCGCCGTCGATCTCGATATGGATCGGCCTGTCGCCGATCATCGCCTTCACGCGAGCCACCTTTTCGACGAGGGCCGGGATGAAGGCCTGGCCGCCGAAGCCCGGATTGACGGTCATGATCAGGATGAGGTCGAGCCGATCCAGCACATATTCGATCGCGCTTTCCGGCGTCGCCGGATTGATCGCCACGCCCGCCTTCTTGCCCAAATTGCGGATCGTCTGCAACGAACGGTCGAGATGCGGCCCGGCCTCGGCATGGACAGTGATGCCGTCGCAACCGGCATCGGCGAAGGCCGCCAGATAGGGGTCCGCGGGAGCGATCATCAGATGGCAGTCGAAAAACGCCTTGGTGCGGGCGCGGATCGATTTGATGACGGCCGGCCCGAAGGTGATGTTGGGCACGAAATGCCCGTCCATCACGTCGAGATGGATCCAGTCCGCGCCGGCCAGCGATACCGCTTCGACCTCGTCGCCGAGTTTCGAAAAGTCGGATGCCAGAACCGACGGCGCGATCAGGGTCTTGCCGGTCATCTTTGTCTCTCGCTGCTCGAGTCCAATGTCGTTGGTGGCCCTAAATGCCCAAGGCGCGTTTGTCGACAGGAATCCTGCCTTCGACGCGGTTCGCGACCTTTAGCGCTGCCCGCGTTGACGCCACTCGACTTCCAGGAAGCGCTTGCGGCCAAGATGGCCGGCACCTTCCTGGATGTCGGCGCAGATGGCGTCCTTCAACGCCTGCGCGTCCTTGGCGCGGATCGCCTCCAGCGCCTCAAAGTGCCGGTCCACCCGATAGCTTTCATCGAGGTTTTCGGTCGCTTCGCGCATGAAGGGTCCAAGCCGCAGCCACACCGATTCGATCAGCACGAGCAGGACCGATGAACGGACCTCGTACAGGCATCGGTGAAAGGCGAAGTTGCGCTCGATGCCGAGTTCGATGTCGCCGGCCGCATAGGCGGCGTCGATCAGCCCGTCCAGGTGCTGCAGTCGGTCGAGCCGCAGATAGTCGATATGCGGAAGCGCACGTTCGGCGGCCAGCGTTTCAAGCGCGATGCGCGTCGCGATGATTTCGTCGAAACGCTCCGGCCCGATGTCGGGCACGCGCACGCGCCGGTTGTCGAGATATTCCAGCGCGCCATCGGCGATCAATTGGTGCAGGGCCTCGCGCACCGGGGTGGCGCTGACCTCCAACCCTTCGGCGATGCCGGCAATGGTGATTGGAAGGCCGGGGGGAAAGCGCCCGGTCATCACCGACTTGCGCAGACACCGGTAAACCCACTGCTTCATGGGCTCGGCGGCGAGCTTTTCTTCGCGGGCGATCGAGGTCGCTTTTGGTTCTGGCACTGGCCTTAACCTCAAATTTGGCGCTCTTTAGCAAAGCGCACCGCGCAAGCCTTTACATATATGATCATATTACCTTAGATTGTGATCATAAAATTTCCAAGTGCGGCAATACAGGCCAGATAGCGGAACTATTTTTCGCAACCACGGTGGACCATGATTGATGAGCAAGAAGCCCGCGATTTCCTAGACAAAAACCCTGATATCGAAGTGCTGGAAGCCTTCGTTATCGACGTCAACGGCGTGCCGCGCGGCAAATGGATTCCGCGCGAGCGTTCGGTGGAGGTGTTGACCAACGGCATGGCGATGCCGCGTTCAGTCTATGCACTCGACGTCTGGGGACGCGACGTCAATGCGGCCGGCCTTGCCGAAGGAACCGGCGACCCCGACGGCCTGTGTGTTCCTGTTCCGGGAACGCTGGCCCGCATAAGCTGGCTGAAGCGGCCGACGGCGCAGGTGATGTTGAGCATGAACGGCCCGGACCGGGGCCATTTCTATGCCGATCCGCGCCAGGTGCTGGCGAAAGTCCTCGACCGTTTCCATCAGATGCGGTTGACGCCGGTGGTCGCCACCGAGCTTGAATTCTACCTGATCGACCCTGTTCGCTCCGCGCTCGACCCGGTTCGTCCACCGCATACGCGAGAGGGCCGTTGGCACACCGGCCAGACGCAGGTTCTGTCGATTGCCGAATTGCAGGATTTCGAGGACGTCTTTCACGAGATCGATTCGACCTGCCGCGAGCAGGGCGTGCCCGCCGACACCACGCTGCGGGAGAACGGGCCGGGCCAGTACGAAATCAACCTCAACCACGTGCCGGATGCGCTGCGCGCCGCCGACTACGCCGTGCAGTTGAAGCGGATCGTCAAGGGCGTGGCGCGCAAGCACGATCTGGACGCCACCTTCATGGCCAAGCCCTATGGCATGCAGGCCGGCAACGGCATGCATGTGCATTTTTCCATGCTGGACGAGAACGGCAACAACGTCTTCGTCGATGAAAATGGGCCGTCCGACCTGCTCATGCAGTCGGTCGGCGGACTGCTGCGCTACATGGGCGAAAGCACCGCGATCTTTGCGCCCCATGCCAATTCCTACCGCCGGCTCAAGCCCAGCGAGCACGCGCCGACCTTTGCTTCGTGGGGCTTCGACAACCGTTCCGCGGCGGTGCGTGTCATCACGGCGAGCAGGCCGGCCACCCGCATCGAGCACCGCGTCGCCGGCGCCGACAGCAATCCCTATCTCGTGCTCGCCATGATCTTGCAGGCTGCCTATATGGGCATGAAGGAAAGACTGGATCCGGGCGGGCCGATCAGCGGCGACGAACATGCCATCGACAACGAGCCGCTGCTGACGAGTTGGGACAGCGCCGTCCAGCGCTTCGCCACTTCCGGCTTCGCCTATGGTGCGGTCGGTCCGGAATTCCGTTCGCTTTACTCTGCCTGCAAGCGCCAGGAACTGGATGAATTCTCGATGCGCGTCACGGACGTCGAATACGACGCCTATATCAGGACCGCTTGAAATGGCCGCCCGTATTTCGCCCGTCCCCAATCCGGGGCACGCCGACTCCTGGTACGCGGCGTCTGCCAACGACCGTCGCGTGCGTGAAACCCTGACCGAGGCGTTGAGCGCCGACATCTGCATCGTCGGCGCGGGCTTCACCGGCATATCGGCCGCCCTTGAGCTGTCCGAGCGCGGCTACAGCGTCGTGGTGGTCGAGGCCGAGCGCATCGGCTTCGGCGCGTCCGGCCGCAATGGCGGCCAGATCGTCAACGGTTATAGCCGCGACCTGGATACGATCGAGGGCCGCTATGGCCGCGACAAGGCGAACGCACTGGCGGCAATGTCACGCGACGGCGGCGACATCATTCGCGCGCGCATCTCAAAATACGGCATCGACTGCGACCTTCGCCATGGCGGCTTCTTCGCTGCCTTCACGCCCAAGCAGTTGCGCTATCTCGAAACGGTCAAGCACGGCTATGAGGCGCATGGCCTTGACGGAATGGAAATGGTGGCGCGCAAGGACGTCGGCCGCTATGTCCGCTCAAGCCGCTATGCCGGCGGCATGATCGACAGGCGCGGCGGCCATATCCATCCTTTGAACCTCGTGCTCGGCGAGGCCAGGGCGGCCGAAAGCCTGGGCGCGCG
Organism: Mesorhizobium sp. A556; assembly: GCF_054489545.1. NCBI lineage: Bacteria > Pseudomonadati > Pseudomonadota > Alphaproteobacteria > Hyphomicrobiales > Phyllobacteriaceae > Mesorhizobium > Mesorhizobium sp. A556. The sequence goes on from NZ_JBTMXA010000009.1 coordinate 53,680, forward strand.
CATCTTCGAGAATTCCCGTGCTATCCGTGTGGAAACCGGCGGCAAGCCCACGGTCCATACCGACAAGGGAAGCGTTACCTCCTCCTATCTGCTGATTTGCGGCAATGCCTATCTCGGTGGCCTTGTTCCATCCGTGACCGACCGCATGATGCCGGTTTCGAGCCAGGTGATGGCGACCGAACCGCTTGATCCGGCGTTGCTGCGCGAATTGCTTCCGGCCGACTATTGCGTAGAGGATGCAAATTACGTTCTCGATTACTATCGGCGCACCAGCGACAATCGGCTGCTCTATGGCGGCGGCATCGGTTATGGCGGGCAGGACCCGGCGAATCTCACCGCAATCATACGGCCGAACATGGCCAAGACGTTTCCCGAACTTGCAAGCGCGCGGATCGACTATGCCTGGAGCGGCAATTTCGCCCTGACGCTGACACGTATCCCGCATGTCGGGAGGCTCTCGGACCACGTCTATTTCTCGCATGGCGACAGCGGGCATGGCGTGACGACCACCCATTTGCTCGGAAAGCTGCTGGGAGAAGCGGTGGCTGGCCACGCGGAGCGGTTCGACGTCTGGGCATCGCTGCCCAGCCTTCCTTTCCCGGGCGGCAAGACGTTCCGGGTCCCGCTCACCGCGCTCGGCGCATGGTGGTACGGCTTGCGCGACAGGCTGAGCCTGTGAACTGACATCTTGGAACCTTTGGGGTGTCATGTTTGTTGAGGGCAGCAGGCACGTCGATACCGATGGCGGGATGGGGATACCGGAATGAGTGCTGATCGCGATACCGCCTCGAAGTCCGGCTACGGCTCTTCGGTGACCGCTGACGGTATCGCCGCCCCGAGAATGGCCTTGCCGGGCGCGGTAACGCTGGTCGGGGTCACCGCCATTCTTTACCTCGGCCGGGACGTCTTTCTTCCGCTGGCGGTGGCGCTGCTTCTTACGTTCGCTCTGGCGCCGATCGTTTCGTTCTTGCGCAAGAGATCGCTGCCCAAGCCCATTGCCGTCGTCCTGACCGTGTTTATCGCGTTCGCCGCCATTGCCCTTTTGGCTACATTGGTTGCCACGCAGGTGACCAATCTCGCGCAGAACATCCCGACCTATCAGTCGAACATCGTCGCCAAGGTGCATTCGCTTAAGGAAATGGGCGCCGATGGCGGCATTATCGATCGGCTGAGCGGCGCGGTCCAGCGTGTCGGCGCCGAATTGCAAACGAGCGCGCAGCCTGCACAACCTGCCCATATTGCCCCCAAGGCAGAACCGCTGCCGGTCGAAATCGTGTCGCAGGAAAGCACGATCGAGACGTTGAAGAACGTCATCGTGCCGCTAGTCAGTCCGTTCGCCACGGCCGGTCTCGTCGTCGTGGTCGTCATCTTCATGTTGCTTGAGCGCGAGGACCTTCGCGACCGCTTCATCCGGCTTGTCGGCTATGGCGACGTTCATCGGACTACGGAGGCCTTGCAGGAAGCCGGAAAGCGGGTAGGGCACTATCTTCTCATGCAGTTGGTGGTCAACACGCTCTATGCCGTGCCCATTGCTGCCGGCCTTTGGCTGCTCGGTATCCCCAACGCTCTGCTGTGGGGGCTGCTGACGCTGGTTCTTCGCTTCGTGCCTTATATCGGGCCGGCTATAGGCATGTTGATGCCGCTGTTCCTGGCACTTGCGGTGGCACCCGGATGGTCGCTCGTCCTGTGGACCGGAGCGCTGTTCCTCTTCATGGAACTGGTCAGTGGAAACATTCTGGAGCCGCTGCTTTATGGCTCGAGAACCGGCCTGTCACCCTTGGCGATCATCGTGGCGGCGATCTTCTGGACGTGGCTGTGGGGGCCGCTCGGGCTGGTTTTGTCCACGCCGCTGACCGTGTGCATGGTCGTGCTTGGCCGCTATGTGCCGCAGTTCGAATTCCTTGAAGTGCTTTTCGGAAACGAGCCGGTGCTCGACCCGCATACGAGGCTGTACCAGCGCTTGCTGTCGGGCAATGTCGACGAGGCCACGGACAATGCCGAGGAGTTCTTGGAGAAGAAATACCTCGTCGACTACTACGACACGATCGGTATTCCAGCCCTGCTGCTTGCCGAGCAGGACCGGCAGCGCGGTGCCTTGCGCGACGAGCAACGCAAGCGCCTGGCAATGACCGCCCAGACGCTCGTCACGAACCTCGAAGACATCGCCGACGAAGAAGAAAATGAAGAAGATGGGAGCGAGGAAAATGCAAAGCCTTCCGACGCAGCGGGAGAGGACGACGACGACACGGCGGTCGACCTGCTGCCCGACGGCGAAGGCATGACGGTGCTTTGCGCCGGCGGACGCGGCGAGATCGACGATGCCGCCGCCGCAATGCTGGCCCAGATATTTGAGGTGCAAGGTGCCGCCGCTACGTCGATTACCCATGAGGGCCTTCAGCCTCTGGCGGCCCGCAAGCTTGTGCTGGACAAGGTCGACACCGTCATCGTGACGTTTCTCAACGGGACATCGGCAACCCAGGCCCGCATCGTGGTTCGCAGGCTGAAGAAGCTGCAACCGGGCCTGCGCGTTGGCGTTCTCGCTCCAGCCGAATGCGGTTTCGGCGAGGCCAAGGCGGAAAGCATAGGCGCCGATTTCATCGCGTCCAGTGCTTCGGAAGCGGCGATTGCCGGCTTGACGAAAGCCGCGCCGGTACGGCTGAAGAACACCGTCCGGCATATGGCAAGACGCAAGCCGACGTCGCGAAAAGCCGCTGTCGAAAAAGAGCCGTCGCCGGCGTGAGTCCGAATTAGCGCGCCGTCAGGCCGCGCAGGCGGGCCGTCGGATCGCTCCCGAAAGGAGCGTCGATGGCGGCGTGGAGGTCGCTGCGCGTCAGGCCTATATCGGCAAGCTCGGTGTCCGTCATTTCGCTCAGCCGATCAAAAGCGCGCCGGTTTTTCCACACGCGAAAGAAAGTTGCGATGCGCTCGAACACACGCAGCGCGACAGTCGGACGCCGGGCGGCATGCGTGTTGTCGGACGCGAAATCACAAGTGCTCATGGCCATGTTCCTTCATCTGCAAAGGCGCGCAAAACCCCTCGGTCACCGGGAGGATGGCGACCGCCAAGGCTCGATGCGGGCCTTTTCGTGGACGATGGTGTTTTGCCATCGGTGGATTGATTAATCCAACGAATGTTTCTAATCTTTACGATCAATATCAATGATGGATTGGACTCATGAAAGCGCCGCTCGATCTTGACCAGTTGCAGACCTTCATCGCTATCTCCGACACCGGCAGCTTTACCCGCGCCGCAGACGAAGTGAACCGGACCCAATCCGCGGTGTCCATGCAGATGCGCCGGCTGGAGGAGCGCATTGGCAAGCCGCTGTTCGAAAAGGATGGCCGCACCAACAAGCTGACGGAGGAAGGCGACAAGCTACTGTCCTATGCGCGGCGGCTACTTTTTCTCAACCGCGAAACCCTTGCCGCCTTCGACGATCAGCGCCTGGAAGGCACGATCCGCATCGGCACGCCGGATGACTACGCCGACCGGTTCCTGCCGGAGATCATGGCGCGTTTTGGCCGCTCCAACCCGCGTGTCGAAATGACCGTGATATGCGAACCGACGCCGGGTCTGGTCGAGCACCTCAAGCGCGGCAATCTCGACATCGCGCTGGTGACGCATAACGTAACGCGGGCGCAATCCGAGGTGGTGCGGCGCGAACCGCTTCTGTGGGTAAGTTCGGCCAACCATGCAACGCACGAGCAAACGGTGCTGCCCATGGCGTTCGGGCGTCCGAACTGCATCTGGCGGCGCGCTGCCTGCGATGTGCTCGACAATATGGACCGGGAATACCGCGTCCTCTTCACCAGTTTCTCGGCCACCGTCATCGCTGCCGCCGTGCTTTCCGGCCTGGCGATATCGGTGTTGCCTGAATGCGCGCTGCGCCCCGGCATGCGCGTCCTGGGCGAGGCCGACGGTTTTGGCGCATTGCCCGATTGCCACATCGCGATCATGCGGGGACAGAGTTCGCGCCCGGACATCGTCGAGGCGCTTGCGCGTCATATTTCGGAGAGCCTGGACAACATATCCGTGCCGCTCGGCGACGAAGCGGGAAGTTTCGATCTTTCCGCGCTGGCATTTTCGAAAATGAAGAAGCCCCGGTCCGCCCAACTCATGCCGGGATGGTAGCAGCGGCGGCCTTGACGCACCGCGCCGATAGAAGCTCAATCCGGCCATGAGCGAATTGGCATCCGAATCACGCACCAACGCTGCCGAATACACGGTGAGCGAAATTTCCGGCGCGCTGAAGCGTACCGTCGAGGACACATTCGGCAATGTGCGCGTGCGGGGCGAAATTTCGGGCTACCGCGGCCCCCATTCCTCCGGCCATGCCTATTTCGCCTTGAAGGACGACCGCGCCCGGCTGGAGGCTGTGGTCTGGAAGGGCGTGATGGGGCGGCTGAAGTTCCGGCCCGAAGAGGGCATGGAGGTGATCGCCACCGGCAAGCTCACCACCTATCCGGGTTCGTCGAAATACCAGATCGTTATCGACAATCTGGAGCCGGCCGGCGCCGGCGCGCTGATGGCCCTGCTGGAGGATCGCAAGCGGCGCCTGCAGGCCGAAGGCCTGTTCGACCCGGCCAGAAAACAGCTTTTGCCATACATGCCGCGCGTCATCGGCGTCGTCACCTCGCCGACCGGTTCGGTCATCCGCGACATCATCCACCGCATCAAGGACAGGTTTCCGCTGCATGTCATCGTCTGGCCGGTGCGCGTGCAGGGCGAGACATCGGGCGCGGAAGTGGCTGCCGCTGTGACAGGCTTCAACGCGCTGTCGCAAGTGAGCGGCATTCCAATCCCCGATCTGCTGATCGTGGCGCGCGGCGGCGGCAGTCTCGAGGATTTGTGGGGTTTCAACGACGAAGCGCTGGCGCGCGCGGTTGCCGCATCGAACATCCCGGTGATTTCGGCGGTCGGCCATGAGACGGACTGGACGCTGATCGATCTGGCTGCGGACGTTCGCGCGCCGACCCCGACGGGTGCCGCCGAAATCGCGGTGCCGGTACGGGCGGAACTCGAGGCGACGCTCGCCAGCCTGGCTGCGCGGTTGCGCAGTTGCGTTTCGCGTGGCGTCGACCGCAAGCGCCAGGCTGTTCGCGCGGCCGCGCGGGCGCTGCCTTCACCCGACCAGTTGCTGGCGCTGCCGCGCCGGCGTTTCGACGACGCCGTCAGCCGGCTCGACAGGGCGCTTGTCATCGGGGTCGAGCGCAAGCGGGCGCGGCTTGGTGGCGTACGGCTTTCGCCGGCTACGCTGTCTCGGCGCATAAACGAGGCGCGGACATTGACGGAACGCGACCTCGCGCGGGCGGGCGCAGCTTTCTTCGCCGTTGTGCGCGAGCGACGGACCCGGTTTTCCCACGCAGCCCTGCGGCTGACGCCAGCCCCGATCGAAAGACGGCAAAAACGGCAGGGTGAGGCGCTCACGGCGCTTTTCAGGCGCGGCGAGCACGCGATGTCTGCCAAGCTAGACCGATTGCGGGCACGGCTGACACAGGCGGATCGGCTGCTGGCGACGCTGAAATTTTCCGAACAGGCCATCCTCGATCGTGGCTACGCGCTGGTGCTGGATGCGTCCGGCGAACTGGTCAAGCGCGCGGCGAATGTGAAGGCCGGCGATGCCCTCGAACTGCGTTTTGCCGATGGCGGCGCAAGTGCGGTTGCGACGGGCGGTTCAGACAAGCCGAATCCGGCTCCAAGACAGGCGTCTCGGCCCGCCAAGCCGCGCGAGGGTGGCGGCCAAGGCTCGCTTTTTTAAGCCAGGTAAAGTTATAGGTGGGATGGGCTGGAGCGCTTTTTACCCAGCGCTACGAAATGCGCCGCGTGGCGCTCGGCGGCAGGTCAGCGCTTGCCGGTAGGCGTATTCTCGTTTTCGGCGGTCCTTGCCGCGGAAGAGTTCCGGTCGCCATCAGCGTTCTGCTCAGGCTTCGCAGCCTCGGCTGCTTCTTCGAGCTTGGCGGTGATGAGATCCTGAATGTCGCCGACCTCTTCCTGGATATCTTCAAGCGGAATGCCAGCCTCGGCGGCCTTTGCGGTGCATTCCTTGGCGAGCGTCTCGGCCTGCGTTTCGATGCGGGTTAGCTGGCATGGCGCATGAACCTTCTCGCCGATCCATTCCTGCAAAAATTCGATCGCGTGTTCGCTCATGCTGGCACCTGTTGCTGGCTTTGGCAGTTCGCTGACGTCAACGCGCAGAGCGGCGAAAAGATCACCATTTCGATGCGCGGGCGTAGTTCGGGAAAGATGCAGAATTCAAGAGAGTCCAATCCTTCAACAAGACTGGTACCGTTGGGTGGGCTCGAACCACCGACCTCCGGATCCACAATCCGGCGCTCTAACCAACTGAGCTACAACGGCACGATTACCTGGACATGATCGTGCTGGAATTTCGTCCTTGCCGATCATGCTCCCTTGTTCGGCGCTGCGTCCTTACGGGCATTCGAATCTTAATTCAAGACATTTGGGAAGGCAAAGCGCCTTCATGCACCGCTCTTGCCAAACGGCGGGCCCAAACGGCAGACAAAGAAAAAGGCCGGCGGGAGGAGGTGCCGGCCTTTTCCAGTACTTAGCCAGCGGGAGGAGGTGCTGGCCGCGTCGCCCGACAGGCGGAGGGAGGAGGAAACCACCCGCCGGGTATTCTGACCCCTAGATAGGGACGATTGTGCCCGAAGGAATGCGGCGTTTTGCAGCACACCCCTTCAGGCAGGAAAATCAGGCGACCTTGAGTTCCGAGAAAGCCTTCTCGACGGCAGCCTTGATCGGCTTGGAGGCGTCTTCGACAGCCTTGGTTGCGACGGTCTGGAAGTCCTTCGTCTGCTGCACGGTCGTCTCGACCTGCTTGCGTACGAAAGCGGTCTGCAATTCGATGACTTCCGACAGCGAACGCGCGCCGATCAGGGCCTCGAGGTGCGAGAAGCTTGCGTCGGCATTGGTGCGCAGCGCGGCGATGGTCTTCAGCGACAGGTCGCCGGAAGCGGACTTGGCCGTCTCATAGGTCGACTCGAGAGCCTTCTGGGTCTCTTCGGCGCCGGACTTGATCTTCGCATAGGCTTCCTTCGACTGCTCGACGCCCTTCTCGGCGAAGGCGCGGATCTGGTCGGTAGCCTTGCTTGCATCGAACGTGGGGAATTCAATGGTTTCGGCGGTCTTGGGCTTGTTCATCTCGGGCATCCTTCTGGGGAGCGGCTTTTGACAGGAAACACCGCTTCGTTCATGTATGGAACCTATATAGCGGCATTTATGGTGCATTGCAACATTTTTGTTGCGACGCACCATCGACGAGCCGGAGCGACGTTAACCACGCGGCCAAAATTCAATGGCCTCAACGCATGGATTGTGGACCTTCCGGCTGCGGACCTCTATTAATTAACAAAGCGTTAACCGCAAAATCGCCCGTATCGCGAGGGTATTCTCGAGCCCATGCCGCCAGACAGCTATTCGTTTCTCGATGTCGCCGTGCTTGACCCGGTTCGGCAGCGCTTTGCCTCGGGCGATGCGGTCGTCATTCTGTCAGTCGACCTCGAGCAGGTGATCTGGGCCAACGGGCCGGGTGCAGCACTGCTCGGTTATCCGGATATCGAGGCGACCATCGGCGCTTCGGCGCGGTTGCCGCTGATTGCGCGGCGGCAGGTCATGGCGACCGGCGGCTTCCCCGAGATTGGCAGCGACCGCGCCCTTCTGGTGAGGCTGGCGACAGGGGTGACGAGCCATGCCGTGCCGTTGCTGGCAAGCGCCGTCACCATGCCGGATGGAGAAAAGGCGATCATGCTGGCCGCGCCCCCGGCGCAGGCGGAACCCCCGGACACCGCAGAAAGCGCGCGCCGCGCCATCGCCGGCTTCAGCGAAGGCGGCCATTTCCTGGCGTTTGTCGACGGTGAAGGCAAGGTCGAGGCATCGTCGGCCGGCTTTGCGACTCTTGGCATCGCGCAGCAGACGCTGGTCGCGCTGGTGGCCGATGTCGCCGGCGGCCGCGACCGTATCGTCAAGCGTCTGGTTCCGGGCGAGGCCGGCGCCTATCCCGCGGGTTTCGCCCGCCTGACGGAGGACCCCGTGCGGCATTTGCTTGTCGTCATCGACGAAGCAAGGCTGGAAGGTGCCACGTCTTCCCACCCGGAAGCTGAACAGGAGGCGGAGGCGCTCGTAGCGCCCGGTTCGCAGGAACCGCAGGAGCATGAGGCGGATACGCGCCAAATGGCCCGCGAAAGCGCCACGTCGCTGCACGACCACTGGTATTTCAATACGGAAAACGAGGGGGAAGCCGCGCAGCAGCCTTCGCATCCCACACCCTATTCCATCGCGGAGGCAGAACGAGCCGCCGCGGAGAAAGCGGAAGAAAAACAAGACCTGCCGGCACCGGCTATCAAGCGCAACGCCCCGCCCGTACGCTTCGTCTGGCGCACGGATGCGGACGGGATGTTCAGCATGGTGTCGCCGGAATTCGTAGCGGTGGTCGGCGCGCCGGCGACCGACATCATCGGCCGGCGCTTCAAGGATGTTGCCACCGTCTTCGGTTTCGACCCGGCGGGCGAGATTGCCGATCTTCTGGAGCGGCGCGACACCTGGTCCGGCCGCTCGGTGCTGTGGCCCGTCGCCGGCACTGATCTCGCCGTTCCCGTCGATCTGGCGGCGTTGCCGGTCTATGACCGCAACCGGGTTTTCGAAGGGTTCCGGGGCTTCGGCGTAGCCAGGGTCGCCGATGCCGTGGCCGATCCGGAGGCAGTCGGGCTGGCGCTCGTCAAGACGACGCCCGAGCCGAAAGAACCGGCTATGGAAGGAAGCGAGCCCGCCGCTCCAAAGGAATCCGCCGATCCTTTCAAAGGGGAAGTGCCGGCGCTGACGATCGTTCCCAAGCAGGAGCGCCGCTTTGCCGACAAGGTGATCCGCTTGGCGGAACATCGCCAACCGGCCAACGACAAGGGGTTGTCCTCGCTGGAGCGCAGCGCATTTCGCGAGATCGGCGAGCGCCTGAGGAAGGACAGCACGCCCGGTTCCCGTGAGGATCAGCCGCGTGCACCGGAAAGCCCACCCGCGAAGGCCGAACCCGCCGACGCCGGGCCTGTCGCTTCCGTCCCGGAGGCATCTGACGCCGCGCCGCCAGAGGCCGACTTGCCAGTTGGGTCAGAGGCATCGGAAACGCCGGATGAACCCGATCGTCAGGTTGGCGGCAAGGCCCGCGAAACGACTTCCGGCTCGGTGCTCGACTATGCGGAAAACGGCAACGAAAGCACCGATGATTTGGCGTCCGAGCCGGAGTTAAAAGCCGAAGACTCGCCCTCGGCCTTCTCGACCGGGCGGGCAGGCGCAGGCACGCCCGACACGTCGATCCTTGGCAAGCTTCCCGTGCCGCTGCTGTTCCATTCCGGCGACAGCCTGCACTATGCCAACGATGAATTCCTGCACCTGACGGGCTATGAAACGCTTGCCGATCTGGAGCAGGCCGGCGGGCTTGGCGCCCTGTTTGCCGACCCCTATGCCCAGCAGGATGCGCCCGACAGCGCCGACCGTACGCTAAAACTCAAGACGCAGGACGGGCTGGAGTTCCCGATCGACGCCATATTGCGCTCGGTGCCATGGGGAGACGGCAAGGCGCTCATGCTGGTGGTGCGCCGTTCCGGCGACGACGGGCCGCAAGAGCCTGCCGCGCCACCGATTGTCGAGGCACCCGCGCAGACGCAGCCGGACCTGGCCGACCTCAAGGCGCGCATCGCCGAAATGCGCACCGTCATCGATACGGCGACCGATGGCGTCGTCCTGATCGACCGCGACGGCACGATCCGCTCCATCAGCCGTCCGGCCGAGGCGCTTTTCGGCTTCGACAGCGACGACGTGGCGGGCAAGCCGTTCGCCTCGCTGTTCGCCATCGAGAGCCAGCGGGCGGCGCGCGACTATCTGAACGGGCTTTCCGACAATGGCGTCGCCAGCGTGCTGAACGATGGCCGCGAGGTCATCGGGCGCGAAGCGCAGGGCCGCTTCATCCCGATGTTCATGACCATCGGCCGGCTGCCCAACGAAAGCGGATTCTGCGCCGTGGTGCGCGACATCACCCAATGGAAGCGGGCCGAGGAAGATTTGACGCAGGCGCGCGCTGTGGCCGAGCGGGCATCTTCCCAGAAGACGGACTTTCTTGCCCGCATCAGCCACGAGATCCGTACGCCGCTCAACGCCATTATCGGCTTTTCCGAATTGATGGTCGACGAGAAATTCGGGCCGGTCGCCAACGACCGCTACCGCGATTATTTGCGCGACATCAATCGCTCGGGCAACCATGTTCTCGACCTCGTCAACGACCTGCTGGACATTTCCAAGATCGAGGCCGGGCAGCAGGAAATGGACTATGAGGCGGTGTCGCTCAACGAAACGCTGGCCGAGACGGTGGCGATGATGCAGCCGCAGGCCAACCGCGAGCGCGTCATCATCCGCTCCAGCTTCGCCTCGAAATTGCCGGAAGTGGTGGCCGACCTGCGCAGCGTGCGCCAGATCGCGCTCAACATCCTGTCCAACGCCATCCGCTATACGCAGGCCGGCGGCCAGGTCATCCTTTCGACAGCCTACGAGCCGTCGGGCGACGTCGTCATGCGCGTGCGCGATACCGGCATCGGTATGAGCCAGGCCGAGATCGAGCAGGCGCTGAAGCCGTTCAAGCAGATCAACGCGCTGAAGCGCGGGCGCAATGACGGCACGGGGCTCGGCCTGCCCTTGACCAAAGCGATGGTCGAGGCCAACCGCGCCCGCTTTTCCATCAATTCGACGCCCGGCGAGGGCACGCTGGTGGAAGTGGCATTTCCCTCGACGCGGGTGCTCGCCGAATAGACGCGCTCCGTCGGGCAAAGAAAAAAGGCGTCCGCGAGGACGCCTTGAAATGATGAATGGGTCACAACGGGCTTGAGCAACATGCGTCCTCATGGGGTGAGGAGCGGGATTTCTCCCTCAAGTTGGCTTGGACTATCGCGGCTGCTCCTTAACAAGTCCTTACCGGCCCGGGATAAAGTTTACGAGTGTGTACCACTTGTGAAATTTAGGTAAATTCTCGCGATACGTTTTGTTAACCATGACAGCTTGCTTCAACCCAATCTGCAAGCTGACTCAGTCTGCAAGTTCGGGAAGGTTGCGAAACAGGTCGAGCGCTTCGGGATTGGCCAGCGCCTCCTTGTTCTTGATCTCCCGCCCATGCACGGCATCGCGCACGGCCAGTTCGGTGATCTTTCCTGACTTGGTGCGCGGAATGTCGGTGACGGCCACGATCCTGGCCGGAACGTGCCGCGGGCTGGCGCCGGTGCGTATCTTGGTGCGGATGCGCTTTTCCAGGTCCGCGTCCAGCACCGCCCCCTCAGCCAGCCGCACGAACAGCACGACGCGCACGTCATTGTCGAAATCCTGGCCGATGCAGATTGCCTCCGCGACCTCGGGCATCTGCTCCACTTGGTTGTAAATCTCCGCCGTACCGATGCGAACGCCGCCGGGGTTGAGCGTCGCATCCGAGCGGCCATGGATGATCAGGCCGCCATGCTCGGTCCATTCGGCGAAGTCGCCATGGCACCAGACATTGTCGAAGCGGTCGAAATAGGCCGCGTGGTAGCGCTTGCCATCCGGGTCGTTCCAGAAGCCGATCGGCATTGCCGGAAACGCCTTGGTGCAGACGAGTTCGCCCTTTTCCTGCCGGATCGGCCGGCCGTCATCGTCCCAGACGTCGACGGCAAGGCCGAGGCCGGCGCCCTGTATCTCGCCAGTCCACACCGGTTCCGTTGGCACGCCCAGCACGAAGCAGGAGACAATGTCGGTGCCACCTGAAATCGAGGCGAGGTGCACGTCCTTCTTGATGCCGTCATAGACGAAGCGGAAATCCTCCGGCGACAAGGGCGAGCCGGTCGAAGAGATCGTGCGTACGGTGGAAAGATCGTGCGTGTCCATCGGGCGAAGGCCGGCCTTGCGCACGGAATCGATGAATTTGGCGGAAGTGCCGAAATAGGTCATCTTTTCCGCATCGGCGAAGTCGAACAGCACATTGCCGTCCGGATAGAAGGGCGAGCCGTCATAGAGCAGCAGCGTCGCGCCGCAGGCCAGGCCCGACATCAGCCAGTTCCACATCATCCAGCCGCAGGTGGTGAAGTAGAAGAAGCGGTCGCCGTCGACAATGCCGGCATGCAGCCGCAATTCCTTGACGTGCTGGATCAGCGTGCCGCCGGCCGAATGGACGATGCATTTGGGAATGCCAGTCGTGCCCGACGAAAACAGAATGTAGAGCGGATGGGAAAACGGCAGCCGTTCGAAGGCCACCGGCCTGTCCGAAAAAGCCGCAAGCGCGGCATCGAGCGCTTCAGCCCCTTCGATGCTTGCCGCCACATCGCCGGACGTGCCGAGATAATCGACCACGAGCACCTTGCGCACGGTTGGCAGTTTTGCCGCCACCGCCGCTATCTTGGCCGCGACTTCGATCGCCTTGCCGTTGTACCAGTAGCCATCGGGCGCGATGAACACCACCGGCTCGATCTGGCCGAATCGGTCGAATACGCCCTGCTCGCCAAAGTCGGGCGAACAGGACGACCACACCGCGCCGATGGATGCCGTGGCCAGCATCGCCGCCACCGTCTCCGGCATGTTCGGCATCATGGCGGCGACCCGGTCGCCCTCCTTGACGCCGAGCGAAACCAGCAATTGCTGCAGGCGCGAGGTCAGCGCGTGCAGGTCGTTCCATGAAAGCCGCCGCTCGACCTTGTCCTCGCCGTGAAAGACGATCGCCTCGCCGGTTCCGGTCTTTTGCAGCAGGTTTTCAGCAAAGTTCAGCCTGGCAACGGGAAAAAAGGCCGCGCCCGGCATCTTGTCGCCATCGGCAAGCACCCTGTCGCCCTTGTCGCCGATAACGCCGCAAAAATCCCAGACCAGGTCCCAGAAGGCTTCCCGGTCGTCGATGGACCAGCGGTGAAGCTGCGCATAGGAGGATAGCGCGCTGCCGGATTTTGCCGCTACCGCCTTCATGAAGGCGGTCATCGGGGCTGTTTCGATCCGCTCCGGCGTCGGCGTCCAAAGCGCTTCATTGGCAGTCATGCGTTCTCCTCCAGATTAGGCTCCGGTTAAGCATAATGCCGCCGGGCAGGGCAAGATTTTGTTCGGCCTGCGGCATGGATGTATGCAAACGCCATCGGCAGGCCATAAAGACTTGTAATGCGACGGGCGTCGGCTACACCTTTGCTGCGATTTTCGAGACGAACATACGGGGCAAGATGCCATCACCTTTCATCCGGCGGGGCATTTGGACAATCGGCGCTGCCGTGCTTGTCGTCGCGTTGGCGTATGTGGCGCTTCCCTACATCGCCTCGACCCGTATCGTGCGCGACCGTATCGCCTGGGAGATGAGCGCGTGGAGCGGCTTTCGCGTGACCATCCAGGGCGCGCCCAGCATCAGCGTCTGGCCCAAGTTTCAAGCCACACTGACTGACGTGAACCTGTCGGAGTGGACGCGCAAGGACGGCCCGCCGGTCATCGAGGCGGATCGCGTCGAAATCGATCTTTCGGCGATGGCGGCGCTGCGGGGCAATGTTGTATTTTCCGCCGCTCGGCTGATCCGCCCGACGCTTCGGGTCCAGCGCACGGCCAAAGGTCTGCTGCTGCCCGCATCGCCGTCTGGCGGCCGCATCGCGCGCTCGATCGATACGGCGCGCCAAGTGATTGCCGCGCAGCCGACCAATCCCGATATCGACAAACTGCCTTCCGATCCTTTCGGCACCGTGGAATTCAAGGACGGCAAGGTAGTCACCGCCGTCGCGGGAAAGGATGTGGAGGTTTTGACCAGCCTCAACGGCAAGGCCAACTGGTCGGAACTGAATGGCGCAGGCCAACTTTCGGCCACCGGAATCTGGCGTGGTGAGAGCGTTTCCCTGGATCTGGCGTCGGACAGGCCGTTGGTCTTGTTTGCCGGCGGCGCCGCCCCGGTCAGCGTGGCCCTGAAGGCAACGCCTGCGGTATTGTCTTTCATCGGCACGGCAGGCTTTTCCCAGAACGCCTATCTCGACGGCACGATGAAATTCTCGGCCCCGTCGCTGCGGCGCATGCTGGAATGGCTCCAGGCCGGCGTGGCGCCGGGCGCTGCGATCGGCTCCATATCCGTGACGAGCAAGGTTACGGCCGCGGCCGGCCGGGTCAAGTTCGACGGCACGCAGATCGCCCTCGACAACAATCCGGGCACCGGCGCGCTTGATATTTCCTATGGCGGCGCCCGTCCCGCAATGTCGGGCACACTCGCTTTCGAAAAGCTTGACCTTCGCTCCTTCCTCTCAGCCTTTACCCCGCTGACTTCCGCCCGCAAGGAAGACGCGAACGACAGCGAGAGCGCGCTTGCGAGCGGGCTGGACATCGATCTTCGGCTGTCCGCGACCCAGGCGACGGCCGGCGCGCTGCAACTTGCCAATGTCGCGGCGACGGCGCAGGTCAAGAACGAGCTTTCCGTATTCGACATATCGGACGCCACCGCCTTTGGCGGCACGGTACAGAGCAGCCTGCGCTTCGACCGCAAGCCGGAAGGCACGCAGGCCGAATTCCGGCTGCGGGCATCGGACGTTCACGGCGCGGATTTTGCGGCGGCGATCGGCATGACAAGACTGGTGCCGACCGGAACCGGGACCGTTTCCGTCATCCTGAAGGGACCGGGCAAGGTGTGGGACTCGATCCTTGAAAACGCCGATGGCTCCATTTCCGCAAATTTCGGCCCCGGCACGCTGACCGGGCTTAACCTGCCAGCCTTCCTCAAGCGGAGCGAGCAGGGCGGCTTCTTTGCGCTCGACGACGTTGCTGATGGCAGCGTGCCTGTCGACGGAGCTGAGTTGAAAGCGAGCATGTCCAAGGGCGTGGCGCGGATCGAAAAGGCGGAAGCGATATCCGCGAAAAGCAAGATCTGGCTCACGGGCATCGTTCCCTATGCCGGCCGCGGCCTTGCCTTGTCAGGCGGCGTGATCCAGCCGAACCCGACGACCGTGCCCGCTGAAGGTCAGGCGGCGATCACGCCCAATCAGATCTCGTTTTTTGTTGGCGGAACCTGGAGCAATCCGTTCATTTCGCCGATCAAGCCGGGGCTCTCGGCTCAATAGAGCGCTGTGCGCCCGTCCCTGCCGTTTGGGGAGGGCGATGTGGCGCATCAACCTCTTTGCGCGATCTGCTCGTCACGCAAACGCTGCACCTCGCGGCGCTTGTTGACGATGGAAGCGGTGATGACGCCGAGCGCGACGATACCGATCAGCAGCGTGCAGGCCGCATTGATCTCCGGCGTCACCCCCAGGCGCACCTGGCTGTATATTTTCATCGGCAGCGTTGTGGCGCCCGGACCGGAGGCGAAGGAGGCGATGACCAGATCGTCCAGCGACAGCGTGAAGGCCAGCATCCAGCCCGAGACGATGGCCGGCAGGATGACCGGAAGCGTTACCTGGAAGAAGGTTTTTACCGGCGGCGCGCCCAGGTCCATGGCCGCTTCCTCCAGCGACCGGTCCATTGTGATCAGGCGCGATTGCACGACGACCGCGACGAAGCACATGGTGAAGGTGATATGCGCCAGCATCACCGTCAGCAATCCCCTGTCCAGCCCGATGGCCACGAACAGCAACAAGAGAGACAGGCCGGTGATGACGTCGGGCATGACCAGCGGAGCGAAGATCATGCCGGAGAACAGGACGCGGCCCTTGAAGCGGGTGTAGCGCGTCAGCGCCAGCGCGCCCATCGTTCCCAGGACCGTTGCAACGGTGGCGGAAACCAGGCCGACGCGTAAGGTCACCCAGGCGGCATCCATCAGTCCCTGATTATGGAAAAGCGATACGTACCATTTTGTCGAAAAGCCGCCCCATACCGTCACCAGCTTGGATTCGTTGAACGAAAACACGACAAGCAGCACGATCGGCAGGTAGAGGAAGGCAAAGCCCAGCACGATCGAGGTGATGTTGAAGCGGCTCCAACTCGTGTTCATGTCACCGGTCCTGTTCCTGGGATCGCGCCTGCGCCCGCTGGAAAAGCATGATCGGCACGATCAGCAGCAGCAGCAGGATGACGGCCACCGCCGATGAAACCGGCCAGTCGCGGTTGGAGAAGAATTCGTTCCACAGCGTCTTGCCGATCATCAGCGTCTGCGAACCGCCCAAAAGGTCCGGAATGACGAACTCGCCTACCGCTGGAATGAACACCAGCAGGCAGCCGGCAATCACGCCCGGCAGGGAAAGCGGGAAGGTGATTTTCCAGAATGCGGCGGTCGGCGGGCAGCCGAGATCCTTGGCCGCCTCGATCAGTGAGTAGTCCATCTTTTCGAGCGACGCGTAGAGCGGCAGCACCATGAAGGGCAGGTATGAATAGACGATGCCGATGAAAATGGCGGTATAGGTGTTCAGGATGATCAGCGGTTCACTGATGACACCGATGCCGAGCAGGAACTGGTTGAGAAGGCCTTCCGGCTTCAGGATGCCGATCCAGGCATAGACGCGAATCAGGAACGAGGTCCAGAACGGCAGGATCACCAGCATCAAAAGGGTCGGGCGGATCGTAGCCGGCGCGCGCGCCATGCCGTAGGCAAGGGGATAGCCGACCAGAAGCGCCAGGACCGTCGAGATCGCCGCGATGGTGACGCTGGAAACATAGGCATAGAAATAGAGAGGGTCCTGCGTCAGCCATATGTAGCTGTCGAAACTGAGTTCTCCGAGTTGGCTGACAAGGCCGGAAATGCCGTTTTCCAAGCCAAACGCGGGCGTGTAGGGCGGAATGGCGATCGCCGTCTGCGACATCGAAATCTTGAAGACGATGATGAACGGGATGAAGAAAAAGAACAGCAGCCAGACATAGGGAATGATGATGACCAGCCGGCTGGCGAAGGCCGAGGCGAGCCGCACCAGCACCGGTTTCGTCGTCGTGGTGGTGGGTTGCGCATCGACGGAGGAAAAGACGACATTCGACATGGAACGCCCCTACCGCGCCAGCACGATACCGGCATCCGGCCGGAAGGATATCCAGGCGCGGTCGCTCCAGGTCAGCGGATCGTCGGACACGCGCGCCGCATTCATCGTGCTTGCCCGCACTACCTGCCCGTCGTCGAGTTTCACATGGAAAACGGTCATGTCGCCCAGATAGGCGATGTCATAGACTTCGCCTTCCAGCGCGTTGACGGCATCCGTCGGCTTTTTCGACGATATCCTGATTTTTTCGGGGCGGATGGCAAAGGCGATGTCGGCGCCGGCAGGCGCGTCTCCGGGATTGTTCACGACGATCTGGGCGCCGGTCGCGCCGGTGATGCGCACCGTATCGGCGTCGCGCGCCGCCACCTTGCCCTCGAACATGTTCACATTGCCGACAAAGCCGGCGACGAAGCGCGAGGTCGGCGCTTCATAGACCTCGGTCGGCGTGGCCACCTGCATGACCTCGCCCTTGTCGAGGATGGCGATGCGGTCGGCCATGGTCATGGCTTCTTCCTGGTCGTGGGTGACGACGACGAAGGTAAGGCCGAGATTCTGCTGGAGGTCCATCAATTCGAACTGCGTCTCTTCGCGCAACTTCTTGTCGAGCGCGCCGAGTGGTTCGTCCAGCAAAAGCACCTTCGGCCGCTTGGCCACCGAGCGCGCCAACGCCACGCGCTGACGCTGGCCGCCCGACAGTTGGTGCGGCTTGCGCTGAGCAAACGGCTCCAGCTTGACCAGCTTGAGCATCTCGGCGACGCGCGCCGCAATCTCGGGTTTCGGCATGCCGTCCTGCTTGAGGCCGAAGGCGATGTTCTTTTCCACCGTCATGTGCGGAAACAGCGCATAGGACTGGAACATCATGTTGACCGGACGCCGATAGGGCGGGATGCCGCGCAAATCCTGGCCATCGAGCAGGATGCGGCCTTCGCTCGGCTCCTCGAAGCCGGCGAGCATCCGCAGCAGGGTCGACTTGCCGCAACCGGAAGCGCCGAGCAGCGCGAAGAACTCGCGCTCGAAGATCGTCAGCGATAAATTGTTGACCGCGGTGAAGTCGCCGAACCGCTTGGTCACGTTCTCGAACTGGATGTAAGGCTTGGCATTCGGGTCGCTCCATGGTGCGAAATCCCTGCGGATGCTGCCCAGCGATGCCATATACTTCTCCGTCCCTGTTCGTGCCCTTGTCTCGTCCCATCAAGACCCGGTCTGAAAGAAAACCCCGGCATTAGCTGCCGGGGTTTTGCTTGAGAGAGCGCTACTGCCCCGTGACGATCTTGGTCCAGCTTCGGGTGAACAGGCGTTGCGTCTTCGAGTCGAGCGCGGTGTTGACGAACAGCTTGTCCATCGTCGCCTGGTCCGGATAGACGGCCGGGTCGTCGTGGACGGCCTTGTCGAGGAATTCCTGCGAGGCCTTGTTGCCGTTGGCGTAGAAGACATAGTTCGACGACTTGGCGATCACTTCCGGCTTCATCATGTAGTTGATGAATTCCAGGGCCTCTTGCGGGTGCGGCGCGTCGGCGGGGATGGCCATCTGGTCGAACCACATCTGCGTGCCTTCCTTGGGGATGGCATAGGCGAGTTCGACGCCCTGCTTGGCTTCCTCGGCACGGTCACGCGCCTGGAAGATGTCGCCCGAATAGCCGACCGCCACGCAGATATCGCCGTTGGCGAGGCCGTTGATGTATTCGGATGAATGGAACTTGCGAACGAAGGGTCGCACCTTCGACAGCGTTTCCTCGGCCTTGGCGATGTCGGCCGGATCGTGGCTGTCGGGGTTCAAGCCGAGAAAGGCCAGCGTCACCGGGAACA
The DNA here is from genome assembly GCF_054489545.1 of Mesorhizobium sp. A556. NCBI lineage: Bacteria > Pseudomonadati > Pseudomonadota > Alphaproteobacteria > Hyphomicrobiales > Phyllobacteriaceae > Mesorhizobium > Mesorhizobium sp. A556. Next base: position 72,403 of record NZ_JBTMXA010000009.1, read on the forward strand.
TGTCGGTCGGCGAATCGAGGAAGTTGATGCCGCAATCCTTGAGCTTGGCTGCCTGTGCCGGGTCGAACACCGCGGCCCAGCTGTCGATCTTGTCGGTGCCGAGCGCTTCCTTGATCTTGGCGACGTTATAGCCGATGCCGACCGTGCCCCACATGTAGTTGACCGAATACTCGCTGCCCGGATCGAAGATGTCGGTGCGCTTGGTCACCGTGTCCCACATGTTCTTGATATTGGGCAGCTTGGACTTGTCGAGCTTCTGGAACACGCCGGCCTTGATCTGGCGCTGCAGGAAACTGCCCGTCGGCACGACGACATCGTAGCCGCTACCGCCGGCCAGGAGCTTGGTTTCAAGAATTTCGTTGGAATCGTAGACGTCGTAGCGAACCTTGATGCCTGTTTCCTTGGTGAAGTCGTCAATGATGGAACTGTCGATGTAATCGGACCAGTTGAAGACGTTGACGACGCGTTCTTGCGCGTGGGCATTAAAGGTGGTCGATGTTATCAAAATCGAAGCTGCGGAAAGCCAGAACGCCTTACCGGTCATATGCGAAACTCCCTCTATTCACATTTTTTTGGCCTCGACGATCCCTCAACCGCCGCCCATGTATTTCAGACTATTGGCGTTTCCGGCGGTCGACAAGCCACAATTGAAGCGAAGTCAACAATCCTTCGATAGTTGCGTGCGGCCGTATTCGCAAATATGCCGAACCAGCCGGCTTGCGCCTGCCGGGCGGCGCGCCGCCGCCCTCACCAGTCGCCGCCCCGCTCTCACCAGTCGCCGATGGTCGCCTGGATAAGCGCAAGCGCTGCCACGGCCGCCGTATCGGCGCGCAGGATGCGAGGCCCGAGCGGAATGGGCGTCACGAAGGGCAGCGCGCGCAGCATCCGGCGCTCGTCATCGGAAAAGCCGCCTTCGGGGCCGACAAGGAGGGCAAGCCTGTTCCCGGTCAGCGATTGAAGCGCAGACAGCGGATTGTCGGTCGCGGCATCCTCGTCGCAGAAGATCAACCGCCGGTCCTTGTCCCATCCGGCCAGCAGACGCTCGAACTTCTCGGCCTCCCGCACTTGCGGCACGGCAAGGATGCCGCATTGTTCGGCGGCTTCTGTCACATTGGCGCGCAGGCGCTCGATGGATGGTTTCGCAACCTGCGTATGCTGGGTGATGACGGGCTGCAGCACACCGGCGCCCATCTCGACCGCCTTTTGCACCAGATAGTCGAGCCGGCCCTGTTTCAGCGGAGCGAAGCAATAGACGAGATCGGGCAGCGGCGGCTGCGGCCTTTGTGGCTCCAAAAGCTTCAAGCGCACTGATTTTTTGGTTTCTGAAGCGATCGCCGCCGACCACTCGCCGTCGCGGCCGTTGAACAGCAGCAGTACCGCGCCCTCGGCAAGCCGCAGCACATGCAGCAGATAATGGCTCTGCTGCGGGCTGGCTTCCAGTTCGACGCCGTGGGCAAAATCGTCCGGCACGAACAGCCGCTGCATCTTGTAGTTGGCGCGCATCGGCGAGCAATGCGGCAGGGCGGCTTCTTCGTCAAGGCGGAGAAGCACCAAGTCGAGGTGCAGGGGGGATTTCCTCCCGGCTCTCGGCATGCAGGCGGATCACCTCGGCAAATTCCAGTTCGGCCCGGACGAGTTCGGGCGGGCGTTGCAGCAAGGCGACGAATTCCGGCAACAGTCCGTCGCCTCGCGATGCGCAAAGGGTGTGAAATGAAAGCAGCGCATTCATTTTAGGGCTCCGCAGCCAGAGATGCATTGGAGATCAGTTAGGCCTGCGGATTGGGGCCTCGCCACCCGTTTCCTGATTTACCTTGCCTATGCTGCCGCCCATATCGGCCGATAGCCGGCGCGCAATATTTCGACGGTTGTCGGCGGGGTCACCAGCTTCAGGGGACGGCCTTGCAGTGCGCTGAAATCATGCCGGTCCCGGTAGCCTCCGAACGACCAGCGCAGCGCTGTGCCTTCGCGCAACGCGTAAATGGTTTCGCCATCCGCGATAATCGCGCCGTCGGGCAGCGCCGCCAGATCTGGCGCCGAAGCCAGCGTCCCGCCGCAAGCCAGCCGTTCCCTGTGCAGCCTTTGGTCGAGCATGGGCGCGCGCGGCTTTTCGATGCCGAAGGCGGTGCCGAAACGCTGCATGAAATCCGTCGCGCGCTCGCGCCGGCAGTAAAAGCAGGGGCGGTGCCCGGCCGCCAGTGCGGTCACTTCGTCGAGGAAGAACAGTTCGGTCCATCCGGCACCTGCCTGTCCGTTGCCCTGCAAGGGGCCGTTGAGGCCCATCGGATCGCGCCGCACATTTTTGAAATCGCAGACGCAGACGATCCATGCCTTCAGCGTCCAGCGCCTTTTCAGCAGCGTCTTGGTCGCCGGATCGTGGATGATGCCGCGATTGCCGGTGAAAAGGCCGCGCTCCGGCACGGCATGGACGGCGCCGAACGGGTCGACACGATTTTGAAGTGGCACAGCGCTTGTCCTTTGCGTGTCCGGCTTGGTCGTCCGGGCGGCTCGTGGTATCGCGCATCGGGTCATTTTTCCGGCAGGGTATATCGATGCGCGTCCTTATCGTTGAAAATTACGGCAATACCGGGCTTGGGCAAGTGGGCGCGGCCCTTGCGGAAGTCGGCGCCGAAATCGATCTTATCCGCCCCTATCTGGGCGATGCATTGCCAAACGATGCCGCCGGCCATGACGCGGTGGCGATTCTGGGCGGCGGCCAGAATGCGCTGGCGGATGCCGACTATCCATATTTCCCGGCGCTGCTTACCCTGATCCGCGACTTTGCGGCCCGCAACAAGGCCGTGCTTGGCATCTGCCTGGGCAGCCAGCTCATCGCGCGCGCTTTCGGCGGCCTCAATCAGGTCGGCGGCGCCACCGAGTTCGGCTGGTGCAGCGTCTCGCTGACGCCGGAAGCCAAGGAAGACGCCGTGCTTGGCGCGTTGCCGGAAAAATTTCCGATTTTCGAATGGCATGACGACACGTTTTCGTTGCCGCCGGGCGCGGTCAGGCTGGCCGGCAGCAGCGTTGCGGAAAATCAGGCGTTTCGGCTCGGCCGCGCCGTCTATGGCTTCCAGTTCCATTTCGAGGCCGACCGGCAGCTGGTGCGTTACTGGAGTACGGAATTTGCCTCGCTGATCGCTTCGCGCCGACCCGATTGGGCCGAAAGGCTCGACGATGAAATGGCCGAACATGGCCCCGCCGCCGATGCCGCCGGCCTGGCGATCGCCCGCGCCTGGGTGGCCGCGATCTGAGGCGTAGACCCTTGGTCGGCATGACGCTGCGGAAGCCGTGGCAATTTTGGCACGCCGGGCGGAATCCGCTGTGGACGCCGGAATTCACCCTTGGCTTGTGCCCGCCCGCTCCCCTAGAAGACCCACGTTCTGCGGCATGCGCTAACGCCGTGCATGCAGTGCAATAATGTGAAAAAGCGTTGAAACATTCAGGCGATTTGCGCGTTTCAACGCATTGGTAACCGTACTCGTGCAGGGATGCAGGAAGTTCAACAGAGATGACGACCGTGAAAGCTGCGTTCCTGTCTTTTGCCATGCTCGCGGCCATCGTGCTGTGCGGTCTCGGCATCTATGCCGCCGATGCGGCCAGCAATCACAATGCCGTCGACGGCTACGGCGTCACCGCTTCGCTGCGCTGAACCGTCCCGTCTTCCGACACCGTCAGGATTTCCTTTTTCGCGCCGTCCACGACGAGCGCGGTGAGCCGGCCCGACCGGTAGGCAAGGGTGTCGACATTGACCCGGTTGGCCAGGATTTCGGCCTCCTCGTTCGGCGTGTGGCCGTGCACGATCACTTTCGGGTAGAGGCCGGAATGGTTGTGAAAGACGTCGCGTATCCAGATCAGGTCCTGGCGATCCTGCTGTTCCAGCGCGATACCGGGGCGGATACCCGCGTGGCAGAAGAAGAAGTCGCCGAAACTTGCTGAAAACGCCAGCGACCGCAGAAATTCGACATGACTGGCCGGCACGGCCTCGACCAGTTCCGCATGGCTTGTTCGCAAGCTGTTCTTCGGGTGCCGGAACAGGCCGGTCTTATCCTGTTCCAGGTCGACGCCGTAGGACTTTGCCGTCTGCACGCCGCCATACTGCACGAACAGGCTTGCCGGGTCCGGATGATCGAGGAATTCGAGAAAACCGAGATCGTGATTGCCGGCTAGCATGACGGTGCGCGGATCGCGCTTGCGGGCCGCGACCAGCAGATCGAGGACGCCCTTCGAGCCCGGCCCCCTGTCCACATAGTCGCCGAGATGCACGACGCGCCAGTCGGCGACCCCGTCTCGTTCCAGGTCCGTGCCGATTTGGGCATGCATCGCCGCCAGCAGGTCGAGCCGGCCATGCACGTCGCCGATGGCATGGAGACGCATGCCGTCCGGCGCGCGCGCATCGCGAAAATGTATGCCGCTCATCGACGCGCCCATCCTATCGATGCAGCATGTCCTTGCCGACATCCAGGATGTCGCGCTTGCCGCACAGCGCCAGCGTGGTGTCCAGTTCCTTGCGGATGATCTCCAGCGCCTTGGTCACGCCGGCCTTGCCGCCCGCACCCAGCCCGTACAGGAAGGGGCGGCCGATATAGGTGCCCTTGGCGCCGAGGCACAGCGCCCGCAGCACGTCCTGGCCCGAGCGGATGCCGCCATCCATATGGACTTCTATTCTGTCGCCCACGGCATCGACGATCCCTTCCAGCACCGAGATCGAAGAAGGCGCGCCGTCAAGCTGGCGGCCGCCATGGTTGGAGACGATGATCGCGTCAGCACCTGTCTTCGCGGCCATGATCGCGTCTTCCTTGTCGAGGATGCCCTTGAGGATCAGCTTGCCGCCCCAGCGCTGCTTGATCCATTCCACATCCTTCCACGAAAGCTGCGGGTCGAACTGCTCGTTGGTCCATGCGGCAAGCGACGACAGGTCTTTCACGCTCTTGGCGTGGCCGACGATGTTCCTGAAGGTGCGGCGCGGTGTCCCCGCCATCTTGAGGCACCAGCCCGGCCGCGTCGCCAGTTGCCACACACTGCTCGGCGTGAATTTGGGCGGGGCGGACAGGCCGTTGCGCAAATCCTTGTGGCGCTGGGCCAGAATTTGCAAGTCGAGCGTCAGCACCAGCGCCGAGCATTTCGCGGCTTTGGCCCGGTCGATCAGATTATAGACGAAGTCCCGGTCGCGCATCACGTAGAGCTGGAACCAGAACGGCTTTGTCGTCACCGAGGCGACGTCCTCGATCGAGCAGATGCTCATGGTGGAAAGCGTGAACGGCACGCCGAATTCTTCCGCCGCCTGCGCCGCCAGCATCTCTCCGTCCGCGTGCTGCATGCCGGTCGAGCCGGTCGGCGCCAGCGCCACCGGCATCGACACTTTCTCGCCGACCATGGTGGAGGCGAGTGAACGGTTGGTCATGTCGACCAGCACGCGCTGGCGCAGCTTGATCTTGCCGAAATCCGCTTCGTTGGCGGCATAGGTGCTTTCCGTCAGCGCGCCGGAATCGGCATAGTCGAAGAACATTTTCGGCACGCGCCGGCGTGCCTTTTCCTTCAGGTCGGCGATGGTGAGGTCGAGGCTCATGGTACGTTCCGATTGCTAGGAGTTGGCTTCATTGGCAGGCGAGCGCTGGCGCAGCCTCAGCCGCGACACGCGCTGCCACTCGTCGTTGCGCTCGGCTTCCGCCATGGAGCACTCGACATAGGTGATGTGGTCCATCGCCGCCTTGCGAGCGCCGGGCGGATCGCCGGCCTTGACCGCCGAATAGATGGCGCGGTGCTGGGCCAGCAATGCCTCGCGTGCGCCGGGCAATGCGAACACCAGCAGGCGATTCTGGAACACGCCTTCCGAAAGAAGCCGATAACAGGAGCGCAACGTGTGTAGCAAAATGATGTTGTGGGCGCATTCGCCGATCGCATGGTGGAATTCGACGTCGATCTCCGCTTCGTCTTCGAAATTGCCGGTGTGGTGCGCTTTGTCCATGCGCTCCATGATGCCGTCGAGCAGCGCGAAATCATGAGCGGTAGCGCGCCGCGCCGCATATTCGGCCGCCACGCCTTCGATTTCGCGGCGATACTCCAGATAATCGCGTGCCGCCTTGCTGTGGGTGGCGAACAGATCCACCACCGGTTTTGAAAAAACCTGGCCGATCACGTCCGCGACATGCGTGCCGCCGCCATGGCGTGTCGTCAAAAGCCCGCGCATTTCCAGCGTCTTCAAAGCGTCGCGCAGGATCGGCCGGGATACCTCGAACTGAAGCGAAAGCTCGCGCTCGCCGGGAAGCCGGTCGCCGGTCGAGAGCACCCCTTCCAGGATGAGGCTCTCGATCTGCTCCACCACCTCGTCGGCGGTGCGCGAATGTTCGATCCTGGAGAAAATGTCGCTCAACTGGGTGCCTGTGGTTTGACGGCCAGCGCCAAGGATAAAGGCAGCGCCGCCAACTGGTCAAATTATTTATCCAATTTGGCTATCTTGCCGCGATCCGTCGAACGGGTCTTTCTGCATATCGGCCAAAGTTCCGTTTGCGTCGGCTGGTGATAGGATTTACTCGAATGGCGTTGGGCCGGCCAAGCCGGGGGAACCGCGCCCGAGGGAACCACCGTGTCGAACGACCCTGCCAATCTCCAGTTTCAGCCGCGCACGACGGGCAGCGTCATGGGCTTTCCGACCCATGAGGGCCGCTCCGGCGCTCTGGGCGAGGTTCATGCGCGGCCACAGCCGCTGGTCCGCACGCCGCGCGTCATGGTTCAACTGTCCTTCATGACCGAGGGCGGTGCCAGCGTCGATCACGCCGTGCTGTGCGAATTGTCGCGTCGGCTGGGCGTCGCCGAGCCCGAGCATCAGGCGCGGCACTACGCCATGCCATGGGGGAACGGCTCGCTGCGCTGGGAGCGCCACACCGAATTCTCCACCTATCTGTTCGAAGGGCCGCTTGGCGGAAATGGCCGCGTCCAGCAGCAATCACCGTTCGGCAACGGATTTTCGCCGCCCGGAACGGTCATTTCCGGCATCAGGCTGGAAATCCGCAAATGGACCGCAGCTGCCGAAAAGCTGATCGCCGGCTTCGACCCGACAAGCCTATGCTACTCGCTGGTCGAGAACGGCAAGGCCGCCATCGTCACCGATTTCCGCCAGGACGGCGACGGGCTGACCCGCATCCTGGTGCTGGACCGGGGTCTGACGCCGGCACGGACCGGTGCGCTGTCACAGCGCCTCATCGATATCGAGACATACCGGACGCTGGCCATGCTTGGCCTGCCGCTGGCGCTGGCGCTGTCGGGCAGGGCGCGCCGTATAGAAGACAGGCTGGCCGCCATCACCCGCGAAATGAAGGCCTCCGAAACGCGCGATAGCCAGACCCTGCTGGCCGATCTCACCGAATTGGCGGCCGAACTGGAGGCGGATGCCGCGTCTAGCCTCTACCGCTTCGGCGCCAGCCGCGCTTATGACGGCATCGTGCGCGAGCGGCTTGAGGCGCTGGATGAAGCGCCGGTGCCCGGCTACGACACCTGGGCCGGTTTCCTGCAGCGTCGCGTCGCACCCGCCATGCGCACCTGCCGCTCGGTCGAGGAACGCCAGGCCAATCTGTCGCGAAAACTGACCCGCGCCACCACGCTGCTGCGCACCTGGGTCGATGTCGAACTCGAGAAGCAGAACCGCGACGTACTCGCCTCGATGAACAACCGCGCGCGCCTGCAACTGCGGCTCCAGCAAACGGTTGAGGGGCTCTCGGTCGCGGCCGTTTCCTATTATGTCGTCGGGCTGATCGGGTATCTGGCCAAGGGCGCATCCATATTCGGCCATGCCTTCGCGCCGGAAATCATCACCGCCGCGTCGGTGCCGGTGGCGATCCTGCTGGTGTGGTGGGGCGTGCGCCGCGTGCAGCGCAGCCATTCGGAGCCGGGTAAGATGCCGGGCGAGTAGAACGGTAGCGGCCATTTGACGCTCCGGAAGTGGCGCGTGGCGTCGCATCCGGATTCATCCACTGCGGCATTTGCAAGCAATCGATCCAACTGGTAAAAGCTTTTTACCAGTGAAGCGAGGGGTGCTGCGAATGTCCGGCCTTGTCATGCCGAAACCCGACGATGCCACGCTGGCGCGCCGCGTCGAAATCGTCGCCGACATGCGCCAGATCGTACCGGGCGAGGGCGTCGTCGATGCCGAAAACTCCATGCGCGTCTTCGAAAGCGACGGGCTGACCGCCTATCGCCAGTTGCCGTTGGTCGTGGTGCTGCCGGAAACGGTCGCGCAGGTTTCCCGCATCCTGAAATATTGCGACGCAAGAAACATCCGCGTGGTGCCGCGCGGCTCCGGCACCTCGCTGTCGGGCGGGGCGCTGCCGCTGGAAGATGCCGTGCTTCTGGTGATGAGCCGCTTCAACCGTATCCTCGACATCGACTTTCCCAATCGCACGGTTGTCGCCCAGCCGGGCGTCACCAATCTCGGCATCACCACCGCCGTCGAGCAGGAGGGCTTTTATTACGCCCCCGACCCATCCTCCCAGATCGCCTGCTCGATCGGCGGCAATGTCGCGGAAAACTCCGGCGGCGTGCATTGCCTGAAATACGGGCTGACCGCCAACAATGTGCTCGGCATCGAAATGGTGCTGATGAACGGCGAGGTCATCCGTCTCGGTGGCAAGCATCTGGACGCCGAAGGCTACGACCTGCTCGGCATCATGACCGGCTCGGAGGGGCTTCTGGGCGTCGTCACCGAGGTCACCGTGCGCATATTGAAAAAGCCTGAAACGGCGCGCGCGCTGCTGATCGGCTTTCCGACCAGCGAACAGGGCGGCCAGTGCGTTGCCGACATCATCGGTGCCGGCATCATTCCGGGCGGCATGGAGATGATGGATCGCCCGGCGATCCACGCAGCCGAGGATTTCGTCCACGCCGACTATCCGCTCGATGTCGAGGCGCTGCTGATCGTCGAACTGGATGGGCCGGGCGTCGAGGTCGATCATCTCATCACGGCAGTCGAGGCGATCGCCATTCGTAATGGCTCCACCACCTGCCGCATTTCGCAGAGCGAGGACGAGAGGCTGACCTTCTGGGCGGGGCGTAAGGCCGCGTTCCCGGCGGTCGGGCGCATCTCGCCGGATTACTACTGCATGGACGGCACCATTCCGCGCGGGCAATTGCCGAAAGTGCTGGCCGGCATGCGCGAACTGTCGGAGCAATACGGCCTCGGCGTCGCCAATGTCTTCCATGCCGGCGACGGCAATCTGCACCCGCTGATCCTCTATGATGCGAACGTACCGGGCGAATTGAGAAAGGCCGAGGATTTCGGTGCCGATATTCTGCGGCTGTGCGTCAGGGTCGGCGGCGTCCTGACAGGCGAGCACGGCGTCGGCGTCGAAAAGCGCGACCTCATGCCGGAGATGTTCAACCAGATCGATCTCGATCACCAGATGCGCGTCAAATGCGCCTTCGACCCCAACCACTTGCTCAACCCCGGCAAGGTCTTCCCGCAACTGCGCCGCTGCGCCGAACTCGGCCGCATGCACATTTCGGGCGGCAAACTGCCGTTCCCCGACATTCCGAGGTTTTGACGATGGCGCAATCACGGCAGGACTTGGGTTCCTCTCCCCCGCAAAGCGGGGGAGAGGTGGCGCGGGCAAAGCCCGTGACGGAGAGGGGGGCGGTGGAATTGCCGAGCCGCCGCTCGCCAGAAAAGGTCGCGCGCGCTCGTCAACTTCGCCAGGGCGGCAACATGGCGGAAGCGCTTTTGTGGAATGATACGCTTGCCTCGGATTTGCGGTTCGTTTTTGCCGAAGCGAGCGAAAAGATGGAAGGCAGCATCGGATGATCGCCCCCTCTCCGTCTCGCTGCGCGAGCCACCTCTCCCCCACTTGGGGGCGAGGAACCCAGGTTCTGCATCCATGACCACCATCACCCCCACCACCGCCGCCGAAGTTCTCGCCACCGTCCAGTGGGCGTTGGCGGAAGAAGCGCCGCTGGAAATCGTCGGGCATGGCTCCAAGCGTGGCATTGGCCGGCCTTCGCAGACGGCCCACACGCTCGACCTGGCACAACTTTCCGGCGTCACGCTGTACGAGCCGGCGGAACTGGTGCTGTCCGCGCGCGCCGGCACGCCGCTTGCCGAGATCGAAAACCTGCTTGCCGACAACGGTCAGCAACTTGCCTTCGAACCCATGGACTATGGACCCTTGCTGGGCGGCGAGCCGGGCAGGGGGACCCTCGGCGGCGTGCTTGCGGCAAACCTCTCCGGTCCTCGCCGGCTGAAGGCGGGGGCCGCGCGCGACCACATCCTCGGCATCAATGCGGTTTCTGGCCGGGGCGAGGCGTTCAAATCCGGCGGGCGGGTGGTCAAGAACGTCACCGGCTACGACATGTCCAAGCTGATGGCCAATAGCTGGGGCACGCTGGCCGTCGTCACCGACCTCACCTTCAAGGTGCTGCCTTCCGCCGAAACCGAAACGACGCTTGCCGTGCGCAGCCTGCTCGACGAACACGCTGCCGCCGCCATGGCAATGGCGGTCGGGTCCAGCGCCGAAGTGTCGAGCGCGGCACATTTGCCCTATCCCGCCGTGGCGCGTGTCGCTGGTGGTGCGCTCGGCAACGATGCAGCGACCGTGCTGCGCGTCGAGGGCTTTGGCCCGTCCGTCGCTTACCGCATCGAAACGCTGAAAAGCCTGCTGAAGAATGCCGGCGCGCTGGAAGAGATTTCCGGGGAAACGTCGCGAAAAATATGGGCCGATATTCGCGACTGCGTGCCCTTCGCGGGCGCCGGGAAAAAACCGGTCTGGCGCGTGTCGATGGCTCCGGCCGATGGCCACGCCATGGTGATGACCTTGCGGATGCAGACCGCCGTTTCGGCTTTATACGACTGGCAGGGCGGGCTGATCTGGCTGCGCATGGAACACGGCGAGCCGGAAGCCGACCTGCTACGCGCGCTGGTAAAGCGGCATGGCGGCGGTCATGCAACGCTGGTGCGCGCGGCACCCACAGAGCGCGCGAGCATACCGGTTTTCGAGCCGCAGGCACCGGCACTTGCCGCCCTGTCGGCGCGGCTGAAGGCCGAATTCGATCCGAAGAATATCCTCAACCCCGGCCGGATGGCGTGGGCGGCATCTTCTGCTAGCTTGCCACCCGTTCAAGCAACAGAGGGGATGTCATGAGCGACACGAACAACGAACCGATCGGATCACGCCAGGACGGCGGTTGGTTCGCGCCGGGGCGCACCAATGCACAACTGGTCTATATTCTTTATCTTGCCGGCTTTGTCGTTGGCATCAGCAGCCTGATCGGGCTGGTATTTGCCTATGTCAACCGGGGCAAGTCCGAGGCCTGGGTGGATACCCACTACACGTTTTTGATCCGCACGTTCTGGATCGGGCTCCTGTATGGGCTGGCCTCGTGCCTGCTGATGCTCGTCGCCATCGGCTTTGTGCTGGTGTTTGTAACCGTGGTTTGGGTCATTGCCCGCTGCATCATCGGGCTGCAGGCCATATCGCGCGGCGCACCAATCGCAAACCCGAATAGCTGGCTTCTGGGCCGTTAGGATAGCACCGTGCAGACCTCATTCACGCTCGCCCAGCTTGCCGATCCGCATGTGGCGGAATCGGAAAAGATCCTGCGCAAATGCGTGCATTGCGGCTTCTGCACGGCGACCTGCCCGACCTATGTGACGCTGGGCAACGAACTGGATTCGCCGCGCGGGCGTATTTATCTGATCAAGGACATGCTGGAAAACGGCCGCGCCGCCGATAAGCAGATCGTCACCCATATCGACCGCTGCCTGTCCTGCCTCGCCTGCATGACCACGTGTCCATCCGGCGTCAACTACATGCATCTGGTCGACCACGCCCGCGCCCATATCGAAAAGACCTACAAGCGCCCGCTGCCCAATCGCGCCATCCGCGCGCTGCTGGCTTTCGTATTGCCCTATCCGTCACGGTTTCGCACAGCGCTGAAACTGGCCAGACTGGGCCGGCCTTTCGCCGGCCTGTTCGACAAGGTGCCGGCGCTGAAACCGCTTGCCGCCATGTTGCGGCTGGCTCCCGCTGCGGTGCCTGCCGCATCCCCCATGGCGCTGCCCGGCGTTCACGTATCCACGGTCGGAGCGCGAAAAAAACGCGCCGCCATCCTCACCGGCTGCGCGCAGCCGGTGCTCGATCCGGGCATCAACGAGGCGACGATTTCGCTGCTTAACCGGCTTGGTGTCGAGGTGGTGGTGCCGGAAGGTGAAGGTTGCTGCGGCGCGCTGGTGCACCATATGGGCAAAGAGGAACAGGCGCTTGCCTCCGCCCGGCAGAATGTCGACGCATGGACCCGCGAGCTGGAAAACGGCGGCCTCGACGCCATAATCATTACGGCATCCGGCTGTGGCACGACAATCAAGGATTACGGCTTTATGCTGCGGCTCGATCCGGCCTATGCGGACAAGGCGGCAAGGGTTTCGGCGCTGGCCAAGGACATCACCGAGTTCCTGTACGCGCTCGACCTGCCGGAGTCGGCGCAAAAGCCCGGCACCGTCGTCGCCTATCATTCGGCCTGCTCGATGCAGCACGGCCAGAAGATCGTTCGCGAACCGAAGGAGTTGCTGGCCAGGGCAGGTTTCGTGGTGAAGGAGCCGCGCGAGGGGCATCTATGTTGCGGCTCTGCCGGCACCTACAACATCATGCAGCCCGAGATTTCCGCCCGCCTGCGCGACCGCAAGGTCAAGAACATCGAGGCGACCGGCGCGGCCATTGTCGCCACCGGCAATATCGGCTGCATCACGCAGATCGCGTCCGCCGCCGGCATGCCGGTGGTGCATACGATAAAACTGCTCGACTGGGCCTATGGCGGACCGAAGCCGGAAGGGCTGGTGGACGGCGCGTAGGGCGCAAGAGCCCCTCTCCGTCTCGCTTTGCGAACCACCTCTCCCCAAAGGGGCGAGGAACCCAGGTTCGGCTTGATCTACGTCAAGCAAAGACAGTGCGCCCACCTGAACGTGGCGCTTCGTACTTTTTGAAGAACACGAACCCTCGCGGGTTCCGGTTCCTCGCCTCTTTTGGGGAGAGGTGGCTCGCGAAGCGAGACGGAGAGGGGACCCTTGGCGCTGGTCCGGCCTACTCCGCTGCCAGCTTTTCCGCCGTGTAGCTGTCCCGGTACAGCGCGCGCTGGCGGCTGAGCGCGACCATGGTGTTGCGCAGCAGGATCGATACCGTGATCGGCCCGACGCCGCCCGGCACCGGCGTGATCCACGAAGCGACATGCCGCACGCTTTCGGTGTCGACGTCGCCGACGATGCGGCTCTTGCCGTCCGGGCCGATCTCGGAATTGATGCCGATGTCGATGACCGCGGCGCCCGGCTTGACCATGTCGGCCTTGATCAGGCGCGGCTTGCCCACCGCGACGAACAATGCATCGGCGCGCCGCGCATGCGCCGCCACCGATCGCGTCATGTGATGGCAGACCGTCACCGTCGCCCCTTCGCTCATCAAGAGGAAGGCGATCGGCTTGCCGACGATTTCCGAATGGCCGACCACCACCACTTCCAGCCCCTTGAGATCGAGGCCGGTTTCCTTGAGCAGTTCGACCGAGGCCGCCGCTGTACACGGCGCGAGGTCAAGCTCGTTATAGACGATGTTGCCGATGGAAGCCGGATGCATGCCCTCCACGTCCTTGAGCGGATGCACCGCCGCCTGGATCGCCTTGATCGGGATATGCGGCGGCACCGGGCGCTGGATGATGATGCCGGTGATGCGCGGATCGGCGTTCATGCCGTGGATCGCCGCTTCCAACTCGCCAGCCGTCAGGTCGGCCGGAAAATTCCGCTCCTCGAAGCCGATGCCGGCCTGTTCGGCCTTGGCGCGCTGGTTGCGCACATAGACACTGACCGCCGCCACGTCGCCGACGGTGATCGACACCAGTTTCGGTGGAAAGCCTTGCGCCGTTGCCTCCGCCGCGTCGCGGGCGACCTCGGCCATGATGCGCTGCGCGACCGGAGCGCCCTTCAAGTAGCGGCTATCGTCTGAGAGGGACATGGCGGACCTTCTGCCGGTGGATTTTTACGGTGACATAGCAGACGGACGCAGCAAAGGGCAGTTCGAAAGCGCAACTCGGTGCTTTCGGTGCGACTGAGGGCTTTGTTCGAGCGGGGATACCCCCTCCCCACAAGGGGGAGGAGGACTCTGTCGCAACCAACCCCGACAAACAAAAAGGGCAGCCGGTTTCCCGGACTGACCTTTTCGCGACCGGCCGCGTTCCCAAGCGGCCCGTCCCCCGTTGTTGAGTAAAGCGCTACATCACCACCACGGTCGTGCCGACCGGCACACGCTCATAGAGATCGACCACGTCTTCGTTGCGCATGCGGATGCAGCCGGACGACACCGAACCGCCGATGGTCCAGGGCTGGTTGGTGCCGTGAATCCGGTAAAGCGTCGAGCCGAGATAGAGCGCGCGCGCGCCAAGCGGGTTTTCGATGCCGCCGTCCAGATGCGTCGGCAGGTAGCGGCCCTTGGCCTTTTCGCGTGCGATCATTTCGGCAGGCGGGCGCCAGTCCGGCCATTCGCGCTTCTGGCTGACCTTGTGGGTTCCGGCCCATTCGAAACCGGGCTTGCCGGTGCCGACGCCGTAGCGCCGCGCCATGCCATCCTTTTCGACCAGATAGAGAAAATTCTGGGTCGTATCGATGACGATGGTGCCGGGTTTTTGCGGGCCGTCATAGGCGACTTCGCGCGGCAGGTAGATCGGATTGATTTCCCGGTGCCTGACCAGCTTTCGAGCCGGCGCCTCTACGGTCGCGGTGCGAACCCGGTCCGGCTGCACCTGGACCCGGTCGACGGGCTGGACGCTGCGCCTTTGCTGGCGCGTGGCAACGGGCGCCTGGCGGGTTTTGCGCACGACGACGCCGGGCTCCTGGCCAAGCTGCATTACCCAGGGGGCGGAAAGATCGGGGCTGACCGTCACGGGCGGCCGTTCCGCATAGCGGTCGTTGGCAGCAGCCGCATTCGCGCTAAGGGCGAGGATCGCCACCGCGCCAAGCAGGGATGGAAACAAAAATTTCATCGGACGCACTCTCGAACTGATCGTCACATGAACCGGGTGGCTTGCCTTCCGGTTTGCGCGATCATTGGCGTGGAGCGGCAACCGAAACATGAATCGGAATGCGTAAAATGCGAGAATGTCAGTAAAGCTTTCGGTGTGGTTACCGGCGGGTGCAGAAATCTGGTAAAGCGCCGGTAAAGTCGCTTCTATCCGCGTTAACGAATGGGTTTTTTGCCATGGATGACGAGAATTCAGGCCTGACCATCGGCCCCGACGGCGTCAGGCGCTGCGCCTGGCACGGCAATCTGCCGGACTATCTCCATTATCACGACCATGAGTGGGGCCGTCCCATGGCCGACGACACGCGGCTGTTCGAAAAGATCTGCCTTGAGGGTTTTCAGTCGGGTCTGTCCTGGCTGACCATCCTCAGGAAGCGCGAGAATTTTCGCGCCGCGTTCGACGGTTTCGACATCGACCGCGTGGCGGCGTTCACCGAGGCCGATATCGAGCGACTGGTCGGCAATGCCGGCATCATCCGCCATCGCGGCAAGATCGTCTCCACCATCAACAACGCCAGGCGCGCCCACGAAATGGCCGATGAAGCGGGTTCCCTTGCCGCATGGTTCTGGAAGTTCGAGCCGACTGCTGACGAGCGGCCGGAGATCGTGGATATCGCCCATCTGCGCGCGAACCCCACCACGGCCGTTTCTGTGCGCCTGTCGAAGGAATTGAAAAAGCGCGGCTGGAGTTTCGTCGGCCCGACTACCGTCTATGCCTTCATGCAGGCGATGGGGCTGGTCAACGATCACCTCGAAGGCTGTGCCTGCCGCGATAAAGTGGAAGCGGAGCGCCGGGCCTTCAAGCGACCGGCGTAGAAGCTTCAGGCGGTGCCGGTCAGCATCATGCCGGCAACGATGGCCGCCGCCGTCGCGAAGGTTGGAAACAGCACCAGCAGGCCGGTCATCAACGCCGCCTGCATGCCGCGCATCTCGGGCTGTTGAACGGCCAGGTCGAACCGTCCGGCACATTGGCGGCCTGGATTGTTCGGCAGGCTTGCTTCATTGTATTCGATTGTCTGCGCGGTCATCGGTTGGTACCCGAGGTTTGTGTTTCAGTTCGGTTATATTTCGTGATTATGTCGGCACAAAGCCCCGATTATGGCGGAATTGGTTCCTTTTGCGAAAGCAATGGTGCGGGGCAAACCCTTGCCGCTCCCGGCTGCATCGGTTAGGACAGCCGCGCTGTCGCATGCAGCCTTTGGCTGGGCGGCGCCCACGAAACATCGAGTAAAAATCCCATGGCCGACAAATCGGAAAAGATGAAGGCGCGACTGCCGCGCGGTCTGGTCGATCGCAGTGCGCAAGACATCCGCGCCGTCGAGACGATGATGGCGAAGATACGGGACGTGTACGAGCTTTACGGCTTCGAGCCGGCCGACCAGCCGCTGATCGAATACACCGATGCGCTCGGCAAATTCCTGCCCGATCAGGACCGGCCGAACGAGGGCGTCTTTTCGTTCAAGGACGATGACGAGCAGTGGCTGTCGCTGCGCTACGACCTGACCGCGCCGCTGGCGCGTTATGTCGCGGAAAATTACGAGCGCCTGCCGAAACCGTTCCGCTCCTACCGCGCCGGCTGGGTGTTCCGCAACGAAAAGCCGGGGCCGGGCCGCTTCCGCCAGTTCATGCAGTTCGATGCCGACACGGTCGGCACGCCGGGTGTCGCGGCCGATGCCGAAATGGCGATGATGATGGCCGATGTGATGGAAGCGCTGGGAATTGCGCGCGGCGATTACGTGATCCGGGTGAACAACCGGAAAGTGCTGGACGGCGTGCTGGAGGCGATTGGGCTTGGTGGCGACGAGAATGCCGGCCGCCGGCTGACCGTGCTGCGCGCTATCGACAAGCTGGATAAGGTTGGCATCGATGGGGTGCGAGACCTGCTTGGCAAAGGTCGCATGGACGAGAGCGGCGATTTCACCAAGGGCGCTCAACTTGACGACAGCCAGATTGGCCGCGCTGCCAGCTATCTCGGTACAGCATTTCGAGAAAGTCGCTCAGATTTGGACGGAAGCGGGGCGACTTCACCAATAGACAACGTTTCCAGCGAACAAACGTATCGCTCTAGCGGTATGTCCTTCAGTTTTTGGCACGATGCGGTTGCCGGCTCGGTAAGGGGTGAGGAAGGCGTCAAGGAGTTGGAGGAACTCTCTGCCCTCTGCCAAGCGGCAGGTTATGACGTTGATCGAGTAATGGTTGATGCTTCCGTCGTCCGTGGCCTCGAATACTATACCGGCCCGGTCTACGAGGCCGAGCTTCTGGCCGAAATTCCCAATGAGGACGGCAAGATTGTGCGCTTCGGCTCGGTGGGCGGTGGCGGGCGCTATGATGGGCTGGTGTCGCGCTTTCGCGGCGAGCCGGTGCCGGCGACCGGCTTTTCCATCGGCGTCTCGCGTCTGATGACGGCGCTGAAGAACCTCGGCAAGCTGGACACGTCGGACGTGGTGGCACCCGTCGTCGTGCTGGTCATGGACAGGGATACGGAAAGCCTCGGCCGCACCCAGAAGATGGTGGCCGATCTTCGCAGGGCAGGCATCCGCGCCGAAATGTATCTCGGCGGCGCCGGCATGAAGGCGCAGATCAAATATGCCGACCGGCGCGGTTCTCCCATCGTCGTCATCCAGGGCGGCGACGAGCGTGCGCGCGGCGAAGTGCAGATCAAGGACCTGATCGAGGGCGCACGGCAGGCCTCGGCCATTGCCGGCCATGCTGAATACAAGGAAGCGCGGCCCGGCCAGGTGACGGTGCCGGAGACGGACCTGGTGGCGGAAGTGCAGAAGATTCTGGCTGCGCAGAAGAACGAACGGGACCATGCCTGACAGCGTTGGCGCTCGACGTTGCCCCCCTCTGTCCTGCCGGAATGCCCTTCGCTATGGCTCCGGGCGTTCGTCGCTGGAAAAGCCAAATCGTTGGCTTTTCCTTGGCCTTCGGCCGGCTGATCTCCCCCCTTGCGGGAGAGATGTCCGGCAGGACAGAAAGGGGCAACGTCGAGCGCCGGTTTTAACGATGACGCGACTTCCTTCTCCCCTTGTGGGAGAAGGTGGCCGAGCGCAGCGAGGTCGGATGAGGGGTGCTCCAGCGGAGCGCTCCGTCGCCTTCGGTGACACCTTCTCCCACAGGAGGAGAAGGGAAGGCTGTACCGCATGACCACCCGCCCCGCCATCTCCGCCGAAATCGCCACCCTGTTTGCCGCGCGAGATACGCACGCGGTCGAGGTCGCGGTGCTACAGCCGGCCGATCCGTTTCTCGACATGGCCGGCGAGGATTTGCGCCGCCGCATCTTCCTGACCGAAAGCGAGACGGGGCAGAGCCTTTGCCTGCGGCCGGAATTCACCATTCCCGTCTGTCTCGACCATATCGCCAGTCAGGCCGGCACGCCGCGCCGCTATTCCTATCTGGGCGAAGTGTTTCGCCAGCGCCGCGACGGCGCCAACGAATTCTTTCAGGCCGGCATCGAGGATCTGGGCGACCGCGATATCGCGCAGGCCGATGCCCGTTCCGTCGCCGACGCCCATGCGCTGCTGGCGCTTGTGCTGCCGGGCAGGAAACTGACCATTACGCTCGGCGATCAGTCGGTGTTCGAGGCGGTGCTGGCAGCACTTGGCCTGCCGCGTGGTTGGCGCATGCGGCTGGCGCGTGCCTTCGGCTCCGAGACGATGCTGGAGGCAGCCCTTGCCGATCTCGCCAACCCGCCGCACAACGGGCAACTGACCGGGACGGTGGCAGCCCTTGTGGCCGATGGCGACGCGGCCCTTCTGGCCGGGCATATCGCGCACGGCATGGAGCAGGCCGGGCTGTCAGCTTCTGCCGGGCGCACGCCGGCCGACATCGCGCGCCGCCTGATCGAAAAGGCCGAACTGCGCAGCGTGCGGCTGTCGAGCGAGGCGTTTTCGGCGCTGAAGGCGTTTCTTGCCATCGACGTGCCGCTGGCAGGAGCCGCCCCGGCGCTGGAAAAATTTGCCGCCGATGCCGGCCTGGCGCTGGGCAATGCGTTGGAGAATTTTCGCGCGCGCGCGGAAGCGCTCGCCGGCCATGGCCTGGCGGTCGAAAGCATCCGCTACGACGCCGCTTTCGGCCGGCCGCTCGATTATTACACCGGGCTGGTGTTCGAAATCACGTCGTCGCATGAGGGCGACCCGGTACTGGCCGGCGGCGGCCGCTACGACCGGCTGCTGACGCTGCTCGGCGCGAAAACGCCGATCCCCGGTGTCGGCTTTTCCGTCTGGCTCGACCGCGTGGAAGCGTTGAGAGGGGCGGCACGATGATCACGCTTGCGCTGCCGTCAAAAGGCCGGCTGAAAGAGCAGGCGCTGGAAGTGCTGGCCAAGGCCGGGCTTTCCGTCTGCCTGCCGGACGATTCGCGGACCTATCGCGCCCACATAGAGGGCCGGGCCGATATCGAGGTGGCGTTCCTGTCCGCGTCCGAGATTGCCGGTGAAATCGGACAGGGCGCGGTCGATCTCGGGATCACCGGCGAAGACCTTTTGCGCGAAAATCTTGTCGACTGGGAAAGCCGGGTGGAGATTGTCGCGAGGCTCGGCTTCGGCCATGCCGACGTGGTGGTGGCGGTGCCGGACATGTGGCTGGACGTCGAGACGATGGCTGACCTGGACGACGTGGCCGCCGATTTTCGCCAGCGCCACGGACGCCGGCTGCGGATCGCGACCAAATACTGGCGGCTGACGCAAAAATTCTTTTCGCAAAAGCACGGCATCCAGGTCTATCGCATCGTCGAAAGCCTGGGCGCGACTGAAGGCGCACCGGCCGCGGGTTCGGCCGACATCATCGTCGATATCACCTCGAGCGGTTCGACGCTTCGCGCGAACCATCTGAAAGTGCTGGTCGACGGCGTCGTGCTGCGCTCGCAGGCTTGCCTCGCCGCCTCGCGCAAGGCGCGTAGCACCGACGACGAAGCCCTGCTTCGCGCGGTTGCCGACAAGGTAAAGCTGGCGCTGGAATAGCCCGCGTCAGTTGCGGTAGGCCGGCTCCTGCTCGTCGAGGATTGCTTTCAGTTCCGAAAGGTGACGGTCGGCCTGGCCCGGATAGTCGTCCAGTTCCTTCGCCGTCTTTTCGGCGATTTCGTCGGAAAGCACGCGCAGCGGCCGGCCGGTCCACAACGCCTTGATGTAGGTTTCGGCGGCGCGCTCGAAATAGAACATGCGGTTGAAGGCATCGGCCACGCTATCGCCGATGACGAGCACGCCATGATTGCCCATGACCATTACCCTGATCTTGGGATCTGACAGCAGCGTCGAACAGCGCTCGCCCTCTTCCTCGAAGGCCAATCCGCCATAATGCGCGTCGACGACATGGCGATTGTAGAAGGTGGCCGAATTCTGGTCGATCGGCGGCAGCGTGGAATCGGCCAGCGAGGCCAGCACCGTGGCGTGGATCGAATGCACATGCATGACGCAGCGCGCATGGCGCACATTGCGGTGGATGGCGCCGTGCAGCCCCCACGCGGTCGGGTCCGGCGCATTGGGGCCGGACAACGTTTCAGGATCGTTGGCGTCGATCATCAGCATGTCGCTCGCCTTGATGCGCGAAAAATGCATCTGGTTCGGGTTCATCAGGAATTTCGTGCCGTCCTCGTTGACGGCCAGCGAGAAATGGTTGGCGACCGCCTCATGCATGTTGAGCCGCGCCGTCCAGCGGAAGGCGCAGGCGAGGTCGACGCGCTCTTCGTAGAAGGGCAAATTGCTCAGCGGTTCGGTCTGCAGGCGGGCGATGCTCATCGAAAAATCCTCCGTGGTAGCGCCAAGAGTGCCGTGGGCAGCCCGCGCGCGCAACCGCTTTGCGTTGGCACAGGGCTATGGCTGGTTCAGGCAGGAAACCGTGCGATGGAAAGCGTGATGAATCCGGCCCCGAGCAACAGGCACAGCGGCGAGAAATAGCGGACATCGTTGGTTGCGAAAGGCTGCTCCGGCGTCAGCCGGCGCCACGCCGGCGTGAAGCCGGCAATGCCGCGCGCAAGGAAGACCAGTCCGATAAGAAATGCCGTGATCGCCAGTCCCTGCAGCGCAAAAGGCGTGGCAAAGACGCCCATCAGCGCCATCGGCCACAAGGTGGCAAGGCCAAGGCAGGCGGCCACCGCGAAGCAGGCGGCGGGCGTCGGCATCTGGTCGACGCCGCGAAAACCGCCGACGGCGCGGGCGCAGGACGCCGCATCCGTTCCCGGCCAGATGCCGCCGATGCCCCAATGGACATGCAGCGTGGTGACAAGCAGCAGGACGAAGGAGAGCGCGAAGGCGAGAACGATCATGGACGGAGCCCGTGGCATTCATGAATGACGGCTATTTCCTAGAACATTCTGCATCGCGACCCAATGCCCATCAGGAGATGGTGTCGAAGAGCCGCAGGATCCACCACGCCTGATAGGCCAGCGCGAATGCGACGAAGGCGATGTGGTAGCGCTTGTCCCGCACGAGGACCGCGATGATGCACAGTGCGACGAAAACCGGCGTTCGGATCAGATATTCGTGGCCGAAGCGGGCGAAATGCGCTTCGCCTTTCAGCAGCGTATCGACCACGTCGAGCAGATAGGTCGCGGCAAGCAGGCCGAAGAACCACGCGCGGCGCGCGTAAAAATAGTCCTCGTAGCCGCGATAGTCCTGCATGCTGTCTGGAAACAGCAGCGCGCACAGCAGGAACAGCACGACGGCGTAGCCGATGACGAACAAATATTTCCCGAAGGTCCAGTTGTCGACCTGAAAGAGGCTGAATTCCCACCACCAGAAATGAACGAGCATCAGAAGGACCGACGCGACCCAAGCCAGATGTACGGGATAAAGCCGGTACTGCTTGGGGTGCTGCACGATACGCGCCAGCCCCGAGAGCAGGCGGGTAACGCCGAGCCCGATCACCATGCCCATGACGATGCGGATATGCGGAAAGATATCGTGCGCCGAAACCGCCGCGTCCTGGACCGCCATCTGTCCCTCGCTTGTGCAAGAATCAATCGTATGCGGTTTCAATGTGCATGCCTCACGTCCTATATGGAACCATGCAAGCGAGCTTCCGTTTGCGTCTGGACACGAACGCAACTGAAAAGGAGCGGACATTTGCGTCAATTTGGATTGAATTTAATGCTGGCGCTGCTGTTCGGCGGTGCGCTGATCACCCCCGCTTCAAGCCAGGGGCTGACCGGGAGTGAGGCCGTCGAAAGCATTACCGGAGACTCGGACATCCGCCAGGAGGAAACCACGACCTCGGCGGAAGAGCAGAAGGTGCTGGCGGCCATCGACAACACCGTGCAGAACACTAGTACCGTCCGCAAATTGTCGGCGGTCAAGCATGTCGATATCGTGTTTCTTGCCGATGCGGCGCGCGCGCAGGGCGTGCCTTCCCCGAAGATCGAGGCCAAGCTGAAGGATCACGCCAGCGAAATTGCGACACTTCGCCAGGAACTGGAAGCCAATGCGCTTCTGTTTCATGCCGTCGATTCGCGCCGGGTGATGACCAAGGACATACTGGCCGTGGAATTTCCCGATTCTGACCGCGTCGTCGTCTACGCTGCGGGTAAACCGGCCAACTGACGCATGGGAAGGCGAGCAGCGCAGTGACAGCGGGTTTGCAGTCCCTGTCGCCCCGGCAACCGATTGTGGATATATCGCTTGTTGCCTCTCACCGTTTCGGTTTCTATAGAAGGACATGGTGGCGCTCACCGGCATCCGGCGGGAGCGACAATGGCGACCAGGCTCGATTGAGCAGGCGAGCTTGATGAGCAGGAATGCGTTGCCAGGTCGGCACCCGGAAAGAAGTGAGAAAGGAACCGAATGGCTGACGAGTTGGCGACGGAAATCATTGCAAGGATCAAGACGCACGCCGAAGAGGGTGGCGAGGAGATCACGTCCGCTACCGAACTGACCGCGCTCGGTATTCATTCGCTTGAACTGACCGAGATCATTTTCGACCTAGAAGAAGATTACGGCATCGAAATCGAAATGAACACGGTCGATGCCTGGAGCAATCTGAAGAACGTCGGCGACATCGTCGAGGCGGTTCGCGCCCTGATCGCTAAAAAAGCCTGATTGCCGTAAAGCCCGAGCGAGAGTTCCCCATGCACCACCGCGTCGTCATCACCGGCCTTGGCGGAATTTGCGGGCTTGGCACCGATTCCGCCGCGATATGGAGCGAGATGCGCGCCGGACGCTCGGCGATCGGAGAGATCACGAACTCGAACCTGCATCAGCTCAAAGTCAGGATCGGCTGCGAGGTCAAGCAGCTTCCCGATCATGGCATTCCTCACAAGCAACTCGTTTCCATGGACCGCTTCAGCCTGCTTGCGGTGATCGCCGCGCGTGAAGCCATGCGGCAGTCGGGGCTCGTTGGGGGCGATGTCGATAGCTACAGGATGGGTGCGGTCGTCGGCGTCGGCATTTGCGGCTGGGAAGCGATCGAGGAAAATTATCGGGCGATCCTGCTCGAAGGCAAGAACCGCGCCGGCATCTTTACCGTACCCAAGGTCATGCCGGGCGCGCCGGCGGGCCAGATCAGCATGGATCTCGGATTGCGCGGGCCGGTTTTCGGCGTCACCTCCGCCTGCTCGTCATCCAATCACGCCATTGCCTCGGCGGTCGACCAGATCAGGCTCGGGCGCGCCGATGTGATGGTTGCCGGCGGCACCGACGCCCCCTTGTTATGGGGCATCCTGAAAGGCTGGGAAGCATTGCGCGTTCTGGCGCCGGATACGTGCCGTCCCTTCTCAGCCGACCGTCAGGGGCTCGTGCTGGGCGAAGGCGCCGGCATGGCTGTGCTGGAAAGCTATGAACATGCCGCCGCCCGTGGTGCGACCATCCTTGGCGAGGTGGCGGGCGTTGGCCTGTCGGCGGATGCATCCGATATCGTCGCGCCCACCATCGAGGGGCCGGAGAGCGCCATGCGGGCCTGCCTGCGCGACGCCGGGTTCAACCCGCAAGACGTCGACTATCTCAATGCCCATGGCACCGGCACCAAGGCCAACGACCAGATCGAAACCGCCGCGATCAAGCGCGTGTTCGGCGATCATGCGAAGAAATTGTCGGTTTCCTCGACCAAATCCATGCACGCGCATTGCCTCGGTGCTTCGGGCGCGCTGGAAATGATCGCCTGCGTCATGGCGATCCGCGAGGGGTTGGTGCCGCCGACCGCCAATTACCGGGAACCGGACCCCGATTGCGACCTCGACGTTACGCCCAACGTCGCCCGCGAACGCCCGGTACGCACGGCCATCAGCAACGCCTTTGCCTTCGGTGGCACTAACGCGGTGCTGGCCTTCAAGGCCGCCTGACGCGTCTCCCGCGCGACATTTAGGAGCTTTTATGACCGATCTTTCCGCGTATCCCGTAGCCGCGCGCTGGCCGGCAAAGCATCCGGACCGTTTCCAGCTTTATTCGGCAACCACGCCCAACGGCGTCAAAATCTCGATCCTGCTGGAGGAACTCGAGATGCCCTACGAGGCGCACTACATCGATATAGGCAAGGATGAGACCTGGACGCCGGAATTCCTGTCGCTCAATCCCAACGGCAAGATCCCTTCGATCATCGATCCGGACGGGCCGGGCGGCAAGCCACTGGCGCTGTTCGAATCCGGGGCGATCCTTCTCTACCTGGCGGAAAAGACCGGCAGGTTCCTGCCGGCCGATGCCGGCTTGCGCTACGAGACGATCCAGTGGGTGTTTTTCCAGATGGCGGCGATCGGCCCGATCTTCGGCCAACTCGGTTTCTTCCATAAATTCGCGGGCAGGAACATTTCCGACAAGCGCCCGCTTGAACGCTATCGCGTCGAATCCCGGCGTCTGGTCGGTGTCCTGGAAACGAGGCTCACCGGCCGCACATGGATCATGGGTGACGATTATACGATCGCCGACATCTCGATGCTGGGCTGGGTGCGCAATCTGATCGGCTTTTACGAAGCGCGCGAACTTGTCGGCTTCGACGACTTCCCCAATGTCGCGGCCTGGCTGGAGCGTGGGCTTGCCCGCCCAGCGGTACAGCGCGGCCTCACCATTCCGGCGAAAGCCTGACGTGCCCTAATCGGCAGATCAGTTTATTTGGTTTTTGATTTGCCTTCGCCACCCTTGCCGACCACCGAGGCGGCAAGCTTGGCGGTCGCCACGACGGCTCCCGTCGCGACCTGGGCGATCTTGGTGGCAAGCGACGGGTTATCGCTGTTTTTAGAGCCTTTGGCGCTCCTGGATGCAGGCTTTGCCGCAGGTGCGGCACTCTTCTGCGCCGGTGTCACTTTCCTGGGTGCTGCCTTGCCAAAAGCCGCAGGCTTTGCCGCGTCCCTGGAACGCTCCGCGATGGCGGCTCCGGCCCCGGTCTTGGACTGCACGGATGCGGTTTTTTTCGCCGCGGGTTTCTTCGCCTTGGTTACCATGGGTTCTCTCGTTATCGGCACGATTGCCGTCTCACCCATAACGACCCGAAAGTCTTAAAGTTCCTGTATGGCCGGCTCGGCAGGGATGCCGACCTCCAGGTCGGCCACCCGCCGGCGCGCCAGAACACGCTCTATATTGGGCATGTCGTTCGAGGCGATCCAGGCGCGGGCGTCTTCATCGGAGCGGCCATGCTCGCGCCAGCGCGCCATTAGCCGGCGCTCGAGTTCCCCACGCTCGACACCCACGAAAATCGAGAAATCGAACAGCGGCGCCAGCCGCGCCCACGGCTCCTCGTCGAGCAAAAGGTAGTTGCCTTCGACCAGTATGAATTTGACCTCTTTCGAGACGATGGCTGCGGCGGCCCGCGATAATTCCATGCCGCGGTCGAATACGGGAATGGCGATGTCCGGTTCGCTTGCGCGGATGCGCTTCAGGAGCGCTTCGAAGCCGGCGAAGTCGAATGTCTCGGGCGCGCCCTTGCGGGGTCGCAAGCCGCGCGGAACGAGCACGGTGTCGTCGTAATGGAAGCCGTCCATGGGAACGACTTCGCAGAGGCCCTCGGGCAGCAGTTCGCGCAGGCTGGCCGACAAGGTCGATTTCCCGGAGCCCGGCGGCCCGGCGATGGCGACGACGAACCGCTGCGCCGTGCTGGCCCGCTTGAAGATGGTAGCCGCGATGTGTGCGATTTCAGACATGGGCGATCCACAGTTCTGTCCGGCCATCTTGCCGACATCTTCCCCAAAATTCAACGCGGCAGGGTGCGGAAGGGTTTCAACCGGTCTTTAGAAAATCGTCGTCGAATAGGATTTCCCGCGTCGAGTCATCGGAAAACGCCAGCAGCAGGCAGCCGGGTCGGGGCGAAACCGTATGTGGCGGCTCGCTACCCGAAAGCGGCAATCCCCCGATAATCTGGCGAAACGCCACGCGTCCGCCCAGATCGAACGCCGTCGCAATCCCTTCCCGTTTCAGCCAATTGTCGCCGATCGAGGCGGCGTGGCCGATTGCCGTGCGCCCATCCTCGATGCCGAGAACGCCGCGATGGCGTCCTCTCCACGGCGCATAGTCACGCCCGCCATTGCTGATCCACAGCATGGTTACGGGCAGTTCCGCCGGGTTTTTCAGCACCAGCACCAGGTCGCCTTCGTCCTTGCGCGCTACGGCGGTCCAACCCGGCCCGCCATGATCGGCCTCGACCAGCGTGACGAAATCCTCATGCCGCCGGTCCATCCGGTATTCGGTGAGGTCGGTTGTGCCGCCACCTGCATCGGGAAAGCGCGTGAGATCGGCGGTCTGGGCCGGGTAGGCCAGCAGAAAGCGGCCGCGTTCAGGGTCGGGCTCCAACGGATCGCCGGGTGTTGCCGCCAGCCGCTTCGGCGAAAACGACAGCCTGCCGCCGCCTTGCATGACCGTCATGGTGTGATGGGCGACTGAAATCGCGCCCGAACCGCCAGAAAACACATGCTCCTGATACAGGAAAGGGTGGCCGTCGCGCAAAGTGAGGATTTTCTCGACGCCGGCGCCCATGACCTTGCGGCGCAAGCGAAAACGCGCGCGCCAGCCATCGGCAAGTGCGGCACTCTCGATCAAATCCCAGCCGCTGTTGGCCGGCCAGCCATGCAGCGGCGCTTCCTCGACATCGCTGCGCGAAAACGGCGCGCACAGGAAATCGCCGGACAGCCGCACCACGCCCTCGGGCAGGTTTTCCGGCAAAAGCGCCTCCGGCTCATCGATCCAGGGCGCGCGATGCAGCGGCCGCAATGTCCTGCCGCCGGCATCGATGGCCATGTCGGCAAGGTGGCCGACGCTCAAATCCACCGACACCGCAATGCCTTTTGCCTCGATCGTAACCGTGTCCATGGCACCCTCGATTCGCTTTTATTGTAGGAGAGCCTTTCCGGCGTGCCCGACGCAAGCGGAATAGCCATTAACCAAATGGACGTGGGGCAACGGTTACTGTAGACACGTCCCGCCTCAGCAACAGCATGCCGAAACAGAAAAATCTTGAGCCTTTTCTCCCTCATCCAGAAATGCCTCGTCGCCATCGCCCTTCTTGGGGCGGTCACCGGCTGCACGACAATGACGCCGCCCGACCAGGTGCTGACGGTGCCGGCACCGGCCGGAAAATACGCGGCCATCGTCGTCGATGCGAAGACCGGCAAGCAACTGTTCGAAGTGAATTCGACCGCGCAGCGCTATCCCGCTTCGCTGACCAAGATGATGACGCTTTATCTGCTCTTTGAAGCGCTGGATTCAGGCCGCGTCACCAAGGATACGCAAATTCCGGTTTCGGCCCATGCCGCCTCGCAGCCGCCGACCAAGATGCGGCTGAAAGTCGGCGAGACCATCGACGTTGAGACGGCGATCCATGCACTGACCGTAAAGTCGGCCAACGACGTGGCCGTGGCGGTCGGTGAGTTCCTTGGCGGCAGCGAGGAGGCGTTCGCCGGCATGATGACCGCCAAAGCGCGCCGGATCGGCATGCGCAACACCGTCTTCCGCAACGCTTCCGGCCTGCCCGACGATGCGCAGCACACGACCGCGCGCGATATGGCGGTGCTGGGCATGGCGCTGCGCCAGCGCTTCCCGCAATATTATCGCTACTTCTCGACTACCGATTTCATGTTCCGCGGCAAGTTGATCCGCGGCCACAACGACATGCTCCGCAGCGTCCGCGGCGTCGACGGCATCAAGACCGGCTATATCCGCGCATCGGGCTTCAACATCGTGACCTCCTACGACGCCGACGGCCGACGTATCGTCGTTGTGGTCATGGGTGCCGACAGCGCCCGCGAACGCAACGCACACGCAGAAGCACTGCTTCGAAGGGCGCTTTCGCCCTCGCCGGGCGATACAAGACTGGTTTTTGCCGATCAGCAGCCCTGATTGCGTCTCGTCACAAAGCTACCGCCGGCGAACCGGCAACCGATAGCAGCGATGCAACGAGGGTGTCGCGTTCGTCCCGCGACAGGATATCGGAATCGAACAGGTTCATGCTGCGCAGGCCTTCGATGGCGAGATAGCAGATCAGCAGCGCGTCCTTGCTTGGCGTTTCCGCCTTGAGACGCTGAAACAGTTGCAGGCGAAACGCCTTGATCGGGTCGAGGAATTCCGGATCCTCGGCGACGGCTGAAAATATCCATGAAGCCGAAGGCTTGGTCTCCTCGCATTCCCTCGCCGCCAGCTTGATATAGATGGAAAGCAGGTTCTCTCCGCTGGTATTGTCCGCGCGCGCTGTTTCCAAAGCATGCTCGAATTCGGTCAGGTAGCGTTCCACCAGCCCCTGCATCAGCTTAGCCTTGGTCGGGAAATTATAGAGCAACCCGCCCTTCGAAACGCCGGCACGCAAGGCAACGGCATCGAGCGAAAGGCTTCCCGGCCCCGCCTCGGCTGCCACATCGGCGGCGGCGTCAAGGATTTTCTCGCGCGAGTTGGTTCTTGGCAGTTTCATTGCGTTCTCCAGCTTCCAAGTACCTAAACCCAATTGACAAGACCGTCCAGACGGTACAGTAAGCGCCGGAGAATTTTCAGGCCGACATGCCGCGAAGACGTTCGCCCGCATTTTTCGCCATCAAAGCTCAATTCGACCGAGGGGACTTTTCTTGATCAAGCGCTTCATCATCGCCTTCGTCCTGCTCGTGCTCATTGGTGGCGGCATCGTCGGCTTCAACATTTTCCGCGACAACGCGATCAAGCAGTATTTCGCGACCATGAAGCCGCCGGCAGCGACGGTTTCGACCACGGTCGTCAAGCCGATGGAGTGGACACCGGGCGTTGAGGCGATCGGCACGGTCAGCGCCGTGCGCGGCGTCGACCTGACGGTGGAAACCACCGGCATCGTCAAGGAAATTCTTTTCCAGGCGAACCAGAAGGTGGAAGCCGGCGCCGTTCTCGTCCAACTCGACGATGCGGTTGAACGCGCCGATCTCGATGCGCAAAAGGCGCAGGCAGCTCTCGACCAGACGTCTCTGACGCGCGCCATCGAACTTCAAAAGCGCGGTGTCGGTTCAGAAGTCACACTGGACACGGCCAGGGCCACCGCTTCGGCCTCGGCGTCCCAGGTGACCAAGCTTGAAGCCGTTCTCGACCAGAAGCAGTTGAAAGCACCCTTTGCCGGTACGGTCGGCATCCCGAAAGTCGACCTTGGCCAATATCTGGCGCCGGGCACCGCCGTGGTGACGCTTCAGGATCTGGACACGATGCGGGTCGACTTCACGGTTCCCGAACAGCAGCTTGCGCTCGTTACGATAGGCCAGGCCGTGAAGCTCGGCACGGGCGGCGAAGACATGCCTTTCACAGGCACCATTCGCGGCATTGATCCGAAGATCGATCCGACGAGCCGGCTGGTCACGATCCGGGCCGAGGTCGCCAATACCGAAGGCAAGCTGACCCCCGGCCAGTTCGTTCAGGTGCGCGTTGAACTGCCAGCGGAAAAGAATGTGCTGGCGCTGCCACAGACGGCGCTCACTTCCAGCCTTTACGGCGATTTCATTTTCGTGGTGCATCCGGCCGACGCGAAGCCGGAGGCAAAGCCGGCGGAAGCCGGTGGAGCGGCACCGGCTGCTGCTGCCAAGGAGGGCGAGGCCAAGGATGCCGCCGGTGAGGCTGCAAAGCCGGCGGCTGAAGGGCCGGACCTGGTGCTGTCGCAGGTATTCGTCACGCCGGGACGCCGCAACGGCGACGTGGTTGAAATCCTTAAAGGGCTGGCCGCTGGCGACGAGGTGGTCACCGCCGGCCAGAACCGGCTGTCCAACGGCATGTCCGTTCATGTCGACAACACCATCGACCCGACCAAGCCCGCCAACCCGCAGGCAGCCGCGCAATGAGTATTTCCGACATATTCATCCGCCGCCCGGTCCTCTCGACCGTGCTGGCCTGCATGATCCTGCTTCTCGGGTTTCAGGGTATCTTCAATCTGTCGATCCGGCAGTATCCGAAGGTCGATGAGACGGCGATCACCATCACGACCGCCTATCCGGGCGCCAGCGCCGACCTGATCCAGGGGTTCATTTCGGCGCCAATCGCGCGCGCCGTTTCCTCCACCGAAAATGTCGATTACGTCACCTCGCAGAGCAGTCCCTCTGTGAGCACGGTCACCGTGCAGATGAAGCTCGGCTCCAACCCGGACGTGGCGCTGACCGAAGTCCTGTCGAAAGTGCAGGGCGTTCGCGGCACGCTGCCGACCGAGGCCAAGGACCCGGTCATCGTCAAGGGCACCGGCCAGCAATTCGCGATGATGTATCTGTCGATGCAGAATCCGAACATGACGCCCGAGCAGCTCACCGAATATATCGAGCGCGTCGTGCGGCCGCGCATGACGACGGTTGAAGGCGTGGCCGACGTGCAGATATTCGGCGCCGCCGATTATTCGATGCGTGTCTGGATCGACCCGATCAAGCTGGCCGCGCGCGGCATGACGGCGACCGACGTGCTGACGGCGATCAACAATTCGAATTT
Organism: Mesorhizobium sp. A556; assembly: GCF_054489545.1. Lineage (NCBI taxonomy): Bacteria > Pseudomonadati > Pseudomonadota > Alphaproteobacteria > Hyphomicrobiales > Phyllobacteriaceae > Mesorhizobium > Mesorhizobium sp. A556. Next base: position 103,252 of record NZ_JBTMXA010000009.1, read on the forward strand.
CCTGTCCGCGCCCGGCAAGGTCGAGAACGAATATGTCGTCTCTTCCATCACCGTGCGCTCGACGCTGCAGACGCCTGAAGCCTTCGCCCAGCTTCCGCTTCAATCCAAGGACGGCAATGTGGTGCGGTTGCGCGACGTGGCGCGGGTGGAGCTTGCGGCCGAAAGCACCGACACGAGGGTCAATTTCAACGGCAAGCCGGGCACCTTCCTCGCCATCTTCCCGACGCCAGCGGCGAATCCCCTGAGCACGGCGGAAGCGATCCACAAGATCGTGCCGTCGATCCAGGAAACCCTGCCCAAGGGCATGACCATCGTCATCGTCTATGATTCGACGGAGCAGATCAGCGCGTCGATCGATGAAGTGTTCAAGACCATCGCCGAGGCCGTCGCCATCGTTGTCGTGGTCATCCTGCTTTTCCTCGGCTCGTTCCGCTCGGTCCTGATGCCGATCGTCACGATCCCGCTGGCGCTGATCGGGGCTTGTTTCCTGCTCTATGCCGTCGGCTATTCGATCAATCTGCTGTCGCTGCTGGCCATGGTGCTTGCTATCGGCCTTGTTGTCGACGACGCCATCGTGGTGGTGGAAAACGTCCACCGGCACATGGAAGAGGATCACATGTCGCCGATGCAGGCGGCGTTCAGCGGCATGCGCGAAATTTCCTCGGCCATTGTCGCCATGACGCTGACGCTGGCTGCGGTGTTCGCGCCGCTTGCCTTCACCGGCGGCTTGACCGGTGCGCTGTTTCGCGAATTCGCCGTAACGCTGGCCGGTGCGGTGGTGCTGTCCGGCATCGTCGCCATCACCATCACGCCGATGATGGCGGCCCGCCTTCTGAAGGCAGGGACGGGCAGCCGTTTCCAGCGCATCGTCGACAGTACTTTTTCGCGCGTCGAGCATGGCTATGAGAAGCTGGTTAGCGGGTCGCTGAAATATCGCCCGGTAACGCTGATGATCGTCGCAGCGCTGGTTGCGCTGACGGGCTTCATGTTCGTCAACACGTCCAGCGAGCTGGCGCCGGAAGAAGACCAGGGCTTCCTGCTGTCGCTGGTGACCGGGCCGCGCTACGCAACGGCCGACTATACGGAAACCTACGTCAACCAGATACTGGACCTGGTGAAGGACGTGCCGGAAACACGCGCCTTGTTTGCCGCCACAGCCTTCGGCGGCGCGACCAACAGCGCTTTCGTCGGCTTTGCCTTCAAGGACTGGGCCGACCGCACCCGCTCGCAAAAAGAATTGCAGGCTGACATTCAGGGCAGGCTGTCCAATGTCGCAGGCGTCGAGGCTTTCGTGTTCGCGCCACCGACCTTGCCGGGGTCCGGCGGCGGCCTGCCGATCTCCATGGTGGTGCGCTCGACTGGTGACTCCAGCCAGGTCTATGAGGCTGCCGAGCAGATCAAGAACAAGGCGCAGGCTTCCGGGCGCTTCATCGTCGTGCAGAATTCGATGTCCTTCGATGCCCCGCAAGTCACGGTGACCATCGATCGCGATCGGGCGGCGGCGCTCAATATCCCTATCGCGGATATCGGCCGAACGCTGACGCTTCTGGTCGGCGGCGCGGAAGTGGCGCAATTCGACCGCGATTCCAACAGCTACGACATCATTCCGCAGGTGCCGCAGGAGTATCGTAACAATCCCGAGAAACTGGGTGACTTCTTCGTGCGCAGCGCGGCCGGCGACATGGTGCCGCTGTCGTCGGTGGTGAAAATATCCAACAACGCCTCTCCCGCCGCCATCGAGCAGTTCAACCAGTTGAATTCGGCGACGATTTCCGCGCTGCCGGTGCCCGGCGTCACGACAGGCGACGGTTTGAAAACGCTTGAGGACATCGCCACTGAGAGCCTGCCCGACACCTTCTTCGTCGATTATTCCGGCCAGTCGCGGCAGGAGAAGGAGCAGGGCAATACCATCCTGATTGCTTTCGCGGCGGCCATTCTGGTGATTTATCTGGTGCTTGCCGCGCAGTTCGAAAGCTTCCGCGATCCGCTCATCATCATGATGTCGGTGCCGCTGTCGATCTTCGGCGCCATCGTGCCGCTCAACCTCGGGCTAGGTACATTGAACATCTACACGCAGGTCGGCCTTATCACCCTCATCGGGTTGATAACCAAGCACGGCATTCTGCTGGTCGAGTTCGCCAACCAGCAGCGCGAAGTTCACGGCATGCGGCGGCGCGACGCCATCATCGCCTCGGCCAAGGTGCGCCTGCGCCCGATCCTGATGACCACAGCGGCCATGGCGCTTGGCGTCCTGCCGCTGATCACGTCGAGCGGGGCGGGTGCTGCGGCGCGCTACTCGATGGGTCTGGTGATCTTCACCGGCATCCTGATCGGCACGATGTTCACGCTGTTCGTGGTTCCGATGTTCTACACACTGATCGCCAGCAAGGACCTTCCGCAACATGCGGAAAAGCCGGACCCGAAACTGATGCCGGTCGCGGCCGACTGACCTGTTAGCGAACCCACGCTCGTCATCCTCTGCACAAGGCCGAGGATGATGAGCGTAAACAGGCGATGACGCTGGCGATTGGCCCAACGCGGATGATTCACAAAGAGCCGAATTTCGTCATTCCCGATCTCGTGAGCGACCGGAGAGTGTCGGGAATCCATGCCTCGGCGCCAAAAATGCACCGAGGCATTCAAGGTGTCGAAGCTATCCCTTAGCCGCTTCTTCGAGCTTGGCGACGTCGATCTTGACCATCTCCATCATCGCTTTCATAACGCGGGCGGCCTTGTCCTTGTCGGCATCGTTGAGAAGCCTTGGCAGGATTTCCGGCACGACCTGCCACGAAACGCCGTACTTGTCCTTCAGCCAACTGCACTGGACCTCCTTGCCGCCGTCGGCGGTCAGTTTATCCCAGAAATAATCGACCTCTTCTTGGTCCTTGCAGTCGATGGACAGCGAGATCGCCTCGGTGAAGTGGAATTCCGGCCCGCCGTTCAGCGCCTGGAACGTCTGCCCGTCGAGTTCGAACGTCACCATCAAGACGCTGCCTTGTTTGTCCGGTGCCTCCTTGCCCCAGCGCAGGATCTGGCCTGCCTTGGAATTCTTGAAGATCGAGACGTAGAAATTCATCGCGTCTTCCGCCTGTCCGTCGAACCACAGGCATGGGGTGATTTTCTGCATTTTCCGCTCCTTGACGTTGATCCCGCTTGATCGAAACCGGATGCCGGCTCCCGCCTCAGTGGCCGGCATCCTATTGCTGCCTGCTTCGAGGACGTCCCGAAGCCGGGCAATCCGACATCGTTGCCGATTTTTCTTCCCGGCCGTCTCGCTGGCGCAGTGCAAAACCGTGGCCAGCCTGAACGTTGGCGTATATAAAGCTCGCGGCTCAATTCAGGTTCCGCACCTCGATCGGCGCGGCGTAAGTTTCAAGGACAGTTTCATGCCTCCCTATCGTTCACGTACCACCACCCATGGCCGCAACATGGCCGGCGCGCGCGGCCTCTGGCGCGCCACCGGCATGAAGGACGGCGATTTCGGCAAGCCGATCATCGCGGTGGTGAATTCTTTCACGCAGTTCGTGCCCGGCCATGTGCATCTGAAAGACCTTGGCCAGCTTGTTGCACGTGAGATCGAGAAGGCCGGCGGCGTCGCCAAGGAATTCAACACCATCGCGGTCGATGACGGCATCGCCATGGGCCATGACGGCATGCTTTATTCGCTCCCCAGCCGCGAAATCATCGCCGACTCGGTCGAGTACATGGTCAACGCCCATTGCGCCGACGCCATGGTCTGTATCTCCAATTGCGACAAGATCACTCCCGGCATGCTGATGGCGTCGCTACGCCTCAACATCCCGACCGTGTTCGTTTCGGGCGGGCCGATGGAAGCCGGCAAGGTCGTCATCGCCGGCAAGACACAGGCGATGGACCTGGTCGACGCCATGGTGGCGGCGGCCGACGACAATGTGTCCGACGAGGACGTCAACGCCATCGAACGCGCGGCCTGTCCGACCTGTGGCTCGTGCTCGGGCATGTTCACCGCCAATTCCATGAACTGCCTGACCGAGGCGCTCGGCCTGTCGCTGCCCGGCAACGGTTCGACGCTGGCGACGCATGCTGACCGTAAGCGCCTGTTCGTCGAGGCCGGCCACGTGATCGTCGATCTTGCCCAGCGCTATTACGAGCAGAATGACGAGAGCGCGCTGCCGCGCAACATCGCCTCCAAAGGTGCGTTCGAAAACGCCATGACACTCGATATCGCCATGGGCGGCTCGACCAACACCGTGCTGCATATCCTCGCCGCCGCCCATGAAGGCGAGATCGATTTCGACCTTGCCGACATCGACCGGCTGTCGCGCCGCGTACCCTGCCTGTGCAAGGTGGCTCCGGCCAAGGCTGACGTCCACATGGAAGACGTGCACCGCGCCGGCGGCATCATGGCGATCCTGGGCCAACTCGACCGCGCCGGCCTCATCAACCGCGACCTGCCGACCGTTCATACCGCGACCCTCGGGCAGGCCATCGAGCATTGGGACATTTCCTCGACGAACAGCCAATCCGTGCGCGATTTTTACCTCGCGGCCCCCGGCGGCGTGCCAACCCAGACTGCCTTCAGCCAGGACCGGCGCTGGGACGATCTCGACCTTGATCGCGAGAACGGCGTCATCCGTTCGTCGGAGCATCCGTTCTCGAAGGATGGCGGCTTGGCCGTGCTCAAGGGCAATATCGCGCTCGATGGTTGCATAGTGAAGACGGCGGGCGTCGATGAATCGATCCTGAAATTCACCGGCCCGGCGCGCGTTTTCGAAAGCCAGGATTCGAGCACGCTCGCTATCCTCAACGGCAAGATCAAGCCGGGCGACGTGGTGGTGATCCGCTACGAGGGCCCGCGCGGCGGCCCCGGCATGCAGGAAATGCTGTATCCGACCAGCTATCTGAAGTCGAAAGGCCTCGGCAAAGTCTGCGCGCTGCTGACCGACGGACGCTTTTCGGGCGGCACGTCAGGCCTGTCCATCGGCCACGTTTCGCCGGAAGCCGAAGAAGGCGGGCTGATCGGGCTGGTGCGCGAAGGCGACACCATCGAGATCGACATCCCGAACCGCACCATCAACCTTGCTGTGGACGAGGCAGAACTGGCCAGCCGCCGCGCAGCCCAGGATGCCGCCGGCTGGAAGCCCACGGAAGTGCGCAAGCGCAAGGTCACGCAAGCGCTGCGCGCCTACGCCGCCTTCGCCACCAGCGCCGACAAGGGCGCGGTGCGCTACGTGCCGGAGTAGTTTCGGCGCTTTCCGGGGCGTGCGGACTGCGATGTTGCTGATGCCGTGAGACCGCAAATCAAAGCCGTGGACAGTCAGCGGCGGAATTGGCACACCGGTTTCCGGATGGCAGTGTGTTCACGAATATCCGGTCGAGACCAAGGACTAAAAAATGAGCTTCGACATCATCGTTGCCGGCTGCACGCTGCCTGACGGTAGGGTTGCGGACATCGGCATCAGAGGCGAAACCATCACGGCGATCGAGCCGAAACTTGACGCCGAGGCAAAGACCGTCATCGACGCCGCTGGCGATCTCGTTTCGCCACCCTTCGTCGATCCGCATTTCCATATGGATGCGACGCTCTCTTACGGTCTGCCGCGCATTAATGCGTCGGGCACGCTGCTGGAAGGCATCGCGCTGTGGGGCGAGTTAAAGCCGCTTTTGACGCATGAAGCCGTGCGTGACCGCGCGCTTGCCTATTGCGATTGGGCAGTTTCGATGGGTCTGCTTGCCATCCGCACCCATGTTGACACCTGCGACGACCGGCTGCTTGCGGTCGAGGCGCTGCTCGACGTGAAAAAGACGGTCGCGCCCCATATCGACCTGCAACTGGTCGCTTTTCCGCAGGACGGGTTCTATCGCTCGCCTACAGCCCGCGCGAATACTATTCGCGCTTTGGATAAGGGCGTTGAGATCGTCGGCGGCATCCCGCATTTCGAGCGCACCATGGCCGACGGCACCCGCTCGGTCACCGAACTGTGCGAGATCGCGGCCAAGCGCGGACTGATGGTCGACATGCATTGCGACGAGAGCGACGATCCGCTGTCGCGCCATGTCGAGCAACTGGCCTACGAGACGCAGCGCCTTGGCCTGCAGGGCAGGGTGGCCGGCTCGCACCTGACCTCCATGCATTCGATGGACAATTATTATGTCTCGAAGCTGTTGCCGCTGATCGCGGAAGCCGACCTGTCGGTCATCCCCAATCCACTCATCAACATGATGCTGCAGGGCCGCCACGACACCTATCCGAAGCGGCGCGGCCTGACCCGCGTGCCGGAAATGCTGAAACTCGGCATCCGCGTCGGCTGGGGCCAGGATTGCGTGCTCGATCCGTGGTATTCGCTGGGCACGGCGGACATGCTCGATGTCGCCTTCATGGGCCTGCACGCAGCCCAGATGTCGAGCCCGACTGACATGGCGAAGTGTTTCGACATGGTGACCAATGTCAACGCCGCCATCATGGGCCTCGACCATCTTGGCCTGGAAGTCGGCAAGCGCGCCAGCCTTGTGGTGCTCGATGCCGGCAACGCGATAGAGGCGGTTCGTCTGCGTCCCGACCGGCTATGGGTCGTCGCGCGCGGCAAGGTGGTGTCCCGCCGCGAAAAACGCGACGCTGTCCTGTCGCTTCCGGGCCGTCCCGCCTCGGTCAACCGGCGGCATAAAACCAGGTAGAGCGCCGCGCGTCCGCGTACTGATTCTGTGCTGGCTCCCCTCGTCAAACGGGGAGCGTTGCGCTAACACCTCGCCGACCGGCCATCGACCGGTAAGGACTTGCCGGCCATGACCTTCGTACAAAAGATTGGCGTGAAGAATCTTCTGCTGGCCGGTATCTTGCTGATGCTGGCCGGCGACTTCATGTTCGCGCTGAACGACGCCATGGGCAAATGGCTGGTCGCGTCCTTTTCCGTCGGTCAGGTCGTGCTGATCCGCTCCATCGGCGCGTTCATCGTGCTTGGGCCGATGCTGGCCAAGCAGGGCACCGAAAAGCTGTTCCACATGGAGCGGCGCGATCTTCAGTTCTGGCGCGTCGTCGCCACCACGCTCGATACTTCCTTCTTCTACGCGGCCGTGGTTTACCTGCCGCTGGCCGACGTCATGAGCTTCTATATGGCCGGGCCGATCTATGTCGCGGCGCTGTCGCACTTCCTGCTTGGCGAGAAAGTCGGCTGGCGCCGTTGGTCGGCGATCCTGATCGGCTTCTGCGGCGTGTTGATCATGCTCCGGCCGTCTACCTCCGCCCTTTCGCTGTCTTCGATCTTCGCGCTTGTCGGCAGCCTGTCCTTTGCCTTTGCCATCGTTCTCAACCGCCGGCTTCGCGGCACCAGCGACACCTCGCTCGTTACCTGGCAGACGGTCGGCACTCTTATCGTCGGCGGCGTGCTGACGATCGGCGCATGGCAGACGCCGAGCGCGTTCGACGTCGGTGCGATGCTGCTTCTAGGCATCGTTTCCTGCATCGCGCATCTGCTCATCACGAGAGCATTGAAGCTGGCCCCGGCCTCGACGCTGGCGCCGCTGCACTACACGCTGCTCTTGTGGGCAATTATTTTCGGCCTGGTCTTCTTTGGCGATGTGCCCTCCTCACGCATCCTGATCGGGGCCGGCATCATCGTGCTGGCCGGGCTGTTCATCTTCCATCGGAAGAACGTGGTCGATGAGGTCGTTCCCACGGACGTGCCCAAGGGCGTCAGCTGAGGCGGGACTGGAATTTCTTCAGGCGCAGTTGTTTGGTAGAAGAGTATCCATATAATTTGATTAAAGAAGTAAATATTAACTGATTTTTAACAATAGACTTCACCTGAGTCACGTTTTTCACTAAATATTCGGGAGATGATGCGCGCAATGGTGGCAATAGATATGTTACCCAAGCGCTGTAACGCCGGATGCATGCGCGGGCGCGCCGCATGGATGACAGGAGAATTTGGTGCTGCAGTGGCATGAGCGGAAACTGGACGACTTCCCTACCGCTTTGGTGGGCGGCATGCCTATCAGCACGGCGGACCGACAGGCCACGGCTGCGCTCATGATCCGGGCTGCCCGCGAACACAGCCGCGGCGACCGGCCGCTCTACTTCACGTCCGTCAACGGCGAGACGATCGCGCGGGCAAACGCCGACAAGGCGATCGCCGCCCTGTTCCGGAGTGCCGACCATATCGCCGCCGATGGGCAACCGCTGGTGCTGGCCTCGCGCTGGCTCTGCGCCCAGAAATTGCCGGAGCGGGTCGCGACGACCGACCTGTTCCACGACGTGGCCAAGCTTGCGGAAAAGAGCGGCTCGACCTTCTATCTGCTGGGCTCGACCGAAGCGGAAAATGCACGCGCGGTCGCCGTCATCGCGGCAACCTATCCGGCATTGAAAATTATCGGCCATTCGCACGGCTACCTGAAGGGCAAGGAACTCGAAGCCAAGCTGGACGAGATCGACGCGCTGGCGCCGGATATCCTCTGGCTGGGTCTGGGCGTGCCGCTGGAGCAGATTTTCGTCCGGGACTTCTCCACTCGGCTTGGCCATGTCGGCATCATCAAGACTTCGGGTGGCCTGTTCAATCATCTTTCGGGCAAGAATCCGAGAGCGCCGAACTGGATGCAGAAAGCCGGGCTGGAATGGCTGTGGCGGCTGCTGATCGAGCCGCGCCGGCTGTTCTGGCGTTATCTGACGACCAATCCCCGCGCCATCTATGCCATTTTGAGGTATTCCAAGTGAGTACTGGTCCTGCATCGGCCAGGACGCCTTCCATCGACGCCGATATCGTCATTATTGGCGCGGGCCTTAGCGGCACGCTTGCTGCCATCGTGCTTGGCCGCGCCGGCTATGATGTGGTCCTCATCGATCGAAATGCGGTCTGCCCGCCGGAATTCCGCGTCGAGAAGATTGGCGGCGTCCAACTCGCCATGATGGAACGGGCGGGCATGCTCGGCATATTGTCGGCGAACGCCACCCGGTTCGACGGGATCGTCAATGCCCGCAAGGGACGCATTCTCGACAAAACCAAGGGGACGTATTACGGTTTCCGATACGGCGAGATCGTGGCAACCATGCGTCGCCACCTGCCGGACAATGTCCGTTTCGTCGTCGGCCGGGCGGACGCCATCGCCACAAGCCCCGACCGGCAAAGCGTGACTGTCGCGGAATTCGGCGATGTGAGCGCGCGGCTGGTCGTGCTGGCGACCGGCATGGGCGACATGCTGCGCCGCACGGTCGGCATCGAGCGCCAGGTCATCCACCAGCGGCAGTCGCTTACCTTCGGCTTCGATGTCAGATCGCTGGCCGACAGCGGCTTCAGGCACCCCGCCTTGACCTATTATGGCGAACAGGTTTCCGACGGCATCGATTATCTCAGCCTGTTTCCCGTGGGCGGCGCAACCCGCGCGAACCTGTTCACCTTCCGCGAGGTCGGCGACCCCTGGGTAAAGGCGTTCCGGCAGAACCCGAAGGAGACGCTGGCCGCAACCCTGCCCGGATTGGCTGGCGTTTTCGGCGATTTCGAGATCGTTTCCCCGGTGCAGAACTGGCTGATGGACATAGCCGTGTCGGAAAATTGCCGGCAGGACGGCATCGTCCTGATCGGAGACGCCTACCAGACATCCTGTCCGGCCGCCGGCACCGGCGTGGCGCGCCTGCTCAACGACGTCGAACGGCTGTGCACGGCCTGCGTCCCGGTCTGGTTGTCGACGCCTGGAATGCCGGCCGCCAAGATCGGCGAATTCTACGACGACGAGCAAAAGCGCGGGGCTGACGCCCACTCCCTGGAGCTGGCGCAATACCGCAGGAGCCTGACCACCGAAACGAACCTTCGCTGGCGCGCGCGCCGGCTGATGTCGTTTTCGAAACGCCGGACATTCTCCGGCCTGGAACGCTACGTTCCATCTGTGGTGGCGGCTCTGGTGGCGGTCCTGCAAAATGTTCGCGGTGAACGTTTCATCTGATTGTCTTTGCGCCGGCAGGCCGGAAAAGAACGCTCAGTCCGCCGACGGGGCGCGGTTGAAGATGCGGCGCGCAAGCTTCTTGACCGCCGGCAATCTCTCTACCGCCAGGCCCGCGGCATAGCCGAGCAGGCTGCCGTGGCGGGAAATCTGCCACATGGCCGATGGTTCCGAGCCGAAAGTGAGCTTGTAGGGTTCGTCGCCGATGGTGAAATCGAGGAAGCTCTCACCCCGCTCGATGCAGTCCCGGGCAACCTGTTCGAACATCAGGCTTCCGATCGACATGTTCTTGAAGTCGAAATCGAAACCGCCAAGGATGACGAGCAGCGAGTTGCGGTGCGCGAGGCCAAGCGCGACGGCGATGGGCTTTTCATCGAGCCACATCGCATAAGTGCGCGCCGAGCCGTCGCGTCCCGCCATGGCGACGGCAGTATAGAAATCGTAATAGGGCGGCAATTGCAGCAGGTCGCCGGTGCCGTCGCGGTACTTGAACCGCTCTCCGCGATAGACGCGCATCGCCTGGAACGCTGTCGCCATGGCATCCGGGTCGGTGACGCATTCGAAGCGAACCTCGCCGCGACGATGCAACTGCCGGGATTTCTTGGCGATTTCCTTGCCGTAGGACTGCGTTATCCGTTTTTCCCGCCATTCGGGAAACGATGCTTCGAGCTTCGAGGCGTAGGCGCTCATGCCCATGTCTTCGCGCGCGTCGATGCCGAGCAGCTTTTCCAAGCGGAGCGAGCAGTCGGCCAGTTTGCCGATCCGCAGCAGGTCGTAGGGTTTCAGCAGGCGCTGGATGGCCGCGACGCTGGCACTATCGGCGACAATCGCGTCGAATGTCTTGGCATCGGCCACGGGCGAGGCGTAGTCCGACACGCGCAAATCCGCGAACTCGATGACCCGCAGCCCGGCGTAGCGCCGCCGCACAAGCGGCAACACCAGCGCCAGACGCTTGTCTGCCTGAATGCGGACAACGATGATCAACGGGGCAGCCGAATTCGGCCCCATCAGCTTTGCGTAGAGCGATGAAAGCCAGTGCGGGTGCTGAAAGGCCGAAGCCTCTGATTCATCGAACAGTTTTCGATATTCCGAAGACTGGAAATCGAATGAATTTTCAACGGCTACTTCGAACATGATCTACCCGGCGCTTCTCAAGTGAGATGGTCTCCCAACCGACCTCTTACCCCTTGTCCTATGCGTATCAATGGTTTGTTACTAAATTCGCCCTAGTCTGGAGGCGGTGAGGGGAAATAACAGTGACGGCAGTTGAAGTAATCGTTCCGCACCCCGGACCGAGGCTGTGGCACCGCATCGTGATCGAACGGTTGCGGACGGATGGGCATGGCGTGTCGGTCGTACACCAGCCCGGTGCCGGCCAATGGCCGCCGTCGATGAAGGCTGCGTTGCGCTTCGAACGACGCCTCTTTCGCAGGCACGAACCGGGATTGGCTTCCATCCTGCCGGAAATTTCCGAAATGTCATCGGCTACTGCACCGAACCTGCGCGTAGACCTGTCGGGCGCAGCACCTAACGGTTCCATACCGACGCTCCGGCTGGCGTTTGACGGAGCCTGTTCGGACGCTGCCATGGTCGTCGCCATTGCCAATGGCCGCTTGCCGGAAATCGAAGCCGTGCTGGACGCTGACCGCGTGGTCGGCAGAGCATTTCCGATGCTGGACAAGCGCGAGTCCACCGCGCTCGGCTCCGACGACGTGCTTGCCCGCGCCGTGACGCTGGTTCTGTCGATGGTCAAGCGCTTCGATGGTGGCTGGAGCGCCGATACCGGCAAGGCTCGCCCGCGTATCCTCGGCACCGCAGGCGATTTGCGTTTCATGTCGGCTTACGCCTGCAAGGCCTTGCCGCGGCTTGGCCGCGAAGCCCTGCGGCGTAGCCGCTACCGCCACGCGCATTGGCGCGTCGGCTACCGCTTTATCGACGGCCCCGGCATCGCCCAAACCGGCGCGTTGGGAACCGGATGGGCGCGGATTGCCGATCGGGGTGATCGTTTCTATGCCGATCCGTTCGCTTTCGAATGGCAGGGAAAGCCCTATATTTTCGTCGAAGACTACCCGCACGCCACTAAAAAGGCGGTGATCTCGGTCGCGGAATTCGATGCCGGCGGCGTTGCGCAAACTCCCGACCCCGTGCTGGAGGAGCCTTTTCATCTTTCCTATCCGCAGGTCTTCCACTGGGAAGGCGAGGTCTGGATGCTGCCGGAGGGGAGCGCCGGCGGCGGGCTGACGCTTTACCGCGCGGCGGAATTTCCGCGACGCTGGGAAGCCCATTCCACGCTGCTCGAGGGTGAGATTTCGGACGCCACCCTGCTGGAGCACCAGGGGCGCTGGTGGCTTTTCGCTACACAACGCGACGGCCATGGCAGCACCTCCGATACGCTGGTCGTTTTCCAGGCGCCCGAGCCTGTCGGGCCGTGGACGCCGCACCGGTTGAACCCGATCCTCATCGACCGCCGCACGGCGCGGCCCGGCGGCGCGTTCATTCGCACGGACGGCAAGCTTCTGCTGCCGGTGCAGGATGGCACGCTTGGCTATGGCGGTGGTCTTGGCCTGGTCGAGCTTCTTGAACTGAACGACGAAAATGTCCGGCTTTCCGCGCCGGCCGCGATCTCGGAAACCGGCGATTGGCCCTATCCGCAAATCCACACGCTCAACCGCGCCGGCCGTCTGGAAGTCATCGACGGCATCGCCGCCGTGCGGAAATAATCAAGAACCGAGAAGCAGGTTCTCGTAGCCGACGCACATGGTCATCGGGGAATAGCGGTCGCCAAGACCACGCCCCGTCACTGAAAGTCTTTCGGCAAGGCCGGGCTCATCCATGACGCGGGCAAGTGCCGCGACGACATTTTGGGGCGCGGTTGCATCGACAAACAAGGCTGCCGGCTCGCCGTCGTCGGCCGTCAGCACCTCGCGCAGCACGGGAAGCCCGTTGGCGATAATCGGCAAGCCGGCCATCGCGGCTTCGACCGCAGCCAGGCCGAACGTTTCGTTGACCGACGGGAAGACATAGGCATCGCCCGTCGCCAGGAATTCGAAGATTTGCGTGGGCAATATTTCGCCGACGAGATGCAGGCGCGCCGTCGTGCCTTGTTTGGCGGCCAGCGACAGGAGCGCCTCGCGTTCAGGTCCGGCCCCGGCGATGGCGACATGCAGCGATGGCAGTTGGCCAAGCGCTGCTACCAGCGCGCGATGGTTCTTCTGTTCGCTCAGGCGCCCGGTGCTTATCGCGATGAAGGCATCGCCGGGTAGTCCGAACCGTACGCGCGCGGCCATTTTGGCGTAGGGCCGGTCCGGGCTCGCCACGCCATGGTCGATGCGCCGTATGCGCCGCCGGTAGGCCGCCGGATAGGCTGCGAATTGCGCTTCGGTCCAGCCGGAATTGACGACGTTCCATTGATAGGCGCCGACGGTGCCCATTGCCTTGTCGATCCGGCTGAGCATGCCCATCACGCCGCTCGATTGCGGTGCGCCGCTCTGGTTGGCGACAATGTGGTGAACACCGGCAAGGCGCGCGCCCAGCGTGCCGAAGATATTACCGTAGTGCTGGTAGGATATGACGGCGTCCGGGCGCGCCCTTCGCAGGTAGCGTATCAGCCCGAATGCCGCCATGGCTTGGCCGGAAAGCCCGCGCGGCCGATCCTTCAGGACGAAATCGGCGTGGGCGTCACGGTCGTATATGTCGGTCTTGCGGTACATGAACACGGTGCGCACGTCGTGACCGCGCGCCCGCAGCCCTTCGCCGACCATGTCCGAAACGCGTTGCGCTCCGCCTGCTTCCGCCTGGGTCTGAACCTGAACGATCTTCATGCGGCGGTCTGGCTGGCGGGATCGATTCCCGAAGGGTGGCGTCCGGCAAACAGTCCCATGATCGACGGGTTGATGCCGATGGCGCGCCATGAGATCGAAACGCCGATGATGTTCCAGGTGATGACGGTGCCGGTTATGCCCACCGCCGACCCGACCGGGCCGAACAGATAGGTCATCGCGGCAGTTACGGCCAGGCCCACCACATTGACCACGATCAAAAGCTTGAGCAGCGAATTCTGCAAGCCCGTCAACTGCATCAACAGTTCCAGCGGCCCGCAGGACGCCACCACCGTTACCCCGATGCCGAAGACAATAAGCACGGTGTGCATGGTCGGCGTGGCATAGGCATGATCGAAGATGCCGAGGAGTTGCGCCCCGAAGACGAAGAACACGGCAACGGTGGCGATTGCGACGGCGCTGCTGGCCAATGCCGTCAAGCTGGTCGTGCGTTGGACGTGCGCCTTGTCGCCGCCATAAAAGGCGCTTGATATTTCGGGCGCAAGCGCCTGGTTGATGCCGCTCAGCGCCAACGCGGCCAGCCGGGTGGTGCGGTCGGCGACGAACACCGCGCCGGCGATTTCCGGACCGAGGATCGCCGCGACCAGAAGCGTGCTGACTTGCCCCAGCGCCGGCGGCAGCGAGGTTACGCCCCATAGACCGAGCGTCACGCTGGTGAATTCGGATTTCTGCGCCTGTGAAAGCGGCTGCCGCTCTGCCCCCAGCGTGTCGCGCAGCAGCACCGCCGTTTGCGGCAGCACCACCAGGATGAGCAGGACGGCCGTTATCAGCGTCGCGGAAACCGCAGTCAGCCCCACGTCGAGATACCACAGCAAACCGACGGCTGCGATGGTCGCTGCGCGCCAGATCACGTCCCTGGGCAGCAGGCCCGAAATAAGCGCGCCTTTCGCCCGGAAGGCGCCGGAAGCGAACTCCGACCAGGCAAGCGCCAGCGAAAGCAGGGCCGCCGATGCGCATAGCGGCAGCCATTCGGGCGTGCCACTGCCGACATAGGGCGCGAAGCCGACCGCAAGCACCAACAGGCTGGATACGATGACGCCGGCCAGGGCAACGAAAATGGCGCGGTGCATCAGACCATGGGCGGAAGACAGGTCGTTGGCTTCGGCATATTGCGGCCAGAACCGCAGGACCGTGCTTTGCTGGCCGACACTGGCAAAGAACGAGACGAGGCTCGCGCCCGCATAGGTCGTGCTGTAGAGGCCGAACTGGCGCGCGTCGGTGATCGTTGCGATGATGACGAACATCAGGAAGGACAGGCCGGCGCTGCTAAGCTTGATGGCACCCGCAATCGCGCCGCTTCGGGCCAGCACCGCAATCGACATGCGGCCTGTGCCGTTGGTATCGGCGGCCGGCAGGGGAGAGGTTTCTCGGTCTTTCATCGGTCCGGTGCCGGAGGCTCTGGAAAAATACATGCGGGCGTCCTGTCGACGGCATCGCCGCTGCGTCGCCTGTGGCCTGCCACGGGATGAACGCGCCCACCCATAGTCCAAACACGCGGGCTTGCGCCACAAGGAACCGCGACCATGGTTAGCACCTGGATACTGCCCCCAAATCTCCGCCTTGACTGCATCCATATAGGGCCGCGCCGCTGCCGGCACGATTAAGGCCGACATTAAAATTCCGATAACCTTAACCAACTGCTAACGTTGATTGCGCATGGTGTGTTTCTAAGATCGGGCTCGCGTGCCCTCGATAAGGAACCTTGCTCGATGAGCCCAGCCATCGCAGACGATCGCGATCTTCCGCCCTTGTTCGATATCGGCGCTGTGCTGAAGACCCTGTGGGATCGCCGTATCCTGATCCTGGTTACCGTCGGCGCTGCCGTCATGGTGGCCGCGCTTTATCTTGCCGTCACCAAGCCGGTCTACACGGCTACCGCTTCGATCCTCGTCGACCCGCGTGATTCGCGCGCGACCAGTTTCGACAATGTCTTGCCGGGCATCGGCGCGGACAGCGCGGCAATCGCCAGTCAGGTTGCCGTCATCAATTCGACCGACCTGCTCAATTCCGTGTTCGACTCCGAGGGCCTGAAAGACGACCCGGAATTTTCGGGCGGCGGCCTGTTTTCGTTGTTTCGGGCGAGCCGGCCTCTGGACCGGGACGCTATTTTCCAGCGCTTCCGCGGCAATGTTTCCGTCGATCGCGAAGGGCTGACCTACGTCATCGATATCAGCTTCAAATCGGAAGATCCTGAAAAGGCGGCGCGCATCGTCAAGGCTATCGTCGCGCGCTACAAGGCCAGCCGTTCCGGCGAAAAGGAAACGGCAAACAGCGAAGCCAATACGATGCTGACCGACAAGATCGGTGGCATGCAGACCGCCGTCAGCAACGCCGAGCGCGCGATCCAGGATTTCAAGTTCGAGAACAATATCTTCGACGCCAATGCGGGCGGCACGCTGCAATCGCAGATCGACCAGTTCAGTTCGCAGCTTGTCGCCGCACAGGATCTGGCCGATCAGGCGCAGAGCCGCTACGATCAGGCGGTGGCCGCCGGAACGTCGCCTGAGGGCTTGAGCAGGCTTTCCGCGATCCTGAGTTCCAGCACGGCGGAAAAGCTGAGGCAGGATTATAACGATCGCGCCGCCAGCCTTGCCAGCGCCCAGGCCGACCTCGGCCCGAAGCATCCCACGATCGCCCGGCTTTCGGCTGAACTCGCCAAGATGCACAGCCTGATGGTCAGGGAAGCCCAGCGCATCACCCAGGAACTGAAGGCCAGCCGCGACATCGCTGCCAAGAATGTCAGCCAGTTGCGGGCCAAGCTCAATGGCCTGCGCGGCAATTCCAACGAATCCAATCTCGCGCAGGTGCAGTTGCGCCAATTGCAGCGCAACGCGGACGCGGCGCGCGCCGTGCTCGACGATTTCCTGAAGCGCTCACAGGAAACGCTTCATATGCAGGGCATGCAGATTTCGCAGGTGCGCGAGATCTCAGAAGCGGTGCCACCCCTGCAGCCGACCTGGCCGAAGCCCAAGCTGCTGCTGGCGGTAAGCGGGGTTCTGGGGCTGATCATCGGTTGCGCGCTTGCGCTGATGCTGGGGCCGGTGAAAGTGGGCTCGAAAGGCTTGCTCTCGCGCGCCCACAAGGCGCCGGATAACAAGAATCCGGGCGGTTCGCCGAAATTCGGGAGGCGTCCTACCGTCGCCAGGGCGTCGGGCCTTGTCGATTTGGGCGCCTATGCGGTGCCTGCGACGCCGGACGGGACCGCGCGGGGCGGGGTTCATGCCATTGCGCTCAAGGTGCGGCAGTTCGACAGCACGCCGTTTTTGCTTTCCATGCAGCACGTGCTGGTCCAGGTCACCAATCGCTTGAGCGAGCACCCGAAGCCCTACGTGCTGTTTTTCTCTTCGATCCAAAAGGGCAGCGAGCGCAATCTTGCCGCCGCGCTGATCGGCATCGGGCTTCAGCACATAAAGGAGCGGGTGCTTGTCATCGAAATCGCCGGACAGTCGCGCCAACTGCCGGCCTTGCGCAGCAGAAGGCCGATGATCGACCCGGCCAGCGGCCTGCCGACAGTGCTGGTGGACGCGACCGTCATGGGCAAGAACGGCCCGATGGACAATTCGGGTGCGATCTCCGCCATATTGGCCGAGCAGCGGGGCGCTTTCGATTTCGCGCTGGTTGTCGGTCGTCCGATGGCCGATCCGCTCTACAGCCCGGCTCTGGCGAACGGCGCCGATATGGCGATTTTTGCGCTGACGCCTGCCCAGCGTGGCAACGGCGCGGCGTGGTTGCGGCAAAGGCTTGCCCCCCCAAATGTCGCCCGGACGGCAACGCTGGTGATCGAGCAGGTCCGCGATCGTCCAGCGATGGGCGGCGCGCAAGCTCGACCCGTCGCCGCCAACGAAAGTCCGCGCCGGAAAACCGTCGCGGCGCAGGGGTGACGAAGCGTGTCCGGTCGCGAGCGCCAGCAAACGACTTTGCCATCGGCGATAACGCGTCGCCAGCTAGGCAGCGGATTGGCCGCAATCCTTGCCGCGCAATCCTTGCCGGCCTTCGCCTCGCAAGGCGCCGAACCTGTCGCGCCGAGCCGCGGCTTCAATCTACCCGGCTGGGTCGATCGCGAGGACGGTGCGGCTCCGGCCAGGGCGACACTCGAAAAGCTTCAAGGGCTGGGGTTTGAGACGGTCCGCCTGCCGGTCGCCGCCGATCCTCTTTTGTCGGGAATCTCGGCGCGTGCGGTCATGCTCGGACGGATCGCCAGCGCCGTTTCGCAAATGACCGCCCTGGGTTTTTCGGTGATTGTCGACCTGCATCCGGCCGACAAGTTCGCATCCGCATTGCGCAGCGGTTCACCTGAAGGCGAGCAGCAGGCAGTCGAGGCGTGGGAAGCGCTTGCGCCGATGCTGGCGGATACGCCGGCCGGCAAGGTCTATGCGGAACTGTTGAACGAACCGCCGATGGAGCCGGCTTCATGGCTGCGCCTGCGCGACCGGCTTGCGCAAACCGTTCGCGCCAGATGCCCCCGCCACACGATCGTCTGGGGGACGGCTCCGTATCAGGGCATATGGGAACTGGCCGATACGCCAAGGCTTGCCGACGACAACGCCGTCGTTGCGGTGCATTACTACACGCCGATGGGCTTTACCCATCAATGCGAGAATTGGGACGCCTCGCCGCTTGGCCGTCTCGCCAATCTGCCGTTTCCAGCCACCGTGGATACGCCGCAGGTCAAGGCGCTTTTCGACAAGCTTGGCCAGTCCGGCGACGAGGCAGCAACCGCCTTCCTGAAGGAGCAATTTTCCCACCCGTGGACGACCGCGAGCATCGCCGCCGATTTCGCCACGCTCGGTCAATGGTCGGCCAGCAACCGCTGCCCGGCAATTGTTGATGAATTCGGCGTTCTCGATTTCTGCGTCGATCCGAAGAGCCGCGCGACCTGGGTGCGGGCGGTGCGGCAGGCAGCCCAGGCGAACGGCATCGGCTGGGTCTATTGGGAACTGGACCAGGGTTTCGGCTTCATCAAGGACCGGACGAGCACGCAAGGCTTCGATCTTTCGATGATCGAAGCCTTGACGGGAGCTTAGATGGCGTCGCTGGCCGCATCCCTTGGCACGAATCCGGCACGCCGCATGCCTCAGCCGGGCGCGGAAGCGGCCTTGCATATCGTCGTGGCGCTGCTTCTCATCGGCGCGTCCGTATCGAGCTTCGCGGTGTCGACGATCTTCGGCGCCGCCGCCGCCTTCGTGCTGACCCTGCTAGTTTCCACCGCCCTTCCTGCCAGCGTGCCCACCGCCATTGCCTGCGCCTTCCTGTTCCAGAACATGATCGTGGCCTGGTTCACGCCCTACATACCCGACAACAATGCCTTCGATGCGCTGCGCGGCGCCAATTTCGTGGTGCTGATGACGGCCTATGGCGCGTTCCTGGCCGCTTCGTTCCAGGTGCGCCTGCGCGCTGTCACGCAGGCGCGGCCCTGGCTGTTGTGGGGAATGGCGCTGGCCGGCCTTATTGTCTTCTACATGCTGCTGGGCGCGGTACGCGGCGCGCCGAAGGATTCCATCATCTACTTCCGCAACACCATCACGCCGCTGGCCTGTTTTCACATCGGGCTGGTGTCGGCGAGCCTCTACCGGATCGATCTGCGCAAAACCCTGTTTTGGCTGGGCGCGGGCATCATCGTCTATGGCTATTGCGAGCTTACGTTTACGATGGACTTCCTGGGTCTGTTCAACGGCGACCTTTATATCGTGCGCGGCATGCATCGCCAGATCGATACGGGGTACTGGGAAAAAACCATGCAGCAGACGGGCTTCGTGCTGCGCGGCCTGCAAGACGTGATGACCACCACCTTTTTCAACACGCCGTTGTTTGCGGATCTGTTTCCACCGGTCTTTCGCATCGGCGGGCCTAATTTCCACCCGATCTCCTATGCCTATGCGCTCGGCGTGCTTTCGGTCTGGCTGTTGTTCAAGGGGCGCTGGCTGCTGCCGCTTGCCGCCCTGCCGCTGTTGCTGGTCATCGGCTCAAAGGGTGCGATGTTCATGGTTGCGCTGGCGTTTTTCGTACGCTTCGCGCAGCGCCCGCTGGGCCTGAGGCTGACCCTGCTCGGCGTCCTGGTTGCTGCCGGAACCTGGATCGCCGCGGCGATCGGCTACGGCATTACTCATGGCGACTATCACGTGCTTGGCCTTGTCGCCGGCGTGCGGGGTTTCCTTGGCAATCCGCTCGGGCAGGGGCTGGGCATAGGCGGCAATCTGTCAAGCACCAGCTTCAATCTCGACTGGGATCGTGCGCAGGCGGCCGGTGTCGCCGCCGTCCCGGTCGAAAGTGCTGTGGGCGTGATGCTCTACCAGATGGGCGTCGGCAGCGTCGTGTTCTTCGGTTTTCTGGCCGCCCTTGCCAACACCGCGCGAAAACTGCTTTTGAAAACAGGCAACCCGGAATTCATGTTCGCCTTTGTCGGCATCGTCACCATTTCCACCAATGCCGTCCTGCAGGAAGAAGCGTTCTATTCGCCGCTGGCTCTCGGCTTCTGCCTGCTGCTGGTCGGCACCGCATTCGGCACGCATTGGCGTGAGGAAAGCTTTGCCGCGCGGTTCAGGCCGCCACCGCCCGCTGCTTTCGCGCGCCCCCCGATCCGTGGTTAAGTGCCGGTATGGCGTTTTCGATCCGGCAGTTGCAGTTTTTCGTCGCGGTGGCCGAGCAGGGCACGGTATCGGGCGCTGCCCAGAACCTTTCCATCTCGCAATCGTCGGTGACCGAAGCGATCAAGGAACTGGAGTACGACCTAGGCGTCGAACTGTTCGAGCGCCATTCGCGCGGCCTGAACATCACCCACAAGGGCCACCAGTTCCTGCGCCACGCGACGAAAATCCTGGCGGATGTCTCGGATGCGCGGCGCGCCTTTTCCGACGAGCAGGTGGCCGCTGGCGGCAAGTTGCACCTCGGCGTGACATCTCTCGTCGCCGGTTACGTCCTGTCCGACCTCCTGGCGCGCTACCGCCGAGCCTATCCCGGCGTCGAGGTTTCGGCCATCGAGGACAATGGCGATTACCTCGAACATTTGCTGATCGGCGGCAAGTTGGACATCGCGGTGATGGTCACCACCAATTTGCGCGACCGCATGGCGCTGCAATCCGAAATCCTCGAAGTCTCGGCCTACCGGTTGTGGTTGCCGCTCGGTCACCGGCTGACCTCGACCGAGATCATCGGCATCGGCGACCTTGCAGGCGAGCCGCTGATCATGCTGACCCTGGACGAAATCGAGGAAAGCACAGGCAAACTGCTGGCGGCAATCGGCGCCAAACCCAACGTCGCCTTTCGCACCCGCTCGGTGGAAGCCGTGCGCAGCCTGGTGGCGACGGGAGCCGGGCTGGCGTTGCTGCCGGACCTCGTCTACCGGCCGTGGTCGCTGGAAGGCGACCGCATCGAGAGCCGCGACATGTCCGGCTCCTTGCCGGTGGTGCAGGTGGGCATGGTGTGGCGGCGAGGTTCCGGTCTGCCGCAGGCGGCGCGCGATTTCATCGGCATCGCGCAATCGCAGCGCACGGTTCGGCAGCGCATCTGAGGCTTCTTGGTATCGGTAAAACCGATAGCGACGTTCTGATAAATGAATTTGCGAATGCGGCGATTTCACGACACCTTGTCGCACGCATCGGGCGGCAACGGGAGAGCGGCCGTCCACATGGGAGGATCGACCAATGAATTCATTCCTGAAGTCGTGTACGGCATTTACCATCGCGCTGACCTTCGCCGGGCAGGCCACCGCGCAGGAAATGCTCAAGGAACTGGGCAAGGGCGAGGGCGCGGTCAGCATCGTCGCGTGGCCGGGCTATGTCGAGCGCGGCGAGAGCGACAAGGCCTATGACTGGGTCACCGATTTCGAAAAGAAGACCGGCTGCATGGTGACGGCCAAGACGGCGGCGACTTCCGACGAGATGGTCGCGCTGATGAACGAGGGCGGCTTCGACCTCGTCACCGCTTCGGGCGATTCCTCGCTGCGCATGGTTGCCGGCAAGCGCGTGCAGCCGATCAACACTGATCTCATTCCAAGCTGGAAAACGGTCGACGAGCGGCTGCAGAATGCGCCGTGGTTCACCGTCAACGACGTCCATTACGGTGTGCCCTATCAGTGGGGGCCGAACGTTTTGATGTACAACACCAACGTCTTCAAGGAAGCGCCGAAAAGCTGGAACGTCGTGTTCGAGCCAATGGATTTCCCGGACGGCAAGCCCAACAAGGGCCGCGTCCAGGCTTATGACGGCGCCATCCATATCGCCGACGCCGCCAACTATCTGATGGCCCACAAGCCGGAACTCGGCATCAAGGACCCCTATGAGCTGAACGAAGACCAGTACAAGGCGGCCCTCGACTTGTTGCGCGTGCAGCGCACGCTGGTCGGCCGCTACTGGCACGACGCCATGATCCAGGTTGACGACTTTAAGAACGAGGGCGTCGTCGCCTCCGGCTCGTGGCCGTTCCAGGTCAACCTCTTGGCCAGCGAGAAGCAGCCCGTCGCTTCCACTATCCCTGAAGAAGGGGCGACCGGCTGGGCCGACACCACCATGATGCATGTCGATGCCGCCCATCCGAACTGCGCCTACATGTGGATGGAGCATTCGCTGTCGTCCAAGCTGCAGGGTGACCTCGCCGCCTGGTTCGGCTCCAACCCCGCCGTCCCCGCCGCCTGTAAGGGCAACGAGCTTTTGACCGACGAAGGCTGCAAGACCAACGGCTTCGAGGATTTTGAGAAGATCAAGTTCTGGAAGACGCCGGTGACCCAATGCGCCAGCCAGGACAACCAGTGCGTGCCTTATTACCGCTGGGTGTCCGATTACATCGGCGTTATCGGCGGCCGCTGAGGCCTAGGGCGATGGGATACAGGACGCTACGTCCTGCATCTCCCTCTCCGCCTCGCTTTGCTCGGCACCTCTCCCCCTAAAGGGGCGAGGAACCCAAGCTGGGGAAGCTCGGCATTGCGGCAGCGCTTCCTCGCTCTGCGAAGCGAGGCGGATAGGAGTGTTCGCTGCATCAAATCCTACAGCGTTGAATCGGTAGAAAACTGAACCCATGACCGCAGCCGTATCCTTCCGACAAGTCTCTCGCCATTTCGGCAGCGTGCGCGCCGTCGATGCGGTCGACCTCGACGTCGCGCCCGGCGAGTTCTTCGCCATGCTCGGGCCGTCTGGCTCCGGCAAGACCACCTGCCTGCGCCTGATCGCCGGCTTCGAGCAGCCGACCGCCGGCTCGATCTCGATCTTCGGCGAGCGTGCCGAAGGCGTCCCGCCTTACCGGCGCAACGTCAACACAGTGTTTCAGGATTACGCCCTGTTTCCGCATCTGAGCGTGCTCGACAACGTTGCCTACGGGCTGATGGTCAAGGGTGTCGGCAAGGCGGAGCGTCACAAGGCGGCCGAGGACACCTTGGCGCTTGTCCAGCTTCCCGGCTACGGTGCGCGCCGCCCCGGCCAGCTTTCCGGTGGTCAGCGCCAGCGCGTGGCGCTCGCCCGTGCCCTGGTCAACCAGCCCAAGGTGCTGCTGCTGGACGAACCGCTCGGCGCGCTTGATCTCAAGCTGCGGGAAAATATGCAGGAAGAGCTGAAGGCGCTGCAAAGGGCGCTCGGCATCACTTTCGTCTTCGTCACCCACGACCAGGGCGAGGCGCTGTCGATGGCCGACCGCGTCGCCGTCTTCAACGACGGTAAGATCATGCAGGTCGGCTCTCCGGAAGACATTTATCAACGCCCGGCGACGCGCTTCGTCGCCGATTTCGTCGGCTCGTCCAACGTCCTGCCACCGGATTTCGTCAAGCGCTGGTCGGGCCAGCATCGCTGGGGCAGCCTCAGGCCGGAATCCATCCGCATTGCCCGCACGTCAACGGGCGACGGCGTGCCCGCGCGTCTCATTTCCACCAACTATCTCGGCGCCACCACCAAGCTTCTGCTCGATGTCGAAGGGTTGCAACTGCACGCCACGGTGCCCGCCGGCGCCGCCTTGCCGGAAGCGGGCGAGGCGGTGATGCTCACTTTCAACCGCGAGCATTTGCACCTGATGGATGAGGCGTCATGACCGCCGCCACCATCCCCGCAAACGCCGCGCCCGCCGTTCTGCCCGGCAGCGGTGGCATGCGCGGCGCTCTGTCTGACCTTTTCTGGCGCAGGCCGAAATTTTTGCTGATGCTGATGCTGTTGCCGCCGGTGCTGTGGCTGGGCATCGTCTATATCGGGTCGCTCATTGCACTCCTGGCGCAAAGCTTCTTTTCCATCGACGAGTTTTCCGGCCTCATCAATTATCAGTTCACGTTGAAGACCTATGGCGACCTGTTCCGGCCAGCCAATCTCGACATCATCCTGCGCACGGTGACGATGGCTGCCTGCGTCACGCTGGCCTCTGTCGTGGTCGCGTTCCCCATCGCCTACTACGCTGCCCGCTATGCGCAAGGCCGCTGGAAGGTGCTGTTCTATCTTGGCGTCATGCTGCCGCTGTGGTCAAGCTATCTGGTGAAAATCTACGCCTGGAAGCTCATCCTCGCCAAGGAAGGCATTTTGACCTGGGTGCTGGCAAAGCTGCATCTGCTGTGGGTACTCGACGCCTGGCTGTCGCTGCCCTATGTCGGCGGAAACTCGCTGTCGGTGTCCTTCACCGGCACCTTCATCGTCTTCGTCTATGTCTGGCTGCCCTTCATGATCCTGCCGATGCAGGCGGCACTGGAGCGCGTACCCCGCAATCTGGTAGAGGCATCTTCCGACCTCGGCGCATCGCCCGGCCAGACCTTCCGCAACGTTTTGTTTCCCCTTGCGTTGCCCGGCATCGTCGCCGGCTCCATCTTCACCTTCTCGCTGACGCTCGGTGACTACATCATCCCGCAGATCATCGGCACGTCGCGCCTGTTCATCGGTCAGGCGGTCTATGCCCAGCAGGGCACCGCCGGCAACATTCCGCTCGCCGCCGCCTTCACCGTGGTGCCCATCGTCATCATGGGTTTCTATCTGTGGGGCGCCAAGCGCTTGGGGGCCTTCGATGCGCTCTGACCGTTCTCAACGCACGCCGCTTGGCCTGAAAATCGCCGCCGGTTGCGGGCTTTCGTTCCTGCACCTGCCGATCCTGCTGATCTTCGTCTATGCCTTCACCACCGAGGAAAAGAGTTTTGCGTGGCCGCCGCCCGGCCTGACGACGCAATGGTTCGCCGTTACCTGGAACCGGCCTGACGTATGGCAGGCGCTGTCGCTGTCGGTGCGGGTGGCCAGCATTTCGACGCTGATCGCGCTGGTGCTCGGCACGCTCTGCTCCGCCGCCGTCAGCCGTACCAAATTCTTCGGTCGCGAAACGATTTCGCTGCTGGTCATCCTGCCGATCGCGCTGCCCGGCATCATCACCGGCATCGCGTTGCGCTCGGCCTTTTCGCTGGCCGAGATCCCGTTCTCGTTCTGGACGATCGTGCTCGGCCACGCCACCTTCTGCGTTGTCGTGGTCTACAACAACGCCGTCGCCCGCTTCCGGCGCACTTCCGGTTCGATGATCGAGGCGTCGATGGATCTCGGCGCGGACGGTTTCCAGACCTTTCGCCATGTCGTGCTGCCCAATATCGCGACGGCGCTTCTTGCCGGCGGCATGCTTGCCTTCGCGCTGTCCTTTGACGAGGTCATCGTCACCACCTTCACCGCCGGCCAGCAGCAGACGCTGCCGATCTGGATGCTGGAGGAACTGATCCGCCCGCGCCAGCGCCCGGTCACCAATGTCGTCGCCATGGTCGTGGTGCTGGTGACGCTGCTGCCGATCCTTGCCGCCTATTACCTGACCCGCGACGGCGACCAGATCGCCGGTTCGGGCAAATGAAACGAGAAGGTGCATCCTTCAAGGCTCGGCTATCGCCTCACGCCTCAGGATGAGGAAGGCAGCACCAACTCCCTCATCCTGAGGTGCCCGCGAAGCGGGCCTCGAAGGACGCACTGGATCACCGTAGGAGGAAGATAAATGGACACCGAGATGCTGATTGGCTCGAAGTTCGAGAAGGGCACGGAATCCGAGGAGGCCGTCCTCAATCCGAAGACCGGCGAAACCATTTTCAACCTGCCGGAAGCCGGCCCCGCTCAGATCGAGGCGGCGGTGGCCGCCGCCGAAAAGGCGTTCGTCACCTGGTCGCGCACCACGCCGGCGCAGCGCTCGGGCTACCTGTTGAAGATCGCCGACCGCATCGAAGCGGAGGCGGAAGGATTTGCAGCCCTTGAAGCGCTGAATTGCGGCAAGCCGATCAACGCCGTTCTCAACGACGAAATCCCGGCTATTGTCGATTGCTGGCGCTTCTTTGCCGGCGCGGTGCGCTCCATGCCCGGCGTCGTTGCCGGCGAATACATCCCCGGCCACACCTCGATGGTGCGCCGCGACCCGATCGGCATCGTCGCCTCCATCGCGCCGTGGAACTACCCTCTGATGATGATGGCGTGGAAACTGGCGCCAGCGATTGCCGGAGGCAACACGGTCGTCTTCAAGCCTTCGGAACAGACGCCGCTGACGGCGCTGAAGCTGGCCAGGATTTTTGCCGAAGTTTTGCCCGAAGGCGTGGTCAGTGTCGTTCTCGGCCGTGGCGAAAGCGTCGGCAGCCCGCTGATCAACCACCCGAAGGTCAACATGATCTCGATCACCGGTGATGTCGCCACCGGCAAGAAGGTGCTTCAGGCGGCCGCGAAATCGGTCAAGCGCACGCATCTGGAACTGGGCGGCAAGGCACCTGTCATTGTCTTCGACGATGCCGATCTTGATGCCGTGGTCAGCGGCCTGCGCGCCTTCGGCTACTACAATGCCGGGCAGGACTGCACCGCCGCCTGCCGCATCTATGCCGGTAAGAAGATTTACGACAAGCTCGTCGCCGACCTGTCGTCGGCGGTCTCGACCATCAAATACAATCGGCCCGACGACACGGAAAACGAGATCGGCCCGCTGATCTCGATGCGCCAGCGCGACCGCGTCGCAAGCTTCGTCGAGCGCGCCTCGGAACTGAAGCACATCGAAATCACCACCGGCGGCAAGCCGGGCGACGGCTCCGGCTTCTTCTACCAGCCGACCGTGGTTGCCGGTGCTCTGCAGGAAGACGAGATCGTGCGCCGTGAGGTGTTCGGGCCGGTCGTCTCCGTCACGCGCTTTTCGGACACGGACGAGGCGGTCAACTGGGCCAATGACAGCGACTATGGGCTCGCTTCCTCTATCTGGACCAAGGACGTCTCGCGCGCCATGGCGACCGCTGCCCGGCTGCAATATGGCTGCACCTGGATCAACACGCACTTCATGCTGACCAACGAGATGCCGCATGGCGGGCTGAAACAGTCCGGCTACGGCAAGGATATGTCGCTCTATGCGCTGGAGGATTATACGGCCGTCCGCCACGTCATGGTCGCGCATGGGTAAGTCCATGTAGCCTCACTCGCTCGCGTCGTCCTCCGCGATCACCTGCCGGCGTTGTTCCCAGGTGCCGGCGGTCTGCGGCTTGACGAACAGGCTGGTGATCTCCGGCACGTCCGCCTTGAGCCGGGCTTCCAGCCGCTCCACGCACGCCTCGATCTCGGGCGCGGCAAGGCGGTCCTCGAACTCGATGCTGAGGCCGGCGACGATCTCCTGCGGCCCCATATGCACGGTGAGAACGCCGTTGGCCCGCTGCACGGCGGGGTCCTGCTGGACGATTTTCAGGATCTTTTTCTGCATGGCTGGTGATGCGGGCTCGCCCATCAACAGGCTCTTGCTTTCGCGGGCGAGGAAGATCGCGGTTGCACCGAGAATGAGCGCGATCCCTATCGAGGCGACGCCGTCTAGTTCCGGCATGTCCAGCAGTTCGGCGGCCAGGATGCCGGCGAAGGCGACGACAAGGCCGAGAAGCGCCGCACTGTCCTCGAACAGGATGGTGTAGACGCTGGGGTCCTTGCTCACATGAACGGCCTTGAACCAGCCGAGCTTGCCCTTGGTCTTGTGGAATTCCTTCAGTGCGATCCACCATGTACTGCCTTCGAACAGGAAGGACAGACCGAGCACAATATAGTTCACCTTGGGATTGGAGACCGGTTCGGGCGTCATGATGTGGGTGACGCCTTCGTAGAAAGAGACCCCCGCACCCAGCGCGAAAACCAGAAGTGCTACGATAAAGCTCCAGAAATAGAGCTCGCGGCCGTGACCGAGCGGATGCATGCGGTCTGCGGGCCGGGCTGCGCGGTGCATGCCATAGAGCAGCAGGCCGCCATTGCCGGTGTCGACCAGCGAGTGCACGCCTTCCGAAAGCATCGCCGAACTGCCGGTAAAGAAAGCGGCGGCGAATTTTGTCAGCGCGATGGCCAGATTGCCCACAAGCGCCGCGTAGATAACGACTTTTGACCCGCTATGTGCCGCCATTGTCACTCCATGAAAGCAGATCAACGCTACATAGTGCCGCCGCTGGAAGCGCCCAGTTTTTCATCGCTCGGCTTTTCATGGGCCTTGCGGACGCGTCAAACTATTGGTTCTATCCAATCTAGCCAACCGCAGGAGCGAATCATGGCCAAAGGTGCGATGAAGGCAGGCAAGGAAGCCCGCAAACCGAAGAAGGATGCCAAGAAGCCGGCGCCAGAACCGGCGCTGAAAGCGCCGCCGGTCAAGGCGACGCGGCTGAAGGACAAATAGCGCACGATCCACCGCCCAGGGAACGGGTTGTCGGCGGCGATTTTCGCTATCCTGAACTAGTCGAGATTTCGATCGTGCGTCGGCGCTGGTGCGACTGCCGATCCGATTTGCTATTCCTGCAGGGACGACCCTGCGGTCTTATGAACAGTCAGCCGGGACGACCCGCCAAATCGACGGAGTTCTTCGATGGCGTGGACCATTCTGTTTATTGCCGGCCTGTTTGAAATCGGCTGGGCAATCGGCTTGAAATACACGGACGGTTTTACCCGACCGCTGCCGACGTTCCTTACCGTAGTATCGATGATTATCAGCATGGCCATGCTCGGCCTCGCGCTGAAGACGCTGCCGGTCGGAACGGGCTATGCCGTGTGGACCGGGGTCGGCACCGTGGGAACGGCACTGCTCGGCATCTGGCTGCTGGGCGAGCCGGCGACTGCAATCAGGCTTGGCTGCATCGCGCTGATCGTTTGCGGCATCCTTGGGTTGAAACTGGCGGCCTGACGTTTTCACAGAGCATCGGAACAACCGAATACCGGACCAGGCTTTTCGGTCCGATGCTCTTGAAACATGTGAAGCCAAAAATCGGCGGCTACAACGCGTCACACCTGAATGGGACCATGCGGTGCGTTTCAAGCCCTTGTTTTGATGCATGTCGTTGCCCCGAAACCGGTTCCCACTTTCAGGCGACATGCATTGAAAACCGGCGAAACGCCAAAAACCGGCATTGCCGCGAGGGCATGCCGGTTTTTCAATTTGGATGCTTACGGCCGGAGCCGGATGCGTCAGCGCGCCGTAAAGCCTGGAGGCGTCCGCCCGCCACGCTGCTTGCGCGCTGCGTAGCGTGCATCGCGCTTGGCCTTGCGTTCCGCGTCGTCCGACAGGAGGCGAGCGATACGCTCGGTCTCTTCTGCCTCGCGAAGCTTGGCTTCGGCCTGCGCTTCTTCTTCCGCAACGATCCGCGCCGCTTCCGCCGCAGCCTCGCGTTCGGCTTTCTCTGCCGCCTCGCGTGCCAGTTTTTCCTGCTTCAGCCTTGCCTTTTCGGCTTCGCGTATCGTGCGGGCTTCCAAAATGGCCTTGCGTTCCGCCTGCCGCGCCAGCACTGCGGGATCATCCGCCGCCGGTTTTGCCTTGAAGCGCTCCAGAAGCGCCTTTTTTGCCTCGTTTGCAGCATTACGCCGCTCGAAAACGTCTTTTTCCCTATAGATAGCCAAGTCCACTTCCTTGAAGTCAATTCGCGTCGCTTACATACGCGCGGAATGCGAGAATTCAAGCGACAATCCCGCATAACTGGCATGAAATTCCGGGGTGTTGCCGTGAAAATACACCCTTTTTCGGGTTGAATCGGGCGCGGAACGGCCAGACTCGCACATTCGGGCACCCCTTGGGCGGCCGCACTTGATCCTTGGACGGGTCAGTCTTCGCCCTCGACCACTCTCAGGCGAAGCTGCCCGGTCTTCGAATCGGCGGCCCGCATGGCCGGCTTGGGCGGCGGCGCGTCGGTATCCTCCTTCGCGTCATCGGGCGGAGTGCCGAATTCCAGCGCCTCGATCTTCTGGCCGCGCTTCGTAACCTTCGACGTCGAGACCAGAATGTCCTCGATATCCCTGGCGGACTGGCCGAAATGCGTTTGCAGCTTGCGCACGCGCTCGTCGACGCGCGCCACATCCTCCATCAGCCGGA
Source organism: Mesorhizobium sp. A556 (assembly GCF_054489545.1). Lineage (NCBI taxonomy): Bacteria > Pseudomonadati > Pseudomonadota > Alphaproteobacteria > Hyphomicrobiales > Phyllobacteriaceae > Mesorhizobium > Mesorhizobium sp. A556. The sequence goes on from NZ_JBTMXA010000009.1 coordinate 133,257, forward strand.
TTACCTCGCCCTGGATCAGATGCGCCTGTTCGCGCATCCGCGCATCCTTGAGGATCGCCTGGATGACCTGGATCGACAGCATCAGCAGCGAGGGCGAGACGATGACGATGCGGGCACGGTGCGCCTTGTGGACGATGGCCTCGAAATTCTCGTGGATCTCGGCAAAGACCGATTCCGAGGGTACGAACATGAAGGCCGTGTCCTGCGTCTCGCCCTGGATCAGGTATTTTTCCGAAATATCGCGAACATGCACTTCGATGTCGCGCCGGAACGCCTGCGCCGCGACCTTCTGCAGGTCCGGACCGTCGGCCGCGCGAATGGCGTTCCACGCTTCCAGCGGAAATTTCGCGTCGATGGCGAGCGCCGGCGCGCCGTTCGGCATTTTTATCAGGCAATCGGGCCGGCTGCCGTTGGACAGCGTCGCCTGGAACTCGAACGACCCCATCGGCAGGCCGTCGGCGACGATCGCCTCCATGCGCGATTGTCCGAACGCGCCGCGCGTCTGCTTGTTGGACAGGATCGCCTGCAACTGCACCACCTGGCCGGCCAGCGACTGGATGTTGTTTTGCGCGGTATCGATGACGGCAAGCCGCTCCTGCAACCGGGCAAGGCTCTCATGGGTGGATTTCGTCTGTTCGGTCATCGTTTGGCCGAGCCGCCCGGTCATGGCGTCCAGACGTTGCCCGATGGATTGTGTCAGTTCGGCCTGGCGTGCGCCAAATACGTCGGCGATGGCCCCCATGCGCCCCTGCATCTCGGCCTGGGATTGCAGGATGCCGGCCATGCGGGCTTCCGCGTCGCGGGCGTGCTCGGCAGCCTCAGCGGCCGCAGCCGCACGCGCCTTGGCCGAGCGCCACAGGGCGATCACAAGCGCCGCAAGTAGAAGAAAAAATACGACGCCGCCAAAAACCAGCATCTGGCCAAGCGTAATCGTCGTCGCGCCGAGCCGGATTATCGGTTCGGAAAAGGCAGCACTTGTCTCATTCATGGGGACAGCATAGCCGATTCGACCGATCGCGTCAGATCAAAACGTGAACAATAAGCTTGCGGGCGTTGACGCTGTTTGTGTGAGGTCTTAGGTGAGGCGAATGTCGATAAAGCCGCTCATCATCCTGCCCGATCCGGTCCTGCGTCAGGTTTCCAAACCCGTCGAACGGGTCGACGCGCCGTTGCGCAAACTGGCCGACGATATGCTGGAGACGATGTACGACGCGCCGGGCATCGGCCTTGCGGCAATCCAGGTGGGCGAGCCGCTGCGCGTGCTGGTCATCGACCTCGCCAAGGAAGGCGACGACCCCGCGCCGCACGTCTTCATCAACCCCGAAATTCTGGCTCGCACCGACGACCGCTCGGTCTACGAAGAGGGTTGTTTGTCGATCCCGGATTATTACGCCGAGGTCGAGCGCCCGGCGTCGGTGCGGGTGAAATATCTCGACCGCCGTGGCGCCAGCCAGGAGATCGAGGCGGAAGGCTTGATGGCGACCTGCCTGCAGCATGAGATCGACCACCTCGACGGCGTCCTGTTCATCGACCATATTTCCAAGCTCAAGCGCGATATTGTCATCCGCCGGTTCAAGAAGATCGCCAAGGAACAGCAACCGGGCAAGCTGAGGGCATAAAAATGCCGCTCCGCATCGTCTTCATGGGCACGCCGGATTTCTCCGTGCCGACGCTCCGTGCGCTGGCGCAGGCCGGGCATGAGATCGTCGCCGTCTATACGCAGCCGCCGCGCGCAGCGGGCCGCCGCGGGCTGGAATTGACGCCGTCGCCCATCCAGCGCGAAGCCGAGCGGTTGGGGCTGGAGGTGCGAACGCCGACATCGCTGAAGGCCGAGGCCGAGCAGGCGGCTTTTCACGCCTTGAATGCCGATGTTGGTGTTGTCGTCGCCTACGGACTGCTCTTGCCGCAGGCCATCCTCGATGCGCCGCGCCTTGGTTGCCTCAATGGGCATGCCTCGCTTTTGCCGCGCTGGCGCGGTGCCGCCCCCATCCAGCGCGCCATCATGGCTGGCGACACGGAAACCGGCATGATGGTAATGAAGATGGAGGCCGGCCTGGATACCGGACCGGTGGCGATGGTCGACAAGGTCGCGATCGGCCCGGATATGACCGCCAGCGCACTGCACGACGCCTTGATGGAGCGCGCCGCAGGGTTAATGGTCGAGGCGGTGGCGCGGCTGGAAGCGGGAGAACTCGGCTTTGCGCCTCAAGCGGCCGAAGGGGTGACCTACGCCAGAAAGATCGATAAAGGGGAAACCCGCGTCGATTGGACGCTTCCCGCGGATGAGGTGCACAACCATATTCGCGGCCTGTCGCAATTTCCGGGCGCATGGTGCGAAGTGGAAATCGGCGGCCGCATGGAGCGGCTGAAATTGCTGCGTTCGGGGCTTGCCGAAGGCACTGGCGAGCCGGGGTGCCTGCTGGACGATCAGTTGACTGTCGCCTGTGGCATAGGTTCCGTCCGGCTGGTCGAAGTGCAACGGGCAGGAAGCCGGGCCGTTGCCGCATCGGAGTTCCGGCGCGGCACACGAATGGAAAAAGGAATGAAATTGTCATGAGCATGATGTCGATACGGGCGGCAACGCCACGCGACCGCGATGCAATCCGCCGGGTTGAGAAAAACGCGTTCGGCCAACAGCAGGAAGCTGGGCTGGTCGACGCCCTGGTCGCCGATGGCGACGCCATCGTGGAACTGATTGCCGAAGAAGACGGACAGGTCGTCGGCCATATCCTGTTTTCGCGGCTGTTCGTGCACGAGAGCGGCAAGGATTTCGCTGCCGTCGCGCTTGCGCCGCTGGCGGTCGATCACTCGTTCCACGGCACCGGCATCGGCGGCGCGCTGGTCCGCGAGGCGCATATCAGGCTGAAAGCCGCCGGCGAACAGCTTTCCATCGTGCTGGGCGATCCGGCCTATTACGGCCGCTTCGGCTATTCCCATGCACGCGCGGCAGCGTTCGAGAGCCCGTATCAGGGACCGGCATTGCAGGCGCTGGCATGGGGCGAAGCGCCGGAAATCGGCCTGCTCGTTTATGCCACGGCCTTCGAATCGCTGGCCGCCTGATCCTGTTGCCGGGGGATGCCGCGCTTTCGCCTCGACATCGAATATGACGGCGCGGCCTATGCCGGCTGGCAGCGGCAGGCCGACCAGCCCTCGGTACAGCAGGCGATAGAGACCGCGATCCTGAAATTCAGCGGGGACGCCATCGCGTTGCGCGGCGCTGGCCGCACCGATGCCGGCGTCCATGCCACCGGGCAGGTGGCGCATGCCGACCTGACGAAAGACTGGACCGGCGACAAGGTGCGCGATGCCGTCAACGCGCATTTGCAGATGGCAGGCGAACGGGTTTCCATCCTGAAGGCTACCCCGGTTTCCGATGAATTCGACGCCCGCTTTTCGGCGCTTGGCCGTCATTACCTTTACCGCATCCTCAATCGGCGCGCGCCAGCAGCGCTCGAAATGGGCAAGGTGTGGTGGGTGCCGAAGCCGCTCGACGCGGCTGCCATGCACGAGGCCGCCAAAGTGCTGCTCGGGCGGCATGATTTCACCACCTTCCGCTCGACCCAATGCCAGGCCAAAAGCCCGGTTCGGACGCTGGAGCGTCTGGAAGTTACGCGCAGCGGCGATGTCATCGAAATTCGCGCATCGGCGCGCTCGTTCCTGCACAACCAAGTGCGCTCGATCGCCGGTTCGCTGAAGCGGGTCGGCGACGGCGCATGGACGGCCGACAGGCTGAAGGCGGCGCTCGACGCGCGCGACCGTGCCGCCTGCGGACAGGTTGCGCCGCCGGATGGGCTTTTTCTGACGAAGGTCGACTATCCGGAAATGCTTTAGGCGGTTTCCGGCACGGTGATGCCGAGCATCGCCTGCAGCGCAAACACCACCACGAGCGAAATCACGAACATGCCGACGAAAACGGCGGTGCCGATGGCCGCACCCTTGCCGACCACGGCGTTGGTCATGCGCCAGGTAAGAACCATCGACAGCAGAAAGCAGAACAGCGATAAGAAACCGGCGGTCGGGTCGCTGGCGGGAAGAAACAGCCGGATAAGCGCTGGGGGCAGCATCAGCCACGCGATGATGGCGGAAGCCCAGTTGCTGGCCACCACATAAGCGACAAAACGTTCACCGATGCCGGCGCGCGGCGCGACCAGGGCAAGGCCGATCAGCGGCAGTACCCAGGCGCCGAAATCTACCGCCGCCAGGCCAAACAGCATTGCGAGGCGCCCGGCAAAGACATCCGGGTCGCCGATTTCATTGGCGATGCCGACCCAGCCGACGATAAGGGCAGGCACGGCGAAAACCATCGCATAGAAGGAATTCCAGAAGCCGTCGGCGGAAAGGTCGAGCAGGCGCAGGCCGTCAGGCTTGCCCAGCATCAATCGCCAGGCGCCCGTGAGCGAAGCCTGTGTTTCATCCGCCGAGAGCAGCATCGACTTGTCCCTCAGCCTTGCTTGAACCAGTCTTCGAGAAAACGCTCATAGATTTGGGTCAGTTGCTCGAGATCGGCAAGGGCAACCCGCTCGTCCACCATATGCATGGTCTTGCCGACCAGCCCGAATTCGACCACGGGACAATAGTCCTTGATGAAACGGGCGTCGGAGGTGCCGCCGGATGTGGACAGGGCAGGGGTTTTACCGGTCACCGAATTGATGGAGCCGCTCAGCGTCTGGACCAGCTTGTCGTCGCGGGTCAAAAAGACATGGCTTGGCCGGTCGCGCCAGACCAGTTCGTAGTCCACGGGCTCGCTTCGCCCGGCGCGATACTTCTTGCGCCGCGCCGCCCGATCGAGCCGGTTGTGAATTTCCGCCTGGATAGTTTCGGCGTTCCAGGTGTCGTTGGAGCGGATGTTGAAGGTGGCCGTCGCCTTGGCGGCAATGACGTTGGTGGCCGTGTTGCCGACATCGATGGTGGTGATTTCCAGGTTGGTCGGCTGGAAATCCTTCGTGCCCTTGTCGAAGACCGGCAAAAGCAGCGCGTCGATCAGGCTCATCAGGCCCCGCACCGGATTGTCGGCCAAGTGCGGATAGGCGACATGACCCTGGCGGCCGTTGACGGTGATGGTGCCGGACAGCGACCCCCGCCGGCCGATCTTGATGCCATCGCCCAGCGTGTCCGGGTTGGTCGGTTCGCCGACGATGGCCGCATCCCAGGTCTCGCCCTTGGCTGCTGCCCAGTCGAGCAGCTTGGTGGTGCCGTTGATGGCCGGTCCTTCCTCGTCGCCGGTAATCAGCAGCGAGATCGAACCCTTCGGCCCGCCGTGCTTTTCGACATGGCGCGCGACTGCGGCGATGAAACAGGCGATGCCGCCCTTCATGTCGACCGCGCCGCGACCGTACATTTCGCCATTGGCAATTTCGGCGGAAAAGGGCGGATGCATCCACGCCGCCTCGTCGCCGACCGGCACGACGTCGGTATGGCCGGCAAACATCAGATGCGGTCCGTTGCCGGAGCGGCGGGCATAAAGGTTTTCGACGGAAGGCGTGCCGTCCTCGGAAAAGACCGGGCGCTCGACCGCAAAGCCGAGCGGCTCCAGCATGGCTTGGAGCACCGATAACGCCCCGCCTTCGGCAGGGGTGACGGAGGGGCAGCGGATCAGGGCTGCAAGGTTTTCAGCGGGATCGAGAGGCATCATCATGGCGCCAAGCGATAGTCGAAAGCCGGCGGCCTGTCATCAGCCGACATTTGCGCCAGAGGCCTCTGAGGCTCAATCCGGCGCGTTGGTCTGGCGGCCATAGCGATTGGCTTCGGGATCGCCCGGAAACAGGCAGAGCACGAACAAGGCGATGAACGAGACGATCGGCACGAACAGCAACAGCGCCGCCAATCCCGGCTTGCCGAAATCGTGCAGCCGCTTCACGGCCAGCGCGATGTTCGACCAGAGCGAGCTAAGGAAGGCGACCATGAAAAGGGCGGCCCAGATTTCGCTCTCGGTCGTGCCTTCCGGCGTCAGGGTGAAGCGATAGAGCGGAAATACCTGGGCCAGCGCAATCAGCAGCCCGCCAAGGAAATAGACCATCCGGCTGACGCGGCCCGATGTCCTGAAGAACAGCCAGATGAGTTCCGATTTTCCGGGCAAGGCATTCCATTCCGTAGTGGCTGGGGCTTGAAGGCCCAAAGGGAGGCCGAAGGGGGCGACGGGTTTGATTGCCGCCCTTGGAGGTGCGCGTTTCAGCGCGAAATCAGTCCCGCAGCAATTCGTTGATCGAGGTCTTGGAGCGTGTCTTTGCATCGACCCGCTTGACGATGACCGCGCAATAGAGGTTCGGGCCGGGTTCGCCATTGGGCAGCGGTTTGCCGGGCAGGGATCCCGCGACGACGACGGAATTGGCTGGGACTTCGCCGTAGAACACTTCGCCGGTGGCGCGGTCGATGATCTTGGTCGATTGGCCGATGAAGACGCCCATGCCGAGCACGGAGCCTTCGCGAACGATGCAGCCTTCGACGACCTCGGAGCGCGCGCCGATGAAGCAATTATCCTCGATGATGGTCGGCCCGGACTGCATCGGCTCCAACACGCCGCCGATGCCGACGCCGCCCGACAGGTGCACGTTCTTGCCGATCTGCGCGCAGGAACCGACCGAGGCCCAGGTGTCGACCATGGTGCCGCTATCGACATAGGAACCGACATTGACGAAGGACGGCATCAAAACGACGCCCGGCGCCACATAGGCCGAACGCCGCACGACCGCCGGCGGCACGGCGCGAAAGCCGGCCTTTTCGAAGTCGACCGCACCCCAGCCGTCGAATTTCGACGGCACCTTGTCCCACCACACGGCCTGGCCGGGGCCGCCGCCGATAATATCCATCGGGCTGAGCCGGAAGGACAGGAGGACGGCTTTCTTCAGCCACTGATTGACATGCCATGTGCCGTCGGCCTGGCGTTCCGCAACGCGGGCGGTTCCCTTGTCGAGCAAGTTCAGAGCCGACTCGATGGCCTCGCGGACTTCGCCGCGTGTGTCGGTGGAAATGCCGTCGCGCGCCTCGAACGCCTTGTCGATGGTCTTTTCGAGACTGGCCAGATCGGGCTTCGGCATGCGGGCGGCTCCATTTCCATGCTGTTAAGGGCTGGCCCTTAACCTGTTCCAAAATCGCGCGGACCCTATGTTAAGGTCCGGGGTCGGTCAATCAGCACGGCGCCGTGGCGTGCGCCAAACAGGCAGCATTTGGGGATTTTGGGCATGAACACCGAGGAAAAAGCGAGCTGGACGCCGCTTCCGCATTCGGACGAGGATCTGGAACGGGCAAAAAGCGTGCCCGATACGCCGCAGACGCGCGCGCCGACCTATCGCCTGGCCTGGAACGACGAGGATTTCATGACTCGGCGCGAACTGCGCGCCGTGCGGCTGCAACTCGAATTGCTGAAGCCGGAGATGATCCTGGCCGAGCGCGGCATCCGCTCGACGGTGATCCTGTTCGGGGGCGCGCGCATCCCTGAACCGGGCGGCGACGCATGGGCGGCGAAGAATGAGACGCAGAGGAAAAATCTCGAAGAAAACAGCAAATATTACGAGGAGGCGCGCAAATTCGCTCGCCTGTGCTCGCAACAATCGGCCACCTCCTACTACCGCGAATTCGTGGTGGTGACGGGCGGCGGTCCCGGCGTGATGGAGGCGGGCAATCGCGGCGCCGCCGACGTTGGCGCGCCGTCCATCGGCCTCAACATCGTGTTGCCGCACGAACAGGCGCCCAACATCTATGTGACGCCGGAGCTATGCTTCAATTTCCACTATTTCGCGATCCGCAAGATGCACTTCGTCATGCGCGCAAAGGCGGTTGCCGTATTCCCCGGCGGTTTCGGCACCATGGACGAATTCTTCGAGACGCTGACGCTGATCCAGACCGGCCGCATGGAGCGCGTTCCGGTGATCCTGTTCGGCAAGGCCTTCTGGAGCCGCGCGCTCGATCTGGACTTCCTGGCCGAGCAAGGCACCATCACGCCCGGCGACCAGGACATCATCGACTATGTCGATACCGCCGACGAAGCATGGGACATCGTCAGAAGATTCTACAAGCTGGGAATAGGGAATAGGGAATAGGGAATAGGGAATAGGGAATAGGGAATAGGGAAGCCATTCCCTGCTATCAATTATCTTGTCCCTACTCCCGCATTCGCGCTCACGATCGCGTTCAGGAATCCCGACAGATCGTCGGTAACGAAATCGACATCGTCCTCATGGGCGGGATCGCTTTCCCATATTTCGGAAAAAGTCGGCTCGAAATTGTTCGGCACGACCAGCACGGTCGTCATCCCCAGCGCTTTCGGCACCGAAAGATTGCGCGCAAGATCCTCGAACATCGCCGTGGCCTGACCGGTGACGGCGTGGAGTTCGACGAATTTCTCATAGGTCTGGCGCGCCGGCTTTGGCGTCAGCCCGGCGGCGACGATGTCGAAGATGGCATCGAAATTGTCGAGGATGCCGAGTTGGCGCGCGGCGCGCTCGGCATGGCGGCGGTCGCCATTGGTGAAAATGAACTTGCGGCCCGGCAGTTGATGGATTGCCGTTCCCAGCACCGGATCCGGCACCAGCCACGAATAATCGATGTCGTGGACCTTTTGCAGAAAATCGTCCGGGTCGATGCCATGCAACTCCATCAGCCCGTTCAGCGTGGTGCCGTATTGAAGGTACAGTTCCTTTTGCAGCTTGCGCGCATCCTCGCGCGGAAGCGCCAGCAGTTCCGCCACATAGGCCGTCATCCGCACATCGATCTGCGAGAACAGGTTCGAATGGTGCGGATAAAGTGTGTTGTCGAGGTCGAATACCCAATCGGTGACATGGGCAAAGCGGGTAGGGTCGGGCAGGTTTGTCATGCGGCCCTTATGCCATGGATTGGGGTTTGGAGAAGGGGCAATTCGCAAACTTTAGCGCCTCAGGTGAGGCCGTCGTAGATCAGCTTGATCGAGATGACCGCGAGAACGATCTTCACCGCGCGGAAGAAGAGAAGATCGGGGATGATTCTCGTCGCGTGCGCGCCGACATAGGCGCCCACTATGGATACCGGTAGCAGCCACAATGTAATTCGCGTGTTGTTCGCCGATAGCTCGCCAAGCGCCCAGTAGGGCAGGAGCTTTGCGACATTGATGACCGCGAAGAGAATTGTCGATGTGCCCGCAAAGACCAGCTTTTCGAGCTTTTGCGGCAGCACATAGACCTGAAACGGCCCGCCGCCGGAATGCGCGACGAAACTGCTGAGGCCCGAGAGCGTGCCCCAAACCAGGCCCGGCGCGACCGCAGCCTTGCTGGGCGCCCGATCCGGTTTTGCGAGAAAGCTGCTGACGCAATAGAAAAGCCCGACCGCGCCGACCAGCAGCATGACGTGGTCGCTCGATACGAATTCGGCCGTCAGCCAGCCGAAAAACACGCCGGCAAGCCCGGCCGGAATGAGGATTGTCAGATTGCGCCGGCTGAAATGCCGCCGGTACAGCCATAGGCCGATCAGGTCCGAACCCACATAAATCGGCAACAGCATGCCGGCGGCCACGACCGGCGAAATCGACAGGGTCAACAAGGGAACTGCGAGCGAACCGACCACCGGCAGCCCGCCTTTCGAAAGCCCTACGGAGAATGCGGCCAGGACTGCCAGAGAGACAAAGAACGGATCGGAGAGGCTCATTCATTTCCTTGTCAAACGAAGTCCATCGATATCAAGGCTTTGCACACGCCCCGGCGAGGCGGCAAGACAAGTCAGGGACTGTCCACGCTCAAATTCGACGCAACATTCGGGTGCCTGCGACCCTGTCGGCGCTTGACTGGGCGGCCGTGGTTGGCGAGGAAGCCGTGTTAGAGGATATGACCCGGTGAGAAGTGCGCATCAGCTTTGAGAAATGTAAGATCTGTGTCAACACAGCGAAGCGCGCTGCGGGCGTCCAGTCGGGGCGTCGTGGCAGACAGACGTCGGCGTTGAGGACGAATAGACCTTCATTCATCGGGCGTTGCGTATGAACAGCGAAGAGACCCCTTCACGGACCGCGGTCGGGAAACTGCATCGCATGTTCTTATGGCGGCGGGCCATCGATCCGGTTCTTCTATCCATCGCCATTGCCTGCATCCCGGTCAAGCTGGGCCTGGATATTCTTATCCTCGGCCTGATCCTCTGCGGCGGCATCTTCCTGATAATCCTGCGACACCGGTCGATGCGCCTGATCGATCCCTACTACGCGCTGGCGGCGCTGGCCTATTCGCTCGTAGCCCTGGCGATCGGCCTTTATCATGGTGAGTTCGCGGCAGACATACGCTGGATCACCTTGTCCTTGTACTTCGCGCTCGGCATTCCCCTGTTCACCGGCTTCGCCCTGATTCGTGACCCGTTGCGGCAAATGGCGATCGGCGCGCGGGTCGGCCTCATCGTGACCTTGGTGGTGGCCATTTTCGAAGGCTTGAACGGCCAGGTTCGAATCGGCCTCGGCGGCAACGCCGCCAATGCGGCCTTCGTGATCTGCATGATGGCCGTGATGGCGCGGTTCCAGGCGAGCGAAGCGCCTCGCTATCTGCCCAATAGCCGGCTGTGGTTTTATCTGGCGCTGGTTCCGGAGTTGATGACGGGAACGAGGAGCGTGCTGCCGATTTTTGTTTTCGCCGCGCTGATCGACGTCGTCGAACTGCGCGAGGTTATTCTCGTCAAGGTGCGTGAAGCGGGTGCCCGGCGGTTGATCGGCTTCAGTCTGGCCGGCCTGGTCGCGCTTTCTGCGGTAGCCTACCAGACAAGCGATATCGTCATGGAGCGCGCCGTCTATACGGCAAAGGAAGTCGACAGTCTGGTGCTTCCCGCCGACAAGGACGTCACCGGTATCGGAATACGCATAACGCTTTGGAAAGGCGCGATAAAAATCTTCCAGGAACACCCATTGCTGGGGCTGGGCGGCGAGGAAAGCATGCGCCAGATAAAACAGGGAATACCCGAAGCCCAGCGCGGGATCTACGCCCTCTACAGCCATGTTCATTTCTTCGTGCTCGATGAACTGCGCACCAGAGGGCTGGTTGGTCTTGTTTTCCTGATTGGCCTTTTTGCGGTCGCCTTCACGCGGATCTTCGGCATCAAGGATCACGACATCCGGGTCAATGCGCTCATTTTCCTGGGGTTCCTGCTGTTCTACGGATCTTTGCACGGGCTATTGCTGGGCGACAGGAATGTCGCCGTGACCATTCTGCTCTTGACGGCGCTGCTTGCCAGGCGCCGGAAAGACGAGATCGGCTGCCGCGCGGCTCTCAGGAAATAGCGGGACGGATCAAGGCGCCGACGAAGCGTCTTGCATAATCGGCAGCCCTGAAAAATGCCGCCGGAATTCTCATCGGCAACGCAAGTTTCGTGGCCTTGTAGACCGATCTGCCGCCTATCGTGGTCGTGCGTTGATCGGCTTCCGACACGAGGAACCGGCGTGTCTCGAAGACGGGGACGCCATGGCTCCAGTCTCTTTCCAGCGCAACATCGTAGGGCAAAAACATCGGCAACAGGCGCTGCCGCAAGCGTTGCGCGGCTTGCCTGCTTACCACATAGGCCATCGACGACCCCAGTGGTCCATGCAGGCAAGAGCCGATCTCGTCGCCTGCCGCCGTGGTTGCCTTGCGGCGAAATCCCTTGAGGCGGTGGTTGTAGAGCTTGACCACGCCAAGCCGATTGCCGCCTGCCTCCCTGTCCAGTTTCACGATGGAATCCGTGCGCGCGACGAAATCGTCGGCAAGCAAGGCATCGTCTTCCAGGATGATGGCATAGGGGTGGCCTCCCGCCACGATCATGTCCATGGCGCGCAGATGGCTCATATAGCAGCCATATTCGGCGGCAAGCGCCGTCCGGCCATGGCAGAGGCGAAACCGGACCTCACTGAACCCTTCCAGCACCGATCTGTCCAGGAGGCGGCCGTCTATGGCCGGGACGCGGGTGATGGCCAGGCCAAGCTGCTCCGCTCTCGCGGAGAGGGTGGTCCAGCGGTCGACCGAACTGTCGAGGTTGATGACAAAAATGGGCAGCGGCATCGAGTCAAGTTCTCCGGCCTCGGCAACAGCATCGGACCGCAGGCTTTGCATTCTTTTCGTCAAGCAATCCCCGGCGGCAATGGCCAGGCTCGAGCGCGGCTATGCGTCGTGGTGAAGCGCCAGGCTGTTGATCGCGGCTTTTTGCCTGAGCGCCGTCAATTCCTCCATGCATGGGCGAAGCCCCCGCAGGTAAAGCGCGCAGGTCGTACGCAGCATCGACGCGAAATTCTGGATTTCGCCATTGATGTCGATAGCCTCGTCATACAGCTTGGAAATGAATTTCGGCGTGCTCAGGTTCTGGCTTTCGGCAATCTCGTCGAGCAATTCCCAGAAGGTGGCCTCCAACTGGATACTGGTCGAATGGCCGTCAATGCGGATCGAGCGATTGATCTGCCGATAGCCGTCCGGGTCCTGGCCAGCAAAAACCTTGCACATCTCGAAACCTCCTGGTCGCCTTTGATCGTGGGAAGGATAGTGCTCGCCCGGCGGTCACAATCGCTCCAATAGCATTCTTCATTCAAAAAGACGGAAACGGCAACCCGGCTTTCGCCCTTCTGGCGCTGCGGCAATTTGCGCGTGGTAACGGGCTGCCACCATCTTTGCTGCGGCAACGCCATAATCGCTCCCGAACGACGAAGCGGAGTTTCGATTTGGCGAAGGCGATCCACACCATGATCCGGGTTCTCGATGAGGCCCGATCCACCGATTTCTATCAGAAGGCGTTCGGCCTCTCCGTGGCCGAGCGGCTTGATTTCGACACCTTTACGCTGATTTATCTCTCCAATGACGAAGCGGCATTCGAGGTCGAACTGACCGTCAACAAGGGCCGCACCGAGCCTTATGCACTTGGCGACGGCTACGGGCATCTTGCGGTTTCGGTGAACGATCTCGATGGCGAGCATGACCGGTTGGGCGCGCTCGGGTTCAACCCGAAGAACATTGTCGAGTTCAAGAACGACGGCGTCCTGCTCGCCCGCTTCTTCTTCATCGAAGACCCCGATGGCTACAAGATCGAAGTCCTGCAGCGTCACGGTCGCTTCAAATAGGAGAAATGCTCGCAAGCCGAGCCAGCAACGGCGCCGATAGCGCCCATAGCAAGCCAGGGAGGAAAATATGGTCACGATTTACGATGGAAAGCCGAAGTCTTCGGACGGAAAAGGGCTTTCGCGCCGCGACTTGCTGAAACGCGGTGGCGTCGGCGCGCTACTGGTGATTTCCGGCAGCGCCGTCATCAGCCCCGAGCATGCCTGGGGGCTTGAAACCTCCGCGCTCAAGCCGGAAACCATGGCGACGCTGATCCAGATGGCGCGCGACATCTATCCGCACGACCAAGTTGCGGACAAATATTATGCCATCGCCGTCAAGGGCCATGACGAGCAGGCCGGCAAGGATCCCGCCCACAAGGATCTCATTGAAAACGGCATAGCCGACCTTGACCAGAAGGCGGGCGAGGGCGGCTATACCGGCCTTGGCTGGGAAGAGCAGCGCATCGCCGTGCTGAAGCAGATCGAGACAACGCCGTTCTTCCAGGCGATTCGTGGCGGGTTGGTCGTCGGCCTCTACAACCAGAAGGAGATCTGGCCGATCTTCGGCTACGAGGGCGAGTCCTATTCGAAGGGCGGCTACATCGAGCGTGGCTTCGACGACATTGAGTGGCTCTGAGCCCTTTTCCGCATCACAAGAATTAGCACTCATGGGAGGAATCCATGGCAGCACCATTTGATCTGAACAACGACGGCGTGGTCGTCATCGTAGGCTCGGGAGCCGGCGGCGGTACGCTGGGCAACGAACTGGCCCAGAAGGGCATCGACGTCGTCATCCTCGAGGCCGGCGCGCGTCACGAATATGAGGACTTCATCAACGACGAATGGGATTCGTTTGCGCAACTCGCCTGGACGGACAAGCGCACGACTTCCGGCAGCTGGCGCGTGGCGAAGGACTTTCCCAACCTGCCGGCCTGGATCGTCAAGGCGGTCGGCGGCTCGACCGTGCACTGGGCGGGCGCGTCGCTACGCTTTCAGGAGCATGAGTTCAAGACGCTCACCAACTATGGCAAACTGGAAGGGGCGAACCTGCTCGACTGGCCGATCACGCTGGCCGAACTCGAACCCTACTACGCCAGGGCCGAGGACAAGATGGGCGTCACGCGCACCAATGGCATTGCCGGCCTGCCGGGCAACAACAATTTCAAGATAATGAAGGCTGGAGCCGACAAGCTCGGCTACAAGGAATGTCACACCGGCAACATGGCGATCAATTCCGAAGAGCGCGACGGCCGCATGGCCTGCCAGCAGACCGGCTTTTGCTTCCAGGGCTGCAAATGGGGCGCAAAATGGTCGACGCTCTATACGGAAATTCCCAAGGGCGAAGCCACCGGCCATCTCGAAGTCCGGCCGAACGCGATGGTCATCAAGATCAATCACGACGCCAGCGGCAAGGTCACCGGCGTGGTCTATGCCGATAAGGACGGCAAGCAGCACGAGCAGAAGGCACGCATCGTCGCCGTTGCCGGCAACTCGATAGAAAGCCCGCGCCTGCTGCTCAATTCGCAATCGAGCCAGTTCCCCGACGGCCTCGCCAATTCGTCCGGGCAAGTGGGCAAGAACTACATGCGCCACACCACGGGGTCGGTCTATGCGATCTTCGACAAGCCGGTGCACATGTATCGCGGCACCACCATGGCCGGCATCATCCGCGACGAGGCGCGGCACGATCCCTCGCGCGGCTTCGTTGGCGGCTACGAGCTTGAAACGGTGTCGATTGGCATACCGTTCACCGCGGCGTTTCTCGATCCGGGCGCCTGGGGGCGTTCCTTCACCACCGCAATCGACCATTACGACCACATGGCCGGCTTGTGGATCGTGGGCGAGGACATGGCTCGCGAGGAAAACCGCATCACGCTGCACGCCGACGAAAAGGATGCGCACGGCATGCCGATCGCCGACGTGCATTTCGACGACCATCCCAACGACACCGCCATGCGCAACCACGCCTACAAGCAGTCGATCGCGCTCTACGACGCGGTCGGCGCAACGCGCACCCTACCGACCCCGCCCTATCCTTCGACGCACAATCTGGGCACGAACCGGATGAGCGAGAAACCGCAGGACGGTGTCGTCAACAAACATGGACAGGCACACGACATCAAGAACCTGTTCGTGTCCGATGGCAGCCAGTTCACCTCGGGCGGCGCAGAAAATCCGACCCTGACCATCGTTAGCCTGGCGATCCGGCAGGCCGAATATATCGCCAAGGAGATGGCGGCCAAGAACATCTGAACATCACAGCGACAGCCCGCGCCACGACAAAAGAAGTGGCGCGGGCGGCCAATCCACCTAGATGCCAAGACAAGCCGGAGCGCTTCAGCCGGGCTTGCGGTCGGCCGCGATAAGGTCGAGCGGCTGGATGATCGGCCGCTCTCCGGCTTCGCCGAAATAGGCTTCGACGCGGTAGACCGAGCGCAGCCTAGCTGCCGTCAAGACCTCGCGGGGCGGACCGTCCGCGACCACGACGCCATTGTCGAGCAGGATCAGCCGCGAGCACCAGCGCGCGGCAAGGCCGAGATCGTGCATCGAGGCGACAACGCCGTTCCCCTCGCTGGCAAGCGTTGCGAAGGTTTTCATCAGCGCGATCTGGTGCGACGGATCGAGACCGGCGGCCGGCTCATCGGCCAGAAGCAGCGGCGCGTCCTGCGCCAAGGCGCGGGCAATCAGCACCCGCGCCTTTTCGCCGCCCGAAAGTTCCATTGCCGATCGATCGCGAAATCCGTCTATTTCCATGCGTCGCATGGCGCGCTCTACGATTTCCCTGTCGGCGCCATTGGCTGCCGCAAGGGCTGGCCGGTGTGCGAAGCGCCCGAGCGCAACGACCGTCTCGACGGAAACCGGCCAGGCGATGTCGCGCTCCTGCGGCAGATAAGCGACGTGGCGTGCGCGCTCGCGTGCACTCAAAGTGGCTGCGTCGTGCCCGTTGACGGCAACGCTGCCCTGATGCGGAATGAAACCGAGGATGGTACGCAGCAGCGTCGATTTTCCCGCGCCGTTCGGCCCGATCAAGCCGACGAACTCGCCCGCGGCGACCTCGAACGACAGGTTTTTCAGCACCGGCTTGCCGCCGAGCGAAGCATGGAGGTTCTTGACCGAAAGCAGGCTCACAGCATCTGGCTCCGTGTCCTGTAAACCAGCCATAGGAAGAACGGCGCGCCGACGATGGCGGTCAGCACGCCGAGCTTGAGGTCACGCTCGGGCGCGATGACGCGCACCAGCGTGTCGGCCGCCAGAAGCACGCAGGCGCCGCCAAGCGCGCTGGCCGGCAAAAGACGCGACGGCCGCGAGCCGACCAGCGGACGCAGCATATGCGGCACGACCAGCCCGACGAAGCCGATGACGCCGGCCACGGCCGTTGCCGCCCCGACGCAAGCCGCCGTGCCGAACACGGCCAAGAACTGCACCCGGCGCATGTCGACGCCCATGCTTGCGGCCGCATCGCCGCCCAGCGTCAGCGCATCGAGCGAGCGGCCGAGGCTTGCCAGCATTGCCCATCCCGCCAGCATGAACGGGCCGGCCAGCCACACATGCGTCATCGAGCGGTCGGTCAGCGAGCCGAGCATCCAGAACATGATTTCAAGGGCCGCGAACGGATTGGGCGACAGGTTGAGCGCAAGTGCTGTCATGGCGCTGGCAAGGCTCGACACGGCAATACCGGCGAGGATGACGGTGAGCGCGCCGCCGCGCAGGCCGGCCATCGCCTGCACCACCAGCACGGCGGCAACCGCACCCGCCAGCGCCGCCAGCGGCAGCCCGAGCGGAAACAGGGCGGACAAGCCCGTATAGATCGCGATCACCGCGCCCAGCGACGCGGAGGCGCTGACGCCGAGCAGCGCCGGTTCGGCCAGCGGGTTGCGCAGCCAGCCTTGCAGTGTCGCCCCCGACAGGCCGAGCGTTGCGCCGATCATCAGCCCCAGAATAGCGCGCGGCAGTCGGATTTCCTGCATGATCAGCGCAATCGTGCCGCCGTTCGTGGAAAACAGCGCCCGTATGCTGTCGCCGAACGCCACCGCCGCCGGCCCGACCGTCAGCGACAGGAAGAACAAAGCGAGCGTGAGCACGCCAAGGGCTGCCAGCACCAGCTTGAAGCGCAGGGCGTCGCTCATTGCGCGTCGCTGCCTTGGCCAAGCGCGGCGCGCTGGAGCATGCGCGAGGCTTCCAGCGTAAACGGCGCGCCGCAGATCGTGTATTTATCAGGTATGGGCACGACCCGGCCCGAAAGCGCGGTGAAGGCAGGATGGACAAAATTCTCCTTGGCCAGCACCGGCGCGCTGTATTGGCTGTCGCCCTCGATGATGATGTCCGGGTTGGCGAATATCAGAAGTTCCAGCGGCATCCGCGTCATGCCCTTGAAGCCGAGCGTCTCGCCCATATTGGTCAGCCCCGCCGCCTTGACGATGGCGTCGGCCAGCGTGCCGGAGCCGGAGGTATAGCTGTTGGCGTAGTAGAAGGCGGCATTTGTGGCCGGCACCTTTTGCGCGGCAAGGTCGGCCAGTCCCTTGTCCAGTTCCGCGACCAGTTCGGCGGCGCGCTGTTCACGGCCAAGCAATGCGCCCATGCGGATCAGGCTTTCCCGCACGTCCTCGAAAGAGGAAGCCGGTTCGAATTGCTCGACCCGGAAGCCGAGTTCCTCGAGCAGGCCAACCGTTGCCTTGGCGGTGTAGGTGCCGGCCAGCACCAGGTCGGGCCGCATCAGGAATATCTCCTCGGCCTGCCCATGGTTGAGCCGGTAATGGGCGGCCTCGTCGACCATCATCGAGGTGCCCTTCTCGATAGCAAGGAAGGACACCGACCGAAGCTGGCCAGGCCCGGCCATCAGCATCGCCAACTGGTCGGTGCACAAATTGATCGAAACGACGCGCTGCGGCCCAGGTTCGGCGGCGACCGCCGCGGAGACAAGCGACATCATGACCGCCGCCAGGGCAGTTCCGAAAAGGCGGCACCGCGACGGGGAGGCGGTCATGATGGCCAAGGCTCCTAGAACGACCGGGTGAAGCTCAGGTCGATCGTCCGCCCCGGAGCCCGGTAGTCCTGTTTGGTCTGATATTGCTCATCGAAGATATTAGCCACCGAGAACTTGAACTGCGACTGCTCGTCGAGCGCATAGAGCGCCGTGAAGTCCGCCGTCACATAGTCCGGCAATTTGACGAGGTTGGCGGCGTCGGCATAGCGCGCCCTGCCATAGATGACGGCGGCCGAAAGCTCGAGTTTCGTCGTCGGCTTG
Organism: Mesorhizobium sp. A556; assembly: GCF_054489545.1. Taxonomy (NCBI): domain Bacteria; kingdom Pseudomonadati; phylum Pseudomonadota; class Alphaproteobacteria; order Hyphomicrobiales; family Phyllobacteriaceae; genus Mesorhizobium; species Mesorhizobium sp. A556. The sequence goes on from NZ_JBTMXA010000009.1 coordinate 151,496, forward strand.
TAGGTCAGCCCGGCGGTGGCGTTGAAGCGGTCGCCATAGGCAACGTATTTGCCATGCACGCCGGGGCTTTTGTTGAGCGGCTCGCGAATGTCGATGCCCAGCCGGCCGCTCCACTCGGCGTTGAATTCATGCGCCATGGTCGCCTCAAAACCGGTTATCTGCACCTGATCGATGTTGTCCGGGTGCCACGGCCCCCACGCGTCGTTGGGGTCGATGGGCGCCCAGTTGATCTGGTCTTTCACCTGCGTGCGATAGACCGCCATGTCGAGGCTTGTCTGGGTCGTGGCCTGCCAGTTCAAGCCGATTTCGTAGGACCGCGACCGCTCCGGCTTCAGGTCCGGGTTACCCGACAGATAGGGGTCGGGATAATAGAGGTCGTTGAAGGTCGGGGCGCGAAAGCCGGTGGCGTAGGAGGTGCGCGCCACCAGCCCGTCCGTCAGTTCGTAGCTTGCGCCGATATTGTAGGTGGTGGCGCTGCCGAATTGCTCGTCGTGATCGTAGCGCAGGCCGCTATCGACGGTAAGCGCCTCGTACTCGAACGAATATTGGCCGAAGACGCCCGTCAGGTCGCGTTCCGTCTTGGCATAAGCGACAGCGGAGATGGAACTGCCATCGACCGTATCGCGATAGGCTTCGACCCCGCCCGACAGCGTATGTTTCGCTTCACCGACCTCGAACGTTTTTTGCGTGGAGGCGAGAATGCCATAGCGCAGCGTGTCGAAATCGTCGCCTTTTTCGCTCGGCCCGAAGTTCGAGGCATAGTCGAGCGCGGTCATCAGTTCGACGGTGGACGACCAGCTATCGGAATGGTCGATACGCGCGCCGATACGGCCGGAGAAATTGCTGGTATCGGCCTCGTTCACCGGCTGGCGGTCGTATTGGTTGCGGCCACGCGCATAAAGCCCATCGGAATAGATGCGGCCCCAGTCCATGTCCTTCGACAGCGAGAAATTGAACGAGCCTTGCCGGAAACCGTCCTTGTCCGGCTCGTGCCCATAGGCGGAAGGCACGGTGAAGTCGTAGCCCTGCGTCCCCAGCACTTGGGCGCCGAAGGAATAGTTCGTGCCGTCTTCGCTCTGGCCTTGCAGATTGCCGGACAGATACCCACCCCAGGGATGTATGACGCCCACCGTGACCGTACCGCAGCTTTTGCTTCCGTCGGCGCAGATGCCGCCCTGCTTGGTGATGATGTTGATGATGCCGCCGATAGCGTCCGCGCCATATTGCGCGGAGTGACCGCCCTTGGCGATTTCGATGCGTTGGATCGAAGCCAGCGGGATGCCGGACAGGTTGACGGTTCCCGACGTTGCCGAGCCTGCGCGCACGCCATTGACGAGCACGAGCGTCTGCGCGGCGGTGGTTCCACGCAGCGAAATGCTCGAATCCGCGCCCATGCCGCCATTGGCGGTCACGGTGACGCCTGGATAGGCCTTCAACAGGGACAGCAGGTCGGAAGCCGCCGACTGCTTGATCTCTTCCTCGCTTACCACGGTCACCGATGACGTCGACCGTTCCAGCGACGATTCACGCCGCAAGGGCGTGGTGATGAGGATGCGGTCGAGCTTCGTTGCACCGGAAGCGTCCGTGCCTGCTTCCTGCGCCCCCGCGTGGCCTGTCAGCACCAGCGCCAACGCGCCGGCCACCCCGATTATCTTCTTCAATTCGACCCCCAGAACTTTGCAGGCGAAGCTGTTCGCCCCTGGCTCATTTCAAGCCGCGTTCTGGTTCCAGCGATTGGCGGGGTTGATCTTCCACCCCCTCGACCGTCCCGGCGCGCGGCAACACGTTATCGTGTCACCGCCACGGACGACCGCGCCTGAACACCCCTCGTGTTCGGGCATGGGTGACTGGAATGGCAGGTCTCCTGACTTCCGTGTCATTACCGGTCTTCCGCCTTCCCGAGCACGCGAGCGCGTTCAGTGGCCAATGGAAGAAGGCTCAACGGTTACAGTTGCGGGGGCAGTCTCGGTTTCGGCCGGTTTGCCGGCTTCACCGTGTTCCCTTTTAAACCACCTTGCGGCGGCACCAGTTCCAGCGCGGAAACTAGTCGGCGCGGGCAGGGGCGTCAATCGCTCAAGGGCCGAAGTTCCAAAACAATTCTGAAGGCTGCGCGCGGGCATCTTGCCGGCTGGCTTGAGCAATGAAAGAAGAGCCGGCATGAAAGCCTTTTCAGTTTCGTGCGCCAGCCCCATTCTCGTCGCGGAATTTGCCATTCCGCAGACCGTGCTGAGCTGGTCGCTTACCCGGCCGGGTTTCGTCACGGCACGCAAGGTCGCGTGGCTGCATGTTCGAAACGACGACCTGCCGCTGGGCGTCGATCCCGCCCGGTTGCTCGAAACGCGAATGGCGGCGGCAGGCCACGCGGATGCGGTCCACCTGATGACGTCGCGCTATGTGGAGCGCCATCATCTGGCAACGGCGGTATCCGGTGCCGCCACCGCGACCTGCCTTGCGACGGTCGGCCTGGGCAATGCCGCAAGGGTCGGCGCGCCGCCGCTGCTTGGCGCCGCCGTCGGCACCATCAACCTGCTCGCCCATGTCGACCGGCCGCTTTCTCAAGCGGCCCTGATCGAGGCGGTGTCGATCGCGACCGAGGCCCGGACCGCGGCCATCATCGATCTGGACTGGCGTCAGGGCGGCAAGCCCATCACCGGAACCGGGACCGATTGTATCGCCGTCGCAGCACCATCCATGGAAGGCGGCGAGAATTTTGCCGGGCTGCATACCGACATCGGCGCCGCGATCGGCCGCGCGGTGTATGACGCCGTCAGCCAGGGCGGCGCGCTCTGGGTCGAAGAAAGGCGGGAACTGATCTCGGTCGGGGTTCAGCCATAGGTAGTGTTGACGCGGTTCAGGTGGGGCCGGGCCTTACGGTTTCGCGCCAGACGATCGGTGCGGCAAAGGTCATGCGGCTGCTGGTATTGACGCCGTCTTGCGGCGACGAAACCAGTTCCGCCACATGCAAGGCTATGGCCTCGACCGGAGGGGCAAAAGTGGTGAGCCGATACGACGCCCAGCCGGCCTGTTCGATGTCGTCGAACCCGATGACGCAAAGGTCGCGCGGCACGTCCAGCTTGAATTCGTGGCGGGCGGTATCGAGAAAGCCGCAGGCGATCAGGTCCGTTACGCAAAAGGCCGCATCCGGGCGCATCTTGCCAGCAAACAATTGCCGCGCCCCCCGTACGCCCGTGTCGTAGGAGGTCCGGCCTTCCCGCCAGACGATAACATCCAGCCCATGGTTACGGGCCGCCGACACGAAGGCCTCTTCGCGCTTCAAGAGGCTCGGCGTTCCGGCCGCCGACGTTACCAGGGCGGGCCTTTTGCAGCCGGCGCGCACGAACGCATGAAGGGCTGCCTCCGCCGCCGCGGCACTGTCGACCTGAATGTTGTGCGGCCCGGAGAACCTGTCGTCCCGGTTGATCAGGATAAGACGCTGCCCGTTTTCAAGGCAACTGCGGATCAGCGATTGCGGCGGCGCTCCAGATAAGACGACCGTTGCATCGGCCCGGTAGTTGAATGTCTGCTTGAGGGCATGGTCTATGTCCTGGCTTGGGCCGGACGTGTTGAGGACCATGATAACCTTGCCCGCGTCGCGCAAATGCCGGGCCAACGCCTGCAGCATGCGCGCCTGATACGGCGTATCCGCTTCGGCAACCGCCAGACAGACGATGCCTGTGGAGGACCGCATCAGGCCGCGCGCCAGATGATTGACGTGATAGCCGAGTTGTTCGGCGGCCTGCATCACCCGTTCGCGCGTCTGGCTGGAGACGCTTGCTCCCGGCGTGAAGGTGCGCGATACCGCCGAACGCGAGACGCCCGCGAGTTCCGCGACCTGCTTGGCGCTTGAGAAGCTGTTTTGAGGCTTTGGAATTTTCAATTTCAGGCCATGGCCATGTGTCGGTCTCGATATTTTGCACACCATTGCAAACTCATCAATGAGCTTGATGGAAAGTCGGTGGATCTCGGGCCGATTGCAGGTACCAGCCTATCGGGAGAATGACGAGCGATACTCGCGGGGCGACATGCCGCGCAGCCGCCGGAACTGCCGGTTGAAATTGGCGAGCGATGCGTAGCCTACCTCGTCGGCGATATGCTGGATGGGCTGGTTCGTGCCTGAAAGGCGCGAGCACGCCTCGCCGATCCGCAGGCCGATCAGATAGTCCGAGATGCTCGCCTGCGTGTGCTTGCGGAACATGCGATGCAGGCCGGAGACGCTCAGCGAGGCAATCTCGGCCACTTCCGCCAGATGCAGCGGTTCAGGATAGTGCTGGTGGAGGTGCAGCAGGACGCGATCGATGCGCAGCCGGCTTCCTCCCACCGGCTGGGGCGCTCTGGTCGAGAGCGGCTGGCTGTCACCGGCATCCGCGATCCGCAAAAGAATGTCGAGGAGCCCCATGAGGCGTTGCGCCGGCGGTTGCGCATAGATCACCTGGAAATTTGCTGCAAGCGCTCTGCCTAGTCCGTTTCCAAAGGCCAATCCCGTCGAGGCGCCGGCGATGAGCCGTTCGATGGGCCGGAACTCAACGGTGCCGTCGATCAGGCCCTCGATCCATTCCTTCCGAAACCAGAAGACCAGCGCCATATGCGGCTCGGCCGGGTCGAGCTTTTCGCGGGAAGCCCATGTGTGCGGAAGATTGGGCCCGACGAGCACAAGGTCGCCATGGTCGTAATTGCCCACATGATCGCCGATGAAACGTTGCCCGCGCGAATTGAGCGTCAGGGTCAGTTCGAACTCGGGATGATGGTGCCACTGGAACGGAATGGCGTCGGGGAGCCGGCGGTTCAGCATGCTCCAGGACGCATCCGGCGGTACCGGCAAATGTTCCAGCAATGGTCGCATCGGGCACCAATCCGGTTTATCACGCCATAATAGTATCAGAACTTGCCAGTCTCCGGCAACATGGCGCGGCTTACGCGCGTATTCTGCCCTCATGTCCTGATATTCAGGGAGGCCAAGATGGGAGACCGACATGCAGACCGCTACCGCACTCAAGCGCGACAGCCATCCGACGACCGCCGCCACGATCCAGCTCAAGGATATCCAGAAGACCTTGCCGCTGCGTGTTCTGTCGCAGGCGGACTGGCAGCATTGGACGACGAAGGGATACGTCATCGTCCGGGGCGCGGTGCCTGCGGCCAATGTGGAGCGGCTTGCCGACCTGCTCTGGCAGTTTGACGAAAAGAACCCGGCGGACGCTTCCACCTGGTACGCGCCGCAGCGGCGCGACCACAAGATGAAGGAGCTGAACAATACGGGGATGCTGGAAATCTACAATCACCAGTACCTTTGGGACAACCGCATGGAACAGCGCGTCTATGATGTCTTCGTCGACATCTGGGACCGGGAGGACCTTTGGGTCACGATCGACCGCGCCAATCTCAATCCGCCCAAAAAGGTCAAGGGCAACCCCAACGGTTTCATTCACTGGGACGTGGACACCTCCATCCGGCCGCTGCCGATCGGCGTTCAAGGCGTGCTCAGCCTGCAGAAGCAGGACGGCGATGTCGGCGGCTTCCAGTGCGTCCCCTACCTCTTCGAGCATTTCGAGGAATGGGTGAAGACCCAGCCGGAAGACCGCGATCCGATGCATCCCGATATGACGGGGCAAAAAGCGGTCAATATCGACATGGAACCGGGCGACCTAATGATCTTCAACTCGCTGCTGGCTCACGGCGTCCGCCCTAACCATTCGGACAACCGGGTGCGCATGGCGCAATATGTGTCCATGCATCCGGCGGAATGGGAAGACGAGGCGGTGCGGCAGGAACGCATCCGGCTCTGGCGCGAACTGGATCACCCCAAGCGCGATGCTTTCCCGGGCGACCCTCGCGAGTGGGAAAAGCACAACGCCAAAACCGCGTCGCTCTCGCCCCTTGGCGAAAAACTGCTCGGTCTCACGCGCTGGTAGCGTGGTGCAAAGGTGGCCGCTCCGACCGCCTTTGCCTCGGATGATGTAGCGCCGTGGCCGAATTCCGGCCATGGCGAAAGCTCCGGTTCAGACAAAACGACAAGCCTGCCTATTGACACACCGGTCCGGATGAAACAGTTTTGCACACGAGTGCAAGACTGTTTGTGCATGGAGAGGCACCGGATGAACGCTGCGAGATGAATGCCACCGTCACTCAGCTGTCGGTTGCCGATCTGGACCGCCGCGAAGCGGTCTGCCGCGAATTGCTGGTGTCGGCCGGTCGCATCGCCATGGCAGGATTTGCGCAGTTTGGCGCGGGTGCAGCAGTCTCGTTGAAAGGCCCGCAGGATTTCCTGACCAGGACCGACGGTGAGGTCGAGGCGCATGTGCGCGGCGCTCTTGCGCAGGCGTTTCCTGATGACGGCTTTCTGGGCGAGGAGACCGGCGGTGTCGCGTCCTCGCGCATCTGGGTGGTCGATCCGATAGACGGCACGGCGAATTTCATGCGGGGCATTCCGCATTTCTGCATTTCCATCGCCTTTGTCGAAGACGGACGCGTGATGATTGGCGGCTTGGCTAATCCGGCAAATGGCGAGGTCTATTTCGCCAGGCGCGGGCAAGGCGCGAAGCGGAACGGCCAGGCGATCCACGTCGCTGCCACGCATGAATTTGAAAGGGCAACCGTCGAGTTCGGCTGGTCGCCCCGTATCCCCAACCAAGCCTATATCGACAAGGTCGCGGCATTGCTTTCGCTGGGCGCCAATGTGCGCCGTTCGGGGTCCGGGGCGCTGGGCCTCGCTTACGTCGCCGACGGTCGCACCGATGCCTATGGCGAGTTGCACATAAATTCGTGGGATTGCCTGGCGGGATTGCTGCTGGTTCGGGAGGCCGGCGGACGGGTCAACGCCTTTCTGGATGGCCAGGGCCTGATGCACGGCAACCCGGTGCTGGCGGCTGCTCCGGGCATAGCCGAAAGCGTCAGCGCTGCCCTTGGCATCCCCTTGGGCGCCCAAGAGGTTTGACGCGAGGTTTTGACAGCGACCGTAACGAAAACATCGAAGGGAGGAATAGCAATGAACAAGAACGAATTTGCCGGCCGACAGAGGTCCGGCCCATGGTTGGCGCTCGCAGCCGTGGTCGCTGTGTTCGGCGTTTCAGGCGAAGCCCGCGCGGCCGATCGTAATCTGGTCATGTATTGCGGCGTCGACGAAGCCTGGTGCCGCGCCATGGCGACGACCTACCAGAAGAATACCGGCGTCGACGTCGATATGACGCGCATGAGCGCCGGCGAAATCTACGCAAGACTGCGCGCCGAAAAGGAGAATCCACAGGCCGACATCTGGTGGGGTGGCACCGGCGACCCGCATCTGCAGGCGGCCGAAGAGGGGCTGTCGCAGGAATACAAGTCGCCGCAGCTCGCGAACCTGCGCGACTGGGCGCAAAAACAGGCCGAACGCTCCAAATACCGCACCGTCGGCATTTATCTTGGCGCACTCGGCTACGGCTACAATGAAGACGATCTCAAGCAGCGCAACCTGACGGCCCCGAGCTGCTGGGCCGACCTGATCAAGCCGGAGTTCGAGGGCGAAGTCGAAATGGCCGATCCCAATTCGTCGGGAACCGCCTGGACGATGCTGGCCACGATGGTCCAGTTGATGGGCGAGGACAAGGGGTTCGACTATTTCAAGCAGCTTAACAAGAACATGGCCGAATATACCAAGGCGGGTGCTGCTCCCGCATTGGCCGTCGGCAAGGGCGAGACGCTGGTCGGCATCGCTTTCCAGCACGATGTCATCAACGCCGCCAAGCATAACCCGGCGGTGAAGGTGGTGTCGCCTTGCGAAGGCACAGGCTACGAGATCGGCTCGATGAGCATCGTTACCGGCGCCAAGCATCTGGACGAGGCGAAAAAATTCTACGACTGGGCACTTAGCCCCGACGCGCAGAAGCTCGCCGCCCCGAATGGCAGCTACCAGATCCCGTCCAACAACGACACGCCCGTACCGCCGGAGGCTCCCGATCTCAGCAAGATCAAGTTGATCGACTATGATTTCGCAAAATATGGATCGACCGAGGTACGTACGCGGCTGCTGAAGCGCTTCACCGACGAAGTGCGCAACGGCGGCTGACCGAATAAGCGGCCCGCTCCCTCGGGGGCCGGCCGCTTATTCCCGGCGCAAGCCTCCCATCGATAGCCGAAGTTTTCGAGCCGACCTTGCAGAAAGGACAGACCATGGCGCGCCCGTCGCCCTTATCTGCTGCCGATGCTACCCGTGGCGCTGTCTGGTGGCTCGTCGCCGGCTGGGCCGGCTTCGTGCTGCTGCCCTGGTACAAGGTCGAGGGCGGGTTCTTCTCTCTGGACTGGCTTGCCAATCCGGCCGGCGCCAGCCCGGCGATCATGTTCGGCCTCAGCGATCGGCCCTGGCTGCTGCCCCTGGCATTGCCGTTGCTGCTGGCCAGTTGGCAGGTGCTCCGCCACCGTACTCAAGGTCTGGCGGTAGCAGGCGTTCTAGGTCTGGTCTGGCTCTCGCTGCAGGGACTGGCGATCATCCATTCCGGGTGGAGCTTTGAGTGGCTCGCCAATCTTGCCCAAACACCGGGACCGACGCAGCCCGGCCTCGGCTGGGGCGCCGTCGCCTATGCGCTTTCCATGCTGATGTTCATCGCCGCTTTCCTGGCCAAGCGCGGCTGGTGCAAAGGCGACCGCTTCGTCATAGGCTCCCTGCTCGTCATCATAAGCTCGCTGGTGCTTTTCGTCGCCTATCCGCTGCTGAACATCCTTGCCTCGGCCGTGAAGGACAATGCGGGAACGGTCGCTCCATCGCTGTTCGTTGAAAAGCTGTTCAGCGCCAATATCTGGAGCCTGAACTGCCTCGTCGGAGGCAACGTCTGTGGCGTGGCCTGGAACACCGTTGCCGTGGCGCTTCTCGTCGGCCTGTTGTCGACGGCGCTCGGGCTTGGCCTGGCGCTGATTGCGCTTCGTACCGACCTGCCGGCCAAGTGGTTGCTGCGCGGCCTGTCGATCCTGCCCATCATCACGCCGCCCTTCGTCATTGGCCTGGCGCTTATCCTGCTGTTCGGGCGCTCGGGCATGGTCACGAATTTCTTGTCGCTGCATCTGGGCATTCCACGCAGCCGCTGGATTTACGGCATGGCCGGCATCACCATCGCGCAGGTGCTGGCCTTTACCCCGATAGCGTTTCTCGTCATCGTCGGCGTGTTGCAGGGCGTCAGCCCGAGCATGGAAGAGGCATCGCAGACGCTGCGGGCCAACCGTTGGCGCACCTTTTCCACCATTACCTGGCCGCTGATCCGGCCGGGGCTTGCCAGCGCCTTTCTGATTGCCTTCATCGAAAGCATGGCCGATTTCGCCAATCCGCTGGTCATCGGCGGCAATTTCAACGTTTTGTCGACCGACATCTTCTTTGCTGTGGTCGGCGCGGCGCACGATCAGGGGCGCGCCGCCGTGCTGGCCATCGTGCTTTTGGCGTTCACGCTTGCCGCCTTTGTCATCCAGCGCCGCTGGGTCGGCAACCGCAGCTATGTGACGGTATCGGGAAAAGGCGACGGCGGCGTTCCCGCACCCTTGCCGGCCGGCTTGCGCATCGGCTGTTTTGCCGTGGCGGCTCCGTGGCTGCTGCTGACCGTGGTGGTCTACGCGATCATCCTTGGCGGCGGCTTCGTGCAGTCGATCGGCCGCGACAACACGCCGACGCTGCAATATTTCCTGACCGCCTTTTCCGTCGAGAAGGGCGTCGACGGCTGGTTCCTCAGCGGTTCGGCCTGGCCCTCGCTGACCATGACGATCGGGCTTGCCCTGCTTGCCATGCCGTTCACGGCGGCACTCGGCATCCTGACGGCCTACCTGCTCGACCGGCAGAATTTCGCCGGCCGCAGCCTGTTCGAATTTTTAGCCATGATGAGCTTCGCCATTCCGGGCACCGTCATCGGCATCAGCTACATCCTGGCCTTCAACGTGCCGCCGATGCAATTGACCGGGACCGGGTTGATCATCGTCATCTCGTTCGTGTTCCGCAACATGCCCGTGGCGATCCGGGCAGGCCTCGCCAATCTCGGCCAGATCGACAAGAGCTTGGACGAGGCGTCGCTGACGCTCGGCGCCAGTTCGTTCCAGACGCTGCGCCGGGTCATCCTGCCGATCCTGAAACCGGCCATCATCACCGCCATGATCTACAGTTTCGTGCGCGCGGTAACGGCCGTCAGCGCCGTCATCTTCCTGGCCACCGGACGTCTCAACCTCGCCACCGTCTATATCGTGGGCCGTGCCGATGTCGGCGAATACGGCATTGCCATCGTCTATGCGGCGGTACTGATCGTGGTGATGCTGGTCATTCTCATCGGTATTCAACTGCTGGTCGGGGAGCGTCGGCTGGGCCGGCGACGGGCAGGCGGCGAAGCGATTGCGGCGCAGATTTAAGCGGGAAAACGAAAATGAGCGATAACACCAGCGCCGCGACAACCATTCCCACAGGCGAGCCGGCCGTGCGTTTCGACGTGGTGACCAAAAAATATGGCAACGTCGTTGCCGTCGATCGGGTCTCCTTCGATATTGCGCCGGCCAGCCTCGTCACGCTGCTCGGGCCGTCTGGCTGCGGCAAGACGACGACCCTGCGGCTGATCGCCGGCCTGGAACAGGCGAGCGGCGGCCGCATCCGCATCGGCGGCGTGGACGTGACCACGTTTTCGGCGGCGGAGCGCGACGTCAGCATGGTGTTCCAGTCCTATGCTCTGTTCCCGCACATGACGGTCATGGAAAACGTCAGCTACGGGCTGCGCTCCATGGGACTGAAGAAAGCCGAAGCGGCTGAGCGCGCCGCCGAGAAACTCAAGCTGGTAGGCTTGACCGGGTACGAGTTGCGCCAGCCGAGCGAACTCTCCGGCGGGCAGCAGCAACGCGTCGCGGTGGCCCGCGCCATCGTGCTTGAGCCGAAGGTACTGCTGTTCGACGAGCCGCTGTCCAACCTGGACGCCAAGCTGAGGCGGCAGGTTCGCGAGGAAATCCGGGGCCTGCAGCAGGACCTTTCACTGACCGTCGTCTATGTGACGCACGATCAGGAGGAAGCCCTGGCGGTGTCGGACCGGATCATCGTCATGCATGCGGCGCGCATCGCGCAGGACGGAACCCCGCGCGAACTCTATAATGCGCCGGCAAACCGCTTCATCGCCGATTTCATGGGCGACGCCAATCTGCTCGATGTTGCGGTGACCGGCCTCGATGGCGCGCACGCACTTGTCAGCGCCGGGCCGCTGCACTTGCGGCTGCCGCATCGCGGTATCGGCAAGGGCATGGCCAGCCTGGCGGTGCGGCCGCATGGCGTGCACGTTGCAGCGCGCGAGGCAAAGCAGGGCGAAATCCAGGGGCGCGTGCTGAAAAGCGCCTATCTCGGGGACCATATGGAATACAGGATCGCGACCGCCGATCCGGACGCGGAATTTTTCGCCATTGCCGCCGATGTCAAGACGCCGCTGGCGGTCGGCTCGACGGTTGCCGTGTCGTTCAGTCTGGACGATGCGGTGTTGGTGCCTGCCGCCGATAAAGGCAAGGACGGCCCCGCCTGATCGGTATCGCCGATTTCCTTCTGGCCGCTCCGTTTCGCTAAGCTGGCACGGGTGCATCCTGCGCAACGATTTCGGTGAGCGCGGCAAGCGTGCGCTCGATCTCTTCCATTGTGTTGTAGTGGGCGACGCCCAGCCGCACGACGCCCTCGTCTTCATCAAGGCCCAACAGGCGCGCTGGTTCCAGCGCATAATTATGGCCCGACCATGCGTAAATGTTCCGCTCGCCGAGTGCTGCGGCGATGGCGTGTGTGGAAAGGTGGGAATGCGTGAAGGAAATCGTCGGCACGCGATGCGCCATGGAAGCCGGATCGGTGATGCCGTGAATGGAGATGTCGGGAAGCTGCAGCAGCCCCTCGATCAAGCGCCGGGAAAGCACGTTTTCATAGGCCTCGGCGCTCTGGTAGGCGCCCAGCAGTTTCTGCCTTCGCGTGCCCTGGTGGCCCGTGGCTTCGCCCAGCCATTCGAGATAATCGACCGTGGCGGCAAGACCGGCGAGCAGTTCTGTCTGCGGGGTTCCCGTCTCGAACCGTCCGGGCAAGTCGTCGCTGGCGCAGCGCAACTTGTAGGGTTCCAGTTCGGCCAGAAGGCTCTCGCGCCCCCAAACCATGCCGAGATGCGGGCCGAAGAACTTGTAAGACGAGCAGGCCAGGAAATCGCAGCCCAGCGCCTGCACGTCCGGGAGCCGGTGCGGCAGCAGCTGAACGGCATCGACATAGACCAGCGCGCCGGCCTGCTTGGCCATGGCGGTGAGGGCCGCGACATCGTTGACGGATCCCGTCATGTTGCTGGAATAGTTGAGCGCGAGCAGGCGCGTCCGCTCGCTGAGCAGCGGCTTCAGGTCGACCGGTTCGATGCGCCAGCTTTCGCGATTGAAAGGCAGCCATTTGACCGTCAGGCCGAGGTCCTGCGCGAGCAGCAGCCACGGCGAAACATTGCCTTCGTGATCCATCCGCGTGACGATGATCTCGTCGCCCGGTTGCAGCCGCCTGCCGATCGAGCGGGAAAGATGCAGCGTCAGCGTCGTCATGTTCTGCGCGATGACGATTTCGCGCTCGGAAGCAGCGCCCAGCAGGTCGGCTGCCGCCCGATGCGCGCCAAGCCAGATGGCTTCCGCCCGCTTCGAGACGGCAAAGAACCCGCCCAGATTGCTGCTGGCGCCGGCCATCGCCTCGCCCACGGCATCGATCACCTGTTGCGGCACCAGCGTTCCGGCCGGGTTGTCCAGATAAATCGGCGGATTGGCGGTCCTGGAAAGTGCCGGAAAACGGCTACGCACGATCTGGATGGGAAACGCGTTGGAAGTGTCGTGCAGGGTCATGGCTTGCCTCGTGGTCAGATGCGGCTGATCGCTAATCACAATGCTACATGACTGTACCCTGACCAGGGTGCAAGCAACCTCTCGGGGAATAACTATTGGCCCATCGCATCGGCAGCGCGGCTTCAGGTTCCGCCAAGCGCCTTGTCGACGATTGTCTGCGCTTCGGTCAGGATGGCGTGGAGATGGTCTTTCCCGCGAAAACTTTCGCCGTAAATCTTGTAGATGTCTTCCGTGCCTGATGGGCGCGCGGCAAACCAGCCGCTTTCCGTGGTCACGCGCACGCCGCCGATTTCCGCATTGTTGCCCGGTGCGCGGCTGAGCACCGTCTGGATCGGTTCTCCGGCCAAGGTCTTCGACGTGATTTCATGCGGGGAAAGTTTTGACAGCTTTGCCTTTTGCGCCGGCGTCGCGGTCGCCTGTATCCGGTCGGCGACCGGGTCGCCCAGTTCCTTCGTCAGGTCGCGGTAGACCTCACCGGGGTTCTTGCCCATCCTCGCCGTGATTTCGGCCGAAAGCAGCGCCGGAACGATGCCGTCCTTGTCGGTTGTCCAGACGGCGCCGTCGCGGCGCATGAACGTTGCGCCGGCGCTTTCCTCGCCGCAAAAGCCGAGCGAGCCGTCCTGAAGACCCTGCGCGAACCATTTGAAGCCCACCGGAACTTCATACAGCTTGCGTTTCAGCCGGGCGGTAACACGGTCGATCATCTGGCTGCTCACTACCGTCTTGCCGATGGCGGCATCGTTGCGCCATTCGGGCCGATGCTGGAGCAGATAGTGGATGGCGGCCGACATATAATGGTTCGGCGGCAAGAGGCCGTTTGTCCGGGTAACGATCCCATGCCGGTCGTGGTCCGTATCGCAGGCGAAGGCGATGTCGAAACGATCCTTCATGTCGATCAGCCCCTGCATGGCGTAGGGCGAAGACGGGTCCATGCGGATCTGGCCGTCCCAATCGACCGTCATGAAACGGAAGGTGGCATCGACCTGCCGGTTGACGATGGTCAGGTCGAGTTTGTAGCGCTCGCCAATGGCGGGCCAGTAGTGGACCCCGGCGCCGCCGAGCGGATCGACGCCCATGCGGATATGGGCGCCGCGAATGGCGTCCATGTCGATGACATTGCCGAGATCGTTCACATAGGCGTTCAGGAAATCATGGTCATGGGTGGTCGGGGCCTTGAGCGCCTTTTCAAGCGGCATCCGCCGCACGTCCTTCAGGCCACCGACGAGCAGTTCATTGGCCTGCTTTTCGATCCAGCCGGTGACGTCGGTATCCGCCGGCCCGCCATTGGGCGGATTGTACTTGAAGCCGCCGTCGCGCGGCGGATTGTGCGACGGCGTGATGACGATGCCGTCGGCCAGCCCGGTCTTGCGGTCGCGATTATAGGTGAGGATCGCATGCGAAACGGCCGGGGTCGGCGTGTATTCACTGCGCGCCGCCATCATCACCTCGACGCCGTTGGCGGCCAGCACTTCCAGCGCGCTGGCAAAGGCCGGTTCCGAAAGGGCATGGGTGTCGATGCCGATGAAGACCGGGCCGTCGATGCCCTTCTTCTTACGATACAGGCAGATCGCCTGGCTGATCGCCAGCACATGCGCTTCGTTGAACGTGTTGTCGAAGGAAGAGCCGCGATGCCCGGACGTCCCGAACGCCACCCGCTGCAGGGCAACCGAAGGGTCCGGCGTCTGGCTGTAATAGGCCGTGACGAGCCTGGCGACATTGACCAGCAGGTCGGGCGTGGCGGGCTTGCCTGCCAATGGGCTGATTTTCATGGCCATGCTGATTGCCTTATGCTTTGGAGATCAAAGTGCGTTTGGGGTCGGACACCTAAGTGGCGGTTGCGGTTTCGCCGAACAGGGGATCATGCCAGCCGCCGTCGCCTGCGGTGAGGGAAGCTGCTTTCACAGGTCCCCAGCTTTGCGGCTCATAGGGTTGGATCGGGACGGTATTGCCAAGAACCGGTTCCACGGTGCGCCAGGCGGCTTCGATGCTGTCATAGCGGGCAAACAGCGAGGCATCTCCGACAAGGGCTTCGCCCAGCAAGCGGTCATACGGGGTTTCCACGCCGCGCTCATGGCGTTGGGCGACAAGTTCCACGGTTTCGCCGATCATGGCTTCGCCGGGGGTCTTTACCTGCGCGTCGATCGAAATGAAGACATCGGGGCTGATCCGGAACCGGACGGCGTTCGGCGGTGCCGGTTCGAACAGGGCATGGGACGGCGGCTTCAGCCTCACCGTGACTTCGGTCGCGGTACCGGGCATCTGCTTGCCGGCGCGGATGTAGAACGGCACGCCGGTCCAGCGGTCGTTGTCGATATGAAGGCGCAGGGCAACGAACGTCTCGACCTCGGAACTGGCGCTCACGCCGGGCTCCTTGCGGTAGCCCGCGAACTGGCCGCGCACCACATCGTCGGGAGAGAGCGGGCGCATCGCCTTGAACAGCTTGTGCTTGGCGTCGCGCATGGCATCGGACCGTTGGTCGGCCGGCGCGTCCATCGCCAGCAGCGAAACCACCTGGAGCAGATGGTTCTGCACGACATCGCGGATCGCTCCCGCACTTTCGTAGAAGCTCCCGCGCCCCTTTATGCCGAACGCTTCGGCCATCGTGATCTGGACGCTATCGATATAAATGCGGTTCCAGATCGGCTCGAGGAAACTATTGGCGAACCGGAAATAGAGCAGGTTCTGGACCGGCTCCTTGCCTAGATAGTGGTCGATGCGAAAGACGGCCTTGTCCGGGAAGAATTCCAGCAGCGTGCGGTTGAGCGCCCTCGCCGATGCCAGGTCGCGCCCGAACGGTTTTTCGACGATGATTCGCGCGCCTTCGGCGCAACCCGAGCCGGACAGTCCCTTGACCACGGTCCCGAACATTTCCGGCGGAATGGCGAGATAGTGCAGGGGCCGGACGTCGGCGTTTCCAAGAACCGTGCGCAGCCGCGTGAAAGTGGCATTGTCGCCGTAGTCGCCGCTTATATACTGGAGACGGGCGGCCAGCTTGGCGAACGCCTCACTGTCCATGACGCCGTGCGTTTCAATACTGTCGCGGGCCCGGGCAACCAGTTGGTCACAGGACCAGTCGGATTTGCTTATGCCGATGACCGGCATGTCGAGCTGGCCGTCTCTGGTCAGGGCCAGCAAGGCCGGAAAGACCTGTTTGTAAGCCAGATCGCCGGTCGCGCCGAAAAACACGAATGCGTTCGATGGGGCAGGGAGCATGCCTTAGCCGACCATCGAAGAGCACATTTCGGGTGGAAAAAAACGATAAATCACCGGATGCCGCGCCACTTTGCTATCCCCTCATTCTTTCGATCGTTCTGGCGCAACCAAGCTGCGCTATGGGGCGCCGATCCTGGCCCCGATAAGGCTGCATCTGCAAGACAATCCCTGCAGGCAAACGGCCGCTCTCCCACCACGTTCCTTCACAAAGGCGTGTGGCCGCCTTGCGTGGTCCCGATTTCAAGTCGTTCATTTGCTGGCGACGGCATCGATGATGGATATTTAAGCGGTTTCGAGCCGTCCTTGGGATACCAATCCTTTGCCGGAAGGGGCTAGATGCCTATATTCTCGCAATGAACGGAGATTGCCATGGGTCTTCCGGAATTTCGGGAAGAGTTTGAAGCGTTCAAGAAGACGCTGCCCGATCCGGGGGTGATCAATTGGCACCCCAACGGGTTCAGCCTCCCCGATCCTGACCTCGCCCTCGATCGCACCGAACTCATGTTCTACCAGTGGTGGGCGGCCATGGCTGGCGCCCGCGACCAATATCGGTCCATGGTTCAGCGGCAGGAAGGGGACGCGCTGCGCTACGGCCTTGACGTTGGTGTGCCGTGCCTTCTCGAGCATATCGATTGGGTTCTTGCTTTTCTGGAAGGGCTACCGGCCGTGCCGGACTGGAATGCTTCGAACATGAATATCGGGCAACGGGTCGAACTCATGGATTTTGCCAAGCGGTATGTCCCATCCATCCAGCGGTGGCTTTCCCTCACGAGAAGCCTGCGAGATTCCGTCCAGTCTATGGTGCGGGATTTTGACTCCGGCCGGGTCTCGTTTTTGAACGAGTAGGCCGAAGCCGGCCGATTAAGTCCCGACCAGGGACAAGCGGTGGAGCTTGCAAACCCCACGCTTGATGTGGGCGATGCTTGTGACGCATCAGGAAGGCGCAGGGACAGCCATGCGCCCGCCGCGTCGTGCCAAAAAGAAAGTTGACTTCCGACTTCTTCTCGACAATCTGCCGGACCGGGTCCGGCATTGAACGCGGGTGGCGAGTTCGTAGAGAACGGTCGGTGACAAATGTGAAATCGTTTCGCCTTGCCGTACCTAGCCTGCCGTTTCGCCTGAAATTGAAGTTACTGCGGTGAGAACGGCGCTATAATGCAATATCTGGGGTTTATTGACGGGCTGCGAGCCATCGCCGTTGTATCCGTCGTTTTATATCACGCAAACCAAAGCCTTATCGCCAATGGATACCTTGGCGTTGACATATTCTTCGTCATATCCGGATTCATAGTCAGCTACTCCGTCGCTCAGAGAAAATACCACGGGTTTTTTCAATTCGTCACGGACTTCTACGCGCGGCGGTTCGTCCGAATTTTCCCGGCGCTGTTCGCATGCCTCGTTGTAACCAGCATTGCTACGTTTCTTTTCATTCCAGATGCGTTTCTCAGCAATTCTATTGATGGCACGCGAAATTATGCATTTATCGGCTTAAGCAACGTATTTTTGGCCCGCGGGACGGATTATTTCTCGGCGGTTACCGAATACAACCCATTTACCCACACATGGTCGCTTGGCGTAGAAGAGCAGTTCTATTTTCTGTTTCCATTGCTGTTTTCGACGTGGGCTCTGAGCCTTGGCAAAAAGTATATCTCCGTTGCGATCTACAGCGCTGCACTGGTCGCATCGTTTGTTGTATGGTTGTGGCTCGAAGATTCGGCGCCGCTTCAGGCGTTCTACATGATATATGCCAGATTCTGGGAGCTTGCGGTTGGCGTCGTCTGCTTCCAGTTGACCGACATTTTCAACAAGCGGGAACGCGACGACAGGCTGTCCACCTCTCTCTTGAGGGCAGGGACCGTACTCACGGCTCTATCCGTCCTTGTCACGGCGCTGTTTTGGCGGCTGCCTCCCTCGGATCAGTGGGTCGCGAACGTCGCCGTCGTCTTGGGCACAGCGCTCGTCATTGGGGCGCTACGCTATCGCAACAGCTACAATTTTGGACCCGAGATGCTCCTGCAATTGCGCCCCATCCGGTTCATCGGCAGAATTTCCTATTCGCTCTATCTATGGCATTGGCCGGTCTTCGTGCTTGCGCGATGGACTTTCGGCATTACCACCCCGATGCAGATTACGATCGCCCTGGCACTGGTCATCGCGCTTTCGCTTTCGTCCTATTATTTCGTCGAGACGCCATTTCGGCGCTCGGCTGCGGTGCGGACCCTTCCAAGGCTGGCGGTTGTGACGTCCGGGGTTCTCGTCGCGGTGACAGGATGCCTGACCTTCCAGGCATTGGCGGCGGGAAAAGCAATGTTTTCGCTCAGCACCGTCATGCAAAACCGGGAACTGTGGGTCCCCGATATAGAGCCCGATAGATATTCCGATATACCCGATTGCACCATCACATCCACCAGCATCGGACACGCGTTGTCCTACACGCGTGCGGGTTGCGACCCTTCCTCGCAGACTGCCAGGCTCTTTGTATTGGGGGACTCGCACACCGGCGCTTATACTCCGATGATCAAGAGGTTCACGTTAAAGACGGGCATACAATCGATCGTCGTGCCAACTGCCGGCTGCGCATTCATCAGCCTGCAACAGGACAGAGACGGCACTCCTGCCTGCGTGGCCGCCACGAAGGAGGGTTTCCGAATATTGAGGGATGAAACCCGGCCCGGCGACATCGTGTTTTTGCCCTCTCTGCGCGTACCTCGGCTTGCCGAGCAATATTTCCAGTTCAGTGACGAGTCGGCCTTGGATCAGGTTTTCGGCCCTGGGCGCGCAGAACAGAGATCGGCCGCAATCGAGCAGGCAATCGATGGCCTTCGCCCCTTAACCGAAAAGGGTGTCACGATCCTGTTTGAAGGGCCCACACCTCTATTTAGATCCCCTGCCTTTCGATGCAGCGACTGGTTCAACCGGAACAACCCGTCCTGCAAGTATGGGCTTTCGGTCGAGAGGGAATTCCTGGTCAAGCTGAGGCAGCCGACCCTGGAGGGTTTCGCCCAAATCGCCGCGCATATCCCCAATATCTACGTATGGGACCCGTTCCCCATCCTTTGCCCGGACGATGAATGCAGCGCGTCCCGAGCCGGCAAGCCGTTGTTTTTCGACGGCGATCATGTGAGCGGCTTTGCCAATGCTTTGCTCACGCCTTATTTTGTCACGGAAGTTCAACGCCACTTGCCGATCCAGGCGCTGTCTGCAACGACCAGCAAGCCATAGCGGCTAAGCGGCTCACAGCATCGTAGCCACGCTGATCCGCTAAAGCGGGGCATATTCTCCGTGAGGTTGCGCATAAACATCCAGATGGTCGACCATCGTGCGTTCGAAGGCGCTCATGATGCCGCCGACGTCCTCGATCAGGTTCGCACCGGATGAAACGTTGATGAAACGATAGCCTCTGTCCGCCAGCCAGCGAAGAAAGGCCTCTCCGCTGATACCGTCGATCCCGCCGGCCGAAAACTCGAATATGATGGCGGGTCTATCCTGTCGCATCACCGCTTCTGCGCCTCGAAGCGCTCGGTATTCGAAGCCTTCGACATCGATCTTGATCAGCGAAACGGGCTTTTTTCGTCCTGCCAGCAACACATCCAGCGGGATCCCTGGGATGGACGTGCCGGAGAAAAGCTCATGTTCTCGCAATGTCGAGGTGGTGCCGTTGCCGATGGTGGAGTGAAGCAAAAGGGTTTCGATCCGCTCGGATGCGCCTACCTGCATGACCGATATGTTCCCGAACCCGTTTGCGCGGATGCTGCTTTCCAGCAGTTTCACGTTCAGGTCGTTGGGCTCGACGGCATAGACGTGGCCCTCATTGCCGACAATCGGGGCCGCCAGCAGCGTGAAGTAGCCAAGGTTCGCTCCGACATCCACGAATATGTCGCCGGGCTTGAGCAGCCCTTCAACCATACTTGTCACTTCCGGCTCGTACTGGTTTGCGAGCACTGGTCCGCCGATAACGGGATCGTCGGGGTCTGCGAATACGTCGAAACGGCCATTGTGCTTGCGAACGATATTGGCCGGCATTTCCCGCGCCAGCAGGTTGCGGCCCTTGAATTCGCCGCTGCTGAGATAGGACTGCACGACATCTCTCAAGGGGTCTCCAGCCCGCGACGAATGTCCCGCCCATTCCTCCCTGTGGGCATTGCGCCCGAGAAGCAGTCGAAAGCAGAAGTGTATATCTTCAACTGTGGCCTCGTCGTCATAAGGCTGCGTCCACGGCTCTTTGTACGGGTTCTGGAATGTGCTTGATCTGCCTCGCATCCTTGCGAGCAAGCTACGGCCCTTGGATATCACGACTTCTCCCGATCCTGATTGCTCCCGACCGCAGTTGAAACGGTCGGCAGCCCCAATGTAAATGAAACTGCGGCATACGGTGCAAGTACCGCAGGGCATTGCCCGTTCTCACAGAAAGTTCTTGGCACTCCCAAAAAGCGTCTGCAAGACGCTGCCCGGTCCAGACGTGATCAATTGGCTTGTTCGGAGGACGGCTGGGAGGGCATATGTGAGGCCGATCTGTTTGGTTTCGGCCCTCGGCTTTTCACGGTCCCTACTGTTGCAGAACCGTGTTCTGTGCGCCTTCCTCGACCTGATCGATCACCAGCAGCTTGACAGCATCGGTGCCGATATTCGCGGCCCGATGCCATTCCCCGATCATCTCCACGATGAAATCTCCGGTTCGATAAATAGTGCTCTTGCCGGTATCGGCATTCGTCACTTGCAGCGTTCCAGCCTGCACGGAGGCGTAGCGCGCGAATGGATGCTTGTGGACCGGCAACTGCGCACCCGGCGCAATCTCATAGGTCGAGACGATCACCTGCACGTTCTTCTGAGGCAGCGTGATCGGCTGGCCGGAGCCTGTCTGCGTGATCGAAGCAAGCGGAGATACCACTACCGGCGTGCCCGAACTGTCCAGCGCATAGGCTGTGCTCGTGAACATCACGCCGGCCAGCAGCACCAGTCCAAAGTAGTTTCGCATCATTTCCCCCTGTTGCCGGCACCGTGCGTGAAATCATCCACGCGGTCAATCGAGGAGCCGGGATCATGAACGCGGGCCCTGATAAGCAGGGCCACGAAACAAACAAGTGGGGGATAGAAGTGGGACGGCGAACGGCTTCCCAGATGTCGATATGAATAGCCGCTGGTGGAGCTGAGGTCCACCTAACTACCGTTTCAGTACGTCCGGCACTGTCAACTAACATGTTGGAAACATTTGGTTTTTATAATTCTATGTCTAGGACCGTCCCTGATTGTTCGGTACTATCTCACTTTGAAATGGGGAAAGAAGTGGGGAATGGCCAGAACCCTTAATAAACTCTCCGACGTGTCAGCCAAGGCGGCGAAGAAGCCCGGTCGCTACAGCGATGGCGGCGGTGGTCTGCCCCCTGAAAAGTGGTCCTCCCTTATGTATGGCATTTGAGCCGATGGAGGACTTAAGAAATGGCGAGAAAGAGACACAGTGCGGAAGAGATCGTCACGAAGCTTCGGCAGGTTGATGTTCTGACTTCGCAGGGCAGATCGGTTGCGGAAGCGGTCCGATCGATAGGTGTGACGGAAGTAACATGCACCAACGCCGCCGTGCTTACGCCGCAGACCGTCAGCGTCATCATCGCCAATCTGGAGCGGGGCGGCTCGCTTGTCCGTCGCCCGCATGCCGTTCACGGGCGCATCCAGCACATCGATCTCAACGAGAAGGGCAAAAGCCAACTGGCGCAATGCCGAAAGTGTGTCCTGGCGCTTGAGCGCGAACTGGTCGACGAGCTTTCGTCGGATGATGCGATCGTCATCCGGCGATGGCTTGTCGGTGTCGCGACGGCGCAGGAGGGGGAATCAGCCGAATCTCACGCATGAACGGCCCGGCCGGGTCAGCCGCCACAAGGCCGTCTTGCCCCGCTGCCATGAACCCCGGCAGCATGCCGACACCCGTCGGCCCGATGTTCTAGCCGGGTTGGTGCAGCGGCACTGTGACGCCGGTCTTGATCCGATCCATCACGACAAGGGTGCGGAACCGCTTCACATTGTGGTTGCCGAAGAACAGTTTGCGGGTGAGCGCCTCGTATTCGCCCATGGAAGCCACGGTGATGATGAGGACGAAATCGGCATCGCCGGTCACGTAATAGCATTGCTGCACTTCGGGCGCGCTTGAAAAGCTTCGTTTGGTGGCATCGAGCATGTCGAGCCGTTCGCTCTCGATCTGGACATCCACGACGATGGTGATGGGCCGGCCGACGCGCGCCGGGTCTATGCTGGCGACATTGCCGGCGATGACGCCTTCTGCTTCCAGCCGCCGGATCCGGCGGTGGACCGCCGCGGTGGACAGGTTGACCTTCTCGCCGATCAGGCGCTGCGGCGTGGTGTTGTCCTGTTGCAGGATGTCGAGGATGGCCAGGTCGAAGCGGTCAAGGTCGGCTGGAGAAAAAGAAGGATTGTCAGCCAAAGGCCTCTCCATGCAAAAAAGTTTCATTTTGAGACTGCAAATAGAGCCAAAAGTGCTGCGCGTTTGCAATAGAATTGTTTCATCGGAGCATCGCCCCGATTGAACGAGTTAGCCCGGTAACCCCTTTTCGGTCCGATGCTCTAGAGCAGGATATCCATGTTTACATTCAACACCCATCCCGACCACAACGCTGCCCTCGATCCGGCCGACGCTGAAACGCTCAGCCTCGAGGCGGCCAAGGAGGTCGAACGCTTCCTGACTTATCGCGACAACCACAAGCCGACGACGCTTCAGCCGCTCGCCGCGATGGCGCGCGAACTGGGCGTGGCGGCGATCCACGTCAAGGATGAAAGCACCCGGCTCGGCCTGGGCAGCTTCAAGGCGCTGGGCGGTTCGTATGCCGTCATCCGCCTGGTGCTGGAAGAGGCGAGCCGCAAGCTGGGCCGCACGGTGGACATCTCGGAACTGGCGTCGCCGTCCGTCCGCGAGATCGCCGGCGGCATCACCGTGGGGTGCGCGACAGATGGCAATCATGGTCGTTCCGTTGCGGCCGGCGCGCAACTGGTTGGCGCCAAGGCGGCCATCTTCGTGCACTCCGGGGTCTCGGACGAGCGGGTGGCGGCGATCGCGCGCTTTGGAGCGCAGATGATCCGCATCGAGGGCACCTATGACGATTCGGTTGTCGAGGCCGAGCGCATCTGCAAGGAAAATGGCTGGATGGTCGTGTCCGACACGTCCTGGCCGGGTTACGAGCGCATTCCGAGCCTGGTCATGCAGGGCTATATGGCGATGCTCAACGAGGCGTTGCGCGATCTGCCGCAACCGCCGACGCATGTCTTCATCCAGGCGGGCGTCGGGGGCCTGGCTGCCGCCGTGGCCGGCTATTTCGACGTGGTCTTTGGCAAGAAGCGGCCGCGTCTGGTCGTGGTCGAGCCCGATCGGGCGGCCTGCCTCTATGCGAGCGCGCTTGCCGGCAAGCCGGTCAAGGTCGAGCATGGCGAGGCGACGATCATGGCCATGCTCGAATGCTATGAGCCGTCGCTCGTCGCCTGGCGCGTTCTCAGCCGGACGGCGGATGCCTTCATGACCATCGGCGAGGACGATGCGGCCGAGGCCATCCGTCGTCTTGCCCGCCCGCTGGCGGGAGATCCGGCAATCGTCGCCGGCGAAAGCGGCGGCGCCGGATTTGGCGGGCTGCAGGTCGCGCTCAAGGACAAGGCGTTCAGGGACAAGCTTGGCCTTGACGCCAAGGCGCGCGTTTTCGTCATCAATACCGAGGGCGCGACCGACCAGGCCCGTTACGAAAGCATCGTCGGCGCCAGCCCGGAAGCGATCCTCGCCGCCGCCAGTTAAGACGGTATCGCGGTAAAGCAGCAAGGCCGGCTGTCTTTCGACACCGGCCTTCACTTCATTGACAATGGGTATCTGGTCACATGGCGTCATCCTCGGCCTTGTGCCGAGGATCTACCGACACTTCCGTAAGGCGCTGAAAAGGCTCTGCAATTTCGACGATAACAGATACTCGGCACAAGACCGAGGATTGTTTGTTGTTGCTGGGGTAGGTTGCGGATGGAGCTGCGGGTCCCGTCACAGCCCGCAGCTCCCGCGACAGGCGACCGGCCGAGGATCGGGTTTGCGCCCGATGTCATCAAGGTCCCTGCCGCGCTCCGCCATCGCTTGGAGAGCTATGAGAACATCCTGCTCGATGAATGCCTGCGGCGTGGGTTGCCGATCCATCGCGCCGACACGCGCAAGGCCAAGGCCTTCATCCCTCGCGCGGGGACGTCATCGATGCGCGCGAACTCGCCGCCTATGGTCTCGAACGATGGGTAAGCCTTGCCTTGTGGTGCGCGCCGGAGCCTTGCGAGGCGAAGCTCAAGGCGCTGGTGCGCCGCCGTTACGATCTCGTCGCCATCAAGGTGGCCGAGCAGAACCGCGCCAAGGCCCCGAACGGCAAAGAGCTCGCCGCGAGCTACAAGGCCGTGCTGGCCGTCATCAAACGCCAGATCGAGGCGGTCGATGAGGCAATCCACGCACTCGGCTGCAGCAGCCCCCTGAAGCAGAAGATCGCTGTCGCCACCGCCATCAAGGGCATCGCCGAGACCACGGCCGCCGCCCTCGCTCGCCACCCCAACGAAAGCGGAAAGAGGATCGGCTATCGGCGAATGCGCGGTGGACGAACCGCAATCCGCACCATCCTCTTCATGCCGGCCATGCAGGCCGCAAGAGGACACGGTAAGTTCGCAACCTTCTACAAACGCCTTACCGCCGCAGGAAAAAAGCCCATGCTCGCTCTCGCAGCCGTCATGCGCAAGGCTCAGAGACGCAAAAACTCAACAGAGTTGATGACGGGCGTGGGTTCGCCAACGGTTTGCCAGCCCTATCGCTTGATGGCGCGGCGCGGGCCGGTCTTCTCCAAGAGGTCGATGCGCAAGGCAAAGCAACTTTTGTGATAGTGGATGTTGGCGATGTAGATGGCGACGTCGTTGTCGTCCACCAGCACCAGCCGGCAGTCGGCGGTCGGTTCGCCAAGGCCGATCTTCAGCAGTTCGGCGGTTTCGGGATCGGCAACGCCGATGGTCACCGTCTGGTGCGCATGCGTGATGGAGATGTCGTCCATCTCGGCGATATTGGGCAGGGCGGCGACGTGGGAGAAGAGGTCGCGGCCCTTTGCAAAAATCTTCTGGTCCAGATATAAATTCACAACCGAGAATGGTTCGTCGTTGTTGTATTGCACGCTCCGGAGGAAAGCGTATCCTTCCGCCAGCTTTCCCTCTCCTTCCGTCAATTCGGGCAGGGGAACGTCCTCTTCGATGTGAACGCGCTTGATGACGTTCTCCTTGATCGAACTGATCATCGAATCGAAGTCGGTAGCCAGGTTGAGCCAGCGGTTGTGCTTGGGTTTGCCGGAAACGAAGGTACCTCGCCCTTGCTGGGCATCCAGCAGGCCTTCCTCCCGCAACAGTTCGATGGCCTGGCGGACGGTGACGCGCGCGACGGCGAATTCACGCTCAAGCTCTTCCAGCGTGGAGATTTTGTCGCCCTCCAGCCAGAAGCCGGTGTCGATGCGCTGTCGCATGACGGAGGCAACCTGG
The DNA here is from genome assembly GCF_054489545.1 of Mesorhizobium sp. A556. NCBI lineage: Bacteria > Pseudomonadati > Pseudomonadota > Alphaproteobacteria > Hyphomicrobiales > Phyllobacteriaceae > Mesorhizobium > Mesorhizobium sp. A556. The sequence continues at coordinate 177,044 of NZ_JBTMXA010000009.1, forward strand.
ACGTAGAGAGGGGTGCGGCTGCGGTCGTAGATGGATGCGAGTCTGCTCATGGTACTATCGTACGATAAATAGATTTACTTTACCAGACTCGTTGTCTGTTTCCCGAGCCAGTGTCTCGCCACCCGACGCGGGCGCGCCGCTCTGCTGCGCGCTTAGCTTGCATATGCTCCGTCCGCACGGCGTCATCGGCTGCCTCGCCAGCATGCCGGCTGGTGCCCACCCATACTGCCACGCCCGATCGATGAATGTCGATTGGTTCGGGGAAGACATACGATCAGGGGCCGCGAGGGTTGATCGAGTGGGTGCGTCATTCCCACAGGGTCGCTTTCAAGGAAATGATTCTATCATACTATAAATAGATTGACTTAGCTTGATGGCAGGCGCAGTATTTGCTGGGCGTTGGGCTCGCGGCGGGTTGTCGGCGACCTTGGGTCCATCCACTCAAGGAGATGAGTCATGCATATTGCGGTTTTGTCCGACGTGATGACGGACGCGCGCGTCGCTGCCACGCCCGAGACGGTCAAGAAATACGAGAAGCTGGGCGGCAGGGTTTCCGTTCAGAACGGGGCTGGCGGCGGCGCCGGCATTTCCGACAGGGATTTCGAGGAATCGGGCGCCATCGTCGTTCCCGATGCCGCTTCCGCGGTGAAGGATGCCGACATCGTGCTGTCGGTGAACCGGCCGTGCAGCGAGGTCATCCGCGCCTGCAAGCCCGGCGCGCTCATGATCGCCACGATGGACCCGCACCGATCGGAAGGCGCGCTCGGCGTGATGGCCGATGCATGCGTCTCCGCCTTCGCCATGGAACTGATGCCGCGCATCACCCGCGCGCAGACCATGGACGTGCTGTCGAGCCAGGCCAATCTCGCCGGCTACCGGGCCGTGATCGATGCTTCGGCCGAGTTCACCCGTTCGTTGCCGATGATGATGACGGCGGCCGGAACCGTGCCGGCGGCGCATATTTTCGTCATGGGCGCCGGTGTCGCCGGCCTTCAGGCCATTGCCACCGCCCGCCGCCTTGGCGCGGTCGTTTCGGCGACGGACGTTCGCCCGGCCGTCAAGGAGCAGGTCGAGTCGCTCGGCGCAAAGTTCGTGGCGGTGCAGGACGACGAGTTCACGGCCGCCGAAGCGGCCGGTGGCTACGCCAAGCAGATGTCGAGCGGATATCAGGCCAAGCAGGCCGAACTGGTCGCCGCCCATATCGGCCGTCAGGACATCGTCATCACCACGGCGCTCATTCCGGGGCGGGCCGCGCCACGGCTGGTCACGCAGGCGATGATCGATTCCATGCGCGCCGGCTCGGTTCTCGTCGATCTCGCCGTCGAGCGCGGCGGCAATATCGAAGGCTCCAGGGCGGGCGAAATCGTGATCACCGCGAGAGGCGTCAAGATCATCGGCAACTCCACCTTGTCGCGGGTCGCCGCCACCGCCTCCAACCTTTACGCGCGCAATCTCTACAGTTTCGTTTCGACCATGGTGGACAGCGAGACCTCGGGGCTGGCCGTCGATTGGGAGGATGAACTGATCAAAAGCACCAACCTGACGCGCGACGGCGCGATCGTCCACCCGGCCTTCTTCACGCGCAACTAGCTTCCTTCCCTCGCCACGCACACGCCGGATCGAAACGGTCCGGCCAAAGACCCCTTCGCACCCGTTGCGAAGGCCCCTTTTTTGCGCCGTCGATCCGGGCGACGCATCCCGATCTTGGAGGATCGCCATGACATCAACCGCCATCATTCAACTCTTTGTCTTTCTGCTCGCCGGCTTTGTCGGCTTCCAGACCATCAGCCGCATTCCGCCGCTTCTGCATACGCCCTTGATGGCGGCCACCAACGCCATTTCCGGCATTTCGCTGGTCGCTTCGCTGGTGCTGGCCGGATCGCATCAAGGCCTGGTCAGCACTGTGCTCGGCACCGTCGCTGTCGCCTGCGCCATGGCCAACGTCGTTGGCGGCTTCCTCATCACCGACCGCATGCTTGCCATGTTCGGCAATGCCAAGTCCGCCAACAAGTCCGCCAACAACGGGGCCGGCCGTCCATGACCGAGACATTCATCCAACTGGCCTACCTGCTTTCGGCCGCTCTTTTCATTCTTGCATTGCGCTCGCTGTGTCATCCCGACACCGCGCGACGCGGCATGCAGATGGCGGCGGTCGGCATGGTCATCGCGGTCGCCGCGACGCTGTTTCACGAACGCATCGTCAGCTATGAATGGCTGGCGGTCGGCGCGGTCGTCGGTGCCGCCATCGGCTACCCGCTCGGCATGTGGGTGCAGATGACGGCGATGCCGCAACGCATCGCGTTCAGCCACGCCTTTGGCGCGCTCGCTGTAGCCCTCGTCGGCATCGGCGAATACATCCACAGCTATGGAAGCCAGCACCTGACGCAGGGCTATACGATGGCGCTGGGCTTCGAGGTGTTCCTGGGAGCGCTGACGGTAACCGGCAGCCTGATGGCGTTCGGCAAGCTGCAAGGCCTGCTAGCCGGCAATCCCATCACCTTCAAGGGGCAGAATGTCTTCAACCTGTCGCTGTTTGCGCTGGGCGTCGCCTGCCTTGGCTGGCTGGTCTACGATCCCTATCAGATCTGGGTATTCGTCGCCATCGGCGTCATCGGTCTGGCCGTCGGCGTTCTCATGGTCATGCCGATTGGCGGGGCCGACATGCCGGTGGTCGTTTCCTTGCTCAACTCCTATGCGGGCCTGGCTGCGGTCGCCACCGGCTTTGCGCTGGACAACAACATCCTGATCGTCGTCGGCGCACTCGACGGCGCCAGCGGCTTCATCCTGTCGCTCGCCATGAGCAAGGCGATGAACCGTTCGTTTTCGAACGTGTTGTTCGGTGCGTTCGGTTCGGTCGGGTCCGACGAGGCTGCTTCAGTCGGCGACAGCGGCGAGATGATGCCCATCTCGGCCGACGATGCGGCGTTGAGGTTGGCGTTTTCGCGCCGCGTCATCATCGTGCCGGGCTACGGCCTTGCCGTCGCGCAGGCGCAGCACCAGGCCCGCGAGCTGGCCGACATGCTGGAAAAGCGTGGCGTGGACGTTCGTTTCGCCATCCATCCGGTTGCCGGCCGCATGCCGGGCCATATGAACGTGCTGCTTGCCGAGGCCGGTATTTCCTACGACAAGCTCGTCGACATCGAAGACATCAACGAACGCTTTGGCGATGCCGACGTGGCGCTTGTGGTCGGGGCCAACGACGTGGTCAATCCGGCGGCGCGCACGAACAAGGCCTCGCCCATCTATGGCATGCCGATCCTCAACGTGTCGGCTTCGCAAAGCGTCATCGTTTTGAAGCGCGGCAAGGGTACGGGCTTTTCCGGCGTCGAGAACGATCTCTTCGTGGCCCCGAAAACGTCCATGCTGTTCGGCGACGCCAAGCAGTCGTTGATGAGACTCGGTGCCGAGGTCAAGCTGGCCTGACGATTGCCCATTGCCTGTCATGGGCGGCGCCCCCTACGACACCGCCTGTGTGCGGCAATCGGTGGGTGGACGCCGCTACACATGGTGCAGATTGTGGGTGGAAAATTCTTGTTATCATGCTAGAAATAGGATGATATGGCCGGTGACGCGCGTTCACCCGGATTGTCGCCGTCGCAGGCTATCAGCTGGCGGGTCGCTTCCGAAAAGCAATGGGAGAGAGCGGATATGACTAAACAGGGCGTGGGCGCCTCGCTGCCGCGCAGGGAAGATGATCGCTTTCTGCGTGGTCGCGGCGAGTATGTCGCCGACATTCGCCTTGCCGGCATGAAGGACGTCGCCTTCGTCCGCTCGCCGCTTGCCCATGCCATTGTGGGCGAAATCCGCGTTCCTGAAGCATACCGCGACCGCGTCTACACCGCCGCCGACATCGAGGACGTAAAACCCATCGTCGCGGTCACCAGCCTGCCGGGGTTCAAGGTGTCCGAGCAGCCGGTTCTGGCCTTCGAAAAGGTGCGCCAGGTGGGTGAGCTTCTTGCAATGTGTGTCGCCGACACGCGGGCCGAGGCGGAAGACATCGCCGCCGCCGTCGAGGTCGATCTGGACGAGCTGCCCGCCGTTCACGACATGCTGGCGGCGCGGCGTCCGGATTCGGCGCTTCTGCACGAGCATTGGGGCGACAACGTCTTCCTGGAGACGTTTGTCGACGTCAATATGGAAGCGGCCTACGACGCGCCGATCAAGATTACCCGTGAAATTACCACCGCGCGCCAATGCATGGCGCCGATCGAAGGGCGCGGCACGGTCGCCTATTGGGACAAGCGCATGGAGCAGCTCGTCCTTTATACCGGAACGCAGATCCCGCACGTCATGCGCACCGGTCTTGCCGAATGCCTCGGGCTTCAGGAGATGCAGGTGCGGGTCGTTTCGCCGGATGTCGGCGGCGGCTTCGGCTACAAGGGTATCCTTTTGGCCGAGGACATCTGCCTTGGCTGGCTTGCCATGCACCGCGACCATCCCGTGCGCTGGCTCGAAGATCGGCGCGAACACCTGACCGCCAACGCGAACTGCCGCGAACACCATTACCACATCACCGCCTATGCCGATCTGGACGGCAGGCTGCGCGGCATCGAGTGCGAAGCGACCGTCGACGCGGGGGCCTATTCGGCCTACCCGTTTTCGGCGTGCCTCGAGGGTTCGCAAGTGGCCAGCATCCTGCCGGGGCCTTACGATTTCCCGTCCTATCGCTGCCGCACCTGGTCGGTGGCGACCAACAAGTGCCCGATCCTGCCTTATCGCGGCGTGGCCAGAACCGGCGTGTGCTATGCGATGGAACTGATGCTGGACGCGGTGGCGCGCGAGGCCGGGCTGGAGCCCTACGAGGTTCGGCTGAAGAACCTGGTGAAGCCCGAGCAAATGCCGTTTGACAACATCACCAAGAAGCATTTCGACAGTGGCGACTATCCCGAAGCGATCCGGCGTGGGCTTGCCGCCTACGACATTCCCGCAATCCGCGAGCGCCAGAAGCGCGGCGAACCCGATGGCAGGCTGATCGGTGTCGGCCTATCCATTTATTGCGAGCAAAGCGCGCATGGCACGTCGGTCTATGCCGGCTGGGGCATTCCGATGGTGCCCGGCTTCGAGCAGGCGACCGCCCGCGTGACGCCGGATGGCGGGGTCGAACTGCGCGTCGGCCTCCATTCCCACGGGCAGGGCATGGAAACGACGCTGCCGCAGGTCGCGAATGAAATTCTGGGTATCGACACCGCGCGGATCAAGCTCGTGCATGGCGACACCGAATATACGCCCTACTCGACCGGAACCTGGGGTTCGCGCGCGGCCGTCATGGCCGGGGGCGCGGTGGCGACCGCCTGCCGCGAGATCGCGGAACTGGCCAAGCGCATCGGCGCGCACCTGCTGCAAACCGACCTCGAGCATGTCACCTTTGTCGACGGCGCCGTCGTTGGCCCCGCCGGCAGCGTGACGCTGAAAGAGATCGCCCACACCTGGTACAGGCGGCCTTACGACCTGCCGTTTGCGGTCGACCCGCGCGGACTGGAATCGACCGTCGGCTACAAGCCGGTCCGCGACACGGGTACCTTCAGCTACGCCGCCCATCTGGTGACCGTTGCCGTCGATCCCGAGATCGGCGACATCGAGATCCTCGACTATCTGATCGTCGAGGATGGCGGCAAGCTGATCAATCCGATGGTGGTCGACGGCCAGATCTATGGCGGTCTGGCGCAGGGCATCGGCAGTGCGCTTTATGAAGAAATGAATTTCGACGCGTCCGGCCAGCCGCTCGCATCGACCTTCGCCGATTACCTTTTGCCGGGGCCGACCGAGGTTCCAGCACCCCGGCTTGACCACATGGAAACGCTGTCGCCCTACACCGAGTTCGGCGTCAAGGGCATAGGCGAGGGCGGAGCCATCGCTCCTCCGGGTGCAATCGGCAACGCCGTCAACGACGCGCTGAAATCGCTCGGCGTGGAACTGGTACGCTCGCCGATGACGCCGCGCCGCGTCCTCGAGGCGATCCGGGCTGCCAGCAGTTTGCGGGAGAAAAAAGTAGCGGAAGGAGTGCCGGCGTGAAAGCGGTCAATTTCGACTATGCGCGCCCCGCGGACGTCGCAGGCGTCATCGGGCTGATTGCCGACGACAGCCTCTCCGTCAAGATCGCGGCCGGCAGCCAGTCGCTCGGGCCGATGCTCAACATGCGCCTGGTGCAGCCCGACCTGCTGGTCGACATCACCGGCATCGAAGAGCTTCGCCAAATGGAGGAGCGCGCCGACGAACTGGTGCTTGGCGCGTGCATCACCCATGCCGATATCGAGGATCGGCGCGTGCCCGACGTGACGTTGGGCGCGATGCCGGGCGTCGCCAGCGGCATCGCTTACCGCGCGGTGCGCAACCGCGGCACCATCGGCGGCAGTCTCACCCATGCCGACCCGTCCGCCGACTGGCACTCGATCCTGTCGGCGCTGGGGGCGAGCGTTACCCTGCGCGGGCATTCGGGCAGCCGCACGGTTGCGGTAGAGGATTACATGATCGGCGCGCTCGAGGCGGATTTGCGGCCGGGCGAGATGCTGGTTTCGGTATCGGTGCCCAGGCTGAGCCGCTCGGCGCGCTGGGGCTACTACAAGCGCTGCCGCAAAACCGGCGAGTTCGCCTTCACCATGGCGGCGTTCCTGACCGACCCGGAGCGCGGCGTCAGCCGTGCGGTGATCGGTGCGACCGAAGGCCGGCCGTTCGTCATCGCCGATGCTCGCCATATCATTGGCGACGGCAGCACGGCGCGTCCTGAAGCCGCGTTTGACGCGCGGGCCGCGAGCGAGTGGATCGAGGCGGCAGGCATGGCCGACCCGATCAACCGGCAGATCCATGTCGTTGCGCTACGGCGCTCCATCGAGCAGGCCCATTCAGCATGAACATCGTAAATCTCACGGTCAATGGGAAGCCGACGACCGCCACCGTCGAGCCACGGATGCACCTGGCCGATTTTCTGCGCGACACCCAGAACCTCACCGGCACGCATATCGGCTGCGAGCATGGCGTGTGCGGTGCCTGCACGCTGTTGGTGGACGGGGTGCCGACGCGCTCCTGCATCACCTTTGCCGCCGCCTGCGAGGGGGCTGCGGTAACCACCGTCGAGGGATTGGATGACGACGAGATCGCCACCGAATTGCGCGCCGCCTTCACCCGGGAACATGGCCTGCAATGCGGTTACTGCACGCCGGGCATGCTCGTCTCGGCGCGGGACGTGGTGCTGCGCCTGGCCAATCCTTCGGAGCATGAAATCCGCGTTGTCATGAGCGGCAATCTCTGCCGCTGCACCGGCTATGTCGGGATCGTGCGCGCCATCCAGCAGGTGATCGAGGCGCGCCGCGCCCGTGGCATTGCCGCAATTCCCGACGGTAACCGCAAGGTGCTGGGCCCTTCCGGCTCGGGCCATGCGGCGGCACTTTCGGCACCGATGGCTGTCGCGCCGCAGGTACCCGCTGCCGCTGTCGCGAAAAGCACGGCGTCCATCACGCGGGCGGCAGCCCCGGCCGCGCGAAAAGACGCCGACTGGAAGCCACAGACGACGTTTTCTGAGAGCTTCACGGTCGCCCATCCGGTCGATGTGGTGTGGGCGTTTTTCGACAGGATCGGCGAAGTCGCCTCCTGCCTGCCGGGGGCTTCCCTTGCCGGCGAACCGGTGGACGGCCATGTCGAAGGCAAGATCAAGATCAAGATCGGCCCGATTTCTGCGGAATTTCAGGGTACCGCCGACGTCACCCGGGACGACGCGACGCGGACCGGAACGATCGACGGCGCCGGCAAGGACAGCCGCAGCAATTCCGCCACGCGCGGCCTGATTTCCTATGAGGTCAAGCCGGGTGACAAGCCGGGCGAGACGCGCGTCGATGTCGGCATCGGTTTCACGCTGACAGGCGTTCTGGCTCAGTTCAGCCGCTCCGGTCTGGTTCAGGACGTGGCCGGCCGGCTGATCGGAGCCTTTGTTCAAAATCTTGAAGCCAAGCTCTCCCATGAAATTGGCGGGGGAGGCACCGATGCCCCTGCCGTTATTACCGAACTCAATGCCGGCTCGCTGATGTCGTCCATCGTCATGGACCGCGTGAAGCGTTTCTTCGGGAAGCTTTTCAACCGGGGCTAGAGCATAGGGGTCTCGGCGTGAGGTGGTGCCGGGATCGTCGTTGCTGTGGGCATGACACCTCTTGAATTGACGCGTCTATGGATGCGTGAATACGCCATATGAACCTCACAGAGGGATAGTCTTGCCGTGTCCGATGAATTTACGCGCCTGGTGAATACAAGTTCCGCCGTGCCGCTCAGCCGCGATGCTATTGCTGGCGGTCTTCTTGACAGCGCGGCCAACGCCATCATCGCCAGCGATCGAGACGGCATTATCCTGCTGTGGAACAGCGGGGCCGAGCGTGTCTTCGGCTTTTCCGAACAGGAAGCTCTCGGCCAGTCGCTGGACATCCTTATTCCAGAACCGCTTCGCGATCGACATTGGGCCGGATACCGCGAAACCGTGCGAACCGGCGTTAGCCGTTATGGCGCTGGCGATGTGCTGGCGGTGCCGGGCCTGCACAAGGATGGCCGTCGTATCTCACTCGAATTCACCATCACGCTGCTTGAAGACGCCGGCGGTCAGGTGACGGGGATGGTGGCTGTCATGACGGATGTCACCAGGCGTTTCGAAGAGATCAGGGCGCTTCGCAAGCAACTCTCGAACCAGGCGCGATCGCCCGCCTGATATTGTCAGGCGCAACTGCCCGACGGCGGCCGCTGGATTGCTTCCTTCGGCCGCTGTAGCCGTCCGTGGTCGCGCCGGAACGCGGCAGGAAGGCATGGCGAGACGGCGCTTCAATAAAAGGCGAAAAATAATAATTGCACTAACATACTAAAAATAGCATGTTAGTATTACTCGCGTATATGGCGCATACCGCTTCCCTGCTTCAGGGGGCCGGAAATATCGACGGGAGGAACGATTTGTCCGCTCGCCGCGACCATCGCGGCACCGCCATAAGCGTGTTGTATTACAGCCAACCCAACGTCAATCTGGAGGAGAACTTATGAAGAAGCGCACGCACATCATTGCGACATTGGCTCTATCGCTGTTTGCGGCGACAGCCAGCGTCGCCATGGCCGATACGATCAAGATCGGCGTCAATGAACCCCTGACCGGCCCCTTCGCAGCATCCGGCACCTACATCATCGAGGGCGCCAAGCTCGCCGCTGAAGAAATCAACGCCAATGGCGGCGTACTCGGCAGTCAGATCGAATTGATCATCGAAGACAACAAAAGCAACCCCACGGAAGCAGCTGCCGTCGCGGAAAAGCTGATCGAGCGCGACAAGGTGCCGGTTCTGATGGGCTCCTGGGGCTCCAGCCTGACGCTCGCCACCATGCCCAAGCTGATGCAGTATCAGGTGCCGATGCTGGTCGAGACATCGTCCGCCAGTAAGATCACAAAGCAGGGTAACCCCTACATCTTCCGGATTTCGCCGCCCTCATGGGTCGAAGCGGCTCTGTTCAAGAAGCTGCTGCCCTCGCTCAACATCAAGAAGGTCGACTTTCTGGCCATAAACAATGACTGGGGACGCGGCACGATAACCGACTTCTCGAGCATGCTGAAGGAAAACGGCGTCGAGGTCGAGCTGACCGAAACGATGGATGAGGCTGCGCAAGACATGAACGCGCAGCTTTCCAAGATCAAGGGGACCGATTCCGACACCATCATCGTCACCACCGGGGTCGAGCAGCTTACTTTGGTGCTCAAGCAGGCAGCAGCCCTCGGCATTACCAAGCAGATCGTCACCACCGGCGGTTCGCAGAACCCCGACCAGTTGATCCAGCAGGCAGGCGCGGCAGCCAATGGCACCAAGCACATGGTGTTCTTTGCGCCCTGGGCTCCCGAAAAGGCGCCGCATCCTGAACTTGCCAAGAAATTTATCGATGCCTGGGCCAAGGCTGGCTACGACAAGGCCGGTATGACCGAGAGCTATCGCGGTTACGATGGCATTACCGTCATCGCGGCTGCGATCGAAAAGGCCGGCGTCGCCGAGCCAAAGGCGATCACAGAGGCGTTCTGGAAGGTTGATGTCCCGACCATCAATGGCACCGTCAAGTTTGTGAAGGACGGTCCCGAGGGCAAGGAAAGCGGCCAGTACATGGCGAACGGAACGCTGATCGAGATCGTCGACGGCAAGGTCGTCCTGCCGGCATCCTGATCCGCTGAAAACCGCCTGGGTCCTGACGGCTTCCGCCAGGACCCTTTTCGTTTCAAAAGCGCTTCTTCTGGCAAAGGGCGCACGATCTTGCACCCTTTTCGGTCCGGTGCTCCAACTCCTGCGAATGCGGCCGGTCCGCGCCAGAAATATCTTGCATGGGTCCTTGCAATTTCTTATTATGGTACTAATGATGATATCATAAGACGATGAATGTCGCATGAAGCCGCGGACCTTCGCGGCGAGAGCTTCAATTCCGGTATGGAGGCTTGATTTTCCGGAATTGGGGCAGGGGGAAGCAAGCCGATGGTTGGTCTCGAATGCGTCGCGATCGCTGTTGGCTGGGCACGTACGATAGGCCTCGGTGCGTGATGCGACTTTGTCGCTGCCCGTAGGGGATCCCGTCAAGACAGGCGCTGCCGCGCATGTGCGTGGGACGCATCTTCCGTTTGCCGGCAGCCATGGCGTTGCTCGGAAAGTCAGGTGAGGAACAGCCGTTGGACCAATTACTTCAACATCTCGTCAACGCGCTCATCATGGGGGGGACTTACGCCCTGCTGGGGATTGGCCTCACCATGATTTTCGGGATCATGAAGATCGTCAACTTCACGCATGGAGAGCTTTACGCCTTCGGCGCGTACATGATGTATTTCTTTGCCGTTATCCTCGGCATGAATTTTTTCGCCTCGATCGCCTTTGCGATCTTTGCCGGCATGCTGCTTGGGGCGGCAATCGAGCTGGTGCTGCTGCGATCGAAGCGCAACGCCGACATCGACACCACCATGCTGCTGATGATCGGCGCATGGATCGTCCTGCAAAACGTCGAGCGCCTGATATGGGGCGGTGTCGCCAAGTCCATCCCTTCGCCGCTGCCTGAAGCGCCGCTGGTGATCGGCTCGGTATCGGTCTCCTGGCTGCGGGTGATGGTGCTTGGCCTCGCACTGGTCCTGATCGCTGGCACCTACGCGCTGCTCAACCGCACAAAGCTCGGCAAGGCCATGCGCGCGACATTCCAGGACAGTGGCACCGCGGCCCTGATGGGCGTCAACATCAACGCCATCTACACCACGACATTCGCGCTCGGATCGGCGCTTGCGGCCGCTGCCGGTGCGCTGCTTGGGCCGGTTTTCGTCGTCACGCCGACTATGGGCGACCTTGCCGCGCTCAAGGCTTTCGCCATCGTCATCCTCGGCGGCCTGGGCAGTGTGACCGGCGCGGCGATCGGCGGCTTCATCCTGGCCTTCGCCGAGGAAATGGGCGCCGGCTACGTTTCCTCTGGGTATCGCGACGCGATGGGCTTCATCATCATCATCGTCGTCCTGCTCATCAAACCTACCGGGCTGTTCGCCCGCTCGGAGCGCGTCGGATGAAACATCTGCTCACTTTTATCTGCCTGGTGTTCTTCGCGACCGTTCCGCTGTGGCTGAAGGACCAGTATTTCCTGCACACGCTGGTGGTAACCGGAATCTTCATCCTAGCCGCCATGAGCCTGAACCTCCTGCTCGGCTATACCGGGCAGCTCAGCCTCGGCCATGTCGCCTTCTTCGGCATCGGCGCCTATGTCAGCGCCCTGACATCGCTCGGGTTCAGCATCTCGTTTTTCGGCATCCAGATCACGCACGACCCATGGCCGCCGGTGGTCGGGGTGATCCTGGGAACGGCCGCTGCCGGCTTCTGCGGCTACCTGATTGGCAAGCTCGCCTTTCGCGTGCGCGGCGCCTATTTCGTCATCGTCTCGATCAGTTTCGCGGAAGTGGTGCGCCTCGTCTCGCTGAACTGGGTTGAACTTACCAACGGCCCGCTGGCGCTGCCGGGCATTCCCCCGCTGACGCTTGGTTTCGAATGGACCGGCTATGCGACGCTGTGGAGCAAGACCGAGAATTACTATGTCGTGCTCACGGCTATCGTCATCGCCTATATCATCATAAAGCGGCTGGTCTATTCGCCCTTCGGGCGGGCCATGATCGCCCTGCGGGAGAACGAGACGCTCGCCATGTCGGTCGGCGTCAGTGTCACCCGCTACCTTGTGCTTGCGGCGATCGTTTCCGGCGCAATTGCCGGGACCGCGGGCGGACTCTACGCGCATTACATCCAGATCATCGATCCCATGATCTTCATGTTCCTGAACACCGTGACCATGGTCATCATGGTCATCACCGGCGGCAAGGGAACGCTGGCTGGGCCTTTGGTCGGGGGCGTCATCTTCGGCGTCACCCCGGTCATCCTGCGCTCTTATGTCGGTCCCGAGTTCCAGTGGATCCTCTACGGCGTGCTGATGATCCTGATCGTATTCATCCTGCCCGAAGGGATCGTTCCGGCAATAGAGCGTTGGTTCAACCGTTCGAGTAAGTCTCCCACCGACGGCGTCGGCCGCCGCCTCACCACCGAAACAAGCAAGGCGCTCAACGGATGAACGCACAGACAGCTTCCGCACCGCCCATTCTCGCCATCGAGCATGTCGCGGTCCATTTCGGCGGCCTCGTCGCCATCTCGGACCTCGACTTCCATGTCGGCGAAGGCGAACTGGTCAGTCTCATCGGACCAAACGGCGCCGGCAAGACCACGGCCTTCAACGTCATTACCGGCTTCCTCAAGCCGACCAATGGCAGGGTCACTTTTCGCGGCACGTCGCTCAACGGCTTGAAGCCGCACGAGGTGACGGCGCTCGGGCTGGTGCGGACGTTCCAGCGCACCAGCGTGTTCGAGAAGATATCGGTCTTCGAGAATGTCCTCATCGGCCTGCATCGCCGCACGAAGCCGAGCCTGCTCGGCACGATGCTGTCGCTGCCCAAAGAGCGCAGGGCCGAGCAGGCGCTGCGTGAACAGGCATGGGACATCCTCAAGCTGGTCGGCATCGACCACCAGGCAGACGAGCTTGGTAGCAGCCTTCCCTATGGCGACCAGCGCTTGCTCGGCGTAGCGCTGGCGCTTGCCGCCGATCCCTCGGCGTTGCTTCTCGACGAGCCGGTGTCGGGCATGAATGCCTCCGAGACCGGCCATTTCATCGAACTGCTCAACAAGCTGCGCGCCACAGGCAAGACCATCCTGCTGGTCGAGCACGACATGCCCATGGTGATGGGCGTTTCGGACCGAATCGTCGTGCTCAATTACGGGCGCATCATCGCAAATGGCACGCCATCGGAAATCCAGAACGATCCCGAGGTCATCGAAGCGTATCTCGGAAAAGGGGTCAAGAATGCTTGAGATCCGCAATCTGGTCTGCCGCTACGGCAAGGTAACCGCCCTCAAGGGCATTTCGCTTACCGTGCCGGAAAACAAGCTCGTGGTGCTGGTCGGCGCCAATGGCGCGGGCAAAAGCACGACGTTGCGCGCGATTTCCGGCCTCGTGCCGGCGGCGGAAGGCGAGATATTGTTTCGCGGCGAGCGCATAAGCGGCCTGTCCGCCAGCCGCATCCTCGCGCTCGGCATCGCGCATTGCCCGGAAGGCCGCCGAGTGTTCGGCAGCATGACCGTGATCGAGAACCTGGAAATGGGCTCCTACCTGCGCAAGGACGGCGCGCAGGTCGCGACCGACCTCGACCGCATCTTCGGCCTGTTCCCGAGGCTTGCCGAGCGGCGCCAGCAGATTGCGGGCACCTTGTCGGGCGGCGAGCAGCAGATGCTGGCCATCGGGCGGGCGATGATGTCGCGGCCCAAACTGATCATGTTCGACGAACCCTCGCTGGGGCTTGCTCCCAACATCGTCGAGCAGACCTTCGAGATCATCAAGGGTATCCGCGAGGGTGGCACGACCGTTCTCATGGTCGAGCAGAACGCCTATGCCGCCCTGGACATGTGCGATTACGCTTATCTACTCGAAGCAGGTACGATGGCGCTTGAAGGCCCCGGTGAAAAGCTTATCAACGACCCGCATGTCCGTGACGCTTATCTTGGCGCGGGCCTCAGCCACGCGTAACGCCCGCGTGCCGGATGAGGCCGTGGCGATGGTCGCGGCCACCGAAATCCAGCATCCGGTCAAATCTTACTTGTATCATCTTTCTATTGATAGTATGTATTTTGGACCGTGATCGTCGATCGCGATGACGCGCCGCCTGAGTCGTTTCTTCAGGGCCGTCCCTTGCAATTGGCCCTACCATATTCACAGGATCTGGAAGCATGTCTGATACGTCCAAGCCGCTCATAGGCATCATCGGTGGAACGGGCGATCTTGGATCGGGCCTGGCAAAGGGCTGGGCTGCCGCCGGCTACAAGGTCGTGATCGGCTCGCGCTCGTCCGAGAAGGCGGCAGCGCTCGCGCCGGAGCTTGGCGCGACCGTGTCCGGCGACAGCAATGTCGGCGCGGCCAGTGCGGCTGACATCATCATTCTGGCCGTACCGTTCTCCAGCCACGATGCGACCATCGAAGAGATCAAGCACGCGGTGCAGGGCAAGATCGTCGTCGATGCCGCCGTTCCGCTGGTGCCGCCGAAGGTTTCGACCGTCCAGTTGCCGAGCGAAGGTTCCGCGGCGGTGATCGCCCAGCGCCTTCTCGGCGAAGGCGTCAGGGTCGTTTCGGCGTTTCATAATGTCGGCGCGGCAAAGCTGCATGCCGGTGGCCGCGTCGATTGCGACGTGCTGGTCTTCAGCGACGACAAGGATGCCCGCAACGCCGTGATCGAACTTGCCGGCGCGGTTGCCAATCGCGGCGTCGGCGGTGGCCTGCTGGCCAATTCCGCGGCTGCCGAGGCGCTGACCTCCGTCCTCATCTGGATCAACCGCCACTACAAGGTACCGGGCGCCGGCATCGCCATCACCGGCCTTGAAACCGCCGGCCAGAGTTGACGCCAACGATGCCCGCCGCGCCCGTTTCCCTGTTTGCCCTGTCGGGCTTTCCGCTTGTCGAGCCGGGTGACGATCTTGCCCGCCTGCTGGTTGAAGCCCTGCGCAAGAACGGTCTCGAACTGGTCGACGGCGATATCGTCGTCGTCGCCCAGAAGATCGTCTCGAAGGCTGAAGGGCTCTATGTCGACCTCGACGGGGTAAAACCTTCCGAACAGGCGCGGGAACTGGCCGCGAAGCTTGGAAAGGACCCTCGCCATGTCGAGGTGGTGCTTTCCGAAGCGGAAGAAATTGTCAAGGTCGGCGAGCACGTCATGGTGGTCGCCCACAAGCTCGGCTTCGTCATGGCCAATGCCGGCATTGACGAATCCAACATCAACCATGGCGAAAGCGGCAATCGCGTCCTGCTGTTGCCGCGTGACCCCGACGGTTCGGCGCGTGAATTGAAGCGCCGGCTGGACGAGGCGTTCGGCGCGCGGATCGGCGTCGTCATCAACGACAGTTTCGGGCGGCCTTGGCGCAACGGCGTCGTCGGTGTCGCGCTGGGGGCGGCGGGCGTTGCTTCGCTGGTCGATCGCGCCGGGACCGAGGATCTGTTCGGAAGAAAGCTGAGGATCACCGAAATCGCGATTGCCGACGAGCTTGCTTCGGCGGCATCCTTGCTGATGGGCCAGGCGGCCGAGGGGCTTCCCGCGGTTCTGGTGCGTGGCTTCAGCGTCGCCGCGCCCGACCGGGGCGCATCGGCGTTGATCCGCAACCGCGAGAGGGACATGTTCCGATGAAGCCCGACGTGGAAAAGCAACCGATTTCCGGCAAGGACGGCGGCCGGGTCGTCGCCCTGTGCGGCGGTGTCGGCGGCGCCAAGCTGGCGGCGGGTCTGGCTCGCGTGCTTGGCTCTGAACTGACGGTCGTGGTCAACACCGGGGACGATTTCGAGCATCTCGGCCTGCTGGTCTCGCCCGACCTCGATACCGTGCTTTATACGCTTGGCGGCATCGCCAACAAGGAATTGGGCTGGGGCCGCGCCGACGAAAGCTGGAATTTCATGGAGGCGCTCGGCCATCTGGGCGGCGAGACGTGGTTTCGGCTGGGGGATCGCGACCTTGCCCTGCATGTCCAGCGCACGCATCGCCTGCGCTCGGGCCATACGCTGACCGATTTCACGCACGAGGCGGCTCAAAGCCATGGCATCGCCGCCCGTATCCTGCCGATGTGCGACGATCCCGTTCGCACCATGGTGGCAACCTCCGAAGGCTATCTGCCGTTCCAGCGCTATTTCGTGGAGCGCCGCTGCGAGCCGCAAATCAACGGCATCGTTTTCGAAGGCAAGGAGAAGGCCCGGCCTTCGGCGCACGTTCTGGAAGCACTTCAGGCGCCCGATCTGCGTGCCGTCATCATCTGTCCGTCAAACCCCTTTCTCAGCATTGATCCGATCCTCGCCGCGCCCGGTATCAGGTCCCTGCTTGAACGCGTGAAAGCGCCGGTCGTCGCGGTATCGCCGATCATTGGCGGCGCGGCGGTCAAAGGGCCGACGACGAAGATCATGGCGGAGCTTGGCATCCCCGCCACCTCGCGCGCCATCGCCCAGCACTATAGCGGCCTGCTGCACGGCCTGGTCATCGACCATGTGGACGCCGCCGAGCGCGACACCATCGGCGGCCTTGTCCATGTCGCGCCGACCCTGATGAAAAGCGACGACGACCGCGAAAACCTGGCCCGCGCGGTGCTGGCCTTCGCCGATGAAATTGCTGCCCATCCAGCCAAGACAAGGGCCATCCAGTGAAGACGGCTTCCGCCAGCAGGCAAGGCATCTGGGCGCTGGTCCCCATTAAGCGGCTGCAGCACTCGAAATCGCGCCTGTCGGGCGTTCTCGACCCGGTGGAGCGCAAGGCGCTGGCCCGCGCGATGCTGTGCGACGTGCTCGCCGCACTCGGGCGCGTCGAGACGCTGGCGGGCATCCTTGTCGTCACCGCCGATGCCGACGCGACCTCGATTGCGACCTCCTGCGGCGCGACGGTCCTTGCCGACCCCGCCGAGGCGGGCCTGCCCGTGGGGAACCTGAACGAGGCGGTGCTGCACGGCATGCGCCATCTCGACGCCGAGGGCAGGGCAGGCGTGATCGTTGTGCCGGCCGACATCCCCTTCGTCACGCCGGCGGAATTCGCGGCGGTCCTTGCTGCGATGCGCTACAGCCCGGTGGTCGTCGTGCCCGCCACGCGCGACGGCGGCACCAATATTCTGGCGGTTTCGCCGCCGACGCTGCTGGCGCCCGCTTTCGGCCGGGACAGCTTCGCCCGCCATGTTGCTGCGGCGCGCGCGCTCGGCATCGAACCGCAAATCCTGTCGCTGAATGGTGCCGGCCACGACATCGACACCGCCGCCGATCTCGATTTCCACGACTGCAAGGGACCTGCAAAGCGCACGCGCGCCCAGTTTGGACGCTTCGTCCAAACGGGGTTGCCTGCGCAAGTCGGATCCATCAAGGAGGTATCATTGCCATGAGCGCTTCGTTTAACCTTGCCGGGTTCGCGCCGGAACAACGCCTCACGCGTGAAGAAGCCCTCGGCCTCGTCGACATGGTGGACCTGTCGCCGCTGATCGCCGCCGCCGCCGCGCGCCGCGACGCCGCGCATGGCGATGCCGTGTCTTATTCGCGCAAGGTTTTCATCCCGCTGACGCAACTGTGCCGCGACGTCTGCCATTATTGTACCTTCGCGCACCCGCCGAAAAAGGGCGAGAAGGCCTTCCTGAACCGCGAAGCGGTGCTGGCAATCGCCAAGGCCGGCAAGGAGGCCGGCTGCAAGGAGGCGCTGTTTACCCTTGGTGACAAGCCCGAGCTTCGCTACAGCCAGGCGCGCACGGAACTTGCCGAACTCGGCCACGAGACGACGCTGTCCTACCTCGTCGAAATGGCCGCGATGGTGCTGCGCGAAACCGGCCTGTTGCCGCATGTCAATCCGGGGCTGTTGGCGGACGAAGATCTTGAAGCGCTTCGCCGTGTGTCGGTCTCGCAGGGCATCATGCTGGAAAGCACTTCCGAGCGACTGCTCGCCAGGGGGCAGGCCCATCACGGCTCACCGGACAAGGTGCCCGCCGCGCGCCTCGACACGATCGAGCGCGCCGGCAAGCATGCCATCCCGTTCACCTCCGGCATTCTCATCGGCATCGGCGAGACGCGCGCCGAGCGCATCGATGCGCTGCTTGCCTTGCGCGACCTCAACGATGCGCACGGTCATATCCAGGAGATCATCGTCCAGAATTTCCGGCCGAAGCCCGGCACCCGCATGGCCCATGTCGAAGCGCCGTCGCTCGAGGACCACCTCTGGACGATCGCCGTGGCGCGGCTTTTGTTCGAGCCGGAAATGAACATCCAGGCGCCGCCCAATCTCAGCCCCGGCGTGCTGACCCAACTCGTTGACGCCGGCATCAACGACTGGGGCGGTGTCTCGCCGGTGACGCCCGACCACGTCAATCCCGAGGCCCCCTGGCCGCATCTCAAGGAACTCGAAGCCGCCACCAAGACCGCCGGCAAGACCCTTGTCGAGCGGCTGGCGATCTATCCGGCCTTCGCCCGCCATGCCTTGCGCTGGGTCGATGCCAAGGTGCGCACGCCGTTCTATAATTTCGTCGATGGCGACGGATGGCCGCGCACGGACAATTGGTGCCCCGGCCGGAACGACCCGTTGCCGGCGGCCGATGTCGCGCTGCTCAAGGCGCCGGCTATAGCTTCGGGCAAGAGCGCGTTGCAGGCAATCCTCGACAAGGCGGCCGGTGCGCAAGCGCTGTCCGAAACCGAGATCGTGCGGCTGTTCAAGACCCGTGGGCAAGAGTTTGCCGCCGTGTGCCGCGCGGCCGACGATTTGCGGCGCAAGGTCAACGGCAACACCGTCAGCTACGTCATTACCCGCAACATCAACTACACCAACATCTGCTACTTCAAATGCCAGTTCTGCGCCTTCTCCAAGGGCAAGCTCAGCGAGAATCTGCGCGGGCGGCCCTATGATCTGGAGATGGCGGAGGTGGCGGAGCGGGTCGGCGAGGCCTGGCAGCGCGGCGCGACGGAAGTCTGCATGCAAGGCGGCATCCATCCTTCCTATACCGGCCAGAAATATCTCGAACTCTGCGCGGCCGTCAAAGGCAGCGTGCCGGCCATGCACATGCATGCCTTCTCGCCGCTCGAGGTCTGGCAGGGCGCAAAGACGCTCGGCATTCCGGTGATCGACTTTCTGCGGCAACTGAAGGCGGCCGGCCTCGATACGCTACCAGGAACCGCCGCCGAAATCCTCGACGACGAGGTGCGCGCGCTTTTGTGCGCGGACAAGATCAACACCGGCGAATGGCTCGACGTGATGCGCGATGCCCACGCCGTCGGGTTCCGCTCGACCGCCACCATCATGTTCGGCCATATCGACCGCTACGAGCATTGGGCACGGCACCTGATCCGCGTGCGCGATCTTCAGATAGAGACCGGCGGGTTTACCGAATTCGTGCCTTTGCCCTTCGTTCACATGGAGGCGCCCATCTATCTGAAGGGCAAGTCGCGCCCCGGCCCGACTTTCCGCGAATCGATCCTGATGCATGCAATCGCCCGGCTCGCGCTCCATCCGCACATCACCAACATCCAGGCGTCGTGGGTGAAGCTCGGGCCGGCCGGCGTGCGGCATTGCCTCGAGGCCGGCGTCAACGATCTCGGCGGCACGCTGATGGACGAGAGCATCTCGCGCTCGGCAGGTGCGAGCTACGGGCAGGAGATGACGCCGCAGCGGATGGAGGAAATCATCCATGCGGCCGGTCGGCTGCCCCGCCAGCGCACCACGCTTTACGGCGACGCGCCGAAGCGGCAGCCCGAACCCGCTTACACCAACCAGGAAAGCCGTACCGAGACGGCAGATCTCCAACCCGCTTGAAATTTCTGGCCATCTGAAATTTCTGGGAGTCTTTTTGGGATCGCCCGCCGGCCTGGGCGGTAGAATCTTGCAATATGCGCTGGTTTTACTAACATCAGTATGATAGGTCTAATTCAATCGAAGCGGACCGAAACGGAGTAAGGTCCGACCGACCCGGACCGGGTCGGTCTCGCGCCAGATGACAAAGTAGGGCTTGTCGCCAATGAAGGAGAATTGCGTGCTCGAAGCCGAGGTGGAACCTTACAAGGTACTCAGGGAGAAGATGTCCCGGCGCGACAGGAGTTTGCGCGAAAAAGTCGTATCGCTCTCCGAAGCTGCTTCCTTCGTCCAGGACGGCATGAAGGTCGGCATCGGCGGCTCGACGATGTCGCGCACGCCGATGGCGCTGATCTGGGAGCTTATCCGCCAGCGCCGCAAGGACCTGTCCTGCTCGCGCTGCATCGTCTCGACCGACGGCGACCTGCTGTTCGGTTCCGGTGTGTCGGACCATATCCTCACCAGCTGGTTCGCACAGGGCATTCTGTGGGGCCTGTCCAAGGTAATGCGCCACCATGTCGAGACGCAGGGCAAGCGCTATGACGAGTGGAGCCATATGGCGGTCGGCATGCGGTTCCGCGCCGGCGCCATGGGCGTTCCGTTCATGCCGATGCGCGCCATGCTCGGCTCCGGCGTCCTGAAGCAGCGGCCGGAGGCCAAGCAGATCGATTGTCCCTTCACCGGCGAGCAGCTGCTTCTGGTGCCGGCGCTCAATCCGGACGTCGCGCTGATCCACGTCCAGCGCTGCGATGCCTATGGCAACGCCCAGATCGACGGCCTGCAGTTCATGGACATCGACCTGGCCATGGCCGCCAACAAGGTCATCATGACGACGGAGCGCATCGTCTCCAACGACCAGATCCGCCGTTCGCCGGACCAGACGAAGATCCCGTTCTTCTGCGTCGATGCGGTTGTCGAGGTGCCTTACGGCTCGGCTCCGCATGAATGCTACGGCCTCTACGAGCCGATGATGAAGCACATGGAAGCCTATGTGAAGCAGGTCAATTCCAACCCGGTCGAAGGCATGCGCGAATATCTGGAGCGCTATTTCTACGCGCCGGAATCCTGGAACGAATACCTTTCCTTGATCGGCATGGACGAACTTCTCGAGGCAAGCCAAAGGGGCCGGAGCATCTATAATGACTGATACGCCGCGCTATACCGCAGCCGAGATCCTGGCGATCCTGAGCGCCCGCCAGTTGCGCGACGGCCAGGTCGTGTTCGCCGGCGTCGGCACGCCGCTGCTGGCTGCCACGCTTGCCCAGCGCCTGCGCTGTCCCGGCCTTACCATCCTGTTCGAGGGCGGCGTCGTCGGCGCGTTCGTCGAGCCGGGCAAGCTGCCGCCTTCCACCAACGACCAGCGCTGCACGAAACGGGCCAACATGGTGCTCGGCAGCGCCGAGGTGCTGTTGTTGCTGCAACGCGGCTATGTCGACATCGGCTTCATGGGCGGTGCCCAGATCGACCAGTGGGGCAATTTGAATTCGTCCTACATCGGTGACCCGGCAGCGCCCAAGACGCGGCTTCCCGGAACCGGTGGCGGCAACGATATCTCAAGTCTCACCAACATGATCGTCGCCATGAAGCACGAGAAGCGGCGGTTCGTGAAGAACGTCGATTTCATCACCAGCCCCGGCTTCATCCGCGGCGGCAACAGCCGCGCCGAAAGCGGCCTGCCGATGGGCGGCATGTACCGCGTCATCACCGAACTCGCCGTCTTCGGCTTCGATGACGAAACGCGCCACATGAAGGTGCTGGCCCTCAACCCCGGCGTTACCCGCGATCAGGTCCAGGACAACACCGGCTTCGACCTGATCTTCGACGCGCAGGTCGCCGTTACTGCACCGCCTACCGATCAAGAACTCGAGCTGTTGCGGGAGCTCGACCCCGAGCGCCTGTTTACAGCCTGATCCAATTGCACCTGGAGGTATTTACATGACAAAATTGAGCAAGACTTTCGGCATTGCCGCTCGAAATTTTACCGCATTTCCCGAGATGCCCGACGCCAGGAAGCTGGTCGAATACGGCGTTCGCGTCGAAGAACTCGGCTATGATTCCGTCTGGGTGTGGGATCACATGCTGCTCGGCGTCGATCCCAACTTTCCGATCATCGATTCCCTGACGGTGCTGACGGGTATTGCCGCGCGCACTACCCGCATCAAGATGGGCACCGGCATTCTCGTCCTGCCGCTGCGTAATCCGGTTGCACTGGCCAAGCAGTTGTCGAGCATGGACCAGCTGTCGGCGGGCCGCCTCGTCATGGGCATGGCATCCGGCTGGTACAAGCGCGAGTTCGACGCCGTCGGCATCCCCTTCGAAAAGCGCGGCAAGCTGATGGACGAAAACCTCGAGATCATGCACCGCCTGTGGTCCGAAGAGATGGTGTCCGGTGAATACATGAACCACAAGATCTCCAAGGCGGTGATGTATCCCAAGCCCGCGCAGTCCCCAATCCCGATCCTGATCGGCGGCTATGTCGAGCGCGTGCTCCAGCGCGCGGCAGAGGGCGGCGACGGCTGGCTCACCTATTTCTACCGTGCCGAAGACTTCAAGAAGTCCTGGACCAAGATCCTCGGCTACGCCAAGGCCGCTGGCAAGGACCCGGATACGATGCTCAACGCCTCGCAGCTGCCGATCATGGTCGGCAAGTCGAAGGACGCCGTTCGCGACGACATGATGCAGTGGCTCAACACCGAGTGGGACTTCCCCGAGCACAGCGATTGCAGCCGTGAAAGCGCGATCATGGGCACCGTGGACGAATGCGTGGAACAGCTGCGCGAGCATATCGACGCCGGCGTCCAGAAGATCATTTTCGTTCCCTACAAGTACCAGGCCGATCAGGTGGAAACGATCGCACGCGAGATCATTCCCCGCCTCAAAGCTCTTTGAGCCAAGGGGATACTACGTCGCGTGCGTGCTTTTCAGGCACGCACGCCAATACCAACAGCAGGAATTCGGAGACCCGCTCCATGAGCGACCTTAACCGCCAGAAGATAGTCGAGAAAATTGACCAGAGCCGGGACCAGGCAATCACTTTTCTTCAGGAAATGGTCGCCATTCCAAGCGTTACCGGCGACGAAGCCGCTATTCAGAAGTTCGTCTCCGGCTACATGAACAAGATCGGCCTCGACGTCGACATGTGGGACACGGACTGGGAAGAGCTGAAGAAGCACCCCGGCTACCGGCCGGTCGATCGCGGCTATGAGGGCCGCCCCAACATCGTCGCCACGCTGAAAGGCACGGGCGGCGGGCGTTCGCTGCTTCTCAACGGGCACACCGACGTCATCCCGGTCGGCAACGGCGAAGGCTGGAGCGATAATCCCTGGTCGGCGAAAATCGAGAACGGCCGTATCTACGGCCGCGGTTCCTGCGACATGAAAAGCGGTGTCGCCAGCCACATCCTGGCCGTGCAGTATCTCAAGGAACTCGGCCTGACGCCGAAGGGCGACGTCATGATCAACGTCGTCATCGACGAGGAGGTCTCCGGCCACGGCACGCTCGACACCGTCATTCGCGGCTATAGCGCCGACGCCGGCATTTCCGGCGAGACCAGCGACCTTGCCGTGCAGCCGGCCTGCATCGGTCGTATCTGGTTCCAGATCGATATTCAGGGCAAGGCAGCCGGCATCCAGCAGCGTTATCTGGGCATCAGCGGCATCGAGCTTGGCAACAAGATCGCGCAGGCGGTGCAGGAACTGGAAGACCACCGCGTCGCCACCATCAAGCATCCGCTCTATCCCAACGCGCTGGATTCGCTGCCCTGCATCATCGGCAGCTTCGAAGCGGGCAACTACCCGAGCGCGTTTCCGGCGACGGCACGGCTCAAGGGCAGCATCGGCACGGTGCCCGGCGAAGACCACGAGGGCGTCAAGCAGAGCTTGGTCGACAAGATCGCGGCAGCGGCCGCCGCCGACCCCTGGATGAAGGATCATCCGCCGGTCGTGCGCTTCGTCGGCTACGACGCGGAAGCCTCGGAGATCCAGGTCGATCACGCCATCGTCCAGACGGTGTGCCGCACCTACACGGAAGTGACCGGCAAGCAGCCGGTGATTACCGGACGGCAGGGCGCCGCCGACACGCGCTTCCTGAACAGCTACGGCAATACGCCGACGGTGATCTTCGGCCCCGGCTCCACCGCAATCATGCACGCCAACGACGAATATGTGTCGATCGACGATTACATCACCTCGATCAAGGTCATGGCGTTGAGCATCTACGACTGGTGCAACGCCGAGCCCGTCAAGTAGGCCCTTGTCAAGAAAGGGTTCAGTGGCCGATCCGCTTGACGAATGGCGGCTCGATCCGGTCCAGAAAGCCGTTCGGCTTGAACGGAGCTTTCTGGACATGAGGCGCGCAATGGGGCTGCGTTATTCGACCGGCATGCGCTCCCGCCCCGGCGGGGCCGCGACCCGGATCAGGGCGAGGCTGGCCAACAGCGCCGCAGAGATGACGGTGAACATCGCCAGCGCGCCGTAGCCGCCAAGCAGCGGCAGCAGCACGATCGGCACCAGCGCCGACACCATCGGCCCAATCCCCAGGCTCCGGCAGTCGCGGAGGCCCGCAGATGCGTTGGCAACAATTCGGCTGCATAGAGCCCGAGCACGACACTGTAGACGGCGCTGGCGAGATTGAACGCCACGCCGGCTGCGATCAGCGGCAGCAGGGCGGTACCGGTTGCGAAGCCGAGGCCCGTCACCATCATCGTGGCGGCACAGGCAAGGAGCATCCGTCGCCGCGGAATCTTGTCGATGAAGGACGCTGCCGCCGAGATCCCGAGCGCCGGCCCGAACATCGTCAGTCCCGCGACCAGCAGGGAATCGCTGACGTGAAATCCCTTGTGCACCATCACGGGCGCGCTCGAGCGCCGGCAACTCGCGGGTCGGCGCAGATATTATTCCAGCCGAGGCCTCGAAACGCCGGCAAGCTTCCTCGGCCATCATGGTGCGGCCGACCGATGCCAGCCAGCGCGGCGATTCCGGCACCAGGAAGAAGAAGGCTGCCGTCAGCGCCGAGCACGGGGAGTTCGCCGGCAAGGAGGCGCAGACGGATGTGGTGTTCGACTGGGAGGGCAGGACGTACGTCAAGCCTGCGATCCCGATCGGTGGGACCAGCGAATTCTTCGGCGGCCGCAGACCTCGTCGCAATCGCGTCGACTTCGACAAGGTCAAGCACACGGCGCTGACCATACCCAAGCTATCCCAGGTCGAACACCGCAGGGTCCGCGCCGCGCTCCCGAACGAGCCGCGGCTCGAGCTTGGAGGCTTGGAACGACCATATGGCCGAGGCAATGCTATCCAACATGGCTGACAAGCCGGTGGTTCCAGTAGACGTCACCCGCGGGAATTGGGAGGCGTGGAAGCGGAAGAACCCAAGTTCGACGGGTACGGAGTCATTGAGGGCGCATGCCAATAACGCTTTCGGCATCCCGGGCGAGCAGGATAGTTCAATCGGCGGTAGAGGCCTCGCGATCTGTGAAGCTGCCCAGTCGATACGTTTGGGTAGTCGTGGAACTGATCGGCCAGGACGAGCTAAACGACGTCTCGCATATCGGCGTCTCCGTCTATGGCGCCGACAAAGTGCATGGGTCATTACCCTGCGCTCTCGCTGGCGGCCGCCTACGCCCTGCAACTGGACCTCGGCGAGGTCTACTGGCGCCACGACCTTCGGCATGCGTGGATCTAGATTGAGACCGGGACGGCTCGAAATCCACTCGTGCTGACGTCGTGTTTGACAAAGCCGACGGTCCGCTTTTGGGACATTGCGAGTGATGGGTGAACGGCAAAATGTCTATGAAGGTGAGCACCTGCCGATCATCGATGCCGATACGTTCGCCGAGGTTCAGGCGCTGTTGGCGTCTCAGGCATCGACGCCACGCGGGA